>NZ_VZAD01000072.1 GCF_009495355.1 Segatella copri
TATCCAAGTCAAGATACTTACCACTGTTGCGGTTCATGATTTTGAAGTTACCCGACAGACCGCTCTTGCCATTTGGTTCGATTCGCACCGAACAAGCCTTATCGTTCCAATCCCCACCAACAAAAGAAGCGTCTGTTGTCCAACTCTTTGAATTACCAGTGAAATCAGCATTCTCATAGAGTGTAATCTTGAAGCCTTTTGTGACCTTCAACGATGATATATCCTTAGCACTAATGCCATACATGGCGAGATCTGCCTGAGTGTAGCTACCCTCGCCCAATGATTTTGAATAACCACGATAGTCGGAATCTGCATAAAGACTTGCTATACAGTCATCGCACTTTTTTGTACCAAACACACGTAGCATCCTCGTTGCCCACTGATTAAGATTCCATGTTTCATCGTTATAAAGCCAAATAAAACCTCCGCTCACTCCATTATTTTTCTTCCATGACTCCATCTGAGCTACGCATGCATCTACACCACCTTCTTGGTAATTCATTCTTCCTGCATGAACAGCTCTGTTACCTAAATGCCAGTCGGATGGATTGTTTCCTGCTCCGCCATCATAACACTGTATAAGTACCCTATCACATCTATCGCCCAACTGAGAAACAAGATTTTCCCAAAAACTACGGTTCATATATGGCGCGATAGTTGTTTTATACCCCAATTCATACATCATCTGGTGGAATTTAACAGCCGTTGCGACATCGTAGCAATACTCATCATCGTTGTTTACAGCATCAATCTCTGGAATGGCATTTTTAAGCGCTTTAAAATTCTTATACAAGATGGTACCACTTCCTACACCATGACTATTAATAAGTTCCTTGATGCGACTAAAAGACTCGTTACCCCAACCACCTATACATATTTCTATTCTACTTATGGTTGTTGGTGCCTGTTTTAGTTTTTTTATGTCAGAGACATAGTTGGGTTGCGTGTTACCAAACACATACTTTCCATCTTTGCATACCGTCTCGCCATCTGTAGTCAGTGTACCATCAGGCTCAACGTTGATATTGAAGAGAATGATGTATGTGAAACCAGAATTGCGTAATTTCTCGATGGTACCGGGACGATCACGTCGGATATGTCCACCTACATACACGCCAGTGGATTGGGCAATAGTTTTGCTCACTCCCGAAAATACGAGAACGAGCAATAAAAACAGAGTTTGTTTCAATGTATTCATGTTTTGTACTTTTTTGAAAAACGTGAAATAAAGTTGTTAGTCATTCCAAATGAATCCACCATAGCCGGTGTCCGGTCCGTCTTCGCCGTCTTCGCCACCTTCGCCGGCAATATTTTCATCAGGATCGACTTTGTTGTAATCATAAAGCGATGCTGTTTGTAATAAAGCATCATCATTATATATTTTTATATTAATGATTATCGGTTTTATATATTCCTTTTTCATTGTTGCTTTTTTTATTTGACTACATATTTTTTTCCATTCACGACATAAATGCCCTTTGGCAGATTATTCAGATCGGCGGCATTGTTTTTCATAAGCACTCCGCTGATGCTATAAACTTTGCCAGAAGTGTCTCTATTCAAGTCATCTACCTTTATTGTTTCTATAGGAGTGGTAGAACTATCATCAAACAAACTTAAAGAAAGTTCATGAGCATTCGAGGTACTTTTATCATTTTTATGAAACCACCCACTGAACCCACGGATACCGTATTTTTGACTATCTTTATAGGGATAGAGTTTCATCTTGCCGTCTTTGGACTGAAAGAAATAATCATCGGTTGTTATTCCAACTTTTGAATCCCCCACAGTGCCCGTGCGCTGAACAAGAGAACCTCTAAGCACATATTCATCATAGGATGCCTTACCTGCAAATGGTTTCGCATCAGTATTCACTTGACCATCAAAATCCTTTACCTGACCTAACATTTGCTCAGCAGTATATGTTGTAGACGTCCAATCCCCATCATTTCCACTTGCTCCATTTGCAGACCAGCGGTAGTTCAAATCAACATTTCTAAACGTATAAATAGCAACACCCTTATCATCCTTTTTTGCATTATTAATATCTTCTGGTCTCATCTTAACAAGGAATGTCTCACAGAAATCAAGCGGATAATCTTTAAAATTGGTGTAATGGAGAAACATGAAAGTCTTACCCTCTTTCCAATAGCCGCGGTATACACCCATTGTGAAATTATCACTAGTAGCCCCGCTATTATGGGTAAGCCCATTCACTATGATGCTTGCATTGTAATCCTGTTGGGCTTTATAAGCATCACCCCACATACTACCATATCTGTTATTCACTCCAAAAGGCAGACAAATGGTGTTCCAACCCACCTTAAGGTTTCTGTGCAATCTTACTATCGCATGTTGCTGCGGCACATTCTTATATTCTGTATGATCACTATATAGGTCTTTTGTGAGAAGACGCTCAAACTCAGACTTATCATCCATATAGGTCAAAAAACCAGTTTTCTTATTTGCATCCCATCCGTCTGCAGGATTAGCAAAGATTACAGTTGTCAAATTTGGATCCAGCCCTGCAAACACGCTTTTATTTTTAATATTTGCATATTCGTCCGTTTCCCCTTGTAGGCACTTAGGAGCCTCCCCACGGTTCACTGTGATAGTTTCCAACTTTATTTGAGCATCACCACTAGAAGCAAATGCACCATCTCCTATTTCAGTAAACTGTGCAGGAATATTCAAATCGGTAAAAGAACAAACTTTTTTATTCGCATCCGATCCATCATGTCCATCTTGTCCGTTGCAGCCAAAAAACAGATAAGCAGGAATCTTCGTTCCCTTATTGTCTGCATAATTCTTTAACACACCATTAACAAATTCGTTGGTCATGGATCGACAGTCACCAAATACACCAGTTCCAAGAGAGGTTATCTTAACATTATCCAAGTTTAAGGCATTCAACTGTTCGCAGCTTCTGAATGCTTCAGAACCAATCTCCAAGCAGCCATTTCCGTGAATATTCAGTCCGGTAACTTTCACTCGATTACGAAAAGCCTGATTTCCTATTTTCGTTACTGTGCTGGGTATCTCAATAATTGTATTGTCTGTTTCGTCAGATAAATCTTTACGATTATCGTCATCTGCGAAAAAAGCATTGTCTTTTATCTCTGTAACATCCTTTATCAATCGGTTTATATATTTGGTACTCAAGGCCCAACAATTGGCAAACATAAATTTTCCAACTCTATTCAGCAATTGTTTATTCGTTACCGTATTATCTGTTATATCTACTTGCTTCTCACCGGTCCATATAGTTATTTTTTTCAGTTTATGAGCATTAGCGAAATACCTAATACCATCATTATCCTCAATTCCTACTTTCATACCATTTTTAGGCAATTCCAACTCTTCAACATTATCCATATACATGAAATAGCTATCATCATTATATGAATCACGTATATACTCGCGCAATTCGAGATATTTGATGTGCCCACGTATCTGCTCCCACGCTTTATATTCATCTCCCTCCATTATGTTTTGTTGTTCACTTAAACCTCTTCCTTTCCCATTGGCAAATACAATACCATAAATTCTATCCAGATTTACCTCATTATTGGCATTTTTGGGCAATGTATAGGTGTTCTTTGGATTTTCATTATCCTCTACAGTCCCTCCATTAAGAAGTGTTCTCAGTCCGTTAGGATATTCATATTTCTCAACACCATCGATTACCCCGAGGGATTTAGCCTCTACACTAATATATTTAGACCATCTTTCCAACTCACCCTTCTCATTGTAAAGCCGGATTTTGAAGTAATAAGTGTCCGCTGAAGCCTGTATCAAGCACAAAGCGAGCAAGATCATTGATAAAAGTAATTTTTTTTTCATATCCATAATTCCGCAACACTATTATTAATTAAACTTTTAAAAGACCTTAACAACAAAAAGTTGCCCAGGATTATGTCATGTCAGAAATTTCACTTATCTTAGTGTTGCATTAAAAAAACAAATAAAACTCTGAATGACATGGCAAAAATTCAAATAAAATCTGAGAAACTCACTCCTTTCTTTTTAGTTATTATTTACTGAAGTTTCGCAAGTTTTGCCCCACACGCCCTGAAGGGGCAGAAGCTCTTAGCCCAGGGCAGCGCCCTGGGTTATTTTGGACGCAAACCTGTCGCCCTGTAAGGGCAAAAGCTTTAAAACTCCAGGCAATTTACAAAGCTTTTGCCCTTACAGGGCGCCTTGCCGATTGCCATTATACCCAGGGCGCTGCCCTGGGCTAAGAGCTTCTGCCCTTTCAGGGCGTGCTGCTTCTGGAGCTTTTGGGCCTTCAGCCCGTACTTAAACCACTTGCGAAACTTGAGTTATTTAAATTTGTACGCAAAGTTATAATGTATGTATGTGTTGTTATTCCTAATCTGTGCCAATGATGTTCTGAAAGAACTAAAGCTACGATATATTTTTACGCGTTCATCTTTTATAACGACGGCCATAGACAAGTGACTTTTTGGGTGTTACCAATCTGATAAGTTACTTCCAGCGTATTGGCAGCATGCACAAAAACAGAAAGCATGCTAACCATACAGAAAAGTAACAATTTGTAAATTCTCCTATTCATAAGCATAGTTTTTTTAATTACACAATTAAGTTATTAAGTTTTCGCTTGCAAATTTACTCTTTTTATCGTTTCGCTTTTCGGCTGTGGGTAAAAAAGTGGCTTCACGAAGCAACAAAAAGAGCACAAGTAACTGATTATCTATTGTTTATCTATTTCTTCGTTTTGAAAAATATTAAGATAAAAGGGGCGTTTCATCTTGATGAAACGCCCCCTTGTACCTGATTTATTGAACTTTCTCATGTGCGGAAGTTAGAGAAGTTATCTTAACTTCCCCATTTGAGAAAGTTGTTTTTACTTTTTTACCTTTAAATATTACTTTTTCACCTTAAAGTTTCCTTGGTTGGTTCGTACGATGTAAATGCCACCAGCATTCATATCACTGACACGGCGGCCAGTGAGGTCGTAGATGCCGAGCACCTTGGCTTGCTGCTTCTTATCTGCAGTAGAAGCCTGGATACCAGTAGTAATCTTCTTGTAGAAGAAGACACCGTCGAGATTCACCTCTACACCGTTGGTTCCGCCAGCAAGGACACTCAGGATGTTATTTTTGTAAGAACTATTACCCCAGAAGGCAGGAGTGCCATATTTCTTGATTTCTGTCATTGGAATATCGAAGCTGTACCATTCACCGTTGCGATAGAAATCGCCAAGTACTGCATATTTCTTACCTGCATCTTCGAAAGGAGCAGAGCCAATGGTGAAGTGAGCATTCTCGCCAATGACGATGGCATAAGGAGCATTCTTGCTGATCTCATTGGTTGTCTTCATTGAGAAGTGGAGCCAGTAACTGTCGTCTATCATGCTCATATCGGTGGCTGCTGCTGGAGCATAGCCGGCGCCCGACCAACCTTTTCCGCCAGCAACCTTCACGCAGGAGTATTCCTCGTTGTAGCCGAAGCTGTTGGTGCCTGTGGGTGTAGCGCCTGTCATGGTGCCCTCCCAAAGGTTGAAGTTATAGCGACTATTGTCGACATTGTAGTCGGCCTTTACCTTGCCTGCGTCCTTTACTTGATTGGCAAAGGTGCTGCCAGTGGCGATGAGCACGTAGTCGGAACCCGATGCAATGTCGAAAGTCGACTGTTTTTCGGCGTTGAGCGACTTGGATCCAAATTCTCCGAGCGTAGCGTCGACATCAGGAGTCTCGCTGCCACCCTGCTTTTTATAGAAGAACACGTTGTCGAAGATCAGTTTTGTTCCTTCATTTCCACCACTGAGCGCGCAGAAAGCATTCTCTCTATAGGCAGCAGCACCACCGTCCTTGTCGGGGAACACAGTTCCTGCCATCTTCTTGAGCTTGCTGAAAGGAATGTCGAAACTGTACCATTCGCCATCGCGTTTGTAGTCGCCCAAAATCATGCCCTCCACAGGGTTGTTGCCGATAGTGAAGCTGGCCGCACCTACACGAATCGCATGAGAAGCATGCAAGAGAGCATCGTCGCCCTTCATCGAGAAATGGAGATAGTAGCTGTCGTCGAGCATGGAGAGGTCTTTCAATCCGTGAAAGCCCAATCCTGACCATCCTTTTTGGGTAACGGTAAAAACAGAGTAATCCTCGTTGAGTCCGAAGGAATTGACACCTGTTCCAATGCTTGGCGCATAGGTGTTCTCCCAGATATAGAGGTGCTGCTTGGTGTTGTCTACTGAATAGTCGGCTTTGATTTTCTCACCCATCTGCTGCATTACACCGGTGGAAGCGCTGATAATGACGTAGTCGGAACCTTTGGAGAAGTCGAATACCGACTTGCCCGTTGCGTCGAGCGACTTGTAGCCATATTCTCCTAACTTGGTGGTTGTGTCCTCGAAATGTGTGTCCTCGTTGATATTATCGACGGTTTTTCCGTTGATGGTGTAGCACTCCTGTCCCTCCTTCTGGTAAAGGCGAATATAGTCTACATACATCTTCTTCTCGCCAGAATTGAGGGCAGTAACGGCTGCTCTATCGTGCACGCCTGTGAAGTTGCCGCCTATCGCCAAGTTGACGAGCATATAGAACTGCTTGTTGAAATAGTTGCCTGGCGATGTATTCAGACTTCTGTCGCTGATGTCCATGCTATAATAAGGTTTAGTAGCATCGTCGAGATACATGTTGATGACATCGGGCGTCCACTCCAATACAAACTTGTGGAACTTGCCGTCTTGCAGGCTCGTAGGCGAAGTGGTGAACTTGCCATAGTTGGGATAGCCACCATTCTGATAAACACCCCAGTGGCAGGCGCCGCTATAGTATTTCTCCTGAGTGCCGTTCTTGATTCCGTCAGCATGTCCCATCTCCAAAACGTCGATTTCACCGCACGAAGGCCATGTTCCCGTGTTGCCAAGCAGCCAGAAGGCTGGCCACAAACCATTGGCAGTCTTAGGGATCATGATGCGTGTTTCCAACTTACCATATTTGAACGACACCTTGTCCTTGGTGAAGAGTCGAGCCGAAGTAAGGTCGGGCTTGGCTGTGATGATGAGTGCCTTGGTGGTTCCGTCGGGTGCGAGGCCCACGGTGGCGTTGGCCTTCTGATAGTTTTCCAATTCCCAGTTGCCAAATCCGTTGTTATAGTTTCCAGTCTCAAAGTTCCAGGTAGTTTCGTTCACCGCTCCCACGTTGTCAAACTCGTCCGCCCATACCTTTTTATAGTCCTGACCATAAGCAGGCGCCACGAACATCATGGAAGATGCAAACAGAAGTAAATTCAAATGTTTCATACTCATTTAAGTTTTTAAAGTTATTAAAAAAATCAGATTGTTGCCGCAAAATTAAGCAAAAAATCCACCCATTTTTCGGCATAAAATGGAAAAGTGGAACAACAGAAGTGCCATAAGATTCACAAACCACTAATAATCAACTGTTTAAAAGATAATCAAAGATAAGAAGAAAGTGGACAACATACGAACAGAAGCAAAATCGCACAAAAACACAATTCTATTTTTTGTCAACACACAAGAAGGATGAAAGTGCCCTTTTCGCGAAGTTCTGCTTTACAAATCGTCCACTGATTTCATTCTTCAAGTTTCTCGCACAGTACTGATAATCAGAAACATAAGAAAAACTTTCTACTTTTCAAATCCACTTTTATTTATCACTGGGTTGTTACCGACTATTTTTTTTAGTACATTTGCAAGCGGAAAAACGAATGCTTCGGTAGAAGACGAAAAAGTCGTCCACCTACATCATACCTAATAATAACGAAACTCAATAATAACAAAAATCTAAACATTTAGCTTATGAAACCAACAAGGTTATTAATGGTGATGCTGACATTGTTTGTGGCAACCATCATGCAGGCGCAACAGATTACCTGTAAGGGTAACATCGCCGACGTGAGTGGCGAACCCATCATCGGTGCATCAGTAGTAGTAAAAGGTACCTCGCAAGGTACAGTTTCCGACTTGGATGGTAACTTCACGATTCAAGCCAACCCCAACACAACATTGGTCGTATCTTATATAGGATATGTGACTCAAGAGGTGAAGGCTTCCGACAAGCTGAAAATCACGCTGAAGGAAGACTCACGCACCCTCGAAGACGTAGTGGTAGTGGGTTATGGTGTTCAGAAGAAGAGCGTCGTAACAGCCTCTATCGCCAAGGTGAGCGCCGACGACCTCGACGGCAAGGCGGCAGTACGTGTCGACAACGCACTGAAGGGTTTGGCCTCAGGTGTTACCGTCACTTCCTCATCAGGTCAGCCTGGTGCTGCCTCTCAGGTTCGTATCCGTGGTATCGGAACCATCAACAACAGCAACCCTCTCTACATCGTTGACGGAATGCCTATCGAGGGCGGTATCGACTATCTGAACCCCAGCGACATCGAGAGCATCGAGGTGCTGAAGGACGCTGCCTCTGGCGCCATCTACGGTACACGTGCTGCCAACGGTGTCATCCTCGTCACCACCAAGGGCGGCGAGAAGGGCAGAGTACACGTGAACTACAACTTCTCTTACGGCTGGCAGAACCCATGGAAGCACCGCGATGTGCTTAACGCCACTGAGTATGCTGTGATGATGAACGAAGGTCTTGTCAACGCAGGACAGGCTCCTATCTATGCCGATCCTTATCAGTACGGCAAGGGCACCGACTGGCAGGACGAAGTGTTCAACGACAACGCCGGTGTTGTCAACCATGAGGTGAACGTCAGCGGCGCTTCCGACAAGATCAACTATTACCTCTCTATGGGTTACTATCATCAGGACGGTATCGTAGGCGGCAACTACGACCGAAGCAACTACAGCCGTCTGTCGCTTCGCAGCAATACCAGCTACACGCTCTTCGACGACACCAAGGACCGCGACTGGCTCAACAAACTGCAGATCAGCGCCAACATCTCTTACTCTCGTGTCAAGAGCAAGGCCATCGACGCCAACTCTCAGTATGGTTCTCCATTGGGTTCAGCCCTCTACCTCTCTCCTATCCTCACTCCTACAGTGAGCGGTGCAGCAGCCGAAGCTCAGAGCAATCTCTATGGCGAGCAGTACATGCTCTACGATGGAGCCGGACGTATGTACACAGTTCCAGGAAGCAGCTATCAGGAAATGAACAACCCATTGGCCATGCTCTCGCTGCCTGGCGACTTGGGCTGGAGCCATAAGTTTGTAGCCAACTTCTCTGCCGACCTCAACATCGGTTACGGCGTGAAATACCGCATCTCTTACGGAGCCGACCTCGGATTCTGGGGAAGCGACGGCTACACACCTCTCTATTATCTCTCAGGAAACAATAAGGCCACTATCACCAACGCCCACCAGTCAAGCAACCGCGGCACTGTATGGCAGTTGGAGAACGTGCTGACTTGGGACAAAACCTTCAACAAGCACACCATCAACTTGGTGGCAGGTCAGAGTGCGATGCAGAATACAGGCATGAACCTCTATGGTGCATTGCAGAACCTCAAGGACATAAACAAGCCCTTCATGAACAATACGAGTGCCGCCCAGAGCCGTGGCGAGATGTCTGCCAGTGGAGGACCTGCTTACGAACACACACTGAGTTCTTACTTCTTCCGTGCCAGCTACAACTACGACGAGCGCTACATGGCACAGTTTACTGTACGTCGCGACGGTAGTTCACGCTTCGGTGCCAACAACCGCTACGCCACCTTCCCTTCCTTCTCTTTGGGATGGAACGTCATCAACGAGCCTTACTTCAAAGCTCCCGACTGGTTGAGCAACTTGAAGATTCGCGGTAGCTGGGGTAAGAATGGTAACGACAACATCGGCGACTTCACCTATGCAGCCTGGACAGCTTCGCCTTATAACACCATCCTGGGCAAGGGCGAGACCGTTGTCAATGGTGTACAGGCAGGCTCACTTGCCAACCCCGACCTGAAGTGGGAGGAGAGCGAACAGACCGACTTAGGTATCGACTTGGGATTCTTTAAGAACGCCCTGACATTCAGCCTCGATTATTACATCAAGAAGACCAACGGCATGATCATCAGTATGCCTATCCCTAACTATGTGGGAGCCGGCGCACCTCTTGGCAACGTGGGCGATATGGAGAACAAGGGTCTTGAGCTCGAAGCCAGCTACAAGTGGAACATCGGTAAGGCCAAATTCCATGCCAAGGCTAATGCCTCTTATCTGAAGAACAAACTGAAGAACCTCGGCAACACCTCAGGCTTCTTGGAACTCGGTTCTATGCAGAACACCGGAACCATCACCCGCGGTTCCAACAACGAACCATTCCCATACTTCTACGGCTACAAGACAGCCGGTATCTTCCAGACCATGGACGAGGTGAAGGCATGGGTCAACAAGGACGGCGAGTTGCTGCAGCCTAAGGCTGTGCCTGGCGACGTGCGTTTCGTCGATGTTGACGGCAACGGAGCCATCGATGCTGCCGACCGCACCAAGATAGGTAAGGGAATGCCCGACTGGACCTTCGGTTTCACCCTCAATGCCGAGTACAAGGGCTTCGACTTCATGATGATGTGGCAGGGCACTGCCGGCAACGACATCTTTGATGCCACACGCCGTACCGACGTGCAACCAGCCAACCTTCCTTCTTATCTGCTCAACCGCTGGACAGGTCCAGGCACTTCCAACAAGTACCCACGCTTCGTCATCAACGACGGAACCAACTGGCAGAGCAGCGACCTCTACATCACCGACGGTTCTTACATCAGACTCAAGAACATCCAGCTGGGCTACACCCTGCCACAGTTCATCACCAAGAAGTTCTTCGTCAACAAGCTGCGCCTCTTCGTAGCAGCCGAGAACCTCCTCACCCTTACCAAGTATGCAGGCTTCGACCCCGAAATCTCATCAGGCGACAGCACAGGAGCCACTTCGCTGGGTGTCGACTATGGTGTCTATCCTCAGAGCCGCACCATCACCGTGGGCTTCAACCTTGGATTCTAAACCTCTAAAAAACTTATCATTATGAAGACAAAGAAAATATATAAATATGTATTGATGGCAGCGCTCATCGCTCCCCTTACATTGACAAGCTGCTCGGATGACTTCTTGGACGTAACACCTCCCGACAAGGCCACCCTGCAGGAATATTACAGCAACAAGGAGCACATCATGGAAGCTGTGGTTTCCACCTACAACCCCATGCGCCAGTACGACTGGAACAACGTGCAGTATGCTCCGCTACAGCTCTGCAGCGACATCATGGCAGACGACGTGTGGGTAGGCGGCGGAACCAGTTCCGACAACCTCTTCCTACAGAAGATGTCCAACTATGCCAGCACCCAGAACCCAGGCGATGCCCTCACAGGCATCTGGGACCAAAGCTACAAGGGTATACGCAACGCCAACGACGTGCTCACCTATATAGAGTGGGCCAAGGCTGCCCTCACACAGGCCGACTACAACACCTTCATGGCCGAAGCCAAGGTGCTGCGCGCCTTCTACTACATGCAGGTATGGAAGTTCTATGGCAACATACCTTTCTACTTCGAGAACCTCAAGTCGCCTTACATCGGTGAGCAGAAGAGCGCCGACGAGGTGTACGAGGCTGTCATCAGCGACCTCGAGAGCGCCATCGGCCTCAACGCCCTTCCTATGAAGTGGGACGACAAGAACCTGGGACGTATGAGCCAGGCTGCCGCCTACATGATCTATGCCGAGATGGTGATGTATCAGAACGACGAGAGCCGCTACACCAAGGCACTGGGCTATATGCGCGAGATCATCAACGACCGACAGAACTATGACCTCAACCCCGACTACGCCAACATCTTCCTCGAGAGTGGCGAGTGGACCAAGGAGAGCATCTTCGAGATAGGCTACATGGACGACGGAGCCGTGCGTGCCTGGGGCGGTGGAGTCATCAATGCGGGCGGAACCGTCTATCCACGATTCATCTCTCCACGCGACTACAAGGAGAGCGACGGAGTGGACAATGGATGGGGATTTGAGCCTGTAAGACTCGAGACCTTAGACCTCTTCGACGAGGGCGACGTGCGCAAGGACGCCACCATCTTCGACAGCCGTGGCAAGAACTGCGACACCAAGAGCTGGCAGTACACCGGACTCTGGCTCAAGAAGTATCTCGCCTACAAGGACAACAACAAGGACCAAAAAGCCGACGGCGACCTCAACTTCAACAACAACCTGCGCATCTACCGCTTCGCAGAGACGCTGCTCAATGCAGCCGAGCTCATCGTGCGCACAGGCGGCAACATGGCAGATGCCGAGGAATACCTCAACAAGGTACACCACCGTGCCGGACTCACCGACAACAAGGCTGCCACTATCGACAACATCATCGACGAGCGCCACAAGGAGTTTGTAGGCGAGGGCAAGCGCTACTGGGACCTCATCCGCACAGGAAAGGCTGCCACCACACTCGTACCCGATGCCTACGGCTACCGCACCAACACATGGACTGAGAAGAAGAAATATCTTCCTATTCCTTTGAGTGAGCTCGACGCATCTCACGGCACACTGACACAAAACGACTATTAATCTAAAGACTCAAGCAATTATGAAACATAACATATTCAGCAAGGCACTCCTCATCGCTGCCACAGCAGGGTTGGCACTCAGCGCGTGCAGCCCAGAGGACTTCGACGGCGTATCAGAGGCAGGACTGCCACTGGCAGAGAACGCAAAGGTGACTGCCAGCGTCGACGACGAGACCAACACAGTAACCTTCCACATGGAGGGCGACGGCATTTACCCCATGTGGTACATTCCTGTTGACGGCAAGGAAGTAACCAAGAACCCCGTCTACTCCACCGTCAACCCACTGCAGAAGATATGGGTCAATTCGGGCGACTATAAGGTTTACTACCGTGTGGGCAACCGCAACGGTATGTCGCAGGGCATGGGCGAGACCACATTCCACGTCACCAACACCCTCGTCGACTTCAGCGAGATCGTAGGCAAGCTGTCGGGCAAGGAGTGGCGCATCGCCGCCACCGAACCCGCCCACCTGGCGTGCGGACCTTCAGGAACCGACGGCACCGAGTGGTGGAAGGCGGGAGCCAACGAGAAGGCAGAATTCGGTGTGTACGACGACCGACTCACCTTTGGCGCAGACTACAGCTACACCTATAATCCAGGCGCTGGCGGAACCATGTATGTCAACACCGGCTGTTCCCTCTTCCCCGACTATCATCAGGACACCGACTACATGGTGCCTGTCAGCGAGCAGCACAGCTCTTACCAGCTCAGTGCCGAGGGCGACGACCTCTACCTCGTCATGCCTGCCAACACCTACTTCCCCTACATCCCAGCCGACGCAGCCTATAACGGCGAGCTCCGTCTGCGTGTAGAGAGCATTACCGGCAGCACCATGGTGCTCGTATGGGACGATGGCAACATAGCATGGCACTACATCCTCACCTGCGCCAGCGAGGGCTTCCAGGGCTTCGACTCCAACAGCAACTGCAACATGTGGAAGAACTGCCAGTTCACCAACGAGTTCTTCTATGCACCGGGATGGACACAGATAGACAACCCAACCGTCACCGAGAAGAACGGCGCCTACACCATCGAGCTGCCTACAGCAACCACCGAACAGTGGCAGGCACAGGTCAAGTTCCTCACTGACATGACCACCAACTCGGTTACCAACTACGACTTCTCTTGCAAACTTACATCAAACACCGACCATCCAGGCGTAACACTCAAACTGGTGAAAACGGGCGACGACGATACATTCTACTTTATGGAGCGCATCGACCTGAAGGCAAATCAGGAAGTACTTTTCTACAAGAGCGACATGGCAGGCATAGACATGGATAACGTCACATTGGTAGTGGATGGTGGTGGAAATACTGATGGCACCAAACTTACCATCAGCAACATCGACTTGCAGGAACATAAGTGCGACGGTGTGGAAGCACCTGCCGAGGAAGAAGATAAGACCGTATACAACTACAACAGCGCTTCCAATCTCTGGAAAAGCCACGTAGACGACAAGGGCGACGCTGGCTTCAGCACCTTCTTCTACTACGCTCCAGGATGGAATCAGATAGCCGATCCCGACCTCACAGCCGACAATGGCCATTACACCGTTGAGTTGCCTACAGCAACCTTCTTACAGTGGCAGGCACAGGTTCACCTCATCACCGATATTCCTGGCGAGGCCGACACGCCTTACGACTTCTCGTGCAAGTTCTTGGCTAAGAAAGACATCAAGGGTGTAACCATCAAGATAACCGATACTTCCAGCGATGACAACTTCTTCTTCATCAAGAACTACGACCTCAAGGCAGGCGAGGAATATCAGGTCAAGGTTCCTGCCACCGTCCTCCAGGAGGGAGCTGCACAGAAACTCAAGCTGGTATTCGACTTTGGAGGAAATCCAGAAGGCGAGAAGGTAGAAATCTACGATATCATCTTCCAGAAAACTGCTCAGTAATTTCATCAAAACTCAAGTTTCTCAGGTGAGGAATTCATGGGAATTCCCCCTGAAAACTTGAACAATAAACATACTAACATGAAAAAGATAATGATTTTTAGCGCAATATTCGCTGTTGCTATAAGCCTCAGCGCTTGCAGCAACAACGAAACCGACATCAGCTACGCTTCGGCCGAGACCATTACCCTCTCTTCCACCACGCTGAACTTCGAGAAGGAAGGAGGAACACAGACCGCCGAGGTGGAGAGCACACACGAGTTTGCCGCCTATTCCAACGACAGCTGGATCAAGGTGACACCCACCAATCCCGTAGGCAAGAAAGCCACCATCACCGTCACCGTGGGCGAGAACCAGGGCGCTGAGCGCACTGGCAACATCACCATCTGGTCGGGTGGCTCACGCCAGAACATCACCGTCACCCAGGCCAAGGGCGGACAGAACATCACCTGCCCCATCGAGGGCTACAACCTCGTATGGAACGACGAGTTCAGCGACAACGAATTGGGACCAGACTGGACTTACGAGATCAAGCCAGCCGGATGGGTGAACAACGAGTTGCAGAACTACGTGCGCGAGGACCAGGTGGCACAGGTTTCCAACGGAACACTGAAGATCAACCTCCTCGACGATGGCGGCACCATCAAGAGCGCTCGTCTCTACGCTCGTGAGTCCACAGGTTGGAAGTACGGATACATCGAGGCAAGCATCAAGCTCCCTAAGGGCAAGGGCACATGGCCCGCATTCTGGATGATGCCTGTCAATTGGCAGCAATGGCCTGGTGATGGCGAGATCGACATCATGGAGTCTGTGGGCTACGACCCCGACGTGGTTGTTTCCACCATCCACTGCACCAAGTACAACAACACCGGCACAGACATCGAGTCTGCCCGCCGCAAGATCGACAACTCACAGACCGAGTTCCACACCTACGGTATGGAGTGGACAGCAGAATACATGACCTTCTATGTGGATGGCGAGAAACTCCTCACCTATCGCAACGACGGCAGCGGCAAGGAGGCATGGCCTTTCGATGCAGCCTTCTACCCCATCCTCAACCTCGCCTGGGGCGGTGCCTGGGGCGGCGGCCAGGGCGTAGACCCATCTTGCTTACCTGCCACCATGGAGGTGGACTACGTTCGCGTATTCCAGAAGTAATTTTCCCCTGCATCTCATTAAGAAGTTAAGGAGTTAAGACATATGCTTTGTTGTTTAAAAACAACGCCAAAATACGGTTGTCTTAACTCCTTTAATTAAACCCTCAAGACATTTGTCTTAACTCCTTAACTCCTTTAACTTCTGAAAAAACCCTTAACTCCTTTAACTCCTGAAGAAACTCCTGAAAAACACCTCAACTATCATTATTTTTTGCTTTGTTCTTGCGTGTTTTAAAAAATTTTCATATTTTTGCAGACAAACAGTAAAATACCTGAAAATGAAGAAAGCCAAACAAAGCCTAAAAATCATCCTTACTACGCAACTTTTCCTTGCGCTGTCAGTTCTCATAGGTCATGCACAGACCCCAGAGAGCGTCGATTCCCTGCTACACTGCATCGACGAGGCGATAGACCACTCTGCCCAATACGTCAGCCGCAAGGAACAGCGCATCCGACAGCTGCAGCAACAGCTCTCGCAAGCCAAAAACCTACATGCCGAATACCAACTCTCCTATCGGCTATACGAAGAGTACACACCCTTCGTCAACGACTCTGCCATCATCTACCTCAAACGCTGCATCGAGATTGCCCGGAAGACGGGCAAGCACTCAGAAGTAGGTAAGTGCCAGGCACTCATCGCCATCCGCTGCTCCAGCACAGGCAAGTTTATCGAGGCGCTCAACACCCTCAACGCCATCGACACCACCCAGCTTGACAACATTGCCAAGGGCACGTATTATATGGCTTACAACCACGTATACGGCGAAATCATATACTACCGCAACCCCATCACCCCCGAGGCGCAATACGGCATCATGGCAGCCCAATACCGGCAAAAGATGTATGCTGTCCTTCCCCGCACCAGCAATTCCGTATTTCAGTATCGTGAGCTCGACGCCCTCAATGCCCATGACAATCGGGAAGCCATGCGTATCAACGACCAGTGGCTCAGCCACGTAGAGAAAGGGTCGCATCCCTATGCCCTCGTCGCCCTCTACCGCTATCTGGCATACAAGGCAGAGAACGACAGCACCCGCATGATGTACTGGCTGGCAGAATCAGTCCTCACCGACATCAGGAACGGCGTCATGGACCAAGGATCCATGTGGGAAATGGCCAACCAGCTCATGGGCCTCAACGATGTCGACAGAGCCTACAAGTACATCAGTTTCAACAGCATCAGCGCCAACCGCTTCGGCTCACGACAGCGACTGGCCCAGATATCGCCCCTGCTGTCGGCCATCGCCAAGATGTACAAAGACGAGAACGACCAGTACAACAGGCGACAGAACTATACCCTCTGCATCATCAGCATCCTGGCGTTGATGCTCCTCGCCGGCGTGTTCTACGTCAGCCGACAGCGACATAAACTCGCCATCGCAAGAGACGACCTCGCCAAGACCAACCGCCAGTTGTACGAGCTCAATGCACAGCTCAAGTCGCTCAACGAGCAGCTCTCCATCACCAACAGCCAGCTCTCTGTGGTTAACCATGAACTCACCGACGCCAACCGTGTCAAGGAAGAGTATGTGGGCAGATTTATGCGCCTCTGCTCCATCTATATCAACAAGATAGAGGATTTGCGCAAGAGAGTGCACAAGAAGCTGAAGACACGCCAGTATGACGAGTTGTACGAAATGACACGTCCACAGAACTTCAAGGAAGAGGAGTTAGAGGAATTCTACACCAACTTCGACTCCGCCTTTCTCCAGCTCTTCCCCCATTTCCTCGATTCCTTCAATGCCCTGCTGCGCCCCGAAGAGCGCATAGAACAGCCCAAGAAGGAACAACTCTCCACCCCTATCCGCATCTTCGCCCTTATCCGATTGGGCATCAACGACAGCAGCAAAATAGCGGAGTTCCTGCATTACAGTGTCAACACCATCTACAACTACAGAGCACATATCAAGAAAGGTGCCATCAACGACAAAGACTCCTTCGAGGAGGATGTAAGGAAGATAGGAACGTTCTAACATCTCTAATCTAACTTTCATAAAACTCAAGCAGTGATGCTATTGCTTTGAGTTCTTAGTGACAGAAAGGAATGACAACTTCCATGACTTCACAAAATAACTTCTGAATACAATCATAAAAATCGCCTGAAAGGTTGCCTATATGCTAAGGCTTCCTTTCAGGGGATTCTCTTTAGCGCTTATACGAAGCGCTCAAAGGCTTTATTCTACTGTGAACATAACATTCTTCGTTTCTCTACTATTAGGGCCTACCATGACGTCGAAATCGCCAGATTCGAGAACATACTGTAGGTTGGCATTATAGAACTTCAGCATATCAGGAGTTATGTGGAAAATTACCTCCTTACTCTCGCCTGCAGCAAGATGAATGCGCTGAAAGCCTTTCAACTCTTTAACAGGACGGGAAATGCTTGCCACTTTATCTCGAATGTAAAGCTGTACGATTTCATCGGCTGCACAACGACCTGTGTTCGTAACACGAATGGTGGCAGTGATGTCGGCATGGTCGTTCCACGTATCGCTGTCGGCAGAGGCTACACTCGCTTTATGGGAACTCAACTGCAATGAACCATACTCAAAGGTGGTATAGCTCAAGCCGTAGCCGAAGGGATAGAGAGCACCGTTGCGTACATCCAGGAAGTTGCTGGCATATTTGGCAAATCGAGGATTGTCATCGGGTACAGGACGTCCTGTATTTTGGTGATTGTAATAAAGAGGTTCCTGACCTGTAGCCTTGGGCAAAGAGGTGGTAAGCTTGCCACTGGGCACTTTGTCGCCAAAAACCACATCACAGATGGCATCGGCAGCCTCAGAACCGCCAAACCATACATTCATGATGGCAGGGATATGATTTTTCTCCCAAGTAAGCACGGTAGGACGACCAGAGAAATTGAGTAGCACGATGGGCTTACCTAATTGGGCAAGTTTTTCGAGCAAGTCGCGCTGTGTGTCGGGCATACGCAAGTCGGTACGACTGGCACATTCACCACTCATATCGGCAGTCTCGCCCATGGCACAAACGATAACATCAGCTTGGCGTGCTATCTGCAAAGCCTCAGCCTTCAGCTTAGCATCATCCCCACGAGTTATAGTCTTGCCAAACTCACCATCTTTCTGTTCTTGCTCGTCGTACACCACATTGCAACCTTGAGCATAAAGCAAAGTGGCTTTTCCTGCAAGAGCCTTCTCCATACTCTCTTTGAGTGAGGAATAGCGGTCGTGAGTAGCTGCAACGCTCCAAGTACCACTCATATTGTTGCGCGTGTCGGCAAGCGGTCCGATGAGAGCTATCTTTCCCTTCTTGCTGAGTGGTAAAAGCTGTTGGTCGTTCTTGAGAAGTACAAAGGTTTCGGCAGCTATGTCACGTGCAGCCTTGCGATGACTGGCTGTAAAGATGTCCGTCTTCTGGCGTTTGCTGTCACAGTAGCGATAAGGGTCGGCAAAGAGTCCCAACTTGTATTTAGCCTCTAAGATGCGTCGGCAAGCGGTGTCAATATCAGCTTCGCTCACCTTTCCTTCCTTAACGCTCTGCTCCAGGTATCGCACGAAGCCTTGCGAGCACATGTCCATATCTGTTCCAGCAAGGAGCGACTGTTCAGACGCTTCCTTGAGGTCGCTGGCGGTACCATGCTGTAGTATCTCTCCGATAGAACCATAGTCGGTGACTACGAATCCCTGGAAGTTCCACTGCTTGCGCAGCACATCGGTCATCATCCAGTGACTGGCGGTGGCTGGCACATAGTCGATAAGATTGAACGAAGACATGACGCTTCCCACACCAGCGTCGACCACAGCCTTATAGGGAGGCAGAAACTGGTTGTACATGCGCACTCTGCTCATGTCGGTGGTATTGTACTCTTTGCCTGCCTCGACAGCTCCATAGAGTGCGAAATGCTTGAGGCAAGCCATGATGTGGTCTTTGGGGACGATGGTCACACGGCTCATGTCAGCCTGCTGATAGCCGCGAGTCATGGCTGCTCCCAAGACACCACTGAGGTATGGGTCCTCGCCGAAGCCTTCGCTGATGCGTCCCCAGCGGGCATCGAGAGCCACGTCGACCATTGGCGAGAAAGTCCAGTTGATGCCATCAGCACTTGCCTCGCGTGCCGACACTGCGCCCACCTGTCTCAGAGCTTCCTCGTTCCACGAGCAGGAGAGGGCGAGCGGTATGGGGAAGATGGTTTCGTAGCCGTGTATGACGTCCATGCCCACGAGGAGCGGAATACCGAGTCGGCTCTTGCGGATGGCCACGTCCTGCAGGGCTTTGATCTTGTCGAAGCCCTTGATGTTGAACACGCCTCCCATTCTTCCAGCCGTAATATCGCCTGCCACCTGAGTGTCCATAGCATTTCCTGTAGTAATATCGCCTGCCACCATGAGGTTGAGCTGACCTATCTTCTCTTGAAGCGTCATCTTGGCCATCAATTGGTCGATATATTCCTTCATGGGAAGAATCTTCTTGCTGTCAACAGCTTTCTTAGACTGACGCTTAGCTTTCTGTTTTACTTGCACCGTCTTCCATGATGCTGATGGAGAGGCAGCTATCCCCATTAAAGGAAAAGCTGCCCCCAAAAGAATGAATGATGATAACAATAATTCTTTTTTCATGCTGATAATTTAGGGTTTAAGATATAATTCTGATAATTTACATGGATTATTCTTAGGAGAAACTAAGACATTTACTTCAGCTCAAAGGTTTTCTTAAGCTTCAAATTGTCGGAAGCATTGCCTACCCAGGCCGCAAACAGTCCTGGCTCAGCCTTCCAGCTTGCTGTAGTCTCGTCGTAGAAGCTGAGGGCGTCCTTGCCAAGGGTGATGCTGACGTCCTTGCTCTCGCCAGGCTTCAGACTCACTTTGCAGAAGCCTTTCAGCTCCTTGAGCGGACGGTCGACCGAGGCCTTGGCATCGTGCACATAGAGCTGTACGGTCTCAGATCCGGCACGCTGACCGATGTTCTTTACCTGTACGGTGAAGGTGATGGAGTCGGCTGCTGTCATCGATGCCTTATCGGCACGCAGATTGCTGATGGCGAACTGGGTGTAGCTCAAACCGTGTCCGAAGGCGAACACAGGACGCTGCTTCTTGCGGTCGGCCCAGCGATAGCCCACATAGATGCCTTCTTTGTATTCCTCGTCGATGATGTTGCCCTCGGTCTTGGATCCACCCTCCTTTCGCCAGGTTCCGGGATAGGTGTTGAGGGCATGGGCGCCCACATTCTGCAAAGACTTCACCCAGGTGAAGGGCAGCTTGCCAGATGGGTTGGCGTCGCCCGTGAGGACAGAAGCCAAAGCCTCGCCCGCCTCAGAGCCTAAATACCAGCCCTGCACGATGGCGGGAACCTTGTCGCGCCAAGGCATGGCCACAGCGTTGCCCGAGATGTTGACATAGACGAAGTTCTTGTTGGCAGCAGCCAGAGCTGTGATAAGCTTGTCCTGCGCATAGGGCAACTCATACTGCTGTCGATCGTGGCCCTCGCAGTCCTGATAGTCGCTCTTATTGAGTCCGCCGAAGAGGATGACACAGTCGGCCGCTTTCGCCTTCTCTACAGCCTCAGCGATGAGTTCTGCCTCGCTGCGCTTGTCTTCCAGGTTCTGACCTGTGGTGACGCCATTGTAAGCGCCAGTCACATCGCCCACATAGCCTCGGGCAAAGTCAACCTCCACGCCGTCTTTGGCCAGTCGTGCCTGCAGGCCCTGTAGAGGGGAAATCTCCCGCTGTACCTTGAGCGAGGAGCTGCCTCCGCCCACGGTCATCATCTTGATGGCGTTCTCGCCCACCACGAGCACATGGCGCACCTTCTGGGTGTTGATGGGCAGCACACGGTTGCGGTTCTGCAACAGCACGATGCCTTCCTCGGCTATCTGTCGGGCTGTGGCGTAATGTTCGTCGGAACAGAGGAAGCCGTGAGGGCGATGGCGGTTCATCGTGGTGCGATAGAAGAGTCGCAGCACGCGACGCACCTTCTCGTCGAGCTCACGTGTGGTGTATTTGCCTTCCTGTATGGCCTTCAGATAGGGACGGGCGAGATAATAGCTGTCGTAGGCGTTGGAGGCGCCCCAGCTCAATCCATTCGTCCAAGAGCCAAACTCCATATCAAGTCCATTCTTCACGGCTTGATCGGTGTCGTGAGCGCCACCCCAATCACTTACTACCACACCATCAAACTTCCAGTCGTTCTTCAGTATCTTGTTCAGGGTGTACTGGTTATGGCAGTTGTGCTCGTTGCGATACAGGTTGTATGCGCCCATGATGGCCCATGCCTTGCCTTGCTCAACGGCAGTCTTGAAGGCAGGCAGATAGATTTCGTGCAGGGCACGGTCGCTCACCTTCACGTTCACCTGATGGCGATATTCCTCATCGTTGTTCAGACAATAGTGCTTCACGCACGATGATACGCCCTTCGACTGCAGTCCCTGTACGTAGGGAACTACCATGATGGAGGCGAGGAAGGGGTCTTCGCCCATATACTCGAAGTTGCGACCATTGAGAGGTGTACGATAGATGTTGACTCCTGGTCCTAATATCATATCCTTGCCACGATAAAGTGCTTCTTCGCCCAAGGCTTCGCCATAGATACGACTCATCTGTGGATTCCAGGTGGCAGCAAGACAGGTAAGAGCTGGAAAGGCTACGCAAGAGTCGTTGGTTTGTCCTGCCTGCTCCCACTCGTCCCACAGCACGTCGGGGCGCACACCATGTGGACCATCGTCAGTCCAGAAGTCAGGAAATCCCAATCGTGGAACTCCAGCCGATGAAAACTTGCTCTGGGCGTGAATAACTCTTATTTTCTCCTGCAAGGTCATGCGGGAGAGGGCGTCCTCGATGCGTTGCTCTACGGGCTTGGTGTCGTCCAAATAGATGGGCATCTGCTGCGCCTGAACTGAGAAAACGGTTGTCAGCGACAACACGCAGGATAATGCTAAATGTTTCATAAGTTATATTGTTATTATTTTTTGCCGAGTGCAGCTAATCTTCTGCAAAGATAGCCAAAAAATCAAATAAAAGCTATTTCACTTAGTAAAATAGTGGATTCGTGTACATAATGCAAGACCGCAACCTTCTATAAACAAGCTGTTTACGCAAAAACAGCCTTTCGATTTAAGTGGAAGATAATGAAAGGTAGATTAGTCGAAAAGGGGTAAATAATGGGGTGATTTTTAAGTGTCAGGATTGGCTGGAGAGCACATAGCAGTACAGAGAATGCTGCATGATTGCTTTCCTGCCAATTCCACACAAAAGACGTCTTTACTTCAATATCGAAGCACCTTCGAGCATGGCGAGAGCCTTGTTCTCGTTCTCCTCCATAATCTCGCGCTCGCCCGGACCCTTGTCGTTGATGCCGCACAGGTGCAGGATGCCGTGAATGATGACACGATGCAACTCGTCGTCGTAGGTCTTGCCGAACTGCTCGGCATTGGTGCGCACAGTATCGAGCGAGATGACAATATCGCCGTTGATGACATCGCCCTCATCGTAATCGAAGGTGATGACATCGGTGTAATAATCATGGCCCAAATACTCGTTGTTGACCTCGAGAATCTTCTCGTCGTCTACAAACATGTAGCCCACCTCACCCACTTTGCGTCCGTGCGAAGCAGCCACTTTGCGAATCCATGCGCTGGTTTCGCGCTTCTTGATTTTAGGCATTTTCACGCCTTCTACACTATATGTTATCATACTTCTTATGGAGTTAAGGAGTTAAGGAGTAAAAGGAGTTAAGACAACACCTTTTCGTTCCTATTCTCCATTTATATACTATATATTTTTTATTATCTTTTAAAGTTCTTGAATTCTTCACTCTTCGTTCTTCACTCTTCACTTTTTAGGAAGAAATTCATCCACTTCTCTTCCGAAGAATCTCAACTCCCTGACGAGCGTAGAACTGATGCTGCTGTAGCGGGGATCGGAGAAAAGGAGAATGGTCTCCACACCACCCAACTGCTTGTTGATGTCGGCCTGCTCACGCTCGTACTCAAAGTCTTTTGCGCTCCTCACGCCTCTCACCAGAAACTTGGCTCCAAGACGATGCGCCAGGTCGATGGTAAGGTCGTCGTAGGCTACTACCTCCATGCGATAACCCTTCGAAGCATCTTGCACATCTATCAGCTCTGTACACTCCTGAGGAAACACCTTCTTGATGCTCTCCACACGCTGAGAAATCTCTTCCGTGGCATGTTTGAGCTTACTCATCGCTACAGCTATCACCAATTTATCAAACATGGGGAGCGCACGTTCTGCTATATTTTGATGCCCGATTGTAAATGGGTCGAAAGTTCCCGTAAATATTCCTATCTTCATGTAGTTAAAGTTCTTCTATCAAATTCTTCACTCAAACAAGTCTCCCTGCATGATGTTGCTGCCATAGGGATTGCGGCCCAGATGGTCGTAGGCAAGCTTAGTGGCCATGCGGCCGCGCGAGGTTCGCTTGATGAATCCCTCCATGATGAGGTAAGGCTCGTACACCTCCTCGATGGTTCCGGCATCCTCGCCGATGGCTGTGGCAATCGTTCCCACGCCCACCGGTCCGCCATGAAACTTGTCGATAATGGTGGTGAGAATCTTGTTGTCTATCTCGTCCAGACCATACTGGTCGATGTTGAGCGCACGGAGCGAGGACTCAGCAATGTCGTAGGTAATGGTGCCGTTGCCTTTCACCTGGGCGAAGTCACGCACACGGCGCAACAGCGAGTTGGCGATACGGGGCGTACCGCGTGAGCGGCGCGAAATCTCAGCCGCAGCCTCTTCCTCGATAGGCACTTTCAGGAGCATGGCGCTGCGCTTCACGATCTTTTGCAATGTTGGCGGATTGTAGTACTCCAAGTGCAGGTTGATGCCGAAACGGGCACGCAGAGGCGCTGTGAGCGAACCGCTGCGGGTAGTGGCTCCTACAAGGGTAAAGGGATTGAGGTCGATCTGAATGCTGCGAGCCGACGGACCCTTGTCGATCATGATGTCGATGCGATAGTCCTCCATGGCCGAGTAGAGATATTCTTCCACTACGGGCGACAGACGGTGAATCTCGTCGATGAAGAGCACGTCGTTGGGTTCCAGCGAGGTAAGAATGCCTGCCAGATCGCCCGGCTTGTCGAGCACAGGACCCGATGTAATCTTCAGTCCCACGCCCAGCTCGTTGGCGATGATGTTGCTCAGCGTCGTCTTGCCCAGTCCTGGTGGACCGTGCAGCAATGTATGATCGAGCGGTTCGCCGCGATACTTGGCAGCCTCGACAAACACCTGCAGGTTGTCCACCACGCCCTTCTGTCCGCTGAAGTCAGAGAACTTCAAGGGTCGCAGCGCCTTCTCGAATTCCTTTTCGGCAGGCGAAACCGACTCATTTCTTATGTCAAAATCTTCGTTCATTCCGTAATATCTTATATTTTGTGCAAAGTTACACAATTGTATCAGAAATAAAAAGGAATTCACGAAAAAATCGACAAAAACCTTTGCTCACAACAAATATAATCACTACTTTTGCACCCACATTCCGAACAGAACGTATATAAGAGGGCGACAAACATTCTAAAAATATATAGGTTATGTTACATTTATTTCAGGCGCTCAGCCGTTTGCTGGCCAATTACACCTCCATCTTCGTGATAGGAGTAGCTGTATTCACATTCTTCTTCCCACATACCTTCGACTGGGTACGCGGAATCACCCAGACCGTCATTCTCGGCATCATCATGCTCACCATGGGACTGACTCTCACCACCAACGATTTCAAGATTTTGGCGCAACGCCCCCTTGATGTCTTCATCGGTGCCTGCGCCCAGTTCATCATCATGCCGGGCGTGGCCTACCTCCTTGTCCACGTATGGCACCTCGACCCTGCCCTTGCCCTCGGCATTCTGCTCGTGGGCTGTTGTCCTGGCGGTGTGTCGAGCAACATCATGAGCTATCTCTGTCATGGCGACGTGGCTTTCTCGGTGGGAATGACCTGTGCCTCCACCATCCTCGCTCCTGTCATGACGCCGCTGCTGATGAAGATTACAGCTGGCGAAATCATCCATATCGACGCCATCGGCATGTTCCAGGGCATTCTGCTCGTAACCATCATCCCTGTAGCCATCGGCTGCACACTCAACTACATTTACGGCAAGAGGGAGTGTTTCCCCACCATTCAGAGCCTGATGCCCGGCATCAGCGTCACCTGCCTGGCGTTTATCGTGGGCGGCGTTATCTCTACCGTTCACGACGACCTTGTGGCACGCGGCATGATGCTCTTCCTCTGGACCTTTGCCGTCGTCTTCTGCCACAACACCCTGGGCTATTGCCTCGGCTGGCTGGCCGGTAAGCTGGCAGGCTTCAACACAGCCAAGAAGCGCACCATCAGCATCGAGGTGGGAATGCAGAACGCCGGTCTTGCCACCGTCCTGGCCGGAAACTTCTTTGCCGCCCAGCCTCTTGCCGTACTGCCCTGCGCCATCAGCTGTGCATGGCACAGTATTTCGGGCACCATCCTGGCTGGCATCTATCTGAAATGGGATAAGATGCACGGAAAAGGTTAATAACTGAACTATCCAATAAACACCCCATAAAAAAATCGGCTCTTTCCTCATCTTTTGTGAAGAAAGAGCCGATTTCATATCTGCTATTTGCCATGCGTAAGCAACTGCACGGCACGCATCACAATCTCGTTGGTTTCGTTCCAAACTTGGAAATACTGGCTCATATCCCAAATATCTCGCGCTACAAGGGCTTTGAGCTGTATGGACAGGTATTTCCTCGTCTGAGCCAATTCGGCGGCGTCACGGGGCTCAATTTTCTCTTTCTTGCCATCGGCGATGATTTCCTCTACAAGGCTCTGAGGAACCTCATAGCTTGCCAGGAACTTACCAAAATCCTTGTACTGGCTCTTCAGCTCTTGGCGATGGGCGTCGATGAACTTCAGGCTGTGGTTGATGACGATGCTCTTGGCTGTAAGCAAGCGATGCATCTTGGTGTACTTGGTCGTATCGAGAGGCACGAAATAATCGGGCATGATACCTCCGCCGCCATAAACCACACGATGCTTGCGCAGGGTGTAATACTTCAGAGAGTCGGACAGATGGATGCTGTCCTGGTTGGTGAACTCGCCGTGCTTGTAGCGGTTGTCGAGATCCATGGCATAATCCTCGCGCTCGCCCTTCTTGTAAGGCTTCTGGATGCATCGGCCGCTCGGCGTATAGTAATGGGCTATGGTGAGACGTATCTCGCTTCCATCCTCAAAGGTAAGAGGGCGCTGCACCAATCCCTTGCCAAAAGTGCGACGACCTACGACAACGCCTCGGTCCTGGTCTTGTATGGCACCCGACACGATCTCGGCTGCCGAAGCCGAGAACTCGTTGGTGAGAACCACGAGCTTGCCCTTGCGCCAGCGTCCGTTGGCCTCAGCACGGAACTCCTGTCGAGGCGCTGTACGGCCATTGGTGTAGACGATGAGGTCGCCTTTCTCCAAAAACTCGTTGGCTATCTTGGCTGCCGTCTGAAGATAGCCTCCACCATTGTCCTGAAGGTCGAAGATGAGGTCTTTCATGCCTTTCTTCTTGAGCGAGTCCATAGCGACAGAAACCTCCTTGTGGCTGGTCATTCCGAAGCTGCCCAGACGGATGTATCCGATTCCGGGGCGAATCATATAGGCTGCATCCATCGTGGTGACTGGTATCTTGTCGCGCTTGACACGGAAGGAAAGCTTGTCCTTGATGCCACGGCGCACAACAGTGAGGTTGACTATGGTTCCCTTGGGTCCGCGAAGGCGCTTCATGATTTCTTCCTTGCTCATCTTGACGCCTGCGATGGCTGTGTCGTTGACTGCCACAATGCGGTCGCCGGCTATGATGCCCACTTTCTCGGAAGGCCCGTTGACAACGGGCTGAATGACGAGGAGTGAGTCGTCGACCATGTTAAACTGCACACCGATGCCATCAAAAGAGCCGTTGAGCGACTCATTCATCGCCTGTGTCTCCTTGGCTGTGGTGTAAGAGGAATGAGGATCGAGCTTCTCCAACATGCCACGAATGGCGTCCTCGACAAGCTTGTTCTCGTCGACGCTGTCGACATAGAGATTGGCAATGGCTATCTCTGCCCTGCCCAACTTCTCTATCGGGCTGTTCTTGCCCATTCTGATGCGCATCTGGGCACTGGCAGAAGTTACTGCCAGGAATGCTATCAGTGCAAACAATAGATATTTCTTCATAAATTCATATTTTATTATTTTCAGGCACAGGGATAATATTTACCCCTTGGAATAAATTTAGGCACGGATTACACGGTTTACACTTTTTTTTCTAAAAGAATACAAGGGCGCAAGCCTCCGTGTAATCCGTGTAATCCAAGCCAAAAATTAAATCCGTGCCTTTTTGTTAACCCGTGACTATCAATTCTAATCCAGCGGATCAGAGTCTTCATCTGGAATATCTTCCTCGATCACCAAGTTGTCGATAATGAAGTTCTGGCGCTCCATGGTGTTCTTGCCCATGTAGTACTCTAAGAGTTTCTGCACCTGGTCGGTTTTGTGCAGAGTGACTTGTTCCAGTCGCATGTCAGGACCGATGAAATGGGCAAACTCTTCGGGAGAAATCTCGCCGAGACCCTTGAATCGGGTGATTTCAGGATCAGGTCCCAAGTCGCGGATGGACTGCTGGCGCTCCTCGTCGCTATAGCAATAGTGCGTGATGAAGTCGCTCTTCTTCTCCTTCGGCCCCAACTTGGCGTCGGCATCGGCTATGGCCTGCTTGTTCTTTATCTTGGTTCGCTTGTTGCGCACACGGAACAAAGGCGTCTGCAGCACGTAGACATGGCCTTTCTTGATGAGGTCGGGGAAGAACTGCAGGAAGAAGGTGATGATAAGCAGACGGATGTGCATTCCGTCGACATCGGCATCGGTAGCCACGACAACCTTGTTGTAACGCAGCGAGTCGAGACCGTCCTCTATGTCGAGGGCTGCCTGGAGAAGATTGAACTCCTCGTTCTCGTACACCACTTTCTTGGTAAGACCAAAGCTGTTGAGCGGCTTACCGCGAAGGGAGAACACAGCCTGGGTGTTCACGTCGCGGCTCTTGGTGATGCTTCCGCTGGCAGAATCGCCCTCTGTAATGAAGATGGAGCTTTCCTCCTTGCGTTCGTTCTTGGCGTCGCTGAAATGGATGCGGCAGTCGCGCAACTTGCGGTTGTGCAGATTGGCCTTCTTGGCACGCTCGCGCGCCAGCTTGGTGACGCCAGCCATCGCCTTTCGCTCGCGCTCACTCTCCTTGATCTTGCTCTCCAGCACCTCGGCCACGTCTTTATGGATGTGCAGATAGTTGTCCACCTCTTTCTTCAGAAAATCGCCCACATACTTGTTGATGGTCTCGCCGCCATTGGGAGTCATCGTGGTACTGCCGAGCTTGATCTTCGTCTGACTCTCGAAGACGGGTTCCTCGACATTGATGGCTATAGCTGCCACCAGGCCGTTGCGAATGTCGCCATACTCGTACTTACCGAAGAATTCCTTGATGGTCTTGGCAATGTGCTCCTTGAAGGCGCTCTGATGAGTTCCGCCCTGCGTGGTGTGCTGACCGTTGACAAAGGAATAGTACTCCTCGCCATACTGGTTGGTGTGGGTGAAAGCCACCTCGATGTCCTCGCCCTTCATGTGGATGATGTCGTAGAGACCGTCATTGGTCATGTTGTCGGTAAGAAGATCCTGCAAACCGTGGCGACTCAGGATGCGACGACCATTGTGCATGATGGTAAGGCCCGTATTGAGATAGGTGTAGTTGCGAAGCATCGTCTCCACGATATCATCGTGGAAGCTGTAGTTCTTGAAGAGAGTGTTGTCGGGCTCGAAAAAGATGTAGGTTCCGTTCTCATCCTCGGTCTTTGAGGTCTTGTCGCTTTTCAGAATGCCCCGTTCGAAGACAAGATGGCGCACCTTTCCCTCGCGGAAAGACTTCACCTCGAAATGAGAGCTGAGGGCATTGACCGCCTTCACACCCACACCATTCAGGCCCACACTCTTCTTGAAGGCCTTGCTGTCGTACTTGCCACCAGTATTGAGCACGCTGACAGCTTCGACAAGCTTGCCCTGCGGAATGCCTCGGCCATAATCGCGCACGCTGACACGAAGATTGTCCTCGATGTCGATTTCGAGTCGCGCTCCGGCGCCCATCTTGAACTCGTCGATGGAGTTGTCCACCACCTCTTTCAAGAGCACATAGATGCCGTCTTCGGGCAGATTGCCATCGCCCAAACGTCCGATGTACATACCTGGACGGGTACGTACATGCTCCATATCGCTCAAGTGGCGGATATTGTCATCTGTATATTCTACAGGTTGCTCCTGAGGGGTATTTGCCAGTTCTTCAGCAGCACCCTTTTCATTCAAGTTTTTATCTTCAGGCATAAATTCCTCCTTGTAATTCTGATTTTATTTTATACGAACAGTTGCTATTTACTTGATTTTCTTAATATAACAGTTGCGGCGCTTATGAAGGATTGGGTCTAAGACGCCCCATTGTCCCTGCACAGCAACATTGTCTTCCATTTCCACCTGTGTTTCTCCCCACTCGATTCCATACTTCTGATAGATAGGAATCAGGTCGGCAAAAAGCAGCGCATTGGCACCCTTGGCACGGTATTCCGGCTGGATACCGATGAGCAGGAGGTCAACGATCTTGGTCTTATGGAACTTGATGGCACGCAGCAGATGCCACCAACCGAAAGGAAACAGTCTGCCCCTATGGCATTTCTGCAAGGCTTTGGTAAGAGAAGGCATCGTAATACCGATTCCTATCATCTTATGATCCTCTGTAGTCCAATCTTCGATGGCAGTCACAAAGTTCAGATCGAGCAAAGCTAAATACATCTTGATATACTGGTCTATCTGCTTCTGCGAGAGTTCAGAATAGCCATAGAGATGCTTGTATGTATTATTGATGAGGTCGAAAATCTTCTGCCCGTATCCGCCCTGATAAATATCCTTACGGGTAAGTTTGCGGACATGGAGATTGTATCTTTTCTCTATCATCGCCGCTATCTTGGAATATTTCTCCGGGATGGTATCTGGCACTATCAGCTTATACTCTACGTACTTATTATCTACGGTAAAACCCTCCAAAGCCTCTACGTGCTCCGGATAATATGAATAATTGTAGATGGTAGGCATGGTGCCGAGCTGGTCAAAGCCCCAGGTAAGCATACCTTCTGGATCCATATCCGTAAAACCAAGCGGACCTACAATATCTTCCATTCCCTTCTCCTTGCCATATTTCTCTACAGCATCGAAGAGAGCCTTGGAAACCTCACGGTCGTCGATGAAATCAATCCACCCGAAGCGCACGGACTTACGGTCCCAACGCTTATTGGCCTTATGGTTGATAATAGCAGCGACACGTCCCACTACCTTGCCCTCTTTATAAGCAAGGAAATACTCTGCCTCGCAAAACTCGAAAGCGGCATTGCGATCTTTGCTAAGTGTGTTCATGTCGTCGCTGAAAAGATTGGGCGCATCATACGGATTGCCCTCGTATAGGTCGTAATGGAAGTCGATGAACGTCTTCAAGTCCTTCTTGTTTTCGACCTTTCGAATCTCTATTAATGACATTATCTCAAACTAGTTTGTTACTTTAAAGCATGCAAAAATAGCAATATTTGGTCAAACAGCCAAATATTGCTATTTTTTTTGCAGTTTTTTATGAGGTTGACAAGTATATTGGTGATTTATTTTGCCTCAATATTGGTTTTATCAACTGATTTCGCCTGTCAGATTACTGAGTTTTCGCAAATAGGACAGTTCCGTCATTTTCAGCCAATTTTGCTTAGCTGCTTATTTCAGAAGATGTGCTTTTATCCACTCCATCTGTCCGCGGTTGGTTTCTGTTGTCGTCCAATGCTCGTTGATCGGGGTAAGCAGACTCTCCTTAGTACATTTCAGCGTGTTCCAGACAGCATAGCTGGTTGTTGGAGGACAGGTCACATCGTTGTAGCCCCATGTAAGATAAGTAGGAGCCTTGACGTAACGGGCAAAATTGACTACATCGAAGTAAGCCAGGGTGTTGAGACAGTCCTTATTGCTCAATATCTGAGGCTGACGGCAGAAGTGTGGATAACCGCCCGTTCCGCCCTTAGCCGCATAACCCGCCATGTCGCTAAGGGCAGGATGATTGGCTACACATTGGGTGACACGACTGTCGAGTCCTGCTGCGATAATGGCCAAGGCTCCGCCCTGACTGCCGCCCTGCACAGCAACATTCTTGCCATCCCACTCGGGAAGCGAAGTCAGGAAATCGATACAACGAACCAAGCCTACATAGACATGCTTCATATAATAAATGTCCTTGTTCTCCAAACCATTGGCCAAATAACCGCCATTACGGTCGTTGAAAGCACGACTGATCTCGCCAAAAGTCTCTGACGAAATGCGTGGGTCGAGGCCATGAATCTCCACCTCAAATCGAACAAAGCCATTCTCGGCATAATACTTGTTGCGCATAGGATCCTTGATGGTCTTGATGCCTGCTCCTGGAGGACAGAGCACTACGGGATGCTTGCCTGGCTGGGCATTCTTGGGATAGAACAGGAAGCCATACATGGAATGGCCCATTTTGTCGATCTGGAGTTTGACGAGATAACAGTCTATCTTGTCGGTACAATAGTCCTTGTACAACTCCTTGGTATAAGACATAGGCACCTGTTTCAGCTCCTCCACGTTCTTCTGCCAGAAGCTTCTGAAATCCTGGGGCTCCTGCGTATAGGGTTTTATCTTGTCGACCGAGAATCCCACCTTGATATGATGCTCATAGGTCTTTCCGTCGAGACTGACAGATAGTTTCATGTCGCGGAATCCTGGAGTCTTCTTCGTTCCCATATTGATGACAGCACGTCCATTCTTCAGCTTCACGCTTCCATGCTTGTCGGGCTGGAGCATGTCGTTGCCTATGGAATATTTCAGTTCGCCATCACGGGGAATGCCATACTTGCAGAAACTCACCTCCACCTTGGCATTCTCGCCGGTCTGATAGAGCCAGTCGGCATGGTCGGGCACAGTGAGCCAAAGATAGTCGCTCTTATAAGGATAGTTCTCCGCTTTGATGTTTTGTACACCACTCATGTTCATCGCCAAGATAAACGCGAGCAATAAAAAGATTGTTTTTAATTTGTTCATAAATAGTAGCTTATTTTTTTGTTACTCAACTTTCGCTGGGTTCAGTTTGTTATTTGTATCGGCTTCATGTCTTCTGCAAAATTAAGAAAATTAAGGATAAATTCCAAACATTCAGAAAGAATTTCCTAACTTTTCATGCATTTTCTAAAATTTTATCCGTTATCAGCAGCACATGACTGTCGTCAGACAAGGTAGTGGCGAAGATATAGGTTTCGCCTCCATCCTTCAACTTCAGTCGCTTGCGCAATTCTGCTACAGAGAGAGGAAAGTTGCGGGTGGCAATATTGGCCTTCACAATGCCTTGCAAATGGCGCTTGAGTTCTTTCTTGTTGAAGGAAGAAACGGCACGGATACGGAAGGAACGGCCTGGAAAATCGGCTACAGAAAACTGGCTCACGAAAAGGTGACTGTTCTTGGAGAGCATCGAGACAGAATAACGCTCGGAAAGAACTCCGAAACAGCCTGCTTTCATCAGCGAGGCATTCGGCTCATAGAGATATTGAGCCGAATCTAAGTCGGCTGCTGCTATGCGGGTTACAGAAGAAGCCATTTCGGCATCATCGCAGACAAACGACTGAGTATCGTTGACACAACAAATGCGAAGGCGACTGTTTTCGTCCATATTTCGCGCTGAGAGCACCAACAAGAGCTCCTTGCACTCATTGTTCACAGAAACAACATGAACCTCTCTCACACACCTTAATTCACTTACAGCACGATGCCAGTCGAGCATCGGAGACAGTTTGATGACTACAAAATCGGCTTTCTGGAGCATTTCCTCTTGAAGCCTGGTTACATCGGGGGTGCAGTCTTGAAGACTTACCACCTTGTTGCCGGCATCATCACGACGGGCTGGATCAATATAGATTACCCGAAGACCAGAATGATTCGGAATCGCATGAAGCACCTCTACTCCATCTCCATTCTTCACGACGACATGCTTTAATCCCAATCGTTCAAAATTCTCCTTCGCCGCTTCACAAAGATGCTTTTGCCGTTCTACATACATCGACTTAGCGCCCAATCGGGCTGCCATATAAGAGAAGTCGACTCCAAAACCTCCAGTAAGGTCAACAAACTCAATTTCTGCAACAGAATCTCCTGAGCAAGCATCGCCTTTGGTTTTGTTAACACAACCACCTGTTTCTGTTAATATCTGTTGCTTTTCACAAGTGCCTTCATTTTGAGCGAATTCTGAATCAACTGTACTCTTGGTTGCAAATTCGCAAATTTTAGAATCAACGCCCTGAGACATGGTTTCTCCTTGAAAAGAAGAAAGAGAAGAAACTCCCAATAATCGTGCAGCCAATTCGGCTTTATAAAGAGCAGTCTGCTCTGACGAGCATTGCTCCATCGAGATGTGAGGTGGATAAATGATGCCGTCGATGCTGGCCCAGCGAGGCAACTTGATACGAGCCATCTGTCGACCACGTATCTGGTCGAGAGCAAAAGGCATATTGACCTCAGGATTCTTGCTTCCGAGGAAAGCCAGCTGTCGAACGTCGTCGTCCTGATGCTGGCGAATAAAATCTAAAGTCGCTTGGTTCATCGTTGTCATCTCCCTTATCTTGACTATGGCGATGCATTTATCCGACTACCAGCGAGAATTGCAGCCCTAAAGCATTTGCTATTCTCAAGAAAGTGGAGAGTTGCATATCTGTTTGACCCTTTTCCAGAGCAGAGACATACTCTCTCTTCTTGCCGATTTTCTCAGCAAGAGCCTTCTGCGTCATCTTCTGTTTCTTACGCTCGTCTTTTAACAACTCTGCATAATACCAAGCCTTGGCCCTGGCATCAAAATCTTTACGAGCCTCGCTATTAGGCTCGCCATATTTTTCTTGCAAAACATCATCAAATGTTCTCAACTTAGACAGTTTTTCTTCATTAAACTTCAACATAAGCCCTGCCGTATATTTTCTTCTTCCATGCTGCAAAAATAAGAAAAATATTAGTTACTTCCAAATGTTTAGGAAGAAATTTATTACTTTTCCGTTTTTCTTTCGAAAAGGGTATTACACTATTAGTTATAAGGTCGCGAATTGCGACCTTAATCCATCAAGTTGATTCTGGAGGAACAAAGCGAGAAGTATCCTGCTATCGACATTTTGCTTTTTTGAAATAGAATTAGCACAAAACCCTTCACCCTTCATCTATCGTTTGGAATCCCCAGGGTTTATCGGGGTTTCAAGCATTGAAGGGGGCTAAATAACCCTTCATCACCCTTCATATGGTCATAATAGACGCCCCGAACCGGTCATAATAGAAGCCTCGGACTGGTCATAATAGAAGGCAAATAATGGCCTTAAATAGAAGCATGGGCAAACTCTGTCTATCAGTCGAAATCTGAAAATGGCAAATAGATGAAGGGTGAAGGGTTTTTGCGTAATCCATTTTTATAAATACTGATGCTATTTTTATAAATACTGGTGCTATAAAAATGCCTACTTATGGCACAAAAGTGCCCTCTCAGGAGCAATGATACAGAAGGGGAAGAATTTTCCTTCGTTCAAAGTCGCATAATGCGACTTCCAAACACGAATGGCTATTTTCAAGTCATTGCTCTAATTTTACAAGAGCACGGCGAAGCTTTCGGAAGCAACTCTCATCCTTACATTTAGAGAATATCTTCAAGAACTCGTTATGAGAAATCCGTTTGTCATTAAATGCTTCGAGCAATTCAGTATGCTTTTCATTTTTTTCAAAATCAAGCTCAATGTCCAAAGCATGAATTTCTTTTCTCATCATTATGTAAGCATACGGATACTCAGGACAAAGCGAAAGGAGCTCTTTACAAAATGGAGCCACCTTGTTGCCAACATGCTCATTGACTTTTGCCTCAAAAAGAAGCAACTTCTTGTCGATAGCTTTCTTTTCTTCACTTTCTTGAGATATACTAACGATTTGGAATGTTGTATCGTATGCCTCATCAAATCTCTTGAGTTCATAAAGAGCACGTCCCTTGACAAACATAGCTTCAAGACACTGTTTTCTTCCAAGAACCATATCCGCATAGCCTATTGCTTCTTCGTAACGTTTGCCATAAAGACAGATAACTGCATTGAGAAAGTTAGCTGTCATACTGCAATCTTTCAAGAGCTCGATCTTTTTAGTCCTCCCCAAAAGGCATTTGTCATCCAACATAATATCAAACATCCTTTTTGCCATAAGTGCAGCGTTACGATAATCATTCTTGCGAATCTTACTCAATACCAACCGCAAGCAAGTTTTAGAAGCCATATCATAATCTTTCGCATTGAGATATTGATAAATGGCTTTTCCTGCTTCTATTTCATCATCTATCATGTCAACATCATTAAAAGAATTGGCAAAAGCTCTCACTTCTTGATTTTGAGAAACATGATATGGACAAATCGGGTTGCTGAGAGTCAAACCATCCAAGGAACGCAAACGACTGATGGCTACATATGCCTGCCCAGGAAGAAAGGTTCCATGGGATAAGTCGAAGTGCATTTTGTCGAAGGTCATTCCTTGCGACCGATGGATCGTAATAGCCCAAGCCAATTTAAGAGGAAATTGGGTAAACGTTCCTACGACTTTGGTTTCCATCTGATGAGTAGTACGATTATATTTGCTTTTGACGTTATCCCAGCTAACCTTATTAACGTCTATAACTCGACCACTCTCTAATGTGACCAGAATCTTGTCATCATTGAGTTCTGAAACCTTACCGATGGTTCCATTCATATAGCCACACCCTACATTGTTGCGACAGAATATAACTTGCGCACCCACTTTCAATCTAAGGATCTCCGGTACAGGTGCATCTTGCTTCTTAAATTCATCTTGAATTTTAGCCTGATAGGAGAACACCTCTGCCTGAATGGATTCCAGTTTTTGTTCATTTATCTTTTCTGCCATTTTATTGAAAGCAGTCAAGGTTATGGAGAAGTCTTGACTATCATATTCCTTGCCGACATGTTGGTTCAGTAGTTCCAAGTCTTCAGATTTCACCTCACCAATACGCAACTTGTCCAAAATATCAAGAAACTTCTCATCTTTTTGACGATAAACCTTTTGAAACTCAATCTTAGGCAGATTCATTCTCTTCAAAACAAATGCTTTATAGAAGAAAGGAGTCCCTGCTCCGTAAAGATCATGGAGCATTTCTGCATCTGCACTATTTTCCTTCAAGATAGGAGGCAACTGAAATAAATCACCTACAAAGACAACTTGTTTGCCACCAAAAGGCATATTGGTTTTAAACACCAAACGAAGACATCTATCCATGCCATCCACCATGTCGCTCCTTACCATGGAAACCTCATCCACGATAATCGTATCTATTTCTTCGAGAATGCATTTATTCTCATAAGAGAGCACCATCTTGGTATGTGGACCTATAGCTTGCATAGGAAAGCCAAAGAAAGAATGCATAGTTTGTCCACCGACAGCAATTGCAGCAATACCTGTTGGAGCCAAGACTAAGAATTTCTTGTCTATTTCTTCCAAGATACGCTTGATGAATGTAGTTTTTCCTGTCCCCGCTTTTCCTGTGATGAAAAGACTGGTGTTGGTGTTTGCTACAAGTTCAAATGCTTTCTGCTGTTCTGCATTCTGCAAGTCGAGGTTTGAATTGTTCTTTCTCATATCGTCGTTCTTTTGTTTCTCGAAGCAAAATTACGACGTTGCTGTGTGGTCTTTCTTCACAACAAAAATAATTTAGGGCAATATGATGAAATCTGTCATATCGCCCTAAATTTATAGTAATTAGCATTTATATCTTATACCATTCCGAACGATTTCTTTCTTTATCAGGATGCTCACGAATGTAGCTACGATAGAATAGAATTAAATCGCATAGCTGAAGAGTAAAACTTTTTAGCAAGAAGGTAGATGATTGCACTCGTTCCATATATTCTTTCTTGCTAATATCTGATTCTGTTCCATTCTCTGAATGACAGAAAGGAGGTACGATATTGACTATCGCTTTTATAGTCTTTGTCATTGCTACTGGGAGAATGCGCTTTTTACTTTCATATACGACAATGTCTTTAGAATTTGTTGCTTTCATTCCACTAAGGATGCAACTAGACCAAGCAAAATTAACTTGTTTACCCCAATCTGGTAATAAGCCATGAGCGGACATAGAACGGAAAATATATTCAAGTACTTCACGAGCTTTCTCGAACTTGTCATTATAATCCTTTGATTCTATAGTGTCAGGAAAATGAATTGGGACAAGCAAATCTTCAAGGGCATTATAACCGATATCATCAATATCACATTCTTCAATTGCATCAAATACCTCTTTATACATTTGTTGTATTTGGATTCGAGGGGATTTTCTTGCATGAATTTTGATACGTCGATACAACATTTCGTTATCAACATTCTTAGAATAGTATTCTTTGTGAGTACTATTCGTCCAATCAGCATCCCATTTCATACGATCATCGTTAATGGAGTCAGATATCTCTTCTGCATCACCGCCAGTCAAGACATACCATGGAATAACACGCCCTCTCTTTTCACAAATGAGGGCGATGTCATTCAACGCTCTGCCAAGAAATCTTACGGCATTGTCCTCGCTGTCACGATGGTATTTGCATTTTGCATCAAGAATAATAGCAGACCAACGATCAAAGTCATTTTCTAATGCAACTTTTGCCTCATCCCAACAAGGATAAGCCACCAATTGTAAATCGAAGTTCTCTGCCTTTAATGGGTACTGCTCTATGACCACAGGGTCGTCTTCAACCCAAAGAACTTGCTTTAATTCTAAATCGTAATCTTTCATATCTAAAGAGTTTTAAGAGTATTTGTACGATTAAAAGTAAGTATATACTTTACTTTAAACTCGTCTTCTGGAGAAGATACTATTTCTACCTTTCCATCATATTTACGCATGATGCCATCAATTTCGTTACACCCGATACCATGATGCCCATTAGTATCAAGAGAGGTGGAAACTCCATATTCCAACAGCGATGAGGTGCTACGATCAGAAGGAATTGGAGCTCCATTGTTCTCAACGCATATTTTTAAATCAAATCCATCAGTTTCCCAAGAGAAACGTAGTTGGTAGTCATTTATGGATTCGTCTATAAATCCATGAGATATGGCGTTTGAAACGATATTGTCAAGAATCTGTTTGAGTGCATCTTTAGGGAACATTATCAAATGGATAGGCTCTCCCTTATGCAATATGATTTCTCCAGACAGGTCCTTTATGTCTTTATCTGCCAAGTTATGTCCTTTCGTCCACGAAACAACAGGCTTGAAGTTTACCCAACCATTTTCATGCTTTTGGATATAGCTTTCGACGAACTCTTCAGGATTAATCCATTCAGGCTTGGTAAAAGTGTATTCCACATCTGCAATATGGTCCAACTTTACCAACAAATCCTTAGTTGCCATAGAAAGATATTCAAAAGCATCCTTGACGGTTGTTTGTTTGATGCGTGAAATACGCTCATTGTCTGAAATCGTTCCATTTTGTCTTTCTCTGTAAGCATTCAAAGCGTAGAAAGTAGCTTCTATGGCCGAAGCAGACTGTGTCAAAGCGTGTTTGCGCATACGAACAGCCTTGATGTAGCTCTTATGCTCTTGCTCCAACTCCTTACGTGATGACTCAAAAGCATTGTAGTTGGCTTCCGACAAGAATGTAGCTCGTTCCAAATCAGAATGATTTGGAACAATAATCTTGTCCATAATCAACGGAAAGACTTGTGCGTCAACTTCTCCCTCGCAGATGGACATGATTTGGTTTCTAACCTCTGGGGTAAGCAACAATGCTACCATATATCGCACGTCAATGCCTTCCTTAGGAATAAGACATACCAGTTCGCGGTATGCAACAATACCATTAGCTGGTAATTCTTTGATGTAGCCTGCACCTAACTTATTTTTATTGCTATAGCAAAGAACACAAGACTGTGTAATCTTGCTAAGCAACCCTAAGTGATCTTCAAATATAGAATCGCTTACCAATTTTAGTTGTTCTTTACAGAGGTTTGCATTTTTGTACTCTGCTGAAAGGTTTGTAACAACAGAAATATTCCTTTCTTTATCAGAAAGAATCCATTCTGTACCATCTTTTTCATCGTTTAATAAGTCTAAGAATGACACTATTTCTGTAAGAGCTATTCCTTCCTTTGGCTTTGCCGTCAAATAATAGCTTGGCCAAAGTATTGTTGAATCAAGCCTATTAGCAGGCAATTGCATTTGTTCTCCTGTCACATCATTCTTGACGCAAACAACATCTTTAGTGGTTTTATTCGCACGAATGCAAATACGCTTTTGGGTCGTTCCAGTATTAAGGATAATATTAGATTTTTCAAAAGAAACAATAGTCTTGATATATTTCTTCTCTACAAGTATTTTTTCTAAGCTATCAATAGAGTCGCCAACAGCTTTCTTTTTATCCATGAATAATAACAATTCACTGCATGATTGCATGTATTGAAATTGTTTTTCTCCAAAACTATTCGTGGAAATGATATCAGATGCTCCAACGATTGCGATATCGACATCAGACATATATTGGGAATTTTCAGTATCCTTAGAATAAGGGAGTATTTCTGATTTGATGCCAGCGGCAAATAGTCTGATTTGACCTAATGCCCACATCTCTTTTTCACCAGTAAGTTCCTCTACATAGCTGTATCCACTATATCCTTTAATTGTGCAGTCAGGAAATAGCATAGCGATATCACATAAACCTGCTCCGCCAATGAATATAGTCTTTACAGCTTCTACTTTCTTAAGTGTTCCAATGATTTCATAAACCTTTTGAGAAGGCCTACCAATCCAACAAGTGGTGTAATCATCAGCAAAGTTGTCGAAGATAAAGGTTGAAACTTTGGAGAAGTGATTAGCCAAATAATCCAATTCCTCCTCATTGAGCGCATTTGCATAAAAAGCGGTCGTATATTTAGATAATGCCTCCAAAATGTTCTGGTCTGCATTTTCGCCAGCGACTCTTTTATAAAGAGTAACAAGCAAGTGCGCTTCAGGATAAGTATCTATTGGATCCATAGGAGCAGGAAATTCTCCTATTTCAGGATCCCATGCTAACTCCTTTGGGCAATTCTCCTTTACGAAGTTACGATACTTGGCAACAAGTGCCTCTACTGTGAAGTTGTTGTTTGCTGTCTGCATATTCTTTTGCGTTTTGTTTTACGACTGCAAAATTACAGGGATGTTGTGCAGTCTTTCTTCACACCAAAATATTTTTGATACATTTTTGCGATTATCTCCTTAATTTCTTCTCGAAGTGACTCTGGAGAGAGTATTTCCACATCGTCACGGAACCAAATTAACTCAGAAACCAACTCCTTATTGGGAATGAGGTCTAGAGAGATAATTCCCTCTGCTGCGTCCTCGACTTTCTGAGTGTGGTGAATTGGTTTGGAAATCACATACGGCAAGCGTTGTGGAGAGAATTTCAATCGTATATGTTCTACTTCCTTATCCTTCTCTATGGATATACCGAGGATGTCACGGAAGTAAGCATCAAAATTAAAGTCTAAATTCCGTTTGAAAGTAACCTCTGAATATGTAACATTCTCGATTCTGTCTAATGGGATAATAGATAAATCATCAAATTCTGGATTATACCCCAAAAGATACCACCGATTATTATATTGTTTCAAGTAATATGGATGGATTGTCCATTGGATGACTTCCTTACCAAAAGGATGGTAGTCTATAACGACTGACTGATGTTTGATGATACAATTCGTTAGGTTTGAAAGGTGTCGAAGTCCTGCCATATCTCGATTCTGTTCAAAGCCAATGAAGTTTGCCTCTGTACCTCTCAATCCAAAGCGATAACGAAGATTGGTTAGCAACCCTTCTACCCAGTCATACATAGGCAAGCCTTGCAGACGTGAAAGTGAAGTGATAAGCGTCTCAAGCTGCTCTAATTCGGTTTCTGTGATAGGAGTTTCTGTAATGGAAAAATCATATTTATAACGTAGATACTTACGTTTACCGTCTTGATATGATTCTATCGGTGCCTCCCAGCCTTCGGAACTTTTCATGAATTTGATATCATCGTATATCTGCTTCTTTGACACAGGCTTATTGCCTGCATCTGTTAGTTGCTCATTGACTTTCTCCATAAGATTTTCAATGAAATACTTATGGTATTTATCACTGAAACATTTGTCCAACACCTTATATCTTACAAAAGCATTCTTGTTTATAGGCATGTCTATACTTTTACCACAAAATTATTCCCTCAAAAAAGAGGCTTCGGTTGCAAAGATAATGAAAATAATGATTACTTACATGTTTTCCGTGGATTTTTTTCATGACGTATAAAAAAACGACTGTTAATTTATCCTATAAAACCCTCCAATTCTTTCCAATGTTTGCAAAATTGGAAAGAATTGATTAAATTTGCGGACATAAATATCTAATTATATGGCAATAGAAAGACCTCCTAAAATAAGTCAAGAAGAACTGATGAAAGCTATGATGCTTACACCAGACGAACCTATCGCAGCTCTGGTTGAGCATATCGATGAAACTTTCGAGTATTGGGACACTACTAAATACAAGAAGTGCCCTAAGGGCTGTTCTGCACTTCAACTTTGGACATACGTAAAAGCAACTCGCCTAAAAAGTACGATACAAGTTTGGAAGAAATATGGCATCACTTTAACTTTAACCAACACAATGCAGCGTATGTGCCATGAGTTTGACATGAATTGGGGCGGGACATGGGGAGCTAGCTCTATCATCGAAGAAAAAAACAAAGAACAATATCTCGTAGGCTCGCTCATGGAAGAAGCCATATACTCCAGCCAAATGGAAGGAGCTGCAACCACAAGAAAGGTAGCCAAGGAGATGCTTAAAAAGAAAATGACACCTAAGGATAAGTCACAGCAGATGATTTCGAACAATTATCAGACCATCCAATTTATCGTGCAACATAAGGACACTCCTTTGTCACCCGAGCTACTTTTGCAGATACACCAGCTAATGACAGACAACACATTACCCAATGCAAAAGAAGCTGGACAATTTAGAACAAGCAATGATGTCGTCGTGGAAAATGGCATTACACATGAGACCGTACACACTCCTCCAAGCTATGAGGAAATCCCCACATTTGTCAACGACTTGTGCCATTTTTTCAATGAGGAACATGCTCCCCAGTTCATCCATCCTATTATTAGGGGTATCATCATCCATTTTATGGTTGCATACGTTCATCCCTTTTCAGACGGGAATGGACGCACTGCTAGAGCTTTATTCTATTGGTACATGCTGAAACAGGGGTATTGGCTCACTGAATACCTATCCATCTCAAGAGTCATTGCAAAATCCAAGAAAGCATATGAGAAAGCATACTTATATGCAGAGGCTGACAATATGGACATTGGTTACTTCGTAGCTTACAACATGAGAGTTTTGGAATTATCCTTCAAACAATTGCAGGAATACATCAAGCGCAAGCAGAATGAGAAGAAAGCTGCCAATACTTTCCTAAAGTTAGGAGACATCAATACCCGACAAGCCCAAATTATCAAAATCTTTGCAGATGACCCTTCGACCGTAATTACCGTAAGTGATATGCAAGCAAGATTTCTGATAAGTCCCACAACTGCAAAGACTGACATCAAAGGCTTGGTAAACAAAGGATTCTTGACTGAAATTTCTTTCAATAAAGTAAAGAAAGGATATGTAAAGGGAGAGTTGTTCGACCAAATGATTTCTTCACTTTAATGCCCAATTCTTTCCAATGTTTGCAAAATTGGAAAGAATTGGAACTTTTCTTCCAACAAACATGGTTTATAATTGCCTTATTTAAGTAGGCTGTCTAACTAGATTAGTTCTACTAACAAATCGACACAAAATAGCGATTCCTCAACGAGTGCTATATTTGTGCTGTCCCCATGCGGTGGCAAGTCCTATATCGAACTCCATAAACAATTAGACCTCAGCACTTTACGCAAAGAGCATATAGTGTGAGGTCTAATATTTCATTTGATTTTCCTCTGATGGAAATCATCCGTCAGAGGAAAAAGAATCTCGATAAGAGAAGATTAGTCAGCCAACTTAGCCTTCAGGAACTCACGGTTCAAGCGGGCGATGTTAGCGATAGACTCGTTCTTAGGACAAACAGCCTCGCAAGCACGAGTGTTTGTACAGTTACCGAAGCCGAGCTCATCCATGCGTGCAATCATCTTCTTAGCACGGGCAGCAGCCTCTACACGACCCTGTGGGAGAAGTGCCAACTGGCTAACCTTTGAGCTGACGAAGAGCATGGCAGAACCATTCTTACAAGCAGCAACACAAGCACCGCAACCGATACATGTAGCGCAATCCATTGCCTCGTCTGCATTCTCCTTAGGAATCAGGATAGCATTGGCATCCTGAGCCTGTCCTGTACGGATGCTGGTGTAACCACCTGCCTGGATAATCTTGTCGAATGCTGAACGGTCTACCATACAGTCCTTGATGATAGGGAAACCTGCAGAACGCCAAGGCTCAACGGTGATCACGTCGCCATCGTTGAAACGACGCATGTAGAGCTGACAGGTTGTAGCACCACGCTCTGTCTTACCATGAGGTGTACCATTAATATAGAGAGAGCACATACCGCAGATACCCTCGCGGCAGTCGTGGTCGAAGACGAAAGGCTCCTGACCTGACTCGATGAGCTCCTCGTTCAAGATGTCGAGCATCTCGAGGAATGAAGTATCATCTGGGATGTTCTTCATCTCGTGTGTATCGAAGTGACCCTGTGCTGTAGGACCGTCCTGCTTCCAATACTTAACTGTGAAACTTATATTTCTTGCCATTGTCTTGTTCGCTTTTTAGTTCTTGTAATTTCTTGTCTGTACCTTAATTGCCTCATACTCGAGAGGTTCCTTGTTGAGTACTGGAGCAGTTGCATCGTTGCCCTGATACTCCCAGCAACCTACGTAGAAGAAGTTCTCGTCATCACGCTTAGCCTCGCCTTCCTCTGTCTGGTACTCCTCACGGAAGTGACCACCACAGCTCTCGTTGCGGTGCAATGCATCGTAAGCGATCAACTCGCCCATCAAGATGAAGTCACGCAAGTGGATAGCCTTATCCAACTCTACGTTCAAGCCTTCCTTCTTGCCAGGGATGAAGAGGTTCTTGTTGAATTCCTCGCGCAGAGCCTTCATCTTCTTCAAGCCTTCCTCAAGACCTTCCTTGGTACGACCCATACCTACGTGCTCCCAAAGGATGTGACCCAACTCCTTGTGGATAGAATCTACAGAGCGCTTGCCATGGATACCCATCAGGCGGTCGATTTCCTTCCGAACACCTGCCTCTGCCTCTGCGAACTCTGGAAGATCGGTAGAGAGCTTAGGCCACAAAGCCTGGTCGGCCAAGTAGTTCTGGATAGTATATGGCAATACGAAGTAACCGTCAGCCAAACCCTGCATCAAAGCAGATGCACCAAGACGGTTAGCACCGTGGTCAGAGAAGTTACACTCACCAATAGCGAAGAGACCTGGGATAGTGGTCATCAACTCGTAGTCAACCCAGATACCACCCATTGTATAGTGGATAGCAGGGAAGATCATCATTGGGTTGTAGTACTTCACGCCGTTGATCTCGTTAGCCAACTCACCTGGGTTAACGTCGGTAATCTCCTCATACATATCGAAGAGGTTGCCATAACGCTGCAGGATAACGTCGATACCGAGACGGTTGATAGACTCAGAGAAGTCGAGGAATACGGCAAGACCTGTGTTGTTGACACCGAAGCCCTTGTCGCAACGCTCCTTCGCAGCACGAGAAGCCACGTCACGAGGAACCAAGTTACCGAATGCTGGGTAACGGCGCTCCAAGTAGTAGTCGCGGTCTTCCTCAGGAATATCAGAACCCTTCTTTGTACCAGCCTGCAATGCCTTGGCATCCTCAAGCTTCTTAGGAACCCAGATACGACCATCGTTACGGAGTGACTCTGACATCAAAGTCAACTTACTCTGGTTTGTACCATGAACAGGGATACATGTTGGGTGAATCTGAACGTAAGATGGGTTAGCGAAGTCAGCACCCTTGCGGTAGCACTGGATAGCTGCTGTACAGTTACAACCCATAGCGTTGGTAGAGAGGAAGTAAGCGTTGCCATAACCACCGGTAGCGATAACTACAGCATTGGCAGAGAAACGCTCCAACTCACCTGTAATCAAATTCTTGGCGATGATACCACGTGCGTGACCGTCAACGATCACAACATCCTCCATCTCGTAACGGGTGAAGAGCTTAACCTTACCTGCCTCAACCATGCGGCTCAAAGAAGAGTAAGCACCGAGGAGGAGCTGCTGACCTGTCTGACCCTTAGCATAGAATGTACGAGATACCTGAGCACCACCGAAAGAACGGTTAGCCAACATACCACCGTACTCACGAGCGAAAGGAACGCCCTGAGCTACACACTGGTCGATGATGTCGTTGCTCACCTCAGCCAAACGGTAAACGTTAGCCTCACGGGCACGGTAGTCACCACCCTTTACTGTATCGTAGAACAAACGGTAAACAGAGTCGCCGTCATTCTGATAATTCTTAGCTGCATTGATACCACCCTGTGCCGCAATAGAGTGAGCACGACGAGGAGAGTCCTGGATGCAGAAGTTAAGGATATTGAAGCCCATCTCGCCGAGAGAAGCAGCAGCAGAAGCACCTGCCAAACCTGTACCTACAACGATGATGTCGAGCTTTAACTTATTCTTTGGGTTAACCAAACGCTGATGAGCCTTATAGTTGGTCCATTTCTCAGCTACTGGTCCTTCTGGTATTCTTGAATTTAATGTCTTAGCCATAATCTTTTTATATACTTAAATGATTACATGAATTAAGCTGCACAGCACAAAGATGGAGCGCAACCGAAAGCGAATGCCAATACAACTACGATGAAGAGGAGAAGCAAGATGGTAGAGTAAATCATACCGATCATCTTCCAACGGCAGAACCATGTCTTACCGCTCCAACCGAGTGTCTGAATGGCACTCCAGAAACCATGAGTGAGGTGGAACCACAAAGCTACCAACCAGATGATGTAGAGAACTACGAATACTGGATTAGCGAAGGTGTCCTGAATGAAAGCGAAACCATCTGCTGGTTCGTGACCACCAAAGCTTGTACCCAAGAGTTCTGCAAACATCATGTTGTACCAGAAGTTGAAAAGGTGAAGCAAAAGACCGAGAACGATGATGATACCGAGTACCAACATGTTCTGACTTGCCCACTCTACCTTCTCTGGCTTTGCTGTTACCTCGTAACGCTGGTTACCACGAGCACGACGGTTCTGTGCTGTCAGGATGAAAGCGTAAACGATGTGACAAACTGCCAAAGCTGCCAAACCTAAGGTTGCAACTACGGCGTACCAATTTGCACCCAAAGCTCCACAAATCATGTCATAAGCCTTTCCTGAGAAAAGCGCAACCACATTCATGCAACCATGGAATGTCAAGAATAGAATAAGTGCAATACCAGTTACTGACATCACTACCTTTCTACCAATAGATGAATTGATTAACCACATAAATGATTGATTTTTAAATATTTAACTGTTTGAAACTAATTTATATTCTTCTTTAAATATCACCGTACAAGATGTTTGCTTGCACCGCCCAAAATACCTATTTTTAGGTACATGGCCGCAAGTTTGCTGCAAAATTACTATAAATTCATGATTTATCAAAGTGTTTTTGCTAAAAATTCAATTAAAATTCTTACTTTTGCCGAAAATTAGAAATAGTATAGATTATGAATTTCAAGTACGACGTCCTCGTTATAGGCGGAGGCCATGCCGGAAGTGAAGCCGCTGCAGCTGCTGCGAACATGGGAGCCAAGACATGCCTCATCACAATGGACATGAACAAGATTGGACAGATGAGCTGCAACCCTGCCGTGGGCGGAATCGCCAAAGGACAAATTGTAAGAGAGATTGATGCATTAGGCGGACAGATGGGTATAGTCACCGACAAGACCGCCATCCAGTTCCGTATGTTAAATATAGGTAAAGGACCTGCCGTATGGAGCCCTCGAGCTCAATGCGACAGAGGAAAGTTCATATGGGAATGGAGAACCATTCTCGACCATACCGACAATCTGGACATCTGGCAAGATCAGGCTGAAGAACTGTTAGTGGAAAACGGAGAAGCTGTTGGAGTACGCACCATTTGGGGCGCTGAGTTCTTCGCTAAAAGCATTATCATTACTGCAGGAACTTTCCTCAACGGACTGATGCATGTAGGAAGAAAAATGGTAGAAGGCGGCAGATGCGCCGAACCTGCAGTACATCACTTCACAGAAAGCATCACACGATGGGGAATCACAACCGCAAGAATGAAAACTGGAACTCCTGTTCGCATCGACAAGCGAAGCGTGCATTTCGAAGATATGGAAATTCAGCCTGGCGACAGCGACTTTCATCAATTCTCGTATATGGGCGAACACAGAGTGCTGAAACAGTTGCCTTGCTGGACTTGCTATACTAATAATAAAGTACACGAGACACTAAAAAGCGGACTTGCCGACTCTCCTCTTTACAACGGACAGATTCAAAGCACAGGTCCTCGCTATTGTCCAAGTATAGAAACCAAACTCGTCACGTTCCCCGACAAAGATCAGCATCCGCTCTTCCTGGAACCAGAAGGAGAAGACACCAACGAGATGTACCTGAACGGATTTTCTTCCAGTATGCCTATGGACATACAGCTCAAAGCTCTTCACGAGATACCTGCGCTGAAGGATGCGAAAATCTATCGCCCCGGTTACGCCATAGAGTACGACTACTTCGACCCCACTCAACTAAAACACTCATTGGAGTCTAAAATCATCAAGGGCTTGTTCTTCGCCGGACAGGTGAACGGAACAACAGGATACGAAGAAGCTGGCGGACAAGGAACCGTTGCAGGAATCAACGCCGCACTTTATTGCACTGGCAACAAGACTTTCGAAATGCAAAGAGACGAATCTTACATCGGTGTGCTCATCGACGACTTGACAACAAAGGGAGTGGACGAACCTTACCGTATGTTTACCTCTCGTGCCGAATATCGCATTCTTCTCAGACAGGACGATGCTGATGCCCGACTCACAGAAAAAGCATACGACTTGGGAATTGCCAAAAGAGACAGATTTGAATGGTGGATGCAAAAGAAAGAGCAAATCGATAGAATCATCGAATTCTGCGCCAACTACCCGATCAAGAAAGAATTGGTCAATTCCAAACTGGAAGCTTTAGGCACTACTCCACTCAGAGCTGGCTGCAAACTGATAGACCTGGTGGCACGGCCTCATCTGAATTTGCAAAACTTAGCGGAAATTATCCCTGATTTGAAGGAAGTGATAAATGCTCCCGCCAATCGCAAAGAAGAAATCACAGAGGCTGCAGAAATCAGAATGAAGTACAAAGGATACATCGACCGGGAAAGAATCATCGCCGACAAGATGCACAGACTCGAGAATATCAAAATTAAGGGAAGATTCAACTACGAAGAACTTCGCGAGATATCTACCGAAGGACGCCAGAAGCTCTCGAAGATAAACCCTGAAACTCTGGCACAAGCAAGCCGAATCCCAGGCGTTTCTCCAAGCGACATCAACGTCATGCTTGTACTGCTCGGCAGATAGGAACCACACCCAGTTCCTACCCTTGCGAAACTATGAAACAAGTAAATGTTTCACGTGAAACCACTATAAAGCTAAAATATTGATAATAATACATTTAACACCGGTTACATCAAGAAAAATAGAGTTAAAGCGTCACTTTAAGCATTAGCTAAAGTACATGCTGTACAGGGATAGAAACAAAGAGCAAAAACAACAAGAAAGAAGTAACAAATTAAACATATAAAAGAAATGAACAACAAGTTATTATTAGACAATCTGAGAAGCATTCCCGATTGGCCAATCAAGGGAGTAAACTTCCGCGATGTCACCACTCTTTTCAAGAGTCCGGAAGCCCTCAAAGAGATCAACGACGAAATGTATGAACTCTACAAAGACAAAGGCATCACAAAGATCGTAGGCATCGAATCTCGCGGTTTTGTCATGTCTTCTGCCTTAGCCATACGACTGGGAGCTGGAGTCGTACTTTGCAGAAAACCCGGAAAGCTCCCCTGCGAAACCGTACAGGAGAGTTATGCTAAAGAATATGGAATCGACACTATCGAAATCCACAAAGACGCCATCAATGAAAACGACGTTGTTCTGCTCCACGACGACTTGCTCGCAACTGGCGGAACCATGAAAGCTGCCTGCGACCTGGTCAAGAAATTCCATCCCAAGAAGGTTTATGCCAACTTCATCATCGAATTGGTAAACGAGAATTTCATAGGTAGAAAGGTCTTCGATAACGACGTAGAAGTATCTACCCTCTTACAATTATAAAACATAAGCCGCTATTGTTTCACGTGAAACCATAGCGGTTTTTTACCCTTAAATATAAAGGAAATGTCAAAACAAGACAACGAACAAAGATTAGCCAAGCTCAAAAATATAGTATTAAGTATGCCTGAAAAGCCAGGAAGTTACCAATACTACGACGAGAACCATACAATTATATATGTAGGAAAAGCTAAAAATCTGAAGCGAAGAGTATCTTCCTATTTCCATAAGGAAGTAGACAGATACAAAACCAAAGTGCTTGTTTCCAAAATTCACGACATTTCCTACACAGTGGTCAATACAGAAGAAGACGCACTACTGCTGGAAAACAGCCTGATCAAGAAATACAACCCCAAATACAACGTTTTGCTGAAAGACGGCAAGACTTACCCTTCTATTTGCGTAACCAACGAGCCTTTCCCGAGAATTTTCAAAACAAGAAACATCAACAAGCGCGTAGGAACATTCTACGGACCTTATCCTCACATAGGAAGCATGTATGCAGTACTTGAAATCATCAAAAAGCTCTACAAACCCCGCACTTGTCGCTTTCCTTTGACAAGAGAAGGTATCAGAGACGGAAAATACAAGCCTTGTCTCGACTATCACATACACAACTGCGGAGCGCCTTGCATCAACAAGCAAAGCTACGAAGAATATCAGGAAAACATGCGCCAGGCTCGTGAGATTCTGAAGGGAAACACACGGGAAGTAAGCAAATATCTCTACGATATGATGATGAAAAATGCCGAGATTCTTAAGTTCGAGGTGGCCGAAGAATACAAGAGAAAGTATATTTTGCTCGACGAATTTGAGGCAAAAAGCGAGGTTGTAAGCCACACCATTACCGATGTAGAAGTATTTACTATCGTGAACGACGACAGCAACAAGAACGCATTTATCAACTATATCCACGTCAAAAATGGCACCATCAACCAGAGCTTTACCTACGAATATAAACGCAAGTTGGAGGAAAGCAACGAAGAGCTTTTGATAACAGCCATACCTGAGATCAGAGAACGTTTCCACTCTGCTTCCAAAGAGATTATTGTGCCTTTCGAGATGGAATGGAAATTAAAAGACGCCACTTTCTTCGTACCACAAAGAGGCGACAAGAAACATCTTTTGGAATTGTCGGAAATGAACTGCAAACAGTACAAATTCGACCGTCTTAAGCAGGCAGAAAAACTCAATCCAGAACAAAAACAAACTCGACTGATGAAGGAATTGCAGTCCAAATTAAAGTTGCCAAAACTGCCTTATCAGATAGAATGCTTCGACAACTCCAACATCTCCGGCACAGATGCCGTGGCAGGCTGTATCGTATATAAAGGTATGAAGCCAAGCCGTAAAGACTATAGAAAATACAACATAAAAACCGTTGTAGGTCCCGACGATTATGCATCGATGCAGGAGGTGGTAAGGCGCAGATACAGCCGTATGATAGAAGAAGGCACACCGCTACCCGACCTTATTATTACCGATGGTGGTAAAGGCCAGATGGAGGTTGTAAGAGCCGTAATAGAAGACGAGCTCAGGCTTCATATAAGCATAGCTGGACTCGCAAAAGACGACCGACACCGCACCAACGAGCTACTCTTCGGCTTTCCTCCTCAAACGGTTGCCATACCGACTGAAAGTGAGCTGTTCAAAGTCCTCACACAGATTCAGGACGAAGTACACCGATACGCCATCACATTCCACCGAGACAAGCGGTCCAAGCATGCTTTACACTCCGAACTCGACGATATTAAAGGCATCGGCCCTAAGGCAAAAGAGGCACTTCTGAGCCATTTTAAAAGCGTCAAAAAGATAAAAGAAGCAAGCCTGGAAGCCCTAACAGAGATTGTGGGCCAGCATAAGGCAAGCATATTAAGGGATTATTTTGAAAATAATCAGCCTAAATGATGGCAATTCGGCAAAAATAATGTATATTTGCAGAAGATATAATTAAGAAATATGAGAATTGTAATACAACGCGTCGCACACGCATCTGTCGCCATCGAGGGAGAAGTAAAATCTGCTATCCAGCAGGGCTATCTCATCCTTCTCGGCATAGAGGAAAGCGACACTTCTGAAGACATTGACTGGTTAGTAAGAAAAGTAATTGGACTCCGTGTTTTCGACGACGAGAACCATGTGATGAACCGCTCCATTATGGATATAAACGGCGAGATATTGGTCATCAGCCAGTTTACCCTATTCGCCAGCTACAAGAAAGGAAATCGCCCCAGCTGGCTAAGAGCTGCCAAACACGAGATAAGCGTTCCGCTCTATGAAGAGTTCTGCAAGAAGCTGTCTGAGGCACTCGGAAAGCCTGTAGGAACAGGAGAATTTGGAGCATACATGAAGGTAGATCTGCTGAATGATGGTCCAGTTACCATCATGATGGACACCCATAACAAGGAATAGACACAGACTATTCCACAGAACAAAAAAAAATGAAAAGAATAGTAAAGTATAAAGATTGGCTAACGACCATAGGATTGATTCTGTGGATCGCCTTTTCACAGAGGCTATTGGACAACGAATGGGCTGTATACGCAGGTCAAACACTCATCATCATGGGTCTGAACCTGGATTTCTTATATGACAAAAGAGAGGATGGAAAGATCGGTATCTACAATACCATTGCCGTGTTATTTTTCACTGGATTATGGATAAGTTCGACCTATTTGATTATTAAAGATCATCTATTATGACTATAAAAGAAGCACAAGAGGCTGTAGACAAGTGGATTAAGCAATATGGAGTACGCTATTTCAGCGAACTAACCAATATGGCTTGCCTGACTGAAGAGGTGGGTGAACTGGCTCGTGTCATCGCCCGAACCTATGGCGACCAGAGCTTCAAAAAGGGAGAAAAGCCCAACCTTGGAGAAGAGATGGCCGACGTGCTTTGGGTACTTATCTGTCTGGCAAATCAAACGGGTGTAGACCTTACAGAAGAGCTCCAAAAGAGCTTCAACAAGAAGACCCAAAGAGATGCGGAAAGACATAAAAACAACCCTAAATTAAGCACAGAACAAGGAAAAGACAAACAATAAATAACAACAATAAAAAACATTAAGTATGAGCAGTATCAAGGAACAAGTTATTGCCCAGAAAAAAGGGCAGTACAGCGAGATGGACGACAAGTATTTGTCAGTTTTGAAACAGTATAACTGCGACCTCAACGACGAGGAAGTAGCAGCAGAAGTCAAGAAGATACTCGACGAGAAAGTGGCTGAGAACGAGACCATGGAGGTAAAGAAATTCCTCTTTGGAAGCATCGAGTTGACCTCTCTTCATACCGAAGATACAGAGGAAAGCATCCTGAAAATGATCGAAAAGGTAAATCAGTTTGCCAAGGATTATCCACAGCTTCCTCATGTAGCTACCGTATGCACCTACCCTAACTTTGCTGGACTGATCAGCCAGAGCTTGGAGGTTGATGGCGTGGAAATCGCCGTCGTAAGCGGCAATTTCCCTTCTTCACAGACATTTATAGAGGTAAAGATAGCCGAGACCGCCATGGCCATCAAAGACGGCGCTACAGAGGTGGATATCGTGATGCCTGTAGGCAAGTTCTTCAGCGAGGATTACGAGGGTCTTTGCGACGACATCCAGGAACTGAAGGAAACCTGTGGAGAGCACAAGATGAAATGTATCCTTGAGACAGGTTGCCTGAAGAACTGCAGCAACATCATGAAAGCCTCTATCTTAGCCATGTACTCTGGCTCCGACTACATCAAGACCTCTACAGGTAAGGAAAAGATTTCTGCCACTCCTGAGGCTGCTTACGTAATGTGTCAGGCCATCAAAGCATACTACGAAAAGACTGGCATTCAGATAGGTTTCAAGCCCGCAGGTGGCATTAATACCGTCCACGATGCAGTAGTTTACTACACCATCGTAAAGGAAGTCTTAGGCGAAAAATGGCTGACCAATCAGTGGTTGCGACTCGGTACATCACGCCTTACCAACCTCCTCTTGAGCGAAATTTTAGGCAAGGAAATAAAGTATTTCTAAGGCATAGGTGTCATTAGCATTACTTCATACGCATAAGAGCTTGGTTCCAATCATTGGGAATCAAGCTCTTATTATTTTTTCATAAACTGTATTAAATTGTATTTTCTATAAGGACAAAATGTCATGAAATCCTTATTCATTCTATGTTCTAAACTTTAGAACATAAGTTCGATACTTTAGGATACAAGTTCTAAACTTTAGAACTTAAGTTCCAAACTTTAGAACATAGAATTATCCTAAGCAAAAAAACTATATTTTCCTTTCTATAACATAATCTAAATAGGCTTTTAGAGCCTGATAGACATCCTTATCCTCTACATAAGTATCAAGAAAATCCATGGATTCCGCATGGAATTCCCACATTCTCTTGTCTGCATATTCTATACCTCCATTCTGTTTGGTAAAAGCCACCAACTGAGCTATTTCTTCCTGCGAAACATCATGTGCCTTTACCTTGCGGGCCAACTTCATCATCTGTTCGTTACCAGTAGAATTTAGAGCATAAATGACAGGCAGGGTCAATTTGCCCTCCACCATATCATTACCCGTAGGTTTGCCTATCTCCTTAGAGTCATAATAATCGAAAATATCATCACGAATCTGGAAGATAATACCAAGATTCTGCCCGAATTTCTTTGCGGCCTCTACAGCCTCCATAGAGGCTTTTGCCGACAAGGCTCCTATCCCGGCACAAGCCTCAAACAAGGCAGCAGTCTTCTGCTTAATCACCTGATAATAAACATCTTCTGATATTTCATGATTGTTGATACTATTCAACTGCAGTATTTCTCCATTAGAAAGCACTCTACCCAATTCAGCCAGATAACGCACGATTTCCTCAGAGTGCGAATACGACACATGGAGCAAAGCAGTAGAAAGGATATAGTCGCCCACAAGTACAGCCACCTTGTTATTATAAGTAGCATTCACACTCGCCTGACCTCTTCGCTCTCCACTCTCGTCCACCACATCATCATGAACAAGAGAAGCCGTATGAAGCAATTCCAATCCTACAGCAGAATGCTGAGTAACGGGAGTTACCTTACCAAAATTCTTGGCCATCAGCAAGATGAGCATAGGGCGCATACGCTTGCCCGCACGCTGCCGAATATGATCGAGCGCCTGCGAGAGAAGACCATCGCCATGCATCAAAGACTTGTTGAACAAGTCTACAAAATCAGCCAATTCAGACTCTATAGGTTGCTTGATAAGTGATAAATAATCCATTATTTCCGAAATTTGTTACAAAATTAATCAATTCTTCGCGAAATGTGGCAATTTTTTAGTAATTTTACGCGATAAAAATAATTATTTATGGATAAACTGTTTCTTTTAGACGCTTACGCACTGATTTACAGGTCGTATTATGCATTCATGAAGAACCCACGAATCAATTCGAAAGGGCTCAACACTTCATGCATCATGGGATTCTGCAACACACTCAACGAGATACTTACCAAAGAAAAGCCTACACACATAGGAGTGGCTTTCGACCACGGAAAGACATTCCGTCACGAGGCTTTCCCTGCTTATAAGGCTCAACGTGAGGAAACTCCAGAAGACATCAAACTGTCAGTACCTATCATCAAAAATATCCTCGATGCCTACCACATCCCTATTCTGCAAGTTGACGGTTTCGAGGCAGACGACGTCATTGGCACCTTAGCCACAAAGGCAAGCGAAAAGGGTGTTGAGACCTATATGCTCACACCCGACAAGGATTATGGACAGTTGGTAAAAGACAATGTCTATATGTATCGCCCACAACATGGTGGAGGATACGAGAAACTCGGAACCAAAGAGATTGAAGAAAAATATAGCATCACTTCCCCACTCCAGGTTATCGACCTCTTGGCGTTAATGGGCGACTCCGCCGACAACTTCCCGGGTTGTCCAGGCGTGGGCGAAAAGACTGCCATCAAACTCATCAACGAGTTTGGCAACGTTGAGAACCTGATAGAGAATTCTTCAAAGGTAAAAGGAAAGCTGCGCGAAAAAGTGGAAGGTGCTATAGAAGACATCAAGATGTCGAAGTTCTTGGCAACCATCCGAACTGACGTACCCGTTGCTCTCGATATGAACAATTTGAAGTTGGTCGAAGCCGACAAGGAAAAACTCGACGAAATCTTCACCGAATTAGAGTTTAAGTCCTTTGCCAACAGAGTTCTTAAAAAACCTCAACAAAAGCCAACAAACGCTTCTTTAGAGCTTGATTTATTTGCCGAAAATCCGACCAATGGTCAGGATGAGCAGAAAAACGCGAATTTTGAGAGCATTAAAACTGTAGAACATAAATATAATCTCATTGATAATGAGGAAGATGCAAAGCGTCTTTATGATTATTTATTTACAAAACAAATTCTCAGTTTAGATACAGAAACCACTTCAACCCATGCTGTTGATGCCGAATTGGTAGGTTTAAGCTTTGCTGTGGAGGAAAAAGAAGCTTTCTATGTGGCGATTCCTTCAAATCGTGAAGAAGCCTTAAAATTCGTAAACATCTTTAAACCACTCTATGAGAATCCAAAAATCATGAAAGTGGGACAAAACATCAAGTACGATTATGAGGTACTGATGAACTATGGTGTAGAGATACAAGGAAAGATGTTCGACACGATGATTGCCCATTATCTCATCCAGCCAGAACTCTACCACAATATGGATTATCTGGCAGAAGTATATCTGCATTATCAGACTGTACATATCGAAGACCTGATAGGGCCTAAAGGCAAAAATCAGAAATCGATGCGCGACCTGGCACCATCCGAAGTCTATGAGTACGCCGCCGAAGATGCCGACATCACTTTGCGACTCAAGAATGTTCTGGAGCCCAAACTCAAGGAACTGAATCTGGAAGAACTTTTCTGGAATGTAGAGATGCCGCTCGTACCAGTGCTGGCACACATGGAGATGAATGGTGTCTGTATAGATACCAACACACTTAAAGAAACATCAGTCAACCTCACCAACAGGCTGACCGAGATAGAGCGCCACATCTATGAGTTGGCAGGCGAGTCATTCAACATAGCCTCTCCTCGACAAGTAGGAGAAATACTCTTTGGAAAGATGAAAATCGTAGACAAGCCAAAGAAGACCAAGACAGGACAATATGTGACAAGCGAGGAAGTGCTTCAACAGCTGAGAAGCAAGAGTCCTATCATCGATGAGATACTGAACTACAGAGGGTTAAAGAAACTCCTCAGCACCTATGTCGACTCTCTTCCAAAACTCATAAACCCTCGTACAGGACGCATTCATGCCTCGTTCAACCAAGCCATCACATCCACAGGACGTCTCTCATCCAGTGACCCTAACCTGCAGAATATCCCTGTACGCGATGACGACGGAAAGGAGATACGCCGATGCTTCATCCCAGAGCCAGGATGTCTGTTCTTTTCTGCCGACTACTCTCAAATAGAGCTACGCATCATGGCCCATCTCAGCGAAGATCCCAATATGACGGAAGCCTTCCGCGAAGGCAACGACATCCATGCGGCTACAGCTGCCAAAATATGGCACGAAGACATTTCGCAAGTCACTGATGCTCAACGCAAAAAAGCAAAGACTGCCAACTTCGGAATCATCTATGGTATTACCACTTTCGGACTGGCACAACGCATGAATATCGAGAACAAGGAAGCCAAACAAATCATCGAGGACTATTTCCACACCTTCCCTGGCGTCAAGGCATACATGGAAAAATCCAAAGAGATAGTTCGGAAAAAAGGCTATGCCGAAACCCTCTTTCACCGTCGCCGCTATTTGCCGGACATCAACAGTCACAATGGCACTGTGCGTGGATTTGCCGAACGCAATGCCATCAATGCTCCTATCCAGGGTTCCGAGGCCGACATTATCAAGGTGGCTATGGTGCGCATCTTCAAACGCTTCAAGGCTGAAGACATCAAGAGCAAAATGATCATCCAGGTACACGACGAACTCAACTTCTCTGTTTATCCCGAAGAGAAAGAGAAAGTAGAGCAAATCGTAGTAGAGGAAATGCAGAATGCCTATCAACTGAACGTACCTTTGGTAGCAGATGCCGGTTGGGGAAACAATTGGCTCGAAGCTCATTAAAAACATTCATACCATTACATCCCGGTTGTTCCACATGAAACAACCGGGATGTTACTATCAACCAATACTGTCTCTCTGCAAAAAGAGGTGTTCTACCAACACATCTATTCTATGCCTGATTAGCATTGCCGTAAATACAGCATATCGCTCATTTATAGATATTTACGTCACTTGCATCTTTTGCCTTGATTGATTTCTATTGAAATCCAAAAACAGGTTTGATTTCTTTTTCTAAAAGAACTAAATGTAATTATTTATTACACTATTTTACCTACTCTTTGTTGAGGCATCTAACAGTAAAAAAAATAGATTTTAGCATCAGTAGCACCCGTATTTTACAACTTTTCTCAAACTATAATTCTATAGTCGTACAACTATACATACTCATATCGTACGTTTTTACGGTTCATGCCGTACGACTATAGCGCTTATGTTGTACAACTATAGGATGCAATGTCGTACGACATGGAAAACACGGAACATGACCATTAATTCTTTATAATCATAACCATCTGATTTTTAACAAATTGGCTTCTGCCTTCATATTTTCGATATTTACAAACAAAAAAGAGTCTGACAAAAATACAGAAATCTCAGCGAAGGAAGTGTAAAGAACATTTCACGTATTTATCCAATAGCACCTAATTGGTCTGAGAAGTTACACCATTCAAAAGAAACTCTTTAAAAAGCTATCATAAAGGCATCCACGAGGGCTGTGGATGCCTTTTTAGTTAATTTTCCACGATTTTTTCGTATCTTTCATTTATAATGTGTACCTTTACATTAAATTTAAAAAGTTTTTAAAAAAGCAACAAAACAAATGAAGGAGAATATCAAAAAGAACCTGCTATTCACTATTTTGGTATTTCTGAGCCTAACGATTCATGCTCAGAAATACCAAGGAAGTATCGTTGACTCTGAAAGCCAACAAAGTTTGCCATTTGCCACTATCTATGTTGATGCCGACCATAAAGCCTTGGCTAATGCAAACGGAGAATTTTCCATAGAGACCTCAGCTACTGGCCATGCCAAAATTAGTTGTGTGGGGTATCAAGAAGCCATTGTGCCAGTTGCCTCTCTCAATTCCATCATCAAACTTAAACCTTACACCATCAATCTAAAGGAGGTTACAGCTTATCCTATAGATGCCATCATCAATAAGATTATCAACAAGTTACTGGCAGAAACCGTTCAACATAAAGAACAAACGTCTAATTTCTTCTTCCGCCAATCCACCTTTAACGATAAAGTCTGCAACGAGTTCATTGAGAGTTGCTTCTGTGCAAAGTCTGAGATTTCTCTCAGAGGATTGTCTTTGATTACAGGCAGATATGCTGCCCTACCCTCAACGGAAAGCAATAGATATTCATATTGCACCAACTTCTTCTCTTTATCCCAACTTGGAATCTTATCACGCAAAGTGGTGAAAAACATGCCTATTCCCATTTTGACAAAAGACTATAAGAAGTATTATCATGTAGACTATACCGTTATCCAAAACCAGCAACATTACATCTATATAATTTCCTTCAAAGCAAAGAAAGGCATTCACCGCAGTATTCTTGAAGGCAATCTTTACGTGGACAGTGAATCGCTTGATGTTCTTAAGTTTGCCGGCCATCTTTCGCATTCCACTCTATCTCCGTCCAAACACGAGAAACTTCCACTCAATCTATCCATAACCACTTTATATACTTCGCAACGAGGATTTACAGAGGTTGAAAGCGAAGACATCAACGGTAGCTATCACTATCTCGGCAAGCAGATTCGCATCAACATGCTCGTATTTAACATGGGCGAGAATAAGTTTAAAGGAAAGAAGCATATCAAATACAACTATAACCTCAAAGAGATTATAGCCAAGCAGAAATACAATCCACAATTTTGGAAAATAAACTTTGGCATCAAGAGAACTAAACTGGAACGCCAAGTGATAGAACTCTTCGAGAACAAGAATGTATTTACCAACGTGAAATAGTAAAGTATTGGATACGTGCCAAACAAAGAGCCAAGATTTGTTAAAACTGGTCGCAATCTCAAGAAAAAAGCGAAATTACGACACTCTTCTAATTAGAAAGTTGTCGTAATCTCGTGTTTTTTGTAACTTTGCGATAGGTTTTAATAAATAACGACAATGATGAAGAAGAATATAATAGGAAGAGAAATAGAGATTGAGAAGCTTGAGAACTACATCGCAAGCCGTAAATCGGAATTCATTGCCATCTATGGTAGGTGACGTGTGGGAAAGACTTTCCTCGTAAAGGAACTTTTCGAAGAAATGTTTGTAGTTTCAGATATTTATGATACTTCTGCGTAAAATATTAATTCCATAAAAAATAACAACAATGGCAAGAAACAACAATAAAAGCACTAACAACCAGAGCGACAAGGCTAACATGACTTCATCTCGCAAAGCCACAGACTCCACCAAGAAAACCACCAAGAGGAAAAAGAAGCAGGTTATCTCCCATATCGTTAAGCCTGAGAAGATGAGCTTGGAGGAATGGCAAATCAAACTGCGCAAGCAGGTGACCGATATAGAGCACTTCAACATCAGTTGTGTAGATGATGACCTTTTCCCTGGCGAATACATCGTTCGCAACCCAGAGAAAAACAACGAATACAAGGTGGTGTATCGTGGAGCCAACAGCGAATGGAATTATTGTTCCTGCATGGATTTCAAGACTTCGAGACTCGGCACTTGCAAACATATCGAAGCCGTCAAGAAATGGTTTGGCGGAAAGAAGGGTGTGCATGTACACCGGGAATTGCCACCTTATACTTCAGTCTATCTCTCCTATCGAGACGAGCGATGCGTAAAGATTCGCATCGGCTCCGACAACAAGGAGGCATACGAACAGTTAGCCAAGGATTACTTCGACGAGAACCACGTTTTGAAGAAGACAGCCTATGCCCGCATTGGCTCTTTCTTGAAACAAGCTCGCCAAATCAGCGATACTTTCAGATGCTATAAAGATGCCATTGACTTTATCATCGACATTCGCGAAAAAGCGAAAAGAGAGAAGATTGTGAAGACATACAATGACGAGAAACTCGACAATCTTCTGAAAGTAAACCTCTATCCTTACCAGAAAGAGGGCATCCGCTTTGCTGCAAAGGCAGGAAAGGCTATTATTGCTGACGAGATGGGTCTTGGAAAGACCATCCAAGCTATCGGTACTGCCGAACTGTTACGCAAGGAAGGTCTTATTGGATCTGTACTTGTCCTCTGCCCAACCTCGCTCAAATACCAGTGGCGCAGTGAAATCAAAAAGTTTACGAATGCCGAAGTCTTCGTCATTGAGGGAAGTCATCTCAAGAGAAAGGAAGCGTATAACCGCCCGGAACCTTACAAGATTATCTCCTATAACAGTGCCGCCAATGACATCAAAATACTCGGCAGTTTGCAGACCGACATGCTCATCATGGACGAGGTGCAGCGCCTGAAGAACTGGAACACACAGATTTCCCGTGCTGCAAGAAAGATTGAGTCAGACTATTCCGTAATTCTATCCGGTACCCCATTGGAGAACAAGCTCGATGAACTCTATTCCATCGTGGAGTTTGTTGATAATTTCCGCCTCGCCCCTTACTATCTCTTCAAAGACAAGCATATCATTACTGATGAAACTGGAAAAGTACTGGGCTATAAGAACTTAAACGATATAGGCAAGAAGCTGAGCGATATCCTCATTCGCCGTCGCAAGAAAGATGTAAAACTCCAGATGCCTGAGCGTTCAGACAAAAACCTTTTTATTCCGATGACCAACGAGCAGAAGGACATGCATCAGGAGTGGCAGAATCAGGTACGTCTTCTGGTTCTGAAATGGCGCAAGATGCATTTCCTATCCGATAAAGACCGCAAGCGTCTCCTGCTCTTCCTCTCGCAGATGCGCATGGTATGCGACAGCAGTTATATCCTCGACCAAAAGACGAGATACGACACCAAGGTAGATGAATGCGTGAACATCATCAGCGACATCATCAGCGAGGAAGGCGAAAAGGTTGTGGTATTCAGTCAGTGGGAACGCATGACCCGCCTCATCGCCAAGGATCTGGAGAAAAAAGAAATAGGCTTTGAATATCTGCATGGTGGCGTGCCATCCGAAAAGCGCAAGAACCTGGTAGATAACTTCATGAACGAACCATCAAGCCGAGTTTTCCTCTCTACTGATGCTGGCAGCACGGGCTTGAATCTGCAATCAGCAGCAACCATCATCAATATCGACTTGCCTTGGAATCCTGCCGTTCTCGAACAGCGTATCGGTCGCATCTATCGCCTTGGCCAGCAGAACAACATCCAGGTTATCAATCTCGTAACTCCACATTCCATCGAGGAAGAGATGCTCGGTAAGTTGCGCTTCAAGACCTCCATGTTTGAGGGCGTACTCGATGATGGCGAGGATTCTGTATTCATCACAGATGATAAGTTCAGCAAGATGATGGAAACCGTAAGCGGTATGGTGGAAGAAAATGAAGAAACAGAGAAGGTTAAGGATGCTGATTCTAATAACGTTAAAGATTCCGAAGGTCAGACTGAAACGCCGAAGGCCGAGGAAGACTTTACAACTATCAATCCTAAGGAATTGGAAACAGACAAGTCTCGCAACGAACATAAATCAGACGAGAATAAAGAAGAGGTTTCCATCCAGCAGCATACGAGCTCATCTCTGAACAGAGAATCCGTTTCTAATCGCTCAAATCAGCCAAAGGATTTAGTAACTCAAGGAGTATCTTTCCTCTCAGGCTTAGCCGAAACTTTAAAGTCGCCAGAAGCCACTGCCCAACTGGTTGATTCCATTATTGAAAAAGACGAGGAGACAGGCGAAACCTCCATCAAGATTCCTGTAGAGAGCAAAGAAACTGTTTCTAATCTCTTGAATCTCATCGGAAAATTATTTGCAAAATAAACTCCATATCATTCAGCCATTTTCCCAACGGTTGGGAAAATGGCTGAATGCTTCCTACCGATAGATGCACACAGCAACCCTTCGCCAAAACCAGGATACTCCCTTTTCACTGCAAAGATACGATTTACTTTACTGATGAATAAACCAAATTTTATATGAGAAATATAAGATTTCCTTGCAGCAACCAAATAAAAAGCGTAACTTTGTCGAAATATCATAAAAATAAACGATTATGAAGGAAGAGGAAATCAAAGAATTGTTCGAGCAATTCGAAGCTATCGCCAACGAATACGAAGGCGTAGAGTGTTGGAGCGCAAGAGAACTTGCACAAGTGTTGGGTTATAGCCAATGGCGTAATTTCGAAGGAATTATCGAAAAAGCAAAAGCATCTTGTACCAATGCAGAACAAGAGGTGTCATATCATTTTGCTGACGTCAGCAAAATGATACCTCTAGCAAAAGGTGCTCAGCGTGAAGTCAAAGACTACATGCTGACTCGTTATGCTTGCTACCTTATTGCCCAAAATGGCGATCCACGCAAGCCACAAATCTCTTTTGCCCAAAACTACTTTGCCGTACAAACTCGCCGAGCAGAACTGGTTCAAAAGCGTTTGCTGGAATACGAACGTGTACAAGCACGTGCAAAACTTGCAGAAACAGAGAAACGTCTCTCTGGTGTATTATATGAAAGAGGTGTGGACAGCAAAGGCTTTGCCATCATTCGCTCCTTGGGCGACAAGGCGTTGTTTAATCTCGACACGGCTCTTCTCAAACGAAAATTGGGTGCTCCTAACAGCCGACCTCTCGCCGATTTCCTCCTTACACTCAATATCAAAGCCAAAGATTTTGCTGCAGAAATGACTTCTGTCAACGTTCAGCAAAAGGATTTGCATGGTCAGCAAACTATCTGTCAAGAACATGTCGATAATAATAAGGCTGTTCGTAACATGATGCTCCAACGTGGTATTGTGCCAGAAGATCTACCAGCTGGTGAAGATGTCAAGAAAGTAGAACGCAGATTGAAATCTGACGAAAAAACATTGACTAAAAAGAATAGCAAAAAGAAATAATATCCATCGGTTACCGTTCTGAAGGCTTACAAGGCTGTTCTTTTCTGCCGACTACTCTCAAATAGAGCTACGCATCATGGCCCATCTCAGCGAGGATCCCAATATGACGGAAGCCTTCCGCGAAGGCAACGACATCCATGCGGCTACAGCTGCCAAAATATGGCACGAATACATTTCGCAAGTCACTGATGCTCAACGCAAAAAAGCAAAGACTGCCAACTTCGGAATCATCTATGGTATTACCACTTTCTGACTGGCACAACGCATGAATATCGAGAACAAGGAAGCCAAACAAAGCATCGAGGACTATTTCCACACCTTCCCTGGCATCAAGGCATACATGGAAAAATCCAAAGAGATAGTTCGGAAAAAAGGCTATGCCGAAACCCTCTTTCACCGTCGCCGCTATTTGCCGGACATCAACAGTCACAATGGCACTGTGCGTGGATTTGCCGAAAGCAATGCCATCAATGCTCCTATCCAGGGTTCCGAGGCCGACATTATCAAAGTGGCTATGGTGCGCATCTTCAAACGCTTCAAGGCTGAAGACATCAAGAGCAAAATGATCATCCAGGTACACGACGAACTCAACTTCTCTGTTTATCCCGAAGAGAAAGAGAAAGTAGAGCAAATCGTAGTAGAGGAAATGCAGAATGCCTATCAACTGAACGTACCTTTGGTAGCAGATGCCGGTTGGGGAAACAATTGGCTCGAAGCTCATTAATCCCCACCCTGACTACTCACATCAGAAACGATTTTAGTTCACTCGATTTTAGATTTAGCAAAGTAAGATATAGTAGTCATCAAAGTATCATATCTTACTTTTTTCATATAAAAGAACGCCTAAAAAGGCAAAAATAGTAAAATAGAGCATTTGTTTTGAGTTTCAAGTGGTTGTGGCAGTCGTTGGCTTTAGTTGGCAGTGACAAGGAAATGAGGAAAAAGCAGATTAGAGAAGTAGAAACGCTTTCAAATCATTACCCAATGGAAACGCCCTAATAAGCATTTTTAACGGTGTCGGTTCAATCTTCTCCATTCTGCGTAGGTTTTGGTTTTGCCATGCAACTCTCATCGTTTAATTTTGCACCGAACAAAAAAGTAAGAATTATGAGATGCACTTTCGAGACAGTCTTCTATGTAAATGGAAGCAAGGAGAGAAACGGAAACCACCGAAGTGTTTTCAATGATATTAGGTTTTATTCTTGCCAAAACATTGTGTCCACAAAGACACAGCAAGGTATGTTTCGAGTTACTCGAAACCTTTTGGATTACTCCCAAAAGAACTTGCCTGTCGGTGATTTGTTCCTCCGTAGTCGGACAATTAAGATGGAAAGAACATATAAAAAAGTATAAAAAGTTTCTGATTTTTCTCATAAACGTATTAGATTTTATATTTTTGTGCAAAATTAGAAACAATGACAGAACTATTGAGTATATTATATAAGCTGCGGATATTCACTTTGGATGAACTTTCTGAGGCTCTGAAAGGCAAGGTGAAATCGGTGGAAGCGTTGCTTGCTCGGTACAAGCAACAAGGGTGGATTGTGGCTATACGGCGCAATACCTATTGCATGAAGGATATTGCATCTGGCTTACCTGTTTGCGACAAGTATGAGATAGGAAGCCACTTGTCACATACAGCTTGCATCAGTTATCACACAGCATTGGAATTTCATGGATTGGCTCATCAACCCTTTAATGAGGTTTTTGTGAAAAGCATGTCTCGCTTCAATTCCTTTTCTTTCGACGATGTGGATTATACCTATTGCCGACAAACAAAGGAAATCGTTGGTATGATGACACCCAAGGGAAACCCTTATGTGCGAGTAACGGATGTGGAGAGTACGTTGTTGGATTGCTTTGACCGTATCGACCGAGCTGGTGGTATTGAGGAATTGCTGCATTGCATGGAGGGTATCGTCTTGCTCAATGAGGAAAGGCTCATCGATTATCTCGCGAGGTACGACAAGGCATTCCTGTACCAGAAGACAGGCTATCTGTTGGAGCGAATCAAGGAACAAGCCAACATCTCAGAATCCCTCTTGGAGCTGTGTCGAGCCAAGGGAGCCAAAAGCGTCAAGTGGTTGACTAACAACGAAGAGTCGGATACATTTGTAAATAAATGGCGCATGTATGTGCCGCAAGAACTAACATCAAAGGAAGAATATGAACTCATATAACAAACAAGCTCTTGACATCATCGCCAAGGAGCAAGGCTTTATTCGCGACAACCTCGAAAAGGTGATGCGATTGGTGGAGATACTCAACTATTTCCACGACAGTCCTTTGCTGTCTAAATCTCTTGTGCTGAAAGGTGGCACAGCCATCAATCTCACCGTTTTCCAACTGCCAAGACTCTCGGTAGATATAGACCTTGACTTTACGGTGGATTGTGACCGAGAGTCCATGCTCTCCATTCGCCAAGAAGTGAATAACGAGATTCTACGCTATATGGAGTCGGAAGGTTATCATCTTGCGCCAGGTTCCAAGACACCGCATACGCTTGACTCATGGGTGTTTCATTATACCAATGCCGCAGGCAACAACGATGGCATCAAGATAGAAATCAACTATTCCGACCGTTGCCATATCCTGCCTGCCATAGAGACTCATGTGTCCATTCCGTTTCTGAGCGATGTGAAGGTACGTTCTCTTTCACCTGTCGAATTGTTTGCCACCAAGATAAACGCCTTGATAGGTAGAAGTGCTGCACGTGACATTTATGATGTCTATAACATGGTGAAGCATCAACTATTCGTGAGCGATGAAGAGAAAACGTTGCTGAGAAAAGCGACCGTTTTTTATCTGACTGTTGGCTCAAGCAGAAAAGACAACGCTACGCCTACGGAATATACTGACTTTCCGCAGATAGACAAGATCCGTTTTCCGCAGATTCGTTCGCAACTCTTGCCTGTGCTTAGGCGCAGTGAGCATTTTGACTTTGAAAAAGCCAAGACAGAAGTGAAAGACTTTCTCTCAAAGCTATTGATTCTGACAGAATCAGAGAAAGAATATGTGCGGGAATTCAATGACAAGAAGTATATTCCAGAATTGCTGTTCGAAGATAAAGAGATGGTCAATAGAATCAAATTTCATCCTATGGCTTTGTGGAAGACAAGGAGTCGTTGAATGTTTTTTCTGTAAATTTTGAAAAAGTTATTGTTTTGCTTAGTTTTTTGCTTGGCTCAACTGTATAGATAGTGTATGAAACAGGAAAAGGACATAGAAAGAATGTTTCGTCAGCATTACGAGAAGATGTATAATCTGGCCAGAAGCATCCTCTCCGATGACGATGAAAGCAAGGATGTAGTGAGCGAAGTCTTTACCACGATTCTTGCCGATGATGTAGTCCTGATGCCTGAGAGTGAGGAAGGATTCCTGATGAGGAGCGTCCGCAACCGCTGTCTCAACCTGATAGCCCATAAGAGCGTGAAGGAAATGGTAGCAAAGCTGCTGCTGGATGATGTCGACGTGATTCTCTCGGAAGAGACCGACGAGAGACTCGACCAGCTGATGCTTCTCATCGAAGACCTGGAACCGCCTATCCGACAACTCATTTTCCGTCTGCGCTATCTTCAGGAGAAATCTTATCAAGAGGTGGCTGATGAAGTGGGAGTGAGCAAGGTGACGGTGTTCAACCATCTTTCGAAGGCGATGGACTGGATTAAGGAACAATTTAAATGAGCAAGACAATGACAAACAAGGAATTTAACAAGAGTAAAGAAGAGAAGCGACAGATGTTCTTCGATATGCAGGAGCATCCCGATCGCTATACCGACGAGCAGGTGGAACGTTTGCTTGCCGATGAAGACGTAAAGGATTTCTTTCACGATATGGCGATGGTTAGGATGGCGATGAAAAAAGGAAATCCAAAGAAAGTGAATGTAGACGAAGCGTGGAAGAAGTTTGCTGATAAGCAAGGATTAAAGGCCAACGAAACTTCTGATAAAACATCCAGCAATCACTGGAAGATAGCAGCAGCCATCATTGGCATTGTTTTCCTCTCAGGCATTACTTTCGCTGCAATTCATTCAGGCATTTTCCGTTTCTCTTCTTCGGATGAGGCTAAACAAGCCAAGACGGAGCAAGTATCTTCTACTTCTGATTTGAACAAGATGGATAACATCAAGGTGAGTGCTACGGAGAAGGCTGATAGTCTCGACCTCAAACCTGTTGTCTTTGACAATACCGAGTTGGGCGATGTCGTGTCGCAGCTTGCTGCCTTCTATCATGTCAAGGTGGAATACGGCAAAGCAGAATCACAGCATATTCGTATCTTCTTCAATTGGGACAAGACTAAGACATTGAAGCAGAATCTCGAAATATTGAATGCTTTTGAGCGCATACAGATAACGGAAGTGGATGGAACTTTAAGAGTGGAGTAAGTTATGAAGAAGATTGTTTTTAACTTAATGTTGTTGATGATAAGCATGGGTATGTCTGCCCAACGCATTACCCGACAATATAATAATGTATCATTCTCTGCGGCATTGAAGGATTTGAATGCTCGACAGGATAAGTATGTCATCAACTTTGTGTATGACGAGTTGGAGGATTTCAAGGTGACGAAGAGCATCAAAAATGAAAGTGTTCCAGATGCCATCATGAACTTGATAGGCTTTTATCCTATCAAGATGAAACAAGTGGATAATGTTATTATCGTTGAATGTATCCAAAAGGCTTCTAACAGAATGATGGGACGCATCGTGGACACTCATCATCAACCTGTCGATTTCGCCAATGTTTCACTTCTGAATGTCAATGACTCTTCGTTTATTACTGGTGGTGTGACCAATGAAAACGGACAATTTGTAATACCTTGCAATGCTCAAAAGGCTATTGTAAAAGTAACATGTGTAGGATATAACACTTATCGCAATATCTTTAGTACTGGCAAAATAGGTACAATAGCCTTAAGCGAAGCTACGCTAAATCTACAAAAGGTAGTCGTGAAAGGTCATCGGAAGATTTATAAGTCAGACGGAGCAAAGCTTATCGTGGATGTTCAGAAATCTGTATTAAGCGATTTTGGAAGTGCCGATGATGTTGTTGCGCAATTACCAACAGTGTCAGGTAGCGATGGCAGCTATTCTGTCTTTGGACGGGGAATTGCAGATGTATATATCAACAATCGTAAGATGAGGGACAAAAGTGAGTTGAGCCGCTTGAATTCCAAGGATATTTCTACGATAGAGGTAATCAACAATCCTGGGGTAGAGTATGATGCAGACACCCACGCTGTCATTAAAATCAACTTGAGACATAAGGTTGATGGAGGATTAGGCATCAGAACTTCTGTATTTGACAGCCAAGGCAGAAAAAACTCTGATTCGGAACAGGTGCAGCTCACTTACGATACCGAGAACATAAATGGATTCCTTTCCTTTACCAATTCAAGCAGTAGATATAAAACAGATCAAACCAATAAGGAACAGACTTTGGCTGATCATTCTGTCTGGAATATGGAAAGTGATATGCCTAAATGGAATTCCAATTATTATAATCAAACCATTAACGGAGGTATCAGTGCAGAATTGGCAAAGAATCATACCATTGGCGCAAGTATGTCATACTCCAAGGAAACGGACAAGTGGGGAGGACATTCTGCCAGCCAAATGTTTCATAACAATCTTCTGTTTGAAGATTTATCCTCTAACATCCATTCTCATGCAAACTATGATCAATGGATAGGAAACATCTTCTACGATGGAAAATTCTCCCAAAAATGGAAAATGACGTTGAATGCTGATTATGTTAGCAGAAAAGCTGCAGATAGCCGTCTTAATCAAGAGTCTGGAAGCATGACGGATGCGCATGAGGTGAAAAATGAAAATGAGACTACTCACGACATCTATGCAGGGAATATGAAAATCAATTATCAAGCCAACAAAAACTTGACTTTTAACATAGGTGCTGATGCAAGTTATGTGGAAGAAGAAAAAGATTATCAGAGCCTTGAAAACGAGAAGTCAAGCGCAACGAGTCGTCTTCATGCAGAAGAAACAAAACTCGCCGCCTTTGCCGGATGCAATGTATCTATCGCCAAATTGTCTGCCCAACTGGGAATGCGATTTGAGTCATTTCGTATGCTGTATCGTGATGACATCTCCCAAAATAGTTTGGTGGATAAGACTTATCGTCATTTTTATCCTTTCTTCTCATTGTCTTTGCCTGTAAAGAATGTCGAAATGGGATTAAGTATGACAACCAAGGTAAAACGTCCAAGCTATTACGAACTTAGAAACAGCGAAGAATATTTTAACCGTTATTCCATCGAGGCAGGTAATCCATGGCTACTTCCACAATATACGACAGATATATCCTATTCGTTGCAATGGCATCAATTGCGTTTCTCAGTCGATTATCAAAGGATAAAAGATTACATCATCTCAACGAATATCATTCAGCAGGCAGCCCCATTGGTGGCAATGTCAAAGCCTGAAAATTTTCCACATTATTCTGCAGTAAATGCAAGTTTGGCTTATCATACGAATGTGGGTGTTTGGGAACCATATTTCAACCTTAACATGATGCGAACTTATATGTCACTCTATAATACGGATGGAAGAAAAATCAAGAATGACAAGCCTTATATATCAATGTCGTTCAACAGCTATTTCAACTTGCGCCACCATTGGATGCCTTACGTACTGCTAAGTTACAATTCTGATGGAAACATGAGGGAATATCTGGTTAAACAGGCATTATGGTTTAGCCTAGGAGTAACCAAGCATTTTGCTGACAATGCATGGTTGGTAAGGCTGAGTCTTAACAATATCCTCGGCACAAAAGAACGAGAGACAAGATATGCCTCAGATTACATATTCGACAAAAGCAGTTTCAAGGATGGTCGCCGCATCAGCCTCTTAGTAAGATATACATTCAAAGACAAAAAACGCTATAAGGGCGAAAGTGCTGCAAGTGAAGAAATAGATAGACTATAAACTCTCTCAATACATGATTCCGCAACAAAGCGGAAAAATAAAATTCTGTGTGATGAAGTTTGCCAATATTTTTCTAATGGGTAAACTTAATCCACAGAATTTCTTTTAGAGATTCGCCAGTTAAAATATATATATTTCTTTGTGTGTCACATAAATTATTGTATTTTTGCAGACAAAAAGAGTTGTTTGACAAGCAAACGTATGCAATTTGCAGAATTTAGCACTATTGCCAAATCATTACCTCAATTGAGGTGAAACACTCATAAATCGCTAATTTTAAGCTATTCTGAATATTTGGGCAGAATTTCTATTTAAAAAAACGCCCCCAAAAATGAAAGTACTTGTGATGGCCATCGAAATAGGCTTCATTGACTATCGAAGCCGCTTTCATATTTCGAGGGATTTCTATTGCCCCAATGATTAGAAAAATCTGTCCTTTTTTCTTTTCGTAAATCCTGCAAGATGATATGATGAAAAGAATGAGGATAAAAAGAACACAAGTAACGATACCAAGGGGATAGTATGGTAACAAACGAAAGCAAAATTCCCCCAATGACGACTTCATAATGAAAGAAAGATTGAATAAAAAAAGGACTAAGAGATAATTATTCAAATAAAATGTGTATATTTGCGGTAGACTTTGCTCTACAACCTAAACAGACAATAACAAAATGTTGCACACCATTTATTTCATTTACGGACTGTGCGTCATGTTCTATTTCATGATGTCATGGCTCTTCTTCCATAAGGACAAAGAACTACTATCAAGACTCGTGGCAGTCTTGATGCTGGTTATCGGTGTGCAATGTTTGAAGAATCTATATTTTATCAAACCCATAAACGATCCTAACGAGATAAGATGGATGATGACAATAGCTTCCGACGTGGTGGCAATCCCTTTATACGCCTTTATCCTCATCGAACTATGCAGTCCTACAAGCCTCACCCGTCGTACTATCATCTTGCATGAGCTACTATTTATAGCACCTTTTGTCCTCTTCATCTTGACCAAAAATGTCTTATTCTATTACGCTGAGGTGTTCGAAACATTCGCTTATGGCCTTTATTTTACGATATGGGGAATCATCGCCATTCCCAGATACAACAGAGAACTAAAACAACGCTTCTCCTACACCAAAAACATCAATCTAAACTGGTTGCGCGCCATATTTCTGTCATTTGTATTTATCTTGATACTCTGGATAGCTAACAGCATATATGCAGATTATATCATCGAAGCACTATATATGAGCATTTCTTTGGTGGTATGGATGTTCATAAGCTACTATATCTATAAACACGAGTCAGTGCTTGACGAACTATCTGACAGTCAATATATTGACATGCAAGATGACACTGCAACCATCACAAAAGACACCCAAATCGGAAAACGCATAGCCATTCTTTTCGAAATAGAAAAGGTTTATCTGAACCCTAACCTCAAAGTATCAGACATAGCTGCAACCATAGGCACCAATCGCACCTACGTCAGTGCATACTTCAACAAAGAAACTCAATGTACCTTCTACGACTATGTCAACAGATTCCGCATCGAATACGCCTGTAAGCAACTTGACTGTACGGACGACAAAATCGTTCAGATAGCTGAGACTTCTGGATTCAATAGTGCGCAGGCTTTTATCCGTGTTTTCACCAAGATAAAAGGAATATCTCCCAGCAAATATCGTAAAGAGAGAAACAGATGATTCGCAATGTATTTAGAATACGTTGCGAATCGTTTTTTTACGCATTGCCACCTCTATTTACCTTTTGCAAAGAATAATTTGAGAGATTGTTAACTATCTTTCTTCGTTTATTCCTAAATTTGCAAAAAGATGAAAACATAAAAGTCATCTATATTACTAATAATCAATTAATCAATCATCTAACTACAAAGCTTATGAAGAAAATGAAACAAATGGCACTTGCAGTCTTGTTGATGCCACTCTTATTTGCTTGCTCAGGAGGCAGTTCGACCGACACCAACCTGTATGGCTCTCTACCAGAGAAATATGAAAAGTTTATGCAGGAAAAAGCTGATCTGAAGAAACAGGCCGAGAACATCAAGACAGAAGCCGACAAAAAGGAATTGATCGAGAAATCGGAAAAGATGCAAGCGGAATGGAAAGTAAAGATCGAAGAATGTGCAAAAACTCTCAATGGCAAACCTATCAAGGTAGAGAAATGTGATTTCACAATAACAACTCCCCTCTCATTAGAGTTTACAGACTTCTATAGCAACTCTAACTTGACGCCATCATTCAAGATAAATGGTGAAGCTACAGCCACATCAGACATGAAGACAGGCAATGATTTTGTCCTCCCAAGCGAGAATGTTTACCTCGTAGGGTACAACACTGAAGGTCAGGAGGTTTACAAGACCCTGGTAGGCAACATTGCAGCTGAAAATGTGGATGGTAAGGCATTTGTAAAAGCTGGCACACCCGTGGAATTTAAAAAGTTAAAATTCAGTAAGTCAGACATCGAAAATGGTTGCAAGGATGCCAAGACCTACAAGTTGGAACTTAAACGCCTCTAATAAATAATCCAAGTTTCGCAAGTTCAGAAGTTAAAGGAGTTATCGCTCCCTACGGTCGCTGAGGAGTAAAGACAATAGACTTTTTGGCGCAGTTTTAAAGTAGCAAGACATACGTCTTAACTTCCTCCTTAATTCCTTTAACTTCCTGGTATGCGAAAGTTCAGTAAATAAAAAAAAAGAAGATTATGGAAGAACTCATAAAAACCATCAAACAATATAAAGGAATCGCTATAAATGCCAGCGCAGTCCTTATGTTTATATTCTTCGGATTCGGTTCTGTACTTGACGTGATGGGGAAAGTCCAGATGAACGGATTGAACTTGTTGTTTAAAGGCAGTAAATTAGGTTTTCACTGGTTTTTAGCATTGTTAATATTATTAGTTCCGATACTGATAGTATTAGGCAAATCTGTAAAACTGAAGTTTACTGGCAAGATGAATGAGAACTACTACACCATATGCTTCGTAGTAGGATTCATCCTCTGCGCTGTCTTTGGCTTAACACTGAAAGATCAAGTCAGTTTAGCTTGGGGTGGTTGGCTTTATATGGTGACAGCCGCAGTAGGCATCGCTTTATGTAATATCGAAAAATTGGCAAAAAACAAAACAGAATGATAAAATCGAAAAGGCGCTTCTACTATCTTATCGGCTGTGGAAGCACCTTATTCTTTCTGGCTATCGCAGTCTGGATAGGTATATGCCTGCTCAACCGCCCTCCCTATCTCATGCCCGACACAACAAGGTTTGAAACAGGTGATATCTTTTTCAGCGTGGGTGACTCGTGGGAATCGGTAGCTGTAAGGGCACTATCGGGTACCAGATCCCTTGAGGTGGCCGACTCTACCCCATCCCATTGCGGCATAGTCATCAGGTATGACGATGGGGTGAAGTTAGTTCATGCCTCTACTGTAGCCAAAAAGATCGTCATGGAAACAACAGAAGAATATCTACGCAACAACGGCTCATACTGCATCTATACCAGGAAGGCTCCCTGTAGAGTGGACACCCTGGCCATCAGAAAAACCGTAGAGGCATTGGTGTCGAAAGGTGTGCCTTTTGATTTCAAATTCGACCATACAACCCCTGATGCCCTCTACTGCACAGAGATGGTGGTAAGCGTATTTGAAGCCAACAATTACTTCTGCTTCTCCAAGTTACGTAAACATAGCTATATGTATCCCGTCGATCTTTTGACTCTGATTGCTCTGCAGGAAGAATCAAGTAAAAAACACTAAAGCCATTAATGGTAACAGAAGATGACAAAACTCGTTGTCATCATACATGATAACAGAAAAAAAGCAAGTAGGGTGTGTCATCCTTTTTGATACACCCTACTTGATAATTATCTTCCCAACAATATCTTCTTGATATCGTTGAGCTTATTCAATGCCTCTACCGGGGTAAGATTGTTGACATCCAAACCGAGGATTTCATCACGTATCTGCGTCAACACAGGATCATCAAGCTGGAAGAAACTGAGTTGCATACCCTCCTTCTGCTCATCAAGATGCTTTACATTAGGCTTGCCTGCACCCCCTACTCCCGCATTATCATCTTCCAACTGTTTCAGTATCACGTTGGCACGATTTACAATGCTTCTGGGCATACCCGCTATCTCAGCTACATGAATACCGAAAGAATGCTCACTTCCACCTGGTTCCAACTTGCGCAGGAAGATAACTTTTCCGCTCACCTCCTTCACACTCACATTGAAGTTTTTGATACGCGCGAAGTTCTTCTCCATCTCGTTAAGTTCATGATAATGAGTGGCAAAGAGTGTACGCGCCTGAGCCTTCTTATGCTCGTGCAGATACTCCACAATGGCCCATGCTATAGAGATGCCGTCATAGGTGGAAGTACCACGTCCCAATTCGTCGAAGAGCACCAACGAGCGAGGCGATACATTATTCAAAATGTTAGCAGCCTCTGTCATCTCCACCATAAAGGTAGACTCTCCCAAAGAGATATTGTCGCTGGCTCCCACACGGGTGAAGATCTTATCCACCAAACCTACTCTCGCACTCTCAGCAGGAACAAAACAACCCACTTGAGCCAACAGAACTATCAAAGCCGTCTGTCGCAACAGAGCCGATTTACCAGCCATATTAGGACCCGTAATCATCATTATCTGCTGTTTCTCTGTATCAAGCAACACATCATTAGGCACATATCTTTCCCCTAATGGCAACTGGGTCTCGATAACAGGATGACGTCCCTGCTTGATGTCGAGCACCTGCGAGTCGTCTATCACAGGCCTTACATATCTGTTCTCGTCCGAAGCCTTTGCAAACGACAACAGACAGTCCATTCGGGCTATCAGGTTGGCGTTGATCTGTATTTGTGGAATATATTCCTGCATGGCAACAATCAGCTCATTGAAAAGCTGCGTTTCCAAGATCAATATCTTCTCATCTGCACCGAGAATCTTCTCCTCATATTCCTTCAGTTCCTGGGTGATGTAACGTTCTGCCTGCGCCAGAGTCTGCTTGCGAATCCAGTCTTCAGGCACCTTGTCCTTAAAGGTATTACGAACCTCGAGATAATAACCAAAGACATTGTTATAGCCCACTTTAAGGCTCGATATACCCGTCTTCTCTATCTCCCGCTCCTGTATCTTGAGCAGATAGTCCTTTCCATGTCGGCTGATAGCACGCAGGTCGTCCAGTTCGGCATGATAGCCATCGGCTATAACATCTCCCTTATTAACCAACTGAGGCGGATCGGGCTGTATCTCCTTGGCGATGCGTTCCCTCAGCGTATCACACAGATTGAGTTGCTCTCCCACTCGTCTCAAAGCCTCATTCTTGGCATGCTCGCAAGCTGTCTTGATAGGCCGAATGGCTTCCAGGGCATGCTGCAGCTGCACTACCTCACGTGGAGAAACTCTGCCCACGGCAACCTTGGAAATAATACGTTCCAGGTCGCCTATGCGATGCAGCTGTTCATCCAGTAGTTGACGGAATTCTGGCTCTTTGAAGAAATATTCCACGATGTCGAGTCGCTCATTGATAGGGCGTACATCCTTCAAAGGGAATACAAGCCATCTGCGGAGCATACGTCCACCCATGGCCGTTACCGTGCGGTCGATAACATTCAGCAGCGAAGAACCATCCTCCTGCATCGGAGCTACAAGTTCCAAACTACGTATGGTGAAGCGGTCCATGCGTACAAACTTGTCTTCCTCTATGCGCGAGAGGGCCGTGATATGGTTAATCTGGGTATGCTGAGTAATCTCAAGATACTGCATGATGGCACCGCTGGCGATAACACCATTCTTCAGGTGTTCCACACCAAAGCCCTTCAACGACTTGGTCTTGAAATGCCCCAACAGTTTCTGGCGAGCTGTCTGTTCTGTAAACACCCAGTCGTCCAGTTCGAAAGTACAGTATTTGGTACCGAAAGCCTGCTCAAACTTCGACTTCATGGCACGGTCATAAAGCACCTCTTTAGGCTGAAAATTTGCCATCAGTTTCTCCACATAATCGGGAGTTCCCTCTCCTGTCAGGAACTCTCCTGTAGAGATATCGAGGAAAGCCACACCGCAGGCCGCCTTTCCGAAGTGCACGGCAGCAAGAAAGTTGTTTTCCTTGTAGTTCAGCACATTATCGCCCATGGCCACACCCGGTGTCACCAGTTCGGTAATGCCACGCTTCACCATCTTGTCCATCTGGCTCAGTCCTTTCTTGCCCTTTATTTCCTGACGCTTCTTCTTAGGGTCTTCCAGCTGGTCGCAAACAGCCACGCGCTTACCAGCCCTTATCAACTTGGGCAGATAAGTGTCGAGAGCATGATGAGGGAAACCAGCCATCTCTGCTCCACCTGCCGAACCGCCATTGTTACGACGTGTCAGCGTGATGCCGAGAACCCTGGAAGCCTCTATCGCATCCTCGCAATATGTTTCATAGAAGTCGCCACATCTGAAGAGCAACAATGCCTCGGGATGCTTTGCCTTCATCTCGAAAAACTGCCTCATCATGGGCGTCAGACCTTTATCGTTGTTTGCCATTGTTTATTTTCTGTACTAATTTATTTGTCCCGAAACGGCTATACCATGACTTTTCCAGCCGTATCATCAGAATTGCAAAAATATGAAAAAATGAGGAGAAAACAAAATGATTCTACATTAATTTAATGTTTTTTTGATGGAAAAGAGCTTCCTTTTGAACGTTTTCGATAATAATTACGTACTTTTGTATCGAAAAGTTGAGTTACGAAAGAAGACCAACAGAAAAGCAAATATGACAAAACGACAAACATACATCATAGCTTTAGCCATCACTTGCTGCATACTTGTGGCAATAGGCATGACTTTACACTTTGGCAGAAAAGCCTCTACACCACCCGCCCCCACTCCTAAACCCAATATCGTGGCAAAGGAAAAGCCACAGCCCAAAGACACCATTAAGAAGGTGAAACCTGTAGTCAGAAAAACAGACTACACCATCAGCGGAACTCTTACCGACGAGGAGGGGAACGGAGTGGCCGACGTCATCGTCAGCGATGGCTACACCTGTGTGAAAACCGATTCTACAGGCAGATACAAGATGAAGCGAGACAGTCTGGCACGGTTTATATACTATTCTGTTCCAGCCGATTGCGAGGTTCCCACCCATTCTGATACCGACCGCACGGCTTGCTTCTATCAGGCTGTCAAAGCTAAAAAGAAGATATACGACTTTACGCTTACCCGCCTGCCTTATGGCAAGGAGAGGCAGTATAAGATGATCGTTATCGGCGACCCGCAGGTTACCAATGCCATCAGCCCCTATTACGACTCGCCAGACGACAATCCCATCAAGAAAAGCGACGTAGAACGATTTACTACCCAGACGATGCGCGACATCCGACAAACTATCAGAGACCAGAAACCCGGTACACCCGTCTATGGACTCAGTATGGGCGATGATGTACAATACTATGGTGGCTACAATCCACAACTGGAACGTCAGATTCGCGAGGCTTTAGGCTCGTCAGAGATGCGACTCTTCTCCGTTATAGGCAACCACGACCAGGACGGAAAGTCACTCTACAAACGCAAATGGGAGGAAAACTTCGGACCTACCGACTATTCCTTCGACCGTGGCGATGAGCACTATGTATGCATCAACAATTGTTTCTTCACCAAGGGCAAGGCCTATTATTCGCCTGGCGAACTGCACGCCTCGCAGATGCGATGGCTCAAACAAGACCTCGCGCTCACCCCCAAAAATAAGAAGGTAATACTTTGCTACCACATTCCATTCACCTTTGGCAACGCCCCCTACAGAAAGGCAAAACCCGTTGGCATAGAGAGCGAGAAAGGACACTTCACGTCTTCCCGCCTGTCGTCGCTGCTTGCTCTTTTAGAATCATTCGAGGGAGGATACGAACTCTTCTGCGGTCACACCCACTTTGCCTGCAACCATGAGATAGAATATGAGGGACGCCATGTCATGGAGCATTGCCATGCTGCCGCCTGCGGAAACATCTGGCAGTCGAACGTAAACATCTGCGGAACGCCCAATGGCTATTATGTCTATACCTTCGAAGGCACCCACCTCGCCGACTGCTACTACAAGGGCACATTCTGGAAAGCCAACAAGCAGATGACACTCTTTCGTGCCGAAACCAACTTCAATCAGGAATCATACGCCGACGATTGGAACCTGCCATCAAAAAAGAATGTACTGATAGCCAATGTGTTCAATGCCGACAGCCGTTGGAAGATATATGCCATCGAAGACGGCAGACAATATCCCATGCACCGCATCAGCAGCAAGGGACAGGATGCCTTTGCCACGGGTTATCACCACAAGTACAGCAAATCGGTATCCTACTGGTTCGTCAGCAAGCAGAATGGTTACCTCATCATGAACCACCTGTACTATTATGAGCCCAAGAATCCCGATGCCCATATCACCATCAAGGCGATCGACCCTTATGGACACACCTATACGGCCAGCAGTTCTGACGTCATCACCGAACCCTTTGCCAACTTCGCACACTACTACAAGAGCGAATACAAAGAAGTTAAGAAGCAGAAGGAACAGATGCGCAAAGATTCGCTCGAAACAAAGAAAGAAGACCATGCCAATGCAATACAGTAATCTTATCGCTTTGACTTAAAAGAACTTACATTTAACATCATTTGCACAGAATAATTTGGAACTTATCCAAAAAAGTTATATATTTGCCACATCTATCCATCATCATCATGATGAATAGTGAAAGTAATTAACCTTAAAAAATAACTTTTTAAAACGAAACATTATGAAAAAGTATGTATGTGATGTATGTGGCTGGGTGTACGACCCAGAAGTAGGCGATCCTGAAGGCGGTATAGCACCAGGAACAGCTTTCGAAGACATTCCCGACGACTGGGTTTGCCCTCTGTGCGGAGTAGGCAAAGACGAGTTCAGCCCCATGGACTGATATGAGTCACTAACCCACTCATTCTTTTAACTTTTTTATATAGGAGGAAACATGATGACTAAAACAAGACAAGTGTACCGCTGCCCTATCTGCGGCAACGTAGTAGAAGTATTGCACTCAGGAGCCGTTCTGAGTTGCTGTGGACAACCCATGCAGTTGATGGAAGAAAACGCCACCGACGGAGCTTATGAGAAGCATGTGCCTGTGATAGAACCTATCGAGGGCGGATATCGTGTAACGGTAGGAAGCGTAGAACATCCGATGCTTCCCGAGCACTATATCGAGTGGATAGAATTACTCACCCCTACCGATGTGTTGCGCCATGAACTGAAACCAGGCGAGAAACCCGAGGCTATATTCATGACAGACGCCACCGAGGTGACTGCCCGCGAATACTGCAACCTGCACGGATTATGGAAAGGAAAATAAATCATTTCATTGATACTAAAAAGGACCATGAGCACTCATGCTCATGGTCCTTGTTATTTTTTACCATCACTTACTTGAAAAAGCGATTCAGCTGTTTCATAGCCTTATCAAACTGCTTGGCAGGCAACACATAGTTCTTCACAGGATTCATCTTGGCATCATAGACATCAAGAGAACCCTGAGCAGTCTTCTCTAAAATACTGTCTTTGCCTATGATGAAAGCATAGTTCAGATTGCTTCCCACCACATGCCACAGACGCGGAGTCTTATCGGTCATCAGCCGACCCATAGAATAGTCGTCTGTAGGATTCTTCACACCCAAATATTCTTTCATCAACGTAGGAACCATGTCATAATGAGTAGTACGATGTGTGTACTTATGTGCCTGTTGTCCAGGAACATGCCATATCATTGGCACTCCTATCTGATGAACTGAGAAATTGCTGTTATGTCCCCAGTAGTTGCGATGATTCTCATTGAACTCCTGACTGTGGTCGCCTGTCAGCACAACGATGGTATTATCCATAAGTCCCTGTTTTTTCAAGGCCTCAAACACCTTGCCCAACAGCAAGTCGTCCTGATAGCAGGTGTTGCGATACAGGTTCCAGAAAGGAGTTGGGTCCATATCGTTGTTAAGCTTGGTATAATCGGCAAACGCCCATGCTGGTTGGAAATGTTTGTTCTTGTCGGCTGGCAACTCAAAACTATGGGGTAGGTCGAAGAAGAGGAACGAGAAGAAAGGCTTTTTCTTGTCCTTTCTGCCTTCCATATCGGCAATAAACATATTGGCCACTCTCGTATCACGCTCCAAGGCAGTATTGCCCTTGGTCTCGGTGTGTATGCCGGGCACACCTCCAAAGATAACTCTTCCAAAAGGAGGGTCTGCCCATGTAGCACTGGGATAAGTCTGAATGTCGTAGCCCAGAGCTTGCAGTCTGCGGATAAGCAATGGCTGGACACGAGCCGGCTCAAAACTCTCCCAATAATAGCACGACAAACCAAAGAAGAGACTGAACACACCACTTCGCGTACCATTGCTGCCACTCACATGATTGGCAAACCATTGATTCTGTTCAGCAAACTGATAGGTATGAGGCATACATTCTGGAGTAAGTGCCCTGCGATTCCATGAATCTAACAAGATAACCACAATATTGGGCAGAGAATCGGGTTCCACCGTCTCAAGCTGATGTACGGGATACAGCAAGTCTGTACTCTGTCGACCACTGGTCTGCCCCACTCCTCTTGGCTGTTTGCAGCCCCATTTGAGCAACAAACCATTCGAGGTAGTAGGGAAATAATAAGGCAGCAAGGTAGCGCTCTTCATCACCGACTGATGCTGATAGAATGCAGCATAGATATGCCATAGATGAGCATAAAGTGTACAGCCTACGAAAATACCTGCCACCAACCAAACATAAGCTTTCTTCCTCAACAGCCACACGCGATGTGACAGATACCAAACGCCCACTACAATGGCGGCAACGATGGCAAATAGTCCTGCTTCCTTAAGATAAAGCAAGGCATCGAAGTTGAATATCTCTCCTGCTCCCTCACCGAAAACCATACTCAACACAAAGCCATTGATATGGAAATGGTAGATAGCATAAACCTGAGAGTTAAGATAGTTGAGCACACAGAGCAACACCACGCCCACTATCTGCACAACCCTTGCTGTCTTGGGAAAACGGCAGAACAGCACAAGGATGCCCAACAGATAAGGCACCAAGGCAAACTGCGAGGCATGGCTCACACAAGATGCTGCAAAGAAAACCCATCCCTCTAAATCCATATAGTCGAGGATGGGACTACCCACGATGTAGAAGCTAAACTGAATAGCTATCAATATTGTGGAAAAGGCATAAAACAAAAATCCTTGTTTCAGGCCATTTATCAATTGATTCTTATAAGTCATATTTAGGTAAAAAACTTTTTTTCTTCCAAACTTGTCTATAGCTTCAGGAGTTTGGCAAACTCCCATACCACGATTCCTGCCGTAACGCTGACATTGAGCGAGTGCTTGGTGCCAAACTGAGGTATCTCAAGGCAACCATCACTCATATCCACCACGTCCTGCTTTACTCCTTTTACCTCGTTGCCGAAAATAACGGCATAGCCTGTAGAGTGTGAAGTATTATGAGCATCAGGGAGATTCTGCAGTTTGGTAGATCCTTCCACCTGCTCGATACTATATACAAAATAGCCTTTCTCCTTCAATTTCTCCACAGCTTCCTCGGTGGTCTTGAAGTATTCCCAGTCTACGCTGTCCTCTCCGCCAAGAGCAGTCTTGTGTATCTCGGCATTAGGAGGCGTGGCAGTAATGCCGCACAGATAAACACCCTCTACCCTGAAGGCATCGCACGAACGGAACACGCTTCCCACATTATACAAAGAGCGTACATCGTCGAGAACCACTATCAGGGGCAGTTTCTCTGCTTCCTTGAACTCCTCCAGCGTGAGGCGGTTCATCTCTATCGTTCTTAACTTACGCATTTCCCTCTGCTTCCTTTGTTTTATAAGCCAAGGCGTACATACGTATCTGCTTGATCATGGCCAAGAGACCGTTGCTGCGAGTAGGACTCAAGTGATCCTTCAGTCCTATCTTCTCTACAAAATACAGGTCGGCATCCATGATTTCAGAAGGAGTATGACCGCTCAACACACGTATCAAAAGGGCTATAATGCCTTTTACGATGAGCGCATCGCTGTCGGCTGTGAAGACAAGTTTACCGTCCTTATAGTCACATTGCAGCCACACACGGCTCTGACAGCCGTCGATTAAGTTCTGCTCGTTCTTGTATTTCTCGTCGAGAGGAGTCAGTTCGTTGCCCAAGTCTATGAGCATCTGATACTTGTCCATCCAGTCGGTAAAGTCCTGAAACTCCTCTACTACCTCGTCCTGCAATTCGTTGATTGTTGCCATTATTTTATCTCCTTTATTTCGTTTACAGTTATCAGTTTGTATAGTTTGTCATTAGGGCGCACCTTGCCAGGCACAGGGATAGATACTCTCCAGCCCTGCTTGGCCAGCTCTACAGGTTTCAAATCATAACGGATCTCATCGGCATGGAGATACATCACACCTGTGGTGTTGCCCGTAATGAGCAGTTTCTGTCCCTGCTCAATCTCAGAAGCCTCTATAGCCACCTCTGCCACACCAAGCTTGGAGAAGTATTTCATCACCTTGCCCACGAGCACCTTCTTCTCGGTAGCTACAGAGCCATAGTGCTTATTCCATTCGCCAAGAGTCTGTCCCTGATAATATCCGTCCCAGAAACCGCGATTGAAGACAGTTGCCAGTTTCTCGTCCCAGGCATCCTTCTTCTCCTCGGTAAAGGTTCCGTCGAGCACAGAGGCGATGGCCTCCTTGTAGCATTTCACTACGGTGTATACATATTCTGCACCACGTGCACGTCCCTCTATCTTGAACACACGCACACCAGCATCCATCATACGGTCGATGAAGCGTATTGTCTTCAGGTCTTTAGGACTCATCACGTACTTGTTGTCTATCTCGAGCTGATTGCCTGTTTCATTGTCGGTAACCGTATAGCTTCGACGACATATCTGCACACACTCTCCACGGTTGGCTGAACGGTTGGCATTGGCAAGACTCATATAACACTTGCCCGATACTGCCATACACAAAGCACCATGACAGAACATTTCTATCCTTATCTTCTTACCCATAGGGCCGCAGATGTTCTGTCGTTCTATCTCTTCATGGATATGCTTCACCTGGTCCATATTCAGTTCGCGTGCCAGTACCGACACATCAGCAAAACGGGCATAGAACTTCAGAGCCTCTGTATTGGAGATGTTGAGCTGGGTAGAAAGGTGTACCTCCTCTCCTACCTCATTACAGTAGGCCATGACAGCCACATCGCTGGCTATAACCGCCGAGATGCCTGCCTCCTTGGCTGCATCAATGATTTCTTTCATCGTAGCAATATCATCATCATATATCACGGTATTTACCGTCAGATAGGTCTTGATGCCGTGCTCATTGCAGGTAGCAGCTATCTCGCGCAGGTCGTCGATGGTAAAATGGTTGGCAGAGTGTGAACGCATATTCAACTTGCCAATACCGAAGTATACCGAGTCTGCACCAGCCTGTATGGCAGCAGCCAACGACTCGCGTGAGCCTACTGGTGCCATGACCTCAAATTCTTTTATCTTATCATTCATAAATGTCATTTATTACTTTGCGGCTGCAAAGTTACGCAAAAAGTCTAACTTTGAAAAGCAATTTTGGAGAATTAACGCAACAAAATGCATAGATAAAGGCATTTCGAGGAAATACGAAGCAATACGGTCGGGAGGCTCTACGCAAATCTGGGAAGATTGCGGCAAGAGTTAAGTTGCCAAATCGTAACCCCGTCAATCGACCTCGGAGATTAAGAAATGTGGTGGCTTTTGGCTCTTACAAGGTCGGCAGAAGCCGAACACAGACAGAAACAAAAGACCAAAGAAACAGAATGTCAAACGAATAAATTTTAACAAATAAATGGGATACGCAGTATTACACTTAGAGAAAGCAAAGAGAGCGGACAGCGGCATGTCTGCCCATATTGAGAGAACCATACAATCCAAGAACACCGACCCGACAAGGACACACCTTAACCGTGAACTCATCCAGTTCCCCGATGGTGTTCGTAACCGAACAGTAGCCATCCAGCACCACCTCAATACAGCAGGACTGAAACGGAAGATTGGCAAGAACCAGGTACAGGCCATCCGCATCGTACTCACTGGCACCCATGCCGATATGGAACAGATAGAGCAGATGGCAGCATACGGATTGCAGAGAGGCGTCAAAGGCTCAGAGGCGCAGCACATATCCATGCATGAGTATTACCGCAGCCTCATTGCACAGGGCGAGGACTTGCAGGCGAATATCACACAACTACTGAAAGAACAGGAAAAGGCAAAAGAGGTGATAGCAGAGGCGGAACAGACAAGGAAAGACTTTGCCCGTATCAAGGCAGAGGCTAAGACGGAGGAATTGAAGAACTCCGCCACAAAGACTGCCACCACAGCACTCAACGGACTAAATTCTCTTCTTGGTGACAACAAGGTGAACCGATTAGAGAAAGAGAATGCCCAACTGCACAGGGAGGTTGAAGATTTGAATGAGCAGATTGAAAGGCTACACACCGACATGCAGAAGTTAAACGACAACCATGCAAGGGAACTTAACCGCACCAATGAGAAGCACCAACAAGAGGTGAACAATCTGAAACGCCTTATTGACAAGACTTATAAGTGGTTTCCGAGTTTCAAACGCTTCTTCAATATGGAGCATGAGTGTCAGGATTGTGGCTTCAACATGGAACAGACCAATAAACTGCTATACGGGCATGCAGTCAATTATAGTGGGTGGCTTCATTCAAATGAGTACAGGCGCAACGTTCTTGCCGATAATGTCACGGCACAAGTGATAAGGGATGAGAAGCGTAACTTGTTCCTACATATCAACCAGACACCCATTGCTCAATGGTTTAAGGGGCAATTCGGGATAGGGCAAGAACAACGGAGAGGAATCAGACGCTAACATGGAATAGGGGGCGGAATACTATATCAAGCCCCCTTTCCTTCTTTTCAATTTGGTTTATGTGCCTTTATTTTTCACTTTTTCCTTTGGAATGCCTATTATTTGGGAAAGTTTTTGTAAATTTGGACCGTGTTCTCTTAAGAGGCATAACTTATTGCTCAATTTTCTCTCTCGAATCACCACCTCGGAAAAGAAAACGAGCAAATATCCAAAAACGCAGAGGTCGCGCTCCATAGCGCAGACTTCTCCATAGCGTTTTTGGCTCTTGTAGTGAGCCTGAGAGAGATATGGCGGGGCTGCGCTTTTTTGTGTATCAGCCCACCAGACGAACTGATTAATAGTAACAAATAATTAGAAGTGATGACTTTACACGAAGCAATGATTAAGGCTATAAATGAATTGGGTGGAGGGAAACAACACATCCAAGACGTTACCGATTACATAAATACCCGTCGTTTATATTCAAGAGGTGACAATGCTGTACTACCTGTCAATCAGGTAAGTGCGCGGCTTAGTAGGTACAAAAATATCTTCTGCCGAGCAGATGGATATATTTGGATTAAGGATATGGTATATTAAACTGCTTATGGTTAACGGAAAGCAAATCATCACACGTTGCTTCGCTATTTTAATACTATGTGGAATAATATTGGTTGGAGGCTATGGACTCTATATGTCCTTTAGAGATTTTGACAAGCCTGTTCCCGTAGTGACGAAAACTGATAGTATAGGTCGTCCGTTTGAGATAAACGGATATATGTTTTATCTTCGGAACGATGCCTTATATGATGAGAGTGGAAATATGGTTGCAGACCTATCAATAGAAAACAATAGAACAAATAAAAATGCACAAGCTTCTCCCTCTTTGAAAGATGTACTAACAGAGGGCTTGGGGTACGAAAATAAAGGCTTTGAAGACTTTAGCATTTTTGGATGCTGTAAAGAGGAAGTTTAGAAGCTTTACATCCAGTCGGTCATTAAATCTATGGCATCAGGTAAAACGATTGAGGTTAGCAGATGGGTAACATCCTATACTGAAAATTCCACGCGGACTTATTACAAATATGACTTTACGAACAATACATCAGGAAAATATTGGTATTATAAAGGAACAGACAACACAAATAAATTTGATTTTACTTACACTGCTGATAATAAAAAACTGAAATAACCTACCACCCCCTATGTACTCTTCAAGTTTTTGCTTTCTCTTGGCATATCCCCAACCATTAGAATAAACTCATGCCGAGCATACAAACAGCAAGAGCCTTGACCTAAAAGTCAAGACTCTTGCCACGATAAAAGTCGAGAAGACTATTCTGATAGAGCGACTCATACTTGGCTTGCACCATGTCGCTTTGTGCTTTGAGGAGATTGTTCTTAGCCTCATTAAACTCAGTAATGCTGGCCTTACCATTCTCGTACTTTCCCTGAGTAAGCCGGAAGGCATCCTCATTGCTTGCCACAGCCTGTCGGCTGCTCACATAGCGCGACTCGGCAGCTATGGCATTGTAGTACACCTGCTGAATCTCCTTATAAAGAGATTTCTTGGCATCCTCTAACTTAAGTACCTGATTGTCACGGTCTATACGGGCTGAACGCACACTGTTGCGGGTGGAGAAACGATTGAAGATAGGCACGTTGAGACTCAAACCAAGATACTGACTGAAATTGTTTTTAAGTTGCTTGCCAAACGATTCGGCATCAAAACCACTCGTCTTGTAATAGTTGCTGCCCAGCCCTGCATTGAACGCCAGTTGAGGATAATAAGCCGATTTGGCTATAAGAACAGAATGGTCGGCTCCCTTAACACGCAACTCCTGTGCTTTGATCTCGGGTTTGCTCACAAGGGCATCGGCAAAGACGACAGAGGGAGATGCAGGCACATAAGACTCGGGATTGATATGCGAGGTCTCAGGACGCAGGATAGAGAAGCCATCGGGCGAGGGGAGTTCGAGCAACTGCGACAGGTCGAGTAGGGAGAGCTGGCAGTTGTTGCTGGCTGTGGTAAGCGTAAGCTGGCTCTGCGCCAAAGCAGCTTTCTGCTGAGAGAGTTCTGCCACACTTGCCTTACCGTTCTCTACAATAGTCTGCAGGCGAGCCACTTGCATGGAGTCGATACTCACCTGTCGGCGAGCCACATCGGCTATCTCCATATTATTGAGAGCCTCGATGTATGCCTTGGCCACATTCATACTCAAATCGTTGCGTGCCTTACTCAGGTCGGCATCAGCTGCATCAAGATTGAGTTTGCTAAGACGTATGTTGTGGGTCGTCTTGTTGCCATCGAAGAGAGAGACTGTTGTTCCCAATGAGAAAGAGGTAGAACTGGTGGTACGGTCTTCGTAAGTATTCTGTGCCGTCAGTCCACGACCGAAGGAGATGTTCTCGCCAACCGAGGCATTGAGGTCGGGTAGGCGAGAGTTCTTATTGGTATTGAGCTGCAAAGCCTGCTGCTCGCGTATGTTCTGCATCTGCTTCACTGTGATATTGTGCTCTAAAGCATAGTCGATGCACTGGCGAAGGCTCCATGCCTTCTGTGCCTGAGCCTCGCCCAAAGCAAAGAAAGCCATTGCCGACAATATAGTAAAACGGATATTCATCATTTTCATGCTTTATTTATTAGTATGCTTATTCATCATCCTTGTTGTCTGCCACAATCTCAGGACCTCTCACTCTGTCTTTCAGCGACAAGCCCTTCTTGATCTCAATATTCACGCCGTCGCTCAGTCCTGTCACCACCTGCTTGCGCTCATAGGTTTTCTTCTCACCACTACCCTTGACAATATATACAAAGGTACTGTCGCCACTAAACTCGATGGCACTCTCGGGCACGGTAACAACATTCAAGGCCTTGGCCAGAACTATCTCTGCATTGGCACTATAGCCAGAGCGAATCTTGCCACCCTTGACAGAACGAACAGCAGCCTTCACCTCAAACTGGTTGGCACCATTGTTCTCTACAGCCTTAGGAGAAATATACTCCAAGTCGGCATCAAACTTAAGATCCTGCATGGCACCAATGGTGATCTTCATCGGCATTCCTATAACAAGATTTTCCACCTCAGTCTCGTCGATGTTGCCACGGAAGATAAGGTCGTTCATATTTGCCACACTGGCTATGGTAGTACCGTCATTGAAGGTATTGGAAAGAATGACCGAGTTGCCCACCTTGACAGGAATATCGAGAATAATACCCGAGATAGTGGAACGTATGAGGGTAGAAGAGGCATTGGCATTACTCTTCGACACACCATCACGTACAACTTCGAGAGCATCTTCGGCAGCCACCTTTTCCTCGCGTGCCTGCTTGAGGGCCTGCTTTACCTTGTCGAACTCGTCGGCGCTAACCAACTGCTTCTTATACAGGTTGTCCTCACGTCCGAAGTCTACCTGTGCCTGTTTCAGATTGATTTCAGCCAGTCGCACACGAGCCTGAGCGCTGCTAAGCTGTCCCATATCGGGAATCACCTTTACCTTGGCTATCACCTCGCCAGCCTGCACATAGTCGCCAGCCTCCTTGCAAATCTCGGTAATGATACCGCTTATCTGTGGCTTTACGCTTACCTCGTTGCGTGGTTCTATCTTACCTGTTATGACGGTGGTTTTCAACACATCACCTATCTTAGGTACAAACTCGCTATACTCGGTAGCTTTGGGTTGAGATTTCTGATACAGGAAGACGAATGTCCCTACAAAAATCAAGGCGACAATGGCCGCTACAATCAGTTTGGAATACTTTTTCATATCGTTGTTTTTTTATATTTTCATGATGTAACTTATTGAACTTTAGCTGGATAGTTTATTCATCACGCATAGCATCTACGGGTTTGATACTCATGGCTCGCCAGGCGGGTGCCAGTCCTGCCAAACCTCCAAGGAGACTGATGAGCAGGGCAGAGAAGATGGCCGTCCAGAAGTTGACCTGGAAGTGGGCAGCCAAAATACCGTCTGTGGTATTGGCCAATTCTATCAGCTGCAGGATTGCCACACCGAAGATAATGCCACTCATACCTGCTACAAGGGTCAGGATAATACTCTCCGAGATGATTTGTGACAGTATCATCCTGGGAGTGGCGCCGATGGCACGCCGGATTCCTATCTCGGTGGTGCGTTCCTTTACCGTTACCATCATGATGTTGCTCACACCGATAGCTCCGGCCAACAGGGTGCCTATGCCTACCAACCAGATGAGGAAGTTGACTCCATTAAACAGGTTGTCGAGCATCTGGAAGAGTACCTCGGTATTGAACACCATGAGTCCTTTTTCGTCAGTAGGATCAATGGAGTGGGCACGTGCAACGGTTTCGCGCATACGCTGCGACAACTTGCTCATCACAACACCTTTATTGCCCGTTACGGCTATGATATCGACAGCCGTACCACGATTATAAGCTGTACGCAAGACAGACAGGGGTAGGGTGATAGTCTCGTCGGCCTGTCCTCCAAGGTTCACTCCATTGCCCGAACGGTAGTCTACTCCCACTACGGTATAGTAGGTGGAATCCACCCTGACCGTCTTGCCACATGGGTCGCCGCCACCTGGGAAGAGATTCTTATAGATCTGTTTTCCAATGACACATACCTTGCGCTGCTGGCGCACATCCATATCGTTGATGTATCTGCCATAAAACATCTTTGGAACAGAGACTTTTGCATAATCAGAATTGACGCCCTGTGCGCTGCCACTGAAACTCTTGTCGGCAAAGACAACATTTTTTCTTCCTCCGAAGAGGAGCGGGGTGATGACATCAAGCTCAGGCATCCGCTGGCGCAGTCGTTCCAGGTCTTTTTCCTCCATCTGCCAGGAACGTCCTTTATTGAATCCTTTATAAGGTTTGGTGGTATTCTGTGCCCATATTACTGCGGTATTGGTGGCAAATCCAGAGAAGTTAGCTTGCAGCAACTCCTTCAGTCCCTGTCCACCTCCCATCAGGACAATGAGCATGAACACACCCCAGAACACACCGAAACCTGTCAAGAGACTGCGGCTCTTGTTTCTCGTGATGGTGTCGAGAATCTCCTTATATGTATCTAAATCGAAACGCATATATTAAAGGTGTAAGCCTAATTAAAAATTAAATACTTCACATTAAACATTAAATGACTATTCCGCTCTCAACGCCTCTATAGGACGTATTTTAGCTGCCTTGATAGCAGGTATGAGTCCGGCAATGGTTCCTGCTATCACGATGGTGATGGTGGCTCCGATACAAGTACCTATACCCACTGTGGGGTTGACAAACATGGCTGCTTTGAAAAGTCCCGTATCTACGGTAGTATGACCTATGGTTTTGTCCATCAGCTCATTGGCTGCCACGCCACACACCATACCTATATATCCAAAGAACGAAGTGATGATGATACTCTCGGTGATGATGAGCTTCAATATTGACCAAGGTTTGGCTCCTATGGCCTTACGCACACCAAACTCGCGAGTCCGTTCCTTTACGGTGATGAGCATAATGTTGCTCACGCCCACGATGCCGCTCAGTAGGGTAAAGAGTCCTATTATCCAGAGGGCAGACTGGATGATGGCGATACCCTGATTCATCTGTATATTGTCCAAATAGCGGTTCCACAGCCATAGACTTCGCTCGTCATCAGGAGCTGCCTGATGGTTCTTGTTGATGCTGGCACGATAATTTTTCTCAAAGGCCCGATTGTCTTCCTCACTCTTCATATTCTTGAGAGTAAACTCAATGTCGCCAGCCTTATCGCCCTTGGCATAAATGGTCTTGACGGTATAGAAAGAGGTGAATGCCTCGTTATTCTGTCGCGTCTCATCGTCCTTGTAGATTCCTACCACCTTGAAGGAAAGGTCGCCCAACTTGACATTCTTGCCTACGAGCAACCGATAGTCTTTTACCAGTTCCTTGGCCTGACTACGACTCATCACAACCACCTTTCTGCGCTGCTGCATATCTATTTGATTGATGAATCGCCCTTTCAGCATCTCTATTTTGTTGATTTTGGTATGGGAAGGATAAACACCTGTCAGCGTCTGGTCGGCTATATAGTTGTCGCCATAATTGATATTCACACTATATTGCTGCAACTGTCCGCCCACATCGCCTACCTGATGTGCATAGACATGATCGGTGATGAGCATATCCTTGTCGTTGAGGTCGATAGGTCTTCCTTCTTTCAGACCATTATAGGCCTTCGAAGTGTTCTGTCCATATACTACCATTGAGTTGGCCAGAAATCGGTCACTCTGCTGCAACTGGGCGTTGATGAGCCCATTGCCTGCTCCCAAGAGGAAGATGAGCATAAAGATGCCCCATGCCACGGCAAAGCCTGTAAGCGATGTACGAAGCTTGTTGCGCTTCGACGTACTCCATATCTCTGACAGGAGTGAGGAGTGAAAGGTGAAGGATGAAAATTTCATTTGCATTAATTATTTATAAGTTAGTAAAGCCGAAGAACTATACGAGGAAGTCATTAGAATTCTTCTCTCTTTACTCTTCGTTCTTCACTTACTTGACGTAGTCTTTCGACACAAGATGATGATCCCGGTTGTCCTCTATACTTCCTATGAGTCCATCCTTGATATGTATTACCTTGTCGGTCTCGTTGGCCACACCGCTTTCATGAGTCACCACCACAATGGTCATGCCTTCTTTCTGGTGCAGTTCCTTCAACAGGTCCATCACCTCGACACTTGTCTTGGAATCGAGTGCACCGGTAGGTTCATCGGCAAGGATAATCTGTGGTTTGGTAATAAGGGCACGGGCTATGGCCACACGCTGCTTCTGTCCACCCGACATCTCGTTAGGGTAGTGGTTCGCCCATTGCGCCAAGCCTAACTTGTCGAGATACTGCATAGCCAACTCATGGCGCTTACGGCGACCCACTCCCTGGTAAAATAATGGCAATTCTACGTTTTCTACTGCTGTCTTGAACGAGATGAGATTGAACGACTGAAAGATGAATCCTATCATTTTGTTGCGATATTCAGCAGCCCGAGTTTCGCTCAAGTCTTTGATAATCACATCATTCAGACGGTACTCACCCGAATCGTAATTATCGAGTATACCCAATATGTTGAGCAGGGTAGACTTTCCTGAACCCGATGCACCCATGATACTCACAAACTCGCCACGCTCTATGTCGAGACTGATACCTTTCAGCACATGCAGGGGCTGTGCACCCTGATAGGTCTTATTGACGTCTTTTAAGTGAATCATTGTCTTGAATGGTTTTATATTTATTTGAGTACTTTGAGTTGAGTAGTATCAATGTCGGTAGATCCCTTGTCATTGATACTTATTTGCTTCGTTGTACCCGTTATATCCATATCGGTAGATCCAAACGAATTAACTTTGATGTAGTCACAATCGGCTTTAAGATATGAGTCGAAGCTGCCATAATTGGAAACCTCGAAGTCTCTTCCCTTAAGACCAAAACTGCCGTCAAATGAACCATAATTATTGATAAAGGCAGAACCTGTAATATGCATCATTTTATCAACATCGAAAGAGCCATTATTGTTGATATGTACAGAACCTGCTATATTCATGTCGTTATTGATATCCATTGAACCATAATTGTTGATTCGAAGAGAATCTGTAATCTGCATAGGATTATCAATATCTAAAGAACCATTATTGTCAATAGATACATGGCCAGCCTTCACTGTTCCCTTGTCGTAATCGAACGAACCTTGGTTGGAAATCGCCAAAGACTTACTCTGATTGATGTCGCCATAGAAATCTAAAGCTCCATTGTTGCTGATTTGGTCGATAGAGGGAGCACTGATATAAACCTTAAGACTATAAGAGGAAGTATTGTAGAAATGGGCATATCTGTTCATGATATTCAGTACTCCATCGGTAACCTCAAGTTTGGCCTGTGCTATACATTGCTCGGTGCCTTCCACTGAAACACTATAGGCAGCCGACTGCGTATAGTAAACATCAATACCTATCGCATTGCTGATGGCATGAAAGTCTTTTAAGGCGAACGACTGCTTGATGACTTTCTCGTTATCCAGATGTTTTACTTGTTGTGGAACATTCTGCTTGCTCATAAAATTGACACAACTGGTGAAACTCAGTATAGCAAACAGTGCTGTTATTATCATTTTTGTTTTCATTTTCTTCATGTATTTATGGGGGTTAAAAACTTCTATTGCGGCATTACATCCATCTCATCGAGTTTACTCTGCAAGGCTTCCTTCACCTCATCGAGTGAAATATCAAGCAATACCATCTGGCGGGCCAACTCGGGCAGGCGTTCTTTCATAAACTCCTGCTTGCGAGTCTTCTTGATCTGTCGCTTGGCTCCTGATGATACGAAATAGCCCAGCCCTCGTTTGTTGTAGATGATGCCTTCTGAAGCCAACTGGTCGTACGATTTGACTGTGGTATTGGTGTTTACCTCGAGCAAGACTGCATATTCACGCACACTTGGCACACGCTCGTCTTCTCGATATTTACCTGCCAGTATCTCGTCGCACAATCGTTCGGCTATCTGTATGTATATCGCTTTGTCGTTGCTGAAATCCATAGTTTGTTTTTTATTGTTTTACAATATGTTAAACCACTTGTTATTGATAATCTGCATATGAGTGAAAAGCTTGTAGGCTGCCCAGTAATTGAATGCCGACAAAAGCAGAAGAACCATCACCATAAGCCATCCGAAAGTGTTAGGTTCAATGGATTGGACGAGATGACGCAGTACATCTTCATCCACGAAGGAAGATATCAATGCCATCAGAAACATCAGAATGAAACTGGAGCAAATGGTCAGCAAGGTGGCAGACTTGCGGAAAACAGTGCCTCCCAAAGTAAAGAAGGAATGGGTAAAGATCGTCAACGATAACAAAAGCATACCCACAGGGAAAGTCTGTCCCAACACGCTGGTGCCATTGCGTACTATAAAGTGAGAACTGTCGAAATTATCTTTCAAGAACAACTCTTCAAAAACCGTGCCTACGAGAGAGCCCTGCATGCCTGGAGTAAGAAAGAGGCTGAACACAAACTGAATGATGTCGGCTATTATCCACGAAGCGACTATCATCAAGGATGTTCCTAAAACGGTGTACAGCAAACGGGAAGTAAACTTCTCCATATTGGTGGCTGGCAGCATCAAGAACAAAGAGCGGGAAGCCTTGGTCTTCATGTTAATGAAGATTCTTGACCCACAGAAAAAGAAAATAATGAAACTGATAAACATGAACAAACCAGAAACACTTCCCAAGTATAAGTCCTTCACATCATTATATGTAACATAACCATTGCTTCGCATATTAAACTGATACCAAATACAGATAAAGGAAAATACAAAAGCCAATCCCAAGGTGTTGCGCACATATTTCTTCCAGTTGGATAATGCGTCCCAACGCAAAACCATTGCCAAACGATGAAAATCTAAAACCTTATTCATATTATTGTCTTTTTTTGAACTTTCAAAAGTTCAGAAGTTATGATAATTAAAAAATAAAAATAGAAACCTCACTCTTTATTTACAACTTGCCGTTGATGACTGCATTGAAGAGAAGCTCGAGGTTCATCTGAGTCTCCCGGCTGCCAGCCTTGCGCTTGGCTATCACGGCATTGCCCTGAAGTGTAGGCTCTGCATAGAGTACCGTATCGTCCATTTCTGCAGGTGTGCGGTACTCGAAGGAATAGTCCTCACAAATATCTGCCACCGAGGCATCGAGCAAGAGATTATTCTGATTGAGAATAACAATGTGGTCGAGCAAAGACTCGATGTCATGAACCTGATGAGTAGAGATAATCAACATTCGCTCATCGGTCATATTGTTGGCTATCACCTTGCGGAACTGACTCTTCGATGGGATGTCAAGGCCATTGGTGGGCTCGTCCATGAAAAGGTATTTTGTACCTGTGGCAAGGGCAAAACTCATATAAGCCTTTTTCTTTTGTCCCATCGAGAGTTCGTTCAAATTAAGAGAGAGAGGTAATTCGAAATCCTGCAAACATCTGTCCAACACTTCCTGACTGAAGTTGGGATAGAAGGGACGGTTCATCTTCACATAAACATCGAGCGAAACATTGGGGAGAAAAAATTCCTCTGTCACAATAAAAATGTCGCGAAGTACATCTGGGCGACGATCACATGAAGATATTCCGTCGATAAGAATAGTGCCCTGCTGTTGACGCAGCAAACCACTGATCAGGTAGAGCAGAGTACTCTTGCCTGTACCATTCTTACCTAAAAGTCCATAGATATTATTTTCCTTAAGAGTCATATTGAAATCATTGAACACGTTTCTCTTGACTCCTTGATAATGGAAACTCAAATTGTTTACTTGTATCATAATCAAACCGTTTTAGTGTACTACTTTAATATTACACTGCAAAAGTATAACAAAAAGCAATAGCTTCCAAATTTTCAAGCAATTATTTTTTGCTTTTAACACAACGTTAACTTTTCCACCTTATTTTATAAAGATAATAATATAAACATACTCAAATTCTGAACACTACGAAAGTTTAAATATCTGTCCCACACTGAGATGCAAAGCAATAAGACACCTGTTGCCATCATGGTATCCATTTTTTTAAAAAAGGAATCATACAAAAACCCTTCACCCTTCATCTATCCCTTGGAATCCCCTGTGTTTATCGGGGTTTCAGGGGTTGAATGACACAAATCCACCCTTCATCACCCTTCATCTCCCTTCATTCTCATTGGGTAAGCGCTCCGCGTTTATACATTGCATCGTTCGTTTTGGAGCTGTTATAATGGGAGAGAAATAAGCTTCTCTTAGAGTTGAGGAAGTCTTGTTTGAAAGTTATTTAAGTTTCTATGCAAGCATCATAGAAGCCTTAACTGGGTCATAATAGATGACTCGAATCGGTCATAATAGATGGCTTGGACCGGTCACAATAGATGGCTCGGATCGGTCATGGGACGTGTGACAATCAACGGAACTATCGCACAGTTCAGTTGCAAGCAGAGCGTTACAAAGGCTATCTGGGATGCCGATAGAGAGCGTGAGCAAGATTCTTGTCCTAATTAGGAAAATCTGCTTCGAAATCACTCATTTATTAAACATGTCATATAAATTGAGACACCTTAGCCGTATTTTTGCAGTCGAAATCAATAAGATATGACTTCAAACAATATTGAAGAGTATTGTACGTTTTTCAAACAAAAGATTCAAAATATGACTGCATTGGAGAAATATATTTGGATAGTAAGAACACTCTATAACAAAGGAGATAGAGGATTGTCGCTGAAAGAACTCAACGACAAGTGGATACATGACGAGAACATCAGCAATGGAGAGCCTTTGCCACGGCAAACCTTCGACCGATGGAAAGGAAACATTTTGATGATGCTCGGTGTAAACATAGAATGCCGGTTAAAAGGTGGTTATCGCTATTACATCTCCAACCCTGAATGTTTGAGTGAAGGTGGGCTGGTCCGTTGGCTACTGGATACGTATTCTACAGCAAATACCTTGTCGCAAAGCATTCAGTTGAAAGACAGAATACTTGTTGAAGAAATACCATCCAACCGTAACTACTTGACAAACATCATAGAGGCGATGAAGAACAACCATGTGGTGACGCTGACATACAGAAGTTTTATACATGGCTCCTCCCATACGTTTTCTGTAGAACCTTACTGCCTAAAGATGTTCCAAAAAAGATGGTATTTATTGGCGAAGAATCTCGTTGATAACAATCTGCGTATCTATGGGCTTGACCGTTTGGAAAATTTTGAGGAAACCAAAGAGCATTTCACGATGCCCAAGAATTTTGATGCAAACACCTATTTTTCCTCATTCTATGGAATAGTAACAGACGAGACCATCCCATTGCAACGCATTGTGGTTCGGGCAAATAGACAACATCAGCATTATCTTCGTTCCCTGCCACTACATCCTACGCAGAAAGAGATATTCACCTGCAAGGACTACGCAGACTTCGAACTGACATTGCGACCTACCTATGATTTCATCATGGAACTGTTACATTTTGGAAATATGATAGAGGTATTGGAACCACAATCCCTACGACAGACCATGAAAGGTTGGGTAAGTGACTTGTGGGAGTTATATGAAAACGACTAACAAAATATATAGATAACATGTACAAAAGTTTTTTGTAGAGGTTCTATACTTGTACGAACCAAAAGTTTAATTATAAACCATATTAATCATGAACAATTTAACAAAACAACTGGCTAACTTATACGAGCCAAAATGGAATGAACTGAAACAACAGTTGGATGCCCAAGACATCAAGGTGCAAGCACCTTTTATGCTGGGTGTAGCATTGGAACATAACAACCAAGGAGGTTATGTTGACGAGAGTTGGTGGACTGATGCCGACTTGAAGGTGATGGTATTCGGACAAGAAGCCCTCAATTGGCCCATACCTGTATCGGATGATGGAACTCAAATACAGTCGGACGATTTCGTAGAACTATACCAACGTTTCTATTCTGACAATTATAAAGGGCAATATTTCCTTACTGATTCTGACAATCACTTGGCTAAGAATAAGTTCTTCAGCATGGGATTCAATGGTATCATGTCGGGTATCAAAGACTTCGTTCTCGGCGAACAGTATTCCGACAAGAAAGTAGCATACCTTTGGAACAACATTTCAAAGTTGTCTGTAGGTGGACGCAAGGGTGTTGATTCTGGCATTCATAATTTGGAGAAAGAATACTTCCATGTCATCCCTCAGGAGATAGAGATATTGAAGCCTGATGTTCTCATCTTCTTGACTGGTCCTGGTCAAAACACCTATTACAGCTACATCCAAGATAACTTTACCGTAAAAGGTTCGCTAAAGCCTCTGGCAGGACATAATGTTGATGCTGTGGCAAAACTTGATATTGAAGGCATCAGCCTTGCTTACAAGACCTATCATCCTACAGCGACCAAGGATGGAGATAAGGGTATCACAGATGCAGAGAAATGGAAGTATTATCATGCCATCTTTGATGATATGAAGGAACATCTCGATGATATTTTCAACAATAAATAGATGAATCATTCTAAGATTATATTTCTCGATTTTGATGGTGTTTTGAACACAGAACACCATCAAAGACAATTACTGTATGAAAGGAAAGCGTGGCAAGACAAATATGGAACTTGTTTTGACCCAGAAGCCGTGAAACAACTGCAAACCATAGTAGATATGACCCATGCGGACATCGTAATAGAATCCTCATGGAAATATCTCGGTTTGGAGGCAATGCAAGACATGTGGAAAGACAGACAATTGCCAGGAAAAGTAATAGGTATAACTCCGTCTGCTATCAGTGATAACATTTTGCTCTCGACAGACTTGGAGGTGTTAGATTCTTCTATGCTTCATTGTAAAGGGGCGGAAATAGCTTCGTGGCTTCATGAGAATAATATGCAAGAGGTTCCGTATGTCATTATTGATGATGAGTATGTTATATTGGAATCTCAACTTCCTCATTTCATTTTAACCAATCCCTACGATGGTCTTATAGAAGAATTGGCAATGAGAGCCATTGGTATTCTGAATCGGCAATAAAAAGCAAAATAATTTAATCTTAGTCTCGACGTGTCATAATTTGTGGGACACCATCGCCATATCTTTGCACTCAGTTAAGCAATTAAAGTTTCAAAGATATGACTAATGATAAATCAAACAAAAAGTTGGATAAATCTACTTTGCGTATTCCTACATTCAATATGATACTTCGTCAGATTCTTGTTGTTAATGCTTACGGAGACAAAAGCCTTAGCGATGAAATTCTCCTCCAAGATGAACTGTTCTACAACACCGTCAGTCAGTTGAACTTTTCAAAGGATTCAAGCGAAGTGAGACAGCTGTTGTCCTATCTTCTCGAATTGACAGGAGAGCCTGATAGTTATCTGGTGGAGGAGATTCTGCTGGACTTTGTGATAGGAAAGGGATGCACAGAATGTTCAAGGACTGTCTGCGAAAACATCTTTGGCAAACATCCTACGTTTGCCGACATGATGCGCCATCCTTGGTTTGAACACTTGATGAATCATCCTGCACAAACTGAACCCTACAATCCGCTTTCTCCATTTGTTCGCAATGACGCTTTCTACTGGCGCAATTTCCATTTTCCTCTGTTCTACCATCTTCAGGAAGGTAACAGTTTGGCTTTGGAAGTGTTGGAGCATCTTGCGGCTAAAGGCGACATTCCTTCCATGGAACGTGTGTCACTTTACTACTTCGATAAATGTCAATTTTCCAAGGCGTTTCTTTTATTTAAAGCTTTGCATGAGAAAATGCAGACAACCGAATGGTATGATTGGGCGATTAAGCAAGAAATCACTCACAAACTCGCTCATCTATATACCTATGGATTAGGTGTAGAGCAAAATCTCGACAAAGGGGCTCAATACTACAAAGAGCTTGAAAATGGTTACTGCTGGGGAGACAAAGCAGAATACCAGTTAGGATGGTTGGCTGAGCGAAGGCATAACTATATAGAAGCGATGTGGTACTATAGGAAAAATATTGATAGCCACAAGTATGGCAAGTACAGCTTCTACAGGAGAGATGAGCCGAAAGACTTGTTTCCACTTCGATTGGAGATTGCTTTTAGACAGATGAAGAAGAAGCTCAACCCTATAGTTGACTGTCTGACACTTGCGACTTGCCAAAAATGTAACGACATGGTTCTTCAGTTGAAGGTCATGATGAATGCAATAGTCACAATTGAATGGGGTGATGGTGAAACTGAATCAGCAAAATGGAAAGTGGATGACTGGGGACAGGTAAGACATTCATATCAATCGCCAGGCTATTACTGTATTACAATAAAAACAGACGAGGAGAACGTATTGACGGGATTCCATATTGTTTCTCAAAAGGCAATATGCTCAATAGACGTTTCCGGCTGTAAGGGATTGACGCATCTATTGTGCCCAAATCAAATGTTGAAACAAATGTCTTTAAGCAAGACTGAATATCTCTCTGTGCTTGATGTACATGGAAATAGGCTGCAAAGAATCAACCTCAGAAAGAATCCGTTGCTTACAATCGTTGATTGTTCTAACAATCCGTTGCAAAAGATAGAAGCAGTGAAGCATCCTCCATTCAGTTTAATGTGCATAAGAAAAACAAGGCTGGGAACTAAAGCAAAAAGGAGATTTCATGAAATCGTTCGTTTGAATGCAGGTCGATTATTGAGTGAGGGCTTTGTTAACCAATTGACAGAGCCGCTTTTGCCTACGTTGCTGTTTTATATAAAGAACAGCACTTGGGAAGATGTCTTGGCATGCTTGCAACAGAAAAACGAAGATTCAAAGGTAAATAATAACTTCACGGTATTGCACAGAGTCTATGCCTTGCTTAAAGCATATCGTCACGTCACTCCGTGCCCATACAAAAATGGTTTTATGTGGGCGTCAGGAACATGGGTAGTTATTGCACATAAGTTTAAAACCAAAAGGACGGGGCAAATAGTAGAAAGTCAGGCTCCCGAAGAAGAGTTCTATTTGTATGAACGCCCTTGGAGTATGATTCTTGGAACACCAGTAAAAGCATGGGACAATCGCCTGCCTTTCATGATGCTTCCACAACATCCAAATGCCTACTATGCAGCCATGTGTTTATATAATATGGTGAACAATGAAAAAGAAATGAAGAAACATAAAATTCCTAAGATCGTTTATGGCAAAGAAACTTTCTAAAATCATCTTTTTTGACTTTGATGGTGTTCTGAATACAGAATACCATCAAAGACAATTACAGTTTGGAGGAAAAATATGGCAAGACAGGCACGGTGCAATGAGAGCCATTAACATATTGAATCAACAATAAAACTTTCAAGGAATTTTAATTTAGTTCTAACCTGTCATAAATAATGGGGCACCATAGCCATACCTTTGCACCCAATAGCGTAATTAAATTTTCAAAGATATGGCAAATGATAAGTTAAACAAAGAGTTGGTTTCTCGTATGATGGACGATGCTGCATGGAAAGAACTCTCCAAAGACTTTCCATGGACAGAACTGTTGCTTGAGAAGTATATGAACTATGTGGACTGGAAAGAAATTTCAAGAAACTACAATGTAGTGTGGACCAAAAGCCTACTTGAAAAATTCAAGCACAAACTTGACTGGCACGAATTGACATCAAACAGTAGTACACTATTGTTTACAGAAGACAACATAGAGACATTTAAGGATTGTTGGGATTGGGAAGTGCTATCAGACAAGTCTTGTATCGACATGACCCACGAACTTTTAATAAAGTATGCTGACAGATGGAATTGGGCATACATAATAGATCGATATGGTGACGATTCTATTACCTACAATGAGGAATTTCTCGAAAAGTATGGAGATTATATTTCTGCATCAGAACTGGGCGGTTCTAAGCTGTGGGACAATATTATCGAACACCGCATAAAAGCAATCAAAAAGAAAATTCTGTCTTAAATTATTATTTTAGGTACCGGTACACGACTATTGTCAAAGGAAAGCAATGCATATGGCTTTAGTTTCAAATACTCTAAAGCCACATGCATAGCTTTTTATCTACCATAATGCTACTTTTCCTGCAATCCCCAAATCAATGGTTGCAGTTACCACACCAAGAGCTTTGAATACTCTTCGCATAGTAGGTATTGTTATACTATAACCTCTTTCCAAGCGAGAAATCTGCGCTCTTTTCACACCTATACGCTCACCAAGTTGTTCTTGTGTCAAGTTCTGTTCTATGCGAGCCTTCTTGATGGCTTCTCCCAAACGGTATGCATGCAATGCTTCATCCACATCACTTTCAAAAGCATCACGTTTTGGAGTGCCAACTTTCCCAAAGTGCTTGTCGAGCACATCGTCCAATGGGGTAAGATTCATTTGTGCCATAATTATTTATTTTTGAAATATTCTTTTCTTATTGCTTCTGCTTTCGCTATTTCCTTACTCGGTGTCTTTTGAGTTTTCTTAATGATGCCATGGGTGGCAATCACAAGAGTTTCTTCGTCCTTATCCCAGAAGGCAAACAAGCGATAAGCAGTTTTGTTGTATAATGTACGGAACTCCCATATTTCCGAATTTTCCAACTTCTTGAAAAGTTCTTTGTTACGTTCTCCACCTACAACACGCTTGATGTTGTAGTAAATCTTGTAAGATACCGCTTCGGGTAAACTCTCAATAAAGTCTTGTGCCTCGTCAGTCAAGACAAGTCGGAAGATATTTTGTGCCATACATTCTCAATTTGCTGCAAAGATAGGTATTATGTTTCATAAATAAGAAACAATTGGTGCTTAAATGTATCTTATAGCTCATTTTTTAACATTTTGGAACCGAATAATTACGCATAAAGAACTTACAATGGTTGGATTGGGGTAAAGCGAACATCAACTGAAAATAAAATCTAAAAAATAGATATGATTTTCGTTAATCCACTTAATTGTAGTACCTTTGCTAAAAGAGTTGTTTGACAAGCAAACTTATGTATAACACAGAAGTTAGAACTATTGCCAAATCATTACCTCTATTGAGGTGAAACACTCATAAATCGCTCATTTTAAGCTATTCTGCAGATTTTAGCGTAATTTTTTAAAACTGATTCTATCAAAATGCCTACTTATGGCACAAATGTGCCCTACGTGGGGCACATTTGTGCTCTTTAAGGAACAATTTTACCGCAAAGGAAAATAATATTATCAATTGAGCTTTCGCTGGGCTCAAAAATTATAGAAAATTAGAAACAATAGCTTTTGTGGGAATATTTTATGTTTAATTTCAAGTCCACAAAGCTGTTGTCTAACTAACACAACTTCCGTAAATCAGAAAGTTGAGTTAGATATACTTCATCAAAATGTCCCAGACTGCTATGATATGACAGATACTACCAGCCAATACGAAGAAATGGAAGACAGAATGCATATACTTGCGCTTGTTGATACTATAGAACACAGCACCAGTAATATAACAAACGCCCTCGGCAATAATCCAAATGACCGTAGCAGGCGAAACAGAATCAATAAGAGGCTTGAAAGCAACCAACACGGAAAGTCCCATGCCAACGAAACAAATGGTTTCCAAGTTGCTGTGATCCTTCAGCCGACAAAAACTCATAACAGTTCCGGCAATGGCGCAAGCCCAGATAAAACAGAACAGACTCCAGCCCCAATAACCCTGATCGCGCATAGCTATGAGTGTGATGGGAGAGTATGAACCTGCAATATGCCAATAGATGGCAGCATGATCCCATTTGCGCAGTCGCTCTTTCCACTTGCTCCATGCCGAGAGAGCATGATACACAGTAGAAGCGATGTACGACATGAGCATGCCAAAGAGATAAAGTATCACTCCTGCCGTTGCCCAACCGTTGTGATTGGTAAAACACCAATACAGGAAAATAATGCCTACGATGACTCCCAAAAGAATGCCACCAGCATGCGACCAGGAATTCCAAAGTTCCTCCTTGTGACTGAAATGTATCTTGAGTTTCATATTTCTTTTATCGTGCTTAAAATATAGTTTGTCCTGTGCAGCTTATCTTTTGCAAAGATAACCCTATTATCTGTAATCGAAGACCATCGTGACGTTAAAAAAAAATAATGAGAACCTCCGCACTCGGAAATTCTCATTACGATGTAAATATAAATTGTATAAGTAAAAGATGATATCTGCGTTTCACAACGCACCTTGTTTAAAACCAATGCAAAAGTAGTAAAATTTGTTTTTTAACAGGTGATTTTTTTATCTTTTAGGGGGTAAAAATTATTTTTTGAACTAAAATGAACCGATTTTACCACTCATTTGCTTAAAAACACCAAACTTATTAGTGTTAATAGACACTTTGTATAAAAATGTATCAAGTACAATAATACATCTACAAAAAGCACTTGTAGCTAACAAAAACATCATTTAGAGACGTTTTTTGCGTATTTGTAAATTTAGAAATTGATGAAAATGAAAGAGGAAAAATGAAATTTTGAATCAGTTCAGAGGTTTAAAAAATTAGAGGTTAAAGGTAGGAGAAGTTAAAGAAGTTAGAGAAGTTATCACTCCCTTCATTCGTTAGAAGTTATAGCCAACAGCCTTTGTGGACTTGAAAATAGACATAAAAACTGAGCCCACTTGAAAAAGTCAATTTTACGAAAACCTATTCTTGATTATCAAGTTGCAAAGACAAAAAATACGATTTTCGACTTTTTCAAGTGGACTCAGTAAGATACTTGACTCAGATGAATATATGATTATCTGAAAATCTTAAGAAAGCGAGAGCATCTTCTCGATAGGCTTGACAGCATCGCGTGCGATTGCTTCGTCAACCTCTACAGTGGGCCAATCATACTTCAGGGCATTATAAATCTTCTGAAGCGTGTTCATCTTCATATATTCGCACTCATTGCAGCTGCATCCTAATCCACCTTCGCTCACCTCTGGTGGCACAGGATAGAAGGTTACACCAGGACAGTTGCGCTCCAGCTCGTGAAGAATACCAGCTTCTGTGGCGATAATATACTCCTTGATTTCAGGATGCTTCTCGGCATATTGAAGCATTGTGGCAGTAGAACCCTTTACATCGGCTACAGCCAACACAGGAGCCTTGCACTCAAGATGAGCCATCACGACAGCCTCAGGATGCTCGCTCTTCAGCTTCACGATTGCCTCGACAGAGAATTTCTCATGAACATGACATCCACCATTCCAGAGCAACATATTGCGGCCTGTAACGCTATTGATATAGTTGCCTAAGTTATAGTCGGGACCAAAGATAATCTTTTCATCATGCGGAAAACTGTCAATCACCTTCTTGGCATTACCACTCGTCACCACACAATCGGTAAGCGCCTTGACAGCTGCTGTCGTATTGACATAGCTCACCACCTTGTATCCAGGATGCTCAGCCTTATACTGCTTCAGGTCTTCGGCCTTGCAGCTGTCGGCAAGCGAACAACCCGCATTCAGGTCAGGACAAAGTACAGTCTTGTCAGGACTCAGCAGTTTGCAAGTTTCTGCCATAAAGTGCACACCGCACATCACCATTACCTTGGCATCAGTTTCTGCAGCCTTGCGTGCCAGCGCCAAAGAGTCGCCCACGAAGTCAGCAATATCCTGAATATCGCCTACGGTATAGTAATGAGCCAGGATGATCGCATCTTTCTCTTTGCAGAGTCGGCGGATCTCCTGCTTCAAGTCTAAGGTTGCATCAACAGGTTCATCGACAAAACCTTTCTCTATCCATTCTTTTTTCACCATAACATTATTATTATTTTATTTCTTTCTTCTTCTTTTTTTTATGGATATAGGAATGATGATATAACGTGGATAAGTGGATAAATATTTGGACGATTTCTTGCCAGTTTTATTATCCACACCCTGATAGTAAGTTATCAATACATCTGTTGCATTTCTTTTTCTTGGTTCTTAATGCTTTAGATGTTTTATCCACATTTTCCTATTCTGGTGCAAAGTTAATAAGTTTATATCTTTTTCCGTTCTAAAATTCCTAAAAACTTCATTAAAACTTAATAATAACTATGTGGATATCCTCATTCCGAGGAGGCAGGAAAGTGATTGGTGGATATCTTGAAAGTTATGAATAAGTTATTGGATGTTTTTTCCCTGCGTTTTTCCACAGGTTTGTGGATAAAAGTATGTATGCTATGCTATGTTCTGCTGTATTAAATGCATAGCCTGTGCAAGATAATATTATTTTTTACCTGTAATAATGGTAGTTATAAAAAAAATAGTATCTTTGCAGAGCAGATTTAAAAGATAATATTTTTTATAACTGCGGCTTTTCAGAATTGGATAGAACATTAATTCGTCAAGCATTGAGCGTTGCAGTTTCTATTTTTGAATATTGGAGTAATTATGACAAAAATAACTAAGTATATAATATTGATATTTTTATTAGCTTTACAAGTTGTCTATTTAATAGAAATTATAGAAAGGGTTAGTTTAAATAAATGGAGTGATATTTTCTTTCCATGTATTTTTTCTTTATCTATTTGGAATGCTTTCTATTTATTTCTCAAAAAAGTAAAATAATAAAAGGGATATTTGCAGAGAGCATATATAAATACGCTCTCTACTTAATGTTTTATTTTTGTTTCAAAACAGTTTCTATTCTTTGAATGATATCTTCTGGCTTGATTTGGTTCATGCAAGCCATATCGCCTCGCATACATGGCTTATTGCCATAGATACTGCAAGGGCGGCAGGGTAAGTCTACCTGTACGGCATTGGTAGGGTTTTGGTTCCATCCCATGAAGCCGGCGTAGGGATGGGTTGCGCCCCATATACTTACCACGGGTGTGTGGACAAGTGATGCCAAGTGCATATTGGCGCTGTCCATGCTGACCATCACCTGCAGATGGCTCATGAGGATGAGTTCTTGCTGCAGACCCTTGAGCTGAGCCGACGCATTACATACTTCGGGCCATGTCTCTGCCCATCGGTTCATGACCTCAGTTTCCTTCTCTCCACCTCCGAAAAGAAATATTCTGCATTGTGGATAAGTGTGGATAACTCCCAGTATAACTCTTTCCATCAGAGGCAATGGATATATCTTTCCCTCGTGTGCAGCAAAGGGAGCCAAGCCTATCCAGGGTTTTTCGTCGCTGTGGATATCTCTGTTTACTTCTGTGTTGGCCTTGTTCCACAGCGTTTCTGGCAACAGGTTGAGGTCGCCTTTCTCTGAGCCAAAGATAGAAGTGAAATCCAGTTTGACAGGATAACCCAGTTTGGCAAGAACTTCAGCATAGTTTTCAAACGATGTGGGTTGCTGTACGAACTTCTTGTCGTTTTGTGATGTGAGCTGGCGTTTGCCCTTGCGGTGCTTGTCGATATGCGCCACCTTGAAGTTGTCGAGATTAAACCTCATGCGCAGATAGCTGGATCGCAGTACACTGTGCAGGTCGGCTATGGCTGTGAAATGCTTTGCCGAAAGGCGACGGTAGAGGGCATTGAGTCCCTTTATTCCATGATACTCGTTTTTGATGTCGGCTTCCATGAAGCCGACATTAGGAGCTAAATTTTCGAAAAAAGGACGGGCAAACGGGCGGCTGAGCACAGTAATCCTGACGGCAGGATACTGGGTGGCAAGCGAATAAACCACAGGCACAGTCATGGCAACATCGCCCATGGCCGAAAATCGAATGATGAGAATATGCTCAGTCTTCATTTCGTTTATTTATCTTAGTAATGGACTCTATTTGTTTCAAGTCAAGGGAAGACAAAGAAGAGAAGGAAACTGGGTGACAATCGTTTCATAGCTTTCTTTTTAGGGGAAAAGATATGAAATACTGTGAATATTGCCGCTAAGTTTCCTTCTTCTGACTTTCCTGTTTTCGATTGTGCTATATATATAATAGGTGTAAACCTTATTATTTCTTGTTGTAGAGTACAGGATTGGTAGAAGGATCGTTGTACATCTTCATCTGTCTGTACACTTTCATATACTTTCTTCCAGCCTCGATATCTTCGAGCAACTGGTCGATGGCAGTACTGAGGTCAACCTGCTGTTCGAGCAGCACATCGAGTTTAGCCTGACATTTAGCCTTGTGTTCTGCAGAAGCCTCAGTACGTTCAGCCTGCTCACGCATGTGGTAAATCTTCAGGGCCAGGATGCTCAGACGGTCGACAGCCCATGCCGGACTCTCTGTGTTGATGCGTGCATCGGGCAATACTTTCACCTTGGCATACAACTCACGGAAGTATGAGTCGATCTGCTCAACGAGGTCGGTGCGGTCCTGGTTGCTCTTGTCGATGCGTCGTTTCAGGATCAAAGCCTCTGCAGGGTCAATCTGTGGGTCGCGGATGATATCCTCGAAATGCCACTGTACGGTATCAATCCAGCATTTCAGGTACAAACGGTTCTCAATGGAGCCGTCTTCGTAAGGATTGTTGATAGGAGTATCAATGTTGTCCTTGATATGATAATCGGCAATAGCCTGATTGAAAATTTTGTTTGCTTTTTCTGTAAATGTCATGATGTTAAAAGATTAATTAATAATAATGCACAAAAGTAATTAAAAAAAAGCATATTACCAACAAAAAAGACAAAAAAGCACAAAAATGGTGCACAGTTTATAGGTGTTTGTGCATCAATTAGCACTTTTTTCTATAAAATGTTTGTTTATTTGAAAAAAAAAGTGTTCCTTTGCACCCGATTTTTAATTAGAAATTAATTTATAAACATTTTAAAAGTTACAATTATGTCAGAAATTGAAAGCAAAGTAAAGGCTATTATCGTAGACAAACTCGGTGTTGATGAGGCAGAGGTTAAGCCAGAAGCAAGTTTCACAAACGACCTTGGTGCTGACTCTTTGGATACAGTAGAGTTGATCATGGAATTCGAGAAGGAGTTCAACATTTCTATTCCAGACGATAAGGCTGAGAAGATTGCAACTGTTGGTGATGCTATCGCTTACATCGAGGAGAACAGCAAGTAATTAGCAACTTCAATTATTATAAATGGAATTAAAGAGAGTTGTAGTAACAGGTCTCGGCGCCGTAACTCCAGTAGGTAATACTCCTGAGGAAACTTGGGAGAACCTCCTTGCAGGTAAGAGCGGCGCAGCTCCTATTACTCATTTCGATACAACCCTTTTCAAGACCAAGTTTGCTTGCGAGGTAAAGAACCTGAACATCAACGATTGGATTGACCGTAAGGAAGCCCGCAAGTTGGACCGTTACACTCAGTTGGCTCTTATTTCTGCCATGCAGGGTGTAAAGGATGCCGGTATCGATCTTGAGAAGGAAGACTTAAACAATGTAGGCGTTGTTTATGGTGTAGGTATCGGTGGTATCAAGACTTTCCAGGACGAGGTGACTTATTTTGGCACCCATCAGGAGAATGGTCCTAAGTTCAATCCATTCTTCATTCCTAAGATGATCGCTGATATCGCTTCAGGTCAGATTTCTATCCATTTCGGATTCCACGGACCTAACTACACTACTACATCCGCATGTGCTTCTTCAAGCAACGCATTGGCAGATGCTTTCAACCTGATTCGTCTGGGTAAGGCAAACATCATCGTCAGCGGTGGTGCCGAGGCTGCTATCTGCGAATGTGGTGTAGGCGGATTCAACGCTATGCATGCTTTGTCTACTCGTAATGATGACCCTGAGCATGCTTCACGTCCATTCAGCGCAAGCCGCGACGGATTTATCATGGGCGAGGGTGCCGGTTGCTTGATTCTTGAGGAACTGGAGCACGCCAAGGCTCGTGGTGCGAAGATTTATGCAGAGATGGTAGGCGAAGGCGAGAGTGCCGATGCTTATCACATCACAGCTTCTCATCCTGAAGGTCTCGGTGCAAAACTCGTTATGGAGCGCGCCCTTGAGGATGCCAACTTGAAGCCAGAGGATATTGACTACATCAATGTTCATGGCACATCTACTCACGTAGGTGACATTTCAGAAGCTAAGGCTATCAAGAATGTCTTCGGCGAGTCAGCTTATAAGCTTAACATCAGTTCTACCAAGTCTATGACTGGTCACTTGTTGGGTGCTGCTGGTGCTGTAGAGGCTATGGTCTGCGTACTCAGTGTTAAGAACGACATCGTACCTCCTACCATCAACCATGAGGAAGATGATAAGGACGAAGAGCTCGATTATAACTTGAATTTCACCTTCAACAAAGCTCAGAAGCGTGAGGTTCGTGCTGCATTGAGCAATACCTTCGGTTTCGGTGGTCACAACTGCTGTGTAGTATTCAAGAAATATGCTGAATAATTTTATAGATAGAATAAAGCTCTCTTTCCGAAAGGACAAAGAGCTTTATTTTTCTTTGTATCAGATTTTAGGTTTTTATCCACACGAAATTAGCTATTACAAGATGGCGCTGATGCACAAGAGCATCATGCACCGCAACGCAAAGGGAAAACCCATGAACAATGAGCGACTGGAGTTTCTCGGTGATGCCGTGCTTGATGCTGTAGTGGGTGACATCGTATATAAGCATTTCCCCGGCAAGCGTGAGGGATTTCTTACTAATACCCGAAGCAAGCTGGTACAGCGCGATACGCTCAACAAGCTGGCACAGGAAATGGGCATCAATCAGCTCATTCTGTCGAGTGGCCACAGCTATTCGCACAATAGCTATATGGGAGGAAACGCCTTTGAGGCTCTCGTGGGAGCTGTCTATTTGGACAGAGGTTACAATGTCTGCATGGAGTTTATGCAGAAGCGTATTCTCTCACAAATGATCAACATCGACAAGGTGGCTTACAAGGAGGTCAACTTCAAGAGCAAACTCATAGAGTGGAGCCAGAAGAATCGTGTAAAGCTCGATTTCGTACAGGTGGAACAGGAAAAGGACAAGAACGGAAGTCCTGTATTCACCTACAAGGTGGTTATAGAAGGTATAGAGGGCGGAACAGGCAAGGGCTATTCCAAGAAGGAAAGTCAGCAGATTGCCTCCAAGCTTACTCTGGAACAACTTCGTAAGAAACCTCAGTACATTGACGCCGTCTTTGCTGCCAAGTCCAACCGTACCAAGATGGAGGAAGAACCTGTGCAGAGTGTGCCTGTTACTGAGGTAAAGAGTGACTTCATCATCACAAAAGAATCCGAAACAGAAGAAAAACAGGTAGATGTCTTCTGCGAAAAGGTGTACGAAGAGACTTCCCAGAAGGATACAGAACCTAAAGTAGAAGTGAAAGAAGAAGAGGAGTTCGATCTGAGCGATATTTCTTCCACTCCCAAGGAAATGTCTAAGGAAGACATCATTGCTGCTGCCGAAGCTGCTGCCTTTGAGGAAGAAGGAGAGAAATAAAAAGAGGATAGCAAGGCTATTATCGTTGTAGATTTCAGGCGACTTGTCATGATCCAAAATATACTCACTACAGGCATTGCCCGCTTATCAGCAATGGTTGTAGTGAGTATTTTTTTGCCTATATACTGCCATTTGTATTAAAAATAGTAAAAACTTTCTGTATATTAAAAGTTTAGGTTAATTTTGCAACTTAAAAGATATTAATATCACTTATGAGTTTAACAAAGATAGTCAGTAACGTCTTCAAACCTCGTCAAAAGGAGTTGGAGAAGTACTTGTATGATGCAGAACATCTGCAGCACAATGTACTCATGCACCTTTTAGAGAAAGGAAAAAATACAGAATACGGCGTTAAGCATCTACTAAACAATACCGATTCTTACGAGAAGTTTGCCAACAATATACCTGTCAACACCTACGAGGAGCTGAAAGGTGACATCGACCGTATGCGCCACGGTGAGCAGAATGTGTTGTGGCCAGGAACTGTGAAATGGTACGCCAAGTCGTCGGGAACCACCAACGACAAGAGTAAGTTCATTCCTGTGTCACGCGACGGATTGCATGGCATTCATTATGCAGGAGGCTTCGATGCGGTGGCCTATTATCTGAGAAATCATCCCGAAAGCAAGCTCTTCGATGGAAAGAGCCTTATTCTTGGTGGAAGTCATTCGCCCAACTATAATGTCTCGGGCAGTTTGGTGGGCGACTTGAGTGCCATCCTCATCGAGAATATCAATCCTTTGGCCAACTTTGTGAGAGTGCCCAAGAAGCAGACAGCCTTATTGAGCGACTTCGAGGTAAAGCGCGACCGTATAGCCCGCGAGACGATGAATAAGAATGTGACCAATATCTCGGGAGTGCCCAGCTGGATGCTCAGTGTGCTGGTACGTGTTCTCGAACTTACGGGTAAAAAACATTTGGAGGAAGTGTGGCCCAACCTGGAAGTGTTCTTCCATGGCGGTATAGCCTTTACTCCTTATCGCAAACAATACGAGCAACTCATCACTTCGCCAGGCATGAACTATATGGAGACCTATAATGCCAGCGAGGGATTCTTCGGCTTGCAGGACGATCCATCCGACCCGGCCATGTCGCTCATGATCGATTATGACGTGTTCTATGAGTTTATACCTATGGACGAGTTTGGTACCGATCATCCTACGGTGGTTCCTCTTCAGGGCATCGAGGTGGGAAAGAATTACGCCATGGTTATCACTACCTCTTGTGGTTTGTGGCGTTATCTCATCGGCGATACAGTCATGTTTACCAGCAAGAATCCATACAAGTTCGTCATTACCGGACGTACCAAATACTTTATCAATGCCTTTGGTGAGGAACTCATCATGGACAATGCCGAAAAGGGATTGAAGTATGCCTGCGAGAAAACAGGAGCGCAGGTGGCAGAATATACAGCAGCTCCTGTCTTTATGGACAGTAATGCCAAGTGTCGCCACCAGTGGCTCATCGAGTTCTCCAAGGAGCCGGCAAGCCTTGACGAGTTTGCATCTTTGCTCGACAAGCATCTGCAGGAAATCAACAGCGACTATGAGGCCAAGCGTTTCCACGACGTCACACTTCAGCATTTGGAGATAGTGAAGGCCCGTCCTAACCTCTTCAACGACTGGCTCAAGAGCAAGGGTAAGTTGGGCGGACAGCACAAGGTGCCCCGACTGAGCAACAGCCGAAAGAATATCGACGAGATGCTCGAACTCAACAAACTATAATATGCGCAAAAAGGTAGATACACGAGAATAATGATGATAAACAAGATAGACAAATGGATTAAGACGCATAAGAAGGCAAGTGCTATGTATTTGCCCTTCTATGTCCTTGCCATTTTGCTTTTGGCTTCGTGTGCCAAGATGGGACAGCCTGATGGAGGATGGTTTGATGAGACACCGCCCAAGGTGATAGGTGCCAGTCCTGAGGACAAAGGAGTGAATGTGACATCAAAGAAAATAAACATTTACTTCGATGAATATGTCAAGATTGACAATCCTACAGAGAAAGTCGTCGTGTCGCCTCCTCAGATAGAAGTGCCCGAAATCAAGACGGCAGGCAAGAAGATTCAGGTATCGCTGGTCGACTCGCTGAAGCCCAATACCACGTACACGATAGATTTCTCTGATGCCATCAGCGACAATAATGAGAACAATCCTATGGGAAACTATACCTACAGTTTCTCCACAGGCGAGAAGATAGATACGATGGAGGTGTCGGGCTATGTGCTCGAATCAGAAAACTTGGAGCCCATCAAGGGCATTCTCGTAGGTCTGTACAGCGACACCGCCGATTCGGCTTTCCGTACCAAGCCCATGCTTCGTGTGAGCCGTACCGACAGCCGTGGCCGCTTCGTTATCAAGGGTGTGGCACCAGGCTCTTACCGCATCTATGCTCTTCAGGATATGGATGGCAACTATATGTTCAGTCAGAAGAGCGAGAAGATAGCCTTCTCTCACGACATCATCGTGCCATCTTTCAAGCCTGATACCCGTCAGGATACAACGTGGGTCGACTCTCTGCATATCAAGTCTATCGACCGGGTGGCGTATACTCATTTCCTGCCTGATGATATTGTGTTGAGAGCTTTCACAGAGTCACTTACCGACCGCTACTTCCTCAAGGCTGAGCGCAAGGATGCCAACAATTTCTCACTCTTCTTCAGCTATGGCGATTCCATCATGCCTGTGGTCAGAGGATTGAACTTTGATGCAGAAAACGCCTTCCTTATCGAGTCTTCTTTACAGCAGGACACACTTACCTATTGGCTTCGCGATACTGCCTTGGTCAATCAGGATACGCTGCAAATAGAACTGAGTTATCGTATGACCGACAGTACAGGTGTGCTTGTCTCACGTACCGATACCCTCGATGTACTCGCCAAGGAATCGTATGCCAAACGACAGAAACGACTCAACAAAGAGTTGGAAGAATGGACCAAGAAGCAGGAGAAGCGCAAGAAGAAAGGCGAACCCTACGACTCGGTCATGGCTCCCAAGCCTTTGGAGGTGAAGATAGGAGTGGCTTCACAGCTGGATCCCGACAAGAACATCAGTTTCTCGTTCCCTACACCTCTTGCCCATGTCGATACGGCAGGCATTCATCTTTATGCCAAGCACGACACATTGTGGTACAGAGCTCCTTTCGAGTTTGACGATATGGGCAACCGAAACTATAAGTTGCGGGGCGAGTGGCGACCCGACATCGAATACAGTCTTGAGATAGATTCGGCTGCATTTGTCGATATCTACGGGCTGGCTTCCAAGCCTGTAAAGCAAGGCTTCAAGGTTTCTTCGCTCGACGAATACAGCACCTTGCTGGTCAACATAACAAGTCTTGAAAACGAGCACCTGCTGGTACAACTGCTCAACGGGCAAGACCAGGTGGTGAAGGAAACCAAGGCTGTCAACGGAGTGGCGGAGTTCTATTATCTCAAGCCCGAGAAATATTATCTGCGCCTGATAGTTGACCGCAACAATAATGGCAAATGGGATACTGGTGATTACGATAAAGACCAGCAGGCAGAAGAGGTGTATTACTATCCTGAGGTCATAGAGTGCAAGGCCAAATGGGACATTACCGAGAGTTGGAACCCTACGGAACGGCCTCTCGACCGACAGAAGCCTGGTGTCATTACCAAGCAGAAGCCAGACAAGGAGAAAAAAGTGAAAAATCAGAACGCTGATCGTGCTAAGAAATTAGGCATTCAGTATGTTCCTAAAATGTAAGAGATATGATGAAATTTCTTAAAAAATCAGTACTGACAGCTATCTTGCTGTTTATGGTCAGCACTACGGTGTCTGCCCAGTGTACATTCCGTAACACGGCATTCAAGTCGGGTGAGTACCTGGCCTACAACCTCTACTACAACTGGAAGTTTGTATGGGTTAAGGCTGGTACAGCCAGTATGTCAACCATCCAGACCACCTATAAGGGCAAACCCGCCTATCGTGGTTCGTTGGTGACACGTGGCAACAAGCGAGTTGACGATTTCTTTGTACTTCGCGACACCTTGCTTTGTTATAGCAGCACCGACCTTGCTCCGCTCTATTTCCGTAAGGGAGCCCGTGAAGGCAAGCGCTATACGGTAGATGAGGATTTTTACAGCTATGCCAACGGAAAATGTCATGTTCGTATGCATCGTCAGCGCCATGATGGTACTCATCACTGGAAAAATGCAGCTTACGAAGACTGCGTTTTCGATATGATGAACATCTTCCTGCGTGCCCGCAGCTTCGACCCTGCCAACTGGAAGAAGGGTTATGTGGTGAAGTTCCCTATTGTGGATGGAAACGGCCGTACACCTGCCCAGATCAAGTTTTTGGGCAAGGAAACCATCAAGGCCGACAATGGTTTGAAGTATCGCTGTCTGCGCTTGGCTTACATGGAGTTAGAAGACGGCAAGTACAAGAGAATAGTCGATTTCTATGTGACCGATGACGAGAACCACGTGCCAGTACGTCTTGACATGTTCTTGAAGTTTGGCAGCGCCAAGGCTTTCCTCGTTGGTATGAAAGGAACAAGAAATCCCATCACTTCCAGAGTAAAGTGACAAACAAGACAGGTCAAGCTCAACAGCTTCACAGCTTGAGCTTGACCTTTTAAGAGAGATTTCTATTATTTGATTTCTATCATTTGTATGGTTGTACTGCTTTTCCGATACATGGTTCAAGCCAAAGAGTATCGTAAAGAGTATGATGACGAATGATTTAGCCATAGTTGTATCGTTTCTTTTCTTTATTGTTTACGATGCAAAGATACGGCTATTGCTGTAAATGTTGTGTTATCAGATGGTTATCTTTAAGTTAACGTTTTTCTGATTATGCCTGGCGTGCCACTCTGTTGATGAGTTGTGTCCCTGTAACTTGTTTTTTCTCCATCTTATTGCTTGTCTGAAACTTTAGGCAGGGCGATGGTAAACTCCGTCCACTTGTCTTTCTCGCTCTTCAGACTTATCTTTCCGCCATGGGCATGGATGACCTGGAACACATAGTTCAGGCCTATGCCAAATCCTTTTCGGGTCTTGTTGCCATTTTTCTCGTGTTCGGCAGCACGCTCAAAGCGATTGAATACCGATTTCTGTTCGCTCTTCGATATGCCTATTCCCTCGTCGTACACCTTAATATATATATAGTGGTTGTCCTCGAGGGTAGAAATGCGGATGTTGATCTTTTCTTTCGAGTATTTGGTGGCGTTGTCTATCAGGTTGCTGATAGCTTCCTTCAGATATTCCTCGTCTGCAGCCACAGTCGTTACCTTCAGCTGGGTGGCTATATGAATGGGCTTGGCCGACTTGGCTTTGTATTTCTCGGTCACATCCTCTATCATGGGCTCCAGATTTACTACAGTCTTCTGAATATTCAACTTGCCATGTTCCAGTTTCGAGATGGTGAGCAGTCGGTTGATGAGTGCTAAGAGATGCTGTGCCTCGTCTTCTACGATGGTGAAATATTTCTCCTTGATTTCTGGCTTCTTCTCCAGCACACCGCTGTGCAGGTATTTCGTACCCATGATGATAGAGGTGAGGGGCGACTTCATGTCGTGAACCATGGCATACGAAAAATCCTCGCGCAGGAGGCGAACACGTTCCTGCTCGTTGATATAGTTTATCTGGTCGATAATACTCAGGATGATGACGATGGAAATAAGGATAGAGATGAGGAGCAGCACCCAGTTATGTCTGAAGATGTAGATACTTCCGTTGGTGATGGTCATCTGGAAGCCTACGCTGTTGTCCAGTCTTACAGGCTGAATGTTGGTTTTCACTTCCTCCAGGAAGGGGAAGATATTGCTGTTGATATTTTTGCCTTCCATCACCTTTCCTGTTTTCATGTTCACCTTGTTGATGGCAGCGCGGAAAGGCAACTTCTCTGCTTTGAAAATAGAGTCTGCAATATTTGTCAAGATATCGGTGTTGGCATCTTGATGCGATTTTTTGTAGATGGCATCATAAAGGGATAGTGTAGGATTATAAATATTACTGGAAGCAATGGTATCTCCCGACTCAAAAAAAGAATCGCACCTATTTGTTTTATCCAACTCTAAGGCGATGGCTTTCTCCAATATCTCATTACATTCCTTTCCTAATTGTCGCGCGTTGATGTTATAGGTGTTCCACATCCAGAACATTTGGATAAGGAGAATGGCTATCAGGGCAGTGGTGCTGAGTATCTTGGTGCGGTTGGCATTCATATCATCTTCTCCTTTCTTCTTTATTCATCCAAGAGGTATTCGGTTTCTCTGCCTTCCTTCTTTGCTACTAAATAATTGCTGATGCTGCTTGCTGTCAATGTGGATCCAAAGCATCCCATGGCAGTACACAGAGGAATACTGGAAATATCGGTAGGAATCAGATTACAGATGATACAGGCCACAAATGTCACGATGGTGCTCCTTGTGGTTTTGTAGATATAAAAGAGGAGCGATGTCTGCACGATGCTCCATATCATCATCATGATAATCCATGTCAACGACTGGCCCGGGGTTGTGGCAATGAATGGTATGATGCTGAATACAAGAATGGTAAGGTAAGAAACCCATGTCTTCTTGCCGCATTTGATCAGTTCTTCGTATATCGCGCCGAAGATAATATAGGCTGAGATAAAAGAGCTGATAAGAATCATCGGAAGCATTCCTATATAGTCAAGAGGCATGATTTCCTTGTTGTATATTTTGATGTCCAACAAATTGAAGAGGGCGATAAACATCAAGGTAATTCCAAACAGGGGAAGGGTGTACCAGAACATAGCCTTCCACTTGTAGGTTGGATTCACTCTGCCCAGCGTAAACTTGGAAAACTTTGCCTTGCTGAAGGTGAACCATAATATAAGTATAGCAAGAATGCAGAAAACATAAATAATGGGAGTTCCTGCCTTGAGTAAGGAAGCCTGGTCGTTGGCATTTACCTCTTCCAGTTTTCCTGAGACAGCAAGGTAGATGCCTATCACTATACCACCAACAAACATGGTGCTACAGAATTCCGCTATCATTAATATATAGTAAAGTATCGACTTAAACATAATGCTTTATTTTTATTGTTGTTTTCTTTCTCTGAATAATGTTTTTATGCAAAGGTCTTCATACCGATGCTTCGACAACGAGCTTGCAGTTATTCTACAATGAGTTTGAAGCCTACGCCCCGGATAGTCCTTAACTCTACACTTGGCTCGTCTTCGATGGCAGTACGAATTTTCTTGATGAAAACATCAAGGCTTCTCGATGCAAAATAGTCTTTGTCTTCCACGTCCCAGAAACGACTCAGTACAGCGTCACGGCGCACCACTTCGTTCTTGTTTACCGCCAAGAGTTCCAAAATCTTTGCCTCACGTGCCGTAAGCATCTTCTCGCTGTGGTCCTCCTGGTTTTTCAGCGTGGCATGGTTGGCATCAAGGATATATTTGCCCAGTTTTACGAGCTGGCTGTTGTTCTTGCTGCGTTTGCCTTCCTTCAGTCGCATCAGGCTCTGTATGTGTGCATCCAGCTCTTCGGGTATGAAAGGCTTCTTCACATAGTTGTTGGCTCCGGCAGCATAGCCTGCCTTCAGGTCTTTGGGCGATGTAAGGCCAGTGGTAAAGAGGATGATGGTATCGCCATCTACCTCACGTATTTTCCTCACCATCTCCAGACCGTCCATGATAGGCATGTCTATATCCGAAACGATGACATCGGGCTGAAAGGTTTTCCATTCCTCCAGTCCTTGCCTGCCATTGACGGCAGTCTTCACCTCATATCCTTCGATGATATTTTCGAAGCAGCTTTTCTCCATATAGGCGAGGTTTTCGTCGTCTTCTACCAAGAGTAATTTTATGTCAGCCATAACTCTTCTTGTGTTTTAAAGATTATATTCTCTTACCCAATTTTCGCTGGGTTCCGTTCTCATGTGCAAAGATAGTTATTTTGTTGATAAGTTCCAAGTTTTCCACATTACTTAACCTAAAGATAACCCAAAGTCTTAGGCTTCAGAGAGATTGTTAAACCACAAATTTTAATTTGTCTAAATAGATGCCACTAATCTCAAAAAATCATTTATTTTTAACCGATTATCACGATAAAATTTTATATTTGTAGCATTAAATGGTTTTAGAATTATGGCAAAGAAAAATATAGACTTAGCAGTAGTCCTTCATGATGATTGCGACTACAAGGACTGGCTTGTGGAACTCAAGGAACGATTCTACAGCCATCGCCTCAAAGCGTCATGTGCCACCAATGGCTACTTGTTGGACTTCTATTGGAAGTTGGGACGAGACATTGAAGCTAAGCAATATACTAATACTTATGGCTCTGGATTTTACAAAAATCTCAGTCAGGATTTGAAGAACGAAATGCCAGGGGTGAAGGGATTCTCACCAACTAACTTGAAGTATATGAGCTACTTTTATAAGCTCTATGCACCATTACAGGCAAATTGTCCGCAGCTTGCGGACAATTTTATAGAGGACTTGTATATTGCAGATATTCAGCGAGTTGTAGCACAAAGTAAAAATCGTCCGCAAACTGCGGAGGATTTCAAATTGCTTTTTCTTATTCCTTGGGACCACCATCGTCGTATCATAGATAAGTGCAAGGGCAATATGGATAAGGCTTTGTTCTTTGTAAGAAAGACTTGGGAGAACAATTGGGGGCGTGACGTTCTGCTCAACTGGCTTGACACAGACCTTTATGAGCGTGACGGCAAGGCTATCACCAACTTCCAGGCTACGCTTCCTGCTGTACAAAGCGACTTGGCGCAACAGATAACCAAAGACCCTTATCAGTTGGACTTCCTTAACTTAAGGGAGAAATATGACGAGCATGACATTGAGGAAGAATTGGTGAACAATGTAACACGTTTTCTTTTGGAGCTAGGAAAGGGATTCTCTTATATGGGCAGACAGTTTCGTTTGGAGGTAGGTCAGCAGGAGTTCTTCCCAGACTTGCTGTTTTATAATGCCCACCTCCATGCCTATGTGGTCATTGAGCTAAAAGCCCAGTCGTTCCATCCATCATTCTTGGGGCAACTAAGTTTCTATGTGTCAGCCATCAACCATCAGTTCAAGACCGACATCGACAACCCTACCATCGGTTTGCTCATCTGCAAGGACAAAGACAATGTGGTGGCAAAATACGCCTTGGATTCATACAAAGAACCAATGGGTATATCAGAATATCAACTGTCAAAGCTCTTCCCGAAAGACTTCAAGTCTTCCATGCCGACTATTGAGGAATTGGAAAAGGGATTGAAAGATAATCGAGAATAACGAGCCAAGATGCTTAATATGAATAAAGAAGAAATAAAACAAGAACAAAATAAAGGGCTAATAGCTCGCATATTAGGAGGAACACCCACTATTTTACAGAAGGTGTTCTTTATACTTATGGCATTTTCGCTGATATTATGGCCCTTGGGATGCTATGTTTCTATATTCTTCTTTGATGCCCCTATCCGTTCTGATATAGACAAAGTTTCCTGTTATGGCATGCTTATCACGATATGGCTATATCCAATTTACTTATACCCTTTGTTGAGAATCATGTTTCGATTTTCAGAGAAATTAAAGGTCACTTGGCTTTATTATATTAGTCCGATTGTACCAATAGTGGTATTTTGGCTATTTTACTCTATCTGTACTATAAGTACTCCAAAGTCTTATGCTCCAGAGAGACTGTTAAACCACTGACAATCTCTCCTGAGCCAAAATGTACATGGAGTGTATGCTTTCACCTGTTATACGGAAAAGACAGAGAGACAGGATTAACTGAACGGAAGGTTCCCTGCTTGCTTCTCCAAGGACATTCTGCAGAACAGATGGCCAAGCCCAAACCAAAAAGCGACATTAAATTCGTTCTCAATGAACTTTTAACACTTAATATGTTGGACAACTCAGAAAAATTGCTTAATTTTGCATCCATAACAGTTACTCTTTTAATCGTTGTTTTATTGTTGTTTAGCGATTACAAAGATACAACTTTTTATTGAGAAACTGTTATTCCTACCCCATTAATTGGGGTGGAAAACTTTAGATATTTAATATCTTTGCAAGTCGGATAGGGTGCATTCCCTTTCCACTGATTTTTGAGATTTAAGAAGCGTTATGCTTATCGAAGTACTGGAAACCTAGGAAATTTCCCGACATACTCTAAGATAGCATAGTGGTTCTCACGCATAGCGTGGGCTGCTATTGTTGCATCTATGAGTATGGGCTTTCCTAGGGCCTCCGGTATTGAGATGTGGGCATTGCAGTTCACGCTTCTCTGTTTAACAAAAAGACCTAATAGGACTGAAAGGCCAAGAAAAGGGAGTATCTAATGAAGTATTTGAAGATAATCCTAGCGGTATTATTGTTATTGTGTTTACTAGATATGCCTTATGGTTTTTACATATTAATAAGGTATATGTCAACTGTCGTGTTTGGTTATATGGCGTATTCTTATTATCAAAACAATAAAAAGGAATTTGCTGTAGCAAGTGGGGCATTGGCTATATTGTTTCAGCCCTTTGTTAAATTAGCTTTGGGAAGGTGTGTGTGGAATTTTGTAGATATTATAATAGCTATAGGGTTAATTATAACAGTTTTACTAACTAATCAAGAAAAATAACATGAAAAGTTTAAATAAGAATAAATATACTCTTGCTTGTGTGATTTGTTTGCTAATTGCAATAATATCCATAATCTATGTATCCAATATTGTACCGACCTTGAAGGTGGAGTTGACATTAAAGGAACATAATGAGAAGTTTTTTGTTAATTTTGACAAAGAACAATTTTCTGTGTTGAAGAGCTCGCATTATTTTGACAAGAAAGAAACTAAGGATAATTCTGAGCAACTGAAAGAAATTGGACCAATACCAGAGGGAAAGTTTGTTTCTTCTTTTAATGGAAAAGGAGAGGGAATATATGGGTATTGGAAACCTTATTTGGCAATGGGAAGTAGAGCTGTTTATTATACAGAAAAAGTTCCTCAGAGATATTTGAGTGGAGAGATTATAAGAGATTTTTGGGGACGTATCGAATATGAGGAAGTTGAAAAGGTGAAATATGTCAATGAGCCATATTGGGATAGTCGCTATACCACAATACCTTATGAATATACATATACTTTTTCTGTTTTAGACTTGTCAGACTCGATTTCATCAATTGCTTCTGATAGTATTTATTCAATTCGTACTAAACAGTTTGCAAAACAATTAACTTCATATAAAAACTGGAAATTCTCACCAAATCAAGTGAAATGCAAAAGAAATGCAAATTGGGCTACATTTTATATGTCAGTTCTTCCTAAAAATAAAGATGCGGTTGTTTTTCAGTCTAAAGACGAAAAAGGAATTTCAGTAATACGTATTGTATATTTTGCAAATAGAAAGGCTTATGTATTGGATGTGCATAGTCCGTATGAATTGATAGAAAAAGCTAATGCAATAATGGAAACTTTTACAACTTTCTATCTTCAAGATTACAATGATATGGTTAGTATGAGATTACTATTGACCATATTGGGCAGCATCGCGTTTGTGGTATTTGGACTTATCTGTTTATTGATACCAAAAATTGTTTTACGAAATAGAGAAACTGTCTTCCCAAAGCAAGCTAAATATTTGATTCGTTATGCACGTGTCATGTGGCTTGTGAATATTATTTGTGTTTTTGCGGATGTTTACCCTATTTTTACAGGTGAACTTCGTCAAGATAGTTATTGGTGGAATATATTCTTGCTGTTCTTATGCGCAGTGGGGATGAATATATTCACTAATATGTATGTTGTAAATAAGGCGAAAGCTGAAAATGAGTTTGATTATTTGATTCCCAAATGGCTAAAATTTTATCTAATCAAAAGGCATATAACTGATGCGGAATATAAAAGCGTTGTAGTCTTTTTGCTATATCCGTTTTTTATATTGGGTAACTTACCATTTGGAATTTGTGTCTTGGGGTATATATTGCCAGTTGCTATTCTGTCAGTCATATTGATGGAAGTACGTATTTTCTCAAAGTGGACTCATGAAGATACGAATGGTAATAATTCTAATGAGGTTGAAGAATTAGGAGTGTTCAAAGATTATTATTTACTACTGGATATAAATAGGGATGCTTCTGAGATGGATATTGACATTGCTTTTAATAAAGCAATGGCTAAATATAACTCAAGAACAGACGCTAAATTGTACAGTGAAGTTTATAAGCGTAATATACAGGAGGCTTATCGTGTATTGAGTTCAACTAATCGATTAAAGCCTGAATATGATAAAGAATTTGATGCTTATCGTAAATCAAATATGATAAATTATCAATTCTTAGATGTTAATACTCAAAAGGATATAGCAATTATACAAGGAGAAATACATAATGCCAATTCGAATGCAAGTCATTCAAAGAGAAAAGGCAAGGTTCATAATATTATACTTGTGGCATTGTTATCTGTAGTATTGGCAGCTATTATATTTGTATTGTTGCATTTCGGCTCACATAGTTCACGTTATTTGACAAACACAGAGCCTGATGCTCCTCTTATTATGCCTTCAGAAGATTTTTCTGGCATTGGTGGTCCTTTCGACCCAAGGGATGATGACGACTTTGGACAATGATTGAACAGAATAAATAGCAAGTTATGAGACGGATATTGATTTTACTCGGTTTTGTATTAGAATGGGTCATATTTTGTTTGCTTCTTATTGTGTTTGGATTAGTAATTTTGATTATTACGAGGATTAATGATGCTTATGTGTCTAAACTTCCTCCTTTAAATGACCCTGAGTTGGAGTTGGCAGTAAAGGGCGTGAATGAACAGCTTCCTTTAGAAATATCTGATGGAGTTGTGATGAAAAGTCTGGAACTAAAGGATTCTGCTGTGGTAAGTACAATGGAAATAGATGAAACTAAATATCCATTTGAAGATTTTTTGCAGAATAAAGACTTGAAAAAGCGTTTGATGATGGCAAATATCGCAAAAAGTTCTCCTTTTAAGTCCTGTAGCTATGCTGATTTTGCAAATAAGGGATATTCTGCAAAAACGATAATCAAAGGAATTCAGTCACATAGGGAAATAGTGTTAGTAGCAACACCTGAGGAAATTAAAAATGCATCTAAAACGTCTTCTACTCAAAGAGAACAATTGGATTTGTATTTGAATAGTATCAAGGGAAGTCTTCCAAATAAAGTTGACGATGGACTAATTTTTTCAGATGTGGATATAAAGGGAAAACTGTTTGTTATGTTTTATACCATAGATGAAAAAATGTATGATATGAAAGAAGTTGATAAAAATAAGAATGAATTTAAAAATAATGTAGAAAAAGATCTCAAGACAGAAGGTGAGTTGATAAAGTTAGCTTCACTTCTTGTTCCTTTGGATATGTCCCTTAGAGTTAGTTATGTTGGTTCTCTTTCTAAAGAGCAAGTCAATGTTGACATACCATCTTCTTATTTAAAAGAAGTCGTTTTAGATAATCGACTTTCCAATCATTTCAAATAATATAAACATTTTTTAATATACGGTTATGACATTTTTCAATTCAATTAAAATGTGTTACATGAAGTCTTTTGATTTTAAGGGAAGAGCTTCAAAGAGTGAGTATTGGTGGTTCTGGCTGGTTCAGGTCCCTATTACTTTTATAGCATTGGGGGCATTGGGGACTTGGAACTCCGAAAAGTTTGATGTACTGTCTGGAGTGTTTTTAGGAATTACTATAGCCTCTATTCCTGCTAACCTTTCTTCTATGATACGTAGATTTCATGATGCGGGATTAAGTACTAAGCAATGTCTAAAGAAATTGTTTTATGCGGTAGCCCCATTCCTTTTTGCTGTCAATTTAATGACAAAGATCGATCTTTTTTCTTCTTTTGCTGTAGTACTCTTAATAGCATTATTATTTTCGGCAGTCTCATTTTTCCTGTTGTTCATCATATTGATAGGAGACAGTGTATATGAAGATGAAGAAGAGGAATAAGGGATAAAGTCGTTCGCAAGCCTTGCGAATGAAAAAACAAGGCTTGCTGATACAACTTATCGATTTTTTGTTTAATTTTGCAATCGATATTAATAATGCTACTATAATATGGGAAATGATACAGAAAATATAAAGATATTGTGCATCGGTGTCGGTGGGGCTGGCACTAATGTAATCAATCGTATGAAGGATATTGGTATTCCGAATGCAGAGTTTCTGACATTTGGAGGATATCGCTATGACTATAGCCATCCCGAAATTCCTCATTATAATCTTATAGAAGTCAATGAAATAGATAGCTTGCCTGATTCTGGGCCAAAGGTCTTTGAAAGGTTGGCTAATAATGTTGCCGATGATATAAAGGAAGTTCTTTTGTGTCATTTAAACTCTCGTAAGTTAGAAAATGAAAGAGTGTAAATATTGGATAGTTGTATTGCTACAGCTATGCTTTCTTTCTATCAGTTGTGGAGAAAAGAGGACAAAACAAGTTGCTCTTGCTCAAGATCATGTCATTTTGAAATTTGAAAATAATGAAGATGGAAAGTATTCGCAAACGATGATAGCACAAATCATCAAACATTTTCATCTGCCAAATAATACTGTTGTAACAGATGAGGATGTTGATGCTATCTTGTTGAGAAGCGTTGATGGGGGAGATGGCATTTATGGCGGTGACGTAGTTAGCATTTGGAAGTATTATAAGAAGCAGAATGCTATTCAAGAAATAGTTACGGCGCATCCTATGGCAGATTTGTTATGGTATAATCCTGATAAAAAACATGGTGTAACGATAGGGCTAGATTCTGTTTTTGTGGCAAGTGAAGCCATGCTTGTCCCTCAAAATCCTGATGTGGTAGTTGTAAATGGAACAATAGACAAGATGGAGGTAACCTATACATTTTTAGTAAATGTGGATGCGAGAAAAGCTATATTATTGCCATCTAATCGTGGCTGCTTCGGTTTTACATCAGAGGAAGGTCTACCTATTTGCTTATCTTTCAGACATCATACTAATGGCGAGCCTGGCAGATATTCTGTCGTTTCTGTTTATGATGAAAAAGGAAACCTCGTCAAGGAAATGTCGTTTGAAGATTATAAAAAAGATGAGGAGTTATGACTGTAATAGAATTGATAACCTGTATTCGGCTGCACAAGAAAGTAACTCTTGTAATTTTTGTGTTAGCATTGATAGTGGGAAAAATAGTATCTGTATCTATTGGCATGCACGGTGTTGGGACGTTTGATGGAGAGAAAAATGATATTTTGCGTAGGCGCAACTATTTGATAGGAAAACTGGTGACAACGCCGCAAATAGTAATGGAGGAGATGCCAGGTGGAATGAGTGCGCAGTTCCAAGGAGAATGGGCAATGTACTCTTGTTCTATGTTTGCAGCAGCATTGACAAATATAGCTAAGATTTACCCGAGACAAAAGGAGGTGTCGTTGGGGTATGTTGATAAACTCATAGGGATAGTTATGTCTTCAGAGATACGTGAGTATGATAGAAAAAGATGGTGGGGGGAAGATGCACTTGAGAGCCTTGATGGTGATCATAGCCATGTTTCTTATTTGAGTATTCTTGCTTGGATGATGGGAGAATATAAAGAATTAGGTGGAGACAATAAGTATGATGATTTATATGGGAAAATCTGTTGTACGCTTAATCGAAGAATGCTTGATGCTGAGGCTTTGAATCTTCCTACTTATCCTAATGAACCGATTTATGTTCCTGATATGTTGGTGGCCGTGGTAGCTTTGTCTCATTATGCAGAGTTGAATGATGGGAGGTATCAAGATACTGTGAATAGGTGGATAGAGAAAGCAAAAACTGATTGGTTGGATGCAAAGACAGGTTTATTGGTTTCTTTTTTGGACAATACGGGAGCACATCAGATTGGTGATATGCCGGTGAAAGGGTCTTATTCGGCATTGAATTGTTATTATCTTTCGCTTATAGATAAGTCTTTTGCAAAAGAGCAATACGAGCGATTGAAACATTATTTTTATCAAAGTAGTCCAATTTCTGGCCTAAAGGAATATCATGATAGATTTTTTCTTTTTGGTATGGATGCCGATGCAGGTCCGATTATTGCAAATCTAAGTCCTTCAGGTACAGCGTTTATGGTAGGAAGTGCTACTTACTTTGGAGATTTTGATGTAAGAAGAAACCTTTTGAAGACTGCAGAGATTGCTGGCTCTACTTTCTACGGCTTTACAAAGAATCATTATCTTCTTGCCAACTTTGCCTTAGTAGGGGAGGCTGTTATGCTGGCTATGCGGACTAATGTGGAATAAATATTTTATACTTATGAGGAGACTAAAGAAAATATTAGATTCATGGAATGTACTTCGTCATAGAATGAGAAATCAAGATGAGGCGCAAGAGGTAAAGGCGAAACCGTCTTTTCCTACAACAGGCATTATAGGAGCAATAGCAGGTGATTGCTTTGGAGCAGCTTATGAGTTTAATCCTGTGAAAAGCATGTACTTCGACTTATGTCTCTTATCTAGAGGCTAATTCTTATACTGCGGCAATTCGTAATGCCATTTCTCTTGGTGGTGATGCCGATACAATGGCTTGCATGGCTGGCGGTATTGCTATAGCAACCAAAGGCATGGAAATGCCCGAGGACTTGGCTTACTATATTTACAATCATGTGCTTGACGATTATCTACGTCATGTGCTATATGAGTTTAATCAACTGAGCCCACTTAAAAAAGTAAAGCTTGTTTTAAATGTTTATTTCAGTAACTACTCAGTTTTCAAGAGTCTCTGAATTTTACTAAAGGGCTATTTATCAAGCATAAAGATGAGTAGTTACAAAGTAAGGAGTATTTTGTTAATAATCAGAAAAACACTTGCTTTCTGAAATATTATCTGTATCTTTGTGCCGGGATTATAAAGATTAAGATTATGGCTTCAAAGAGATATCCTTTGGGAATACAAACGTTCTCCGAAATCGTGAAGGGGAATTACTTCTATGCTGATAAGACGGCTATAGTCTATCAGTTGGCTCATTATGCCAAGTTTCATTTTCTGAGTCGCCCACGTCGATTCGGAAAATCCTTGTTTGTTTCTACCCTCCAGGCTTACTTCGAGGGTAAGAAAGAACTGTTCAAGGGACTTGCCATCGAACAGATGGAGAAGGAGTGGACGGCATATCCTGTCATCCACCTGGATCTGAGTTGTGGTAAATATTATAGTTTGGAGAATACATATTCAATTCTAAACGGAATACTGGAAATAGAAGAGAAAAAATATGGTTTAAAGGTTAATTCAATAAATGAGAAGTCTTTTGGAGGTCGTCTTAAGAACATCTTGCTGGCTGCCACGGCTCAAACAGGTAAGCAAGTTGTTGTTCTCATCGACGAATATGATGCCCCGATACATGATTCTGTCAGTGACGAAGAGTTGCAGAAGGCCATCCGCAACATCATGCGAGATTTCTTCAGCCCCTTGAAGCAACAAGAGGGAAACATTCGCTTTGTATTCATCACAGGCATCTCCAAGTTTAGTCAGCTCAGCATCTTTAGCGAGTTGAACAATCTCAAGATTCTCACGTTGAAGGATGAATACAGTAGCTGTTGTGGTATTACCAAGAGTGAATTGACTCAGTATTTCCGTGAGGGTATCGAGGAGATGGCAGAGCATAATGGACTCACTTATGAGGAGACCTTGCGACAACTCAGGCAGCATTATGATGGCTACCATTTCAGTATCAATAGTGAGGATATCTTCAATCCTTATAGTATTATCAATGCTTTGGACGATAAGGAGTTTAATAGCTATTGGTTTACATCTGGTACGCCTACGTTCCTGGTAGAGTTGTTGCAGCAGAAGAATTTGGATATGCTCAATCTGGACGATTTATGGATTAATGATGATCGTTTTGATACCCCTACAGAAAAGCTTACAGACCCGATTCCTGTTCTTTTCCAGAGTGGCTACCTTACCATTAAAGGATATGAGCGAAGAGGAAAATTGTATCATCTCTGTTTCCCAAATCAAGAAGTAAGACAAGGCTTCTCGAAAAGTCTCGTCAGGTATTATACTGCGCAAGACATGAACAGATATGATGCTATTGTGTATGCCTATTCCAAGAATGTGCTCATCAATGACGATATGGGAGCCTTTATGCCTCACTTGAAGGCCTTCTACGATAAGTTCCCATATACGATTATCAACAATAATGAGCGTCATTATCAAGCCGTGATGTTCACCATCTTCACCATGCTTGGTGAAGATGTGAAGGTGGAGCATACCACTTCGGATGGAAGAATAGACCTTGTGCTCAAGACAGATAAGAGTATCTTTATCTTTGAGTTGAAATATGAGAAGTCTGCTGATACCGCTATGGCGCAAATCAGCGGAAAGGACTATGCCAAGGCTTTTGCCGATGATGAGCGGAAGGTTGTGAAAGTGGGTATTAACTTCTCTGAAGACCAGCGAAGCATAGAGGGTTGGGTGATAGAATAAATGACATCTTGAGATTGATAAAACGCAGAATCCTGCCGGCATTACAGCCAACAGGATTTTTTTGCATCAGCAAAGGCTATTCATCTTCCGTGATGATGTCTAAATCTTCGGCAATTTTCTTCAGTCTGTCTCTTATCCTCTTCGCCAAGGTTGGTGGCTCTTGCTGGACGACAGGCTCTATGGGCTCTTCTTCTATGACTGGAGATTCTTCTATCGGAGCTTCAGGGATGAGTGGGGCTGGCTCATCAGGGATGTTTGTGGATTCATTGGTTGATGGATTTGTTGGAATCTCTTCTTTTGGGGAATCTTTCTTCTTTTGAAATTGGAAATTGTCACGTATCGGATGATAAAGTTTGTCGATAATTCTCTGGTAATCATCTTCATCCTTGGTGTTAGTGACAGGATTGTCCTGAATTTCGTCTGACAGCTCGTTGTTGAGACCTGTTGCCAGGATGGTGACTTTGGCATCCTCATCCAGACTGTCATCATCTGAAAGGCCCCAGATAACCTTAATGTCTGGATTCAATTCATCGAAGAAGGCATCTATCTCTCGCATTTCCCTAACGAAGATAGGGTGCTTGCTGGAGGTATAGATGTTGAAGAGGATGCGCTGGGCATTGCTGATGTCGCTGCCGTAGAGCAATGGGGAATCCAAAGCGTTGAGGATGGCATTCTGAACTCTGCCTTCTCCGCTGGCTCTGCCCATAGCCATGATGGCACCGCCGCCGCTCTTGATGGTGGTCTCGATGTCACGGAAGTCGAGATTGATAGTTCCCTCTACGGTTATCAGTTCAGAGATGCTCTTGGTGGCATCGCTCAGCACCTTGTCTGCCAGTTTGAAGGCATCCTTTACGGTAATTTCTGAATCGGCATATACATCGCAAAGTCGCTCGTTGTTGACAATGAGCAGGGCATCTACATTCTTGCGCATCTCTTCTACCCCCTGCAGGGCCTTCACAATTTTCTTTCTCTTTTCAAAATAAAATGGGATGGTGATGATGCCCACCGTCAGGATGCCCATGCTTTTGGCGATGCCTGCGATGACGGGGGCTGCTCCTGTTCCGGTACCGCCACCCATGCCGGCTGTAACGAATGCCATCTTAGTTCCGTCATCCAGCAGTCGCTTGATGTCTTCCTGGGTGTTCTGCGCTTCGCTTCGTCCAACTTCAGGGTTCGCACCTGCTCCCAAGCCGCTCTTTCCAAGCATGATCTTAACGGGCACAGGTGATTTGGATAGCGACTGGCTATCCGTATTGCAAACGGCAAAGCTCACATTTACAATACCTTCTGAGTACATATTCTTAACGGCATTACATCCGCCACCACCCACACCTATCACCTTGATGATATTCTTGGTGGTGTCTTCTGTCTGTCCGAAATCTATAGGAGTCCAATCTTCTGTCATCTTATCTATATTTCTATTTTGGGCACAAAGATAATAAAAAAGGAGTAATTATACAATAATAAAAGAAACGCAAGGCTTGCAAAAGAAGATTCTTCGATGCTGGCAAACGTTTTTTCTTATTCTTTTTGTACTTTTGCATCCTGTATGCAAGAAGAGCTGAGAAATATGGATGCTGAGGAGAAAGCTGCTATCATACAAGCGCTTTCCTCCCAACTTTTGGCAGAAGGAAGAACTGACCTTTTGCTGAAAGCTATCAGTGTGCCTGTATTGGAACAGCTTCGTATTGAGGCAGCAAGGGCTACCCTCAGTCCTTTGGTCATAACGGCGGATTATCGCTTCCTGTTGCCTGAGTTTGGTAATAAAGAAGTACAGCTCAGTCCTATCCATAAGGCACTCTATCTGCTTTTCCTGAACCATCCGGAAGGTATTGAATTCAAGAATCTGGTAGATTATCGGGAAGAACTTCTTCAACTTTATCAAAAGATAGGAAATAGAATAGATATGGATAAGATTACCGAAACAGTGAACCGTCTGGTGAATCCGCTTGATAATGCGATAAATGAGAAGTGCTCACGTATCAAGGCTGCGTTTTCTGATATGATGGATGAGTATCAGGCAGACTATTATATCATCAACAGTCATGTGAAACGGCATCAGGGAAGTTCTATGAAACTGTGGTTTGAGAGGTTGAAAATCATCAATCTCCCAAGAGAATTGGTTGTTTATCAATGTTGAAGATTAATCCCATTCCACAACTAATCAAGAATACATCGGTTGGGTACAAACACTCGCTTGATGCTTTCATTTCAGTTCTCATAATATAATATATCAAACCAAATTACTTCTGCTGCTTTCGTTAAAAAGTATAATCTTCGTTCAGCAAGTAGTGTACAGAGCGCCATCAAAAAACTGTTGGAATATCACTTGGTTTCTACCTCGCAAGCTACTTATTATATAGATGATCAATTGATGGGGTTGTGGCTGAAAATGTAACTGATGTGCGAAACTTGATTTTTTCTAAAAGTTTCTTAAAGATAGTATTACTTTTTATCAGAAAATACTATCTTTGCAACTGATAATATCTTGTTATTATCTATCGGTTTATGCAAGAAACAAATAATATATTAGCAATATAGGATAACTATCTCCATGACAATCCCGATGAGATTGCCAAGGAGATGGCGAATGACTTTAGAAGACGAAGGATAGAGAAAAATATGACACGTGAACAAGTGGCGGATAAGTCGGGTGTGGCTGTCAGCAATATCACGCGTTTTGAACAGAAGGGTTTGATTTCGCTCAAAAACTTGATAGGTATCGCCATGGCTTTGGAATATACGTCAGAGATAAGGCATGTCTTCTCGCAACCTAAGTATTCGACGATGGAGGAACTGCAACAGATCAAGCGGAATGCTAACAAGAAAAAGGCACATCGGCTATGAAAAGAATAAAATCTTTGATAGTTAAGTATCATCAAGAGACGATCGGCACTTTGGCATTGAGTGTCGATGGAAAGGTGTGTACTTTTTAGTACGACAAGCAATGGCTTGCTACAGGTTTTAGCATATCTCCATAAAGTTTATAAAAAATATGATTTGCGATTTTTTCAAGTGAACTCAGTTCTTTTATAATTCGGTATCTATTTTCACTGTTGTTACGTTTGTATATCCTGCGGGAATGGCAGCATGTTGTCCCGTTAAGAATATTAGCGGAGCTGCAACAATGGTACCAGCAACGACAGCACCTGACGTATGATTTTTTCTGCTAAAATCAATTTCTCCTTCAAGTGGAACTTTTGTATTATTGTTCGCAACACAATACAACCATTCAACTTTTAATTTACCCTTTGTTCCTGCAATACCAGATTTCTTTGCAACGAGTACTTTTGCGTATGCCTTTGCCCCTTTTGATATTACAATGCTATCACCGACTTTTATATCTTGAGATACATCAAAAGCCACCAAATCTCCTACATTTACATTCTTGGCACGGATTTCCTTTTTGTTCTCAATGGAAATTAGAGAGCCAGCTTTCAGAACAGGCTTTTGGGCATATGTAAACGTGCTGCATAAACAGAGAAATACCAAAATATTTTTTTTCATATTTTTTTAAGTTTAAAATCATGAATAAAAGTTCCCCCAAAAAATATAGGGTAAAAAACAACAGTTTCTCAATAAAAAGTTGCGATCTTTGTAATCGCTAAACAACAATTTAAAGAGTAATTGTTATAGATGCAAAATTAAGCAATTTTTCTGAGTTGTTCACATATTAAGTGTTAAAAGTTCATTGAGAACGAATTTAATGTCACTTTTTACCTGGTTTGGGCTTGGTCACCTGTTCTGTAGAATGTCCTTGGAGAAGCAAGCAGGCATTCCTGCCGTTCAGCTAATCCTGTCTCTCTGCCTTTTCCGTATAGCAGGTGAAAGCTATACTCCATGTACAAGAAGTCATAGGCAATTCTCTTTCTACTTGTTAAGATTATGTAATTTAGATTATGCAGTTTGCATAATTTAAAACAAATAATTATATTTGCATGCGGAAATCAAAACATAGAAGAATATACCCCAGTTCGGGATAAGAATAGTTCATAAAAAAGTTGGTAGTCTCACAAATATT
>NZ_VZAD01000083.1 GCF_009495355.1 Segatella copri
CTTTTCAGACTTACAAAGCTATATGCTTAATCCCCCCTGGTTTATCGGGTGAGCCCAAATAATCAAGAGAAGAAAAACTTATATAGAGACAAAAAAAATCCCTGCAGTCCAAAAATGGAACCACAGGGAAACACCCCTTAGTGGGCGTTGACGGATTCGAACCGCCGACCCTCTGCTTGTAAGGCAGATGCTCTAAACCAGCTGAGCTAAACGCCCTTACTTCTTGTAAGCGGTTGCAAAGGTACGAACATTTTTTGTTTCCACCAAATTTTACGGCAACTTTTTTCATTTTTATTTCAAAAAAGGCGTTTTCGGCCTTAGTTACTCCATCAAAGCATCATGAAACAGCAGAAGGAACATGCTTATCATAAGGAAAAAACGCAATAGGCTTCGAGGGGCAACGCAATAGGCTTCGATGGACAATGAAAGCAATTGCGTTGACCATCGAAGCCTATTGCGTTTTATAACGGAATTAAAATTGCAGAAATGGGACAAATGGATTTCGCAAAGAACAAAAAAAGGTGCTTCCAGAAAGGAAGCACCCATATATTCTCTACTATGCGAGCTATGCAGCTCAACAATAGATATTACTCGATAACCTGTACGGTAGCACGACGGTTGAATGAGATAGGAGACATATCGTCAACACCACCATTACCCTTAGTAGTAATGTTAGCTCTCTTGACACCCATCTTAACCAACTCACCGGCAACAGTCTCTGCACGACCCTCAGACAACTTCTGGTTAATCTGCTCATTACCAGTAGCCTTGTCTGCATAACCGCTAACGAGCAAGTTAGAGTTGTTGGCGATAGCATACTTAGCCAAAGCACGTACGTTTACGAGGTCGTACTGTGAAGCTACGTTTGTCTTGTTGATATCGAAGAACACAGATACAGGAGTTGTAACGAATTCCTTAACAGTCTTAGGAGTTACAGTCTCAACAGGCTTCTGGTTAGCCAAGAGATCCTTCAGACGGTCGTTCTCTGCATTGGCATCATTCAACTTAGCATTGAGAGCATCGAGCTCTGACTGATGAAGAGCGTTGATAGCGTCAACATCTGGAGTCTTGTCCCAAGTAGACTTGCCAAGCTTGAAAGTCAAACCGATTTCAGCATAGAGGTTGTTGTCGTGAGAATCCCAACCGCGCTCACCGCCGTTGCAACCACCATCGATATCAGACTCGAAACGATTCCAGCCTGCCTCAAGATAAACGTTCACCTTCTTAGCTACCTTCCATGTAGACTGAAGACCAACGCAGAGGTCCATTGAATAAAGGTTGTGAGTCATAGTGCGACCGAAGCCACCACCAGCGAAAGGAATCACATTCCATACACGATTCTCGTTATAGCCCAAAAGCAAGTTGCTGAGGTTGAACATTACCTGCTCGTTAACAACCCAATATCTGTTGAAGCTACCCTTAGTCTCTGTCTCAGGATCCCAAACGCGCTTGCCCCAGATACCCTGAACCTTTGTACGCAAACCGAGGCCTGGAGTAAACCACTTACCTACAGCTACAGAAGCACCTGCATTAGAACGGAACTTCTTGAAAGGACTTGTTGCAAAATTCTGACCATGTTCCTCACCTGAATACCACGCATTCCAGTCGGCACCTGCCTCGATAAACCAATTGCTCCAGAATGAGTTTGTAGCAACACTATACTGCTGAGTAGGTGTTGCATCCTGAGCGAAACCGCTCATTGAAAGACCAGCAAATGCCAGTACAGCTAAAAACTTTTTCATAACAATTAAATTTTAACTTCCTAATATATAATATATCTTTAAATTTACTACTCTTTTACTGTATCACAATCTACTTTATGAAATACAGGGGCAAAGTTAATAATATTTTTTTAATTCTTCCTTTTTTTTTGAAAAAAAATAGCTTTTTCTCTAAAAAAAACAAAATTTGTTAGCTTTTTCGCACTTTTATCCCAAGAGTTGCTCGATTTCCCGCTGTTGAAGAATACACAACACATTTTTGCCATCAGGCGTGTAATTGACATTGCTACAGCCAAACAAGTTATTGACCAATCCCTCCATCTCGTCGTTGCCAAGAACCTGACCTACAGGAATTGCCGCAGCACGGGCCATGGACAATGCCAACGACTTGTTGATCTCGTCTATCGCCGAAGCCCCACTCTCCTTGGCAGCTTCCACCATGTCGCGAATCAACGACACAGGGTTCAGCCCATCAAGTCCGGCTGGTACGGCATTGACAGCATAACTGCCCCTGCCCAAGTCTTCCAACTCAAAGCCGAAAGCCTTTACCTGGGGCAGCAACTTATTCAATATCACATCGTCAGAAGCGGGGAACTGCACCACTTCCGGGAACAGAACCTTCTGAGAATGGTTCTCGTGAGCAGCCAACTGGGCAAGATACTGCTCATAGAGTACACGAACATGAGCACGATGCTGGTCGATAATCATCAAGCCCGACTTTACAGCCGTCATAATATACTTGCCCTTATATTGATAATGAGTAGGCGACTTCTCGGCAATGATGCTTGTCTGGCCGCTCGCCTCGGTCTGGAAAGACTCAAACAAATCGGGCTCCTCGTCTTGCGGAGTATCTGACAATCCCTCATAGAGATCTTCCCAACGCTGGTCAACAGATGCTGACGGACGAGATCCGGAGCCGGCATGTGCCTTGAAGGGATTATAGTTGGGATCGACACTTATCTTAGGGGCAGTAGCCTTAGGAAACATTTCAGGATTATACACCGGAATGTCGGGCTTGTCCTCTGTATCAAAGTCAATGGTTGGCACATCATTATACATTCCCAGAGACTCCTTGACTGCAGCAGAGAGAATCTGCCAGATGGCCTGTTCGTTCTCAAACTTGATCTCGGTTTTCGTGGGATGTATGTTCACATCAATGTCACCGGGAGCCACTGTGAAGTAAAGGAAATAAGGAACCTGTTCGCCCTGAGGAACCATTCGCTCGAAAGCCGTCATGACTGCCTTGTTGAAATAAGGGTGCTTCATGTAACGGTCGTTGACGAAGAAGAACTGATGGGCACCTTTCTTACGCGCAGACTCCGGTTTTCCCACAAAGCCTGTTATCTTACACATCGTAGTGTCTACATTGACAGGCAGCAGATCCTGATTCAGCCGCTTGCCAAAGACGTCGATGATACGCTGGCGAATGTTGGCGGCACGAAGATTCATCAGCTCGGTTCCATTGCTCTGCAGGGTAAATGTGATTTGCGGATTAACCAAGACGATGCGCTCGAAGGCTGTAAGAATGTTGTTCAACTCGGTAGAGTTTGACTTCAGGAACTTGCGGCGGGCAGGAACATTATAGAATAAGTTGTTAATGCTGAAGCTGCTGCCCTGAGGACAAGAACAAGGCTCCTGTGACTCTATCTTAGAGCCTGAGATGACAAGCTGCGTACCTACCTCCTCTGTGGCAAGACGCGACTTGAGGGTAACCTGAGCCACTGCGGCTATAGAGGCCAAAGCCTCACCACGGAAGCCCATGGTATGAAGATCGAAGAGGTCGTCGGCCTGGCGGATCTTGGAGGTGGCATGACGCTCAAACGACAGACGGGCATCGGTTTCCGACATTCCCTTTCCATCATCTATCACCAGTATACTTGTACGCCCGGCATCGACTACAGCCACATCAATACGTGTGGCACCTGCATCAACCGAATTCTCCACCAACTCCTTGATGACAGAGGCAGGACGCTGTATCACCTCGCCTGCTGCTATCTGGTTGGCTACGGAATCGGGTAAAAGCTGAATTATATCACTCATTCTTTTCTTTCTGTTTTAAAGTAAAACCATGAAGGCAAGAAGCAACAGCAACAGTACGACAAGCAGCAAGACATGCTGCCTGCGCACAGGACGACGCCCCGAATGGAAATCAAAGCCTTGGCGGCGGGAATATCGGGGTGTGTACCTGAACTGACGTGGTTTGCGGGTAGGAAACAACATCATATCAGTTTACCTTTTCATCTTTCTTTTCTTTGACGGCTGCTGTTTTTGGCAACACCTGCAGAGGTGCCTCATGGCGCTTGATGTTCTTAAGCTCCGTACCCTTTGCCTTGCCTCGCCAAACAAAGATGTCGTTCTTGTCCTTGGGACGAATATCATCGAACCAGGCAAAATTGGGCAGTTTGTACTTTGTCGGAGGAATCTGCGTCATAGGATACATGACACTTGTGAATTTATTGGTCCATATATGCTCCAGCTGGCGCTGGGGCGACATATACATACGCATCGTGTCAGTCTCCAAGAAGTTGAGTCCCATCAGCGAACTGTCCTTATCATCCACAGGATAATAAATGGTCTGCACATTGCCGATAGACTCTGCCATACGGATCTGTCCATCGAGGAAATGAGCCTTCATCTCCTTGGAAGTGATCTGGTTATAGTGAACGCTGTCGGGCAACATCTCTACCGACAAGGCCTGTCCTACGACATGAACCAAACGCAAGGTTGAGTCGCGCATATAGGCATGGATTACCTCGCCCAACAACTGGCGATTGCCATTCCATGCGATAGGGTCTTTATACATCGTCATGCAGGAATCCTGCGAGTTGTAGACCAAGGAGTCGCACACGGCCTGCACATCCTGACGGAAGGCACGCACCTTATGGAATGCATGTATTTTGCGATATACAGAATCTGTACCTATATGATAGGTATAGATCTTCATGGTGTCGGAATGAAGCCACATGGTGTCTTTCTGAGAAAAGTCGATGGCAATGGGATTCTTGGTGGCAAAGCCATAACCTGTCTTTTCGTTGTAACGCAAGTAGTTGCAGGTAAGAGAGTTCTTGTTCTTCTTGTCCACATACACCACATTGCCATAACCGCGACTGTAGCCATTCTTCACATAATACAGGCTGTCGCCCGTGATCGTCTTGTCCTTATCCGACAAGGTGGAGCGACCATACAACTGGGCACTCTTGGTTTTGGTGTCGTAATAACCGTCCTTGGTATGGACGACACTATTGCCGGAAATCACTTTGGAAGGACCTACCATGTGGGCCTTCGACTTGGGCACGTCATAATATAAGGTGTCGGTAGTCACCAAGTCCTTGCCACTACGGAGTTTCACGTTATACACAAACTTAGCCTCGCGTGTCTGGGTATGATACTCGCCCCAGTCGGAAACCAACTTGTCCTTACCGTCGATAAGCGTTCCTCCATCAAAGAAGTTGGCCATTTCATAAAGACGGTCGTAATCCAAACTGTCGGTACGCAACACCTGTCGGCGATGGCGCAGCACCACATTCTTACGGGCACGCATCATCTGCATCTGACCATCATACTCGGCACGCTCACATACCAAGGACAGTGTATCACCCTGACGGAAATGAACATGTCCGAAAGCCTTCACCGAATTGGAGCCTTCATAGAAATAAGCACTGTCGCAGGTGAGATGAGCACCCTGATGCGAGAATGACACCTTACCCTTTACGATCTGCGCATCGGGATGAGGGCCATACATATCATATCGCAACTCATCTGCATGAAGCAAGTAAACTCTGTCGCCATGCGGGCGCTTCTTGGCACGCTTCTTAGGAGCCTGCATGGCCTGGACAAGACATAGTCCAAACAGGCATAGAATCAAGAAAAAGAAGATTCTATGCCCGTCGATATGTCGCTTTATGATGTTTTTTACTGTCATTACTTAACCCAACCTTGATATTCAAATTTGCAATCCTTATATCGGTCGTTCATTCGTACATAAGTACTCTTTATCTTGCTTACCACCCAGTCGTGCAAGGTCTTCTCACGCTCCTTGGCCAGAACTACATCCTGCATCACCTGGAAGTCTTCGGTAATGGTGGCACGATGACCCTCTACCCTGCTCACCAGTTTCACCAGAGCACAGGTGGTCTTGCCACGGCTGTTGATCATCTGGAATGAGCGAGACACCTCACCCACCTTCATTGTATCAACCATACGGGCTATCTCGGTGGGCAATTCCTTCATCTGGAACTTGGATGTACGCACACCAGCCTGAGAGGTATTGGCCATCAAACCACGGTTGTTCTTGGTGTCCTTGTCGTCTGACAATACAGACACAGCCGACTCAAAAGTGAACTTTCCACTGCGAATATCGTCGCCGATAGAATCGAGACGCAATATCGCCTTATCGATGGACTCCTGTGGAACAACAGGCTTGCGAAGAATATGGCGAACCTTGATTTTGTCGCCACGCTTGTCTATCAACTGGATGATATGATAGCCGAATTCTGACTCTACAATCTTGGAAATCTTCTTGGGGTCGGTCAGATTGAAAGCCACATTGGCAAAAGCAGGGTCCAACATACCTCTACCGACATAGTCCATCTCGCCTCCCATACGGGCAGAGCCGGGATCTTCAGAATACAGACGAGCCAATGTAGAGAAGGTTGTCTCGCCCTTGTTGACACGGTCGGTGTATTCGCGCAACTCGTCCTTGACACGATTGATTTCCTCCATAGGGATCCTTGGTTGCTGGGTAAGAATCTCCACCTCTACCTCTGTTGGCACAAAAGGAATACTGTCGGCAGGAAGATTGTTGAAATAACGACGAACCTGAGCTGGCGAAACCTTTATATCCTTCACCAGTTTCTCCTTCATCTTCTGAATCAACTGACGGTTTTTGAAATCATCGTGCATCTGCTGACGCATCTGGGTGACACTCTGCTTGCGATACTCCTCTAACTTCTCGCGTGAGCCAATCATATTGATCCAATAATTGATCTGCTCGTCGATACCAGCCATCACCTCAGACTCAGATACCTCGATACTGTCGATGGCTGCCTGATGCAGGAAGAGTTTCTGTACAGCTATCTGCTCGGGGATGCTGCAATCAGGATCGCCTGCATACTTGATGCCTTCGGCCTCACCCTGCAATCGGGTTACCTCGACATCAGACTTCAGGATAGGCTCGTCGCCTACTACCCAGATCACCTCATCCACAACACTACCCTCGTTCAGGACTGGCTCGTCCTTCACCTGGTTAGTATCGCCTGAAACCGAATCGCCCATGACATACGCCTTAGCAAGGCGAGAAGCCCTGTTGGTATTTGCGCTCATGCCCATGATAAACATCAGAGCAACAAAAGCCAAAGCGATCTTATTCTCTATTTTCATGTATCTTTGTTTTTCGTTTGATTAATGCTTGTTGACTGTCGCCAATACATCCTTGTTGACTACTACTGGATATTTCTTTCTCAGGGCTGTCACCCATTCTTTCTCCAACATATCCTGATAGTCGGCTATCACCTGTGACTTGACATCGGTATAATCCTCAGGAGCTTTCTTCAGCACTTTGCCGAAGGTGGCATCAATGGGATAATCCTTCAAAGCCTTGACAGTGGTATCTTTCTTGAAGACCATCTTGTCGACGACAGCATTGTCGCCTTTCTTGAAAATACCCTTCTCCACACGGATACGAATCACAGAATCCTTGTTGAATGTATTGCGCAGAATATCTGCCCACTCAGAGAAAGCCTTACCCTTGATGCTCTTCTTGACAGCCTCAACGTCTGCCGCATCCTTTACATGATAAGCAATTCCCTTGAATCGGGGCTCATTCCATTTGAATCGTTTTTTGTTCTTGGCAAAGTAGGCTGCCTGACCCTTCTCGTCCTTGGAAGCCTTCTCCCATACCAGACGATTGCTGATTTCATAGAGCAGCAAGCCGTCATGATACTCGCGAATCAGGTTCTTCAAATCACTGTCCTTGGCAGACAGTTCTTCTGCCTTCTTGTCGAGAATGTTCTCGGCTGTTGTACCGGCGGGCATACTCTTGGCAAGAGAGTCCAACTTGTCGTTGATAATTTTTTCCCTTATCCCTCTTGCGTCAATAAAACGAATGATATCCGTCCTAAGCGAGTCATAGGGGAAGAAATTCTGTGTTCCCTCCTTTTTAATAATATGGTAACCAAACTCTGAAAGAACAGGCTTGCTGATCTCACCCACTTTGAGCGAATAAGCTGCATCCTCAAAAGCCTTCACAGTCTGACCTTTACTGATCCAGGGCAGTTCGCCACCCTTGACAGCCGTACTCTTGTCGTCAGAGAATTTCTTTGCCAACTCAGCAAAGTTGCCTCCCTTCTTCAAAACCGTATAAATAGAGTCAGCACGGCTCTTCAACTTGGCATTCTCGGCAGGAGTCGCTTTCTGACCAAGCATCAGCAAAATATGAGAAACCTTTACCATTCCTCCATTTCCATCAATGCGCTGACGTGTGTCCTCATAGATACGATGCGCTTCGTTCTCGACATCCTGTTCGGTAATCATAGATGGACGAATCTGCTGGTCACGATAAGTGGCGAACTCTTTCTTGAAAGAGCTCAAGGTGTCGAGGCGGGCATCCAGGGCTGCCTGTACCTTCAGCTTATAGTTGACAAACAAATCCACATACTCGCCGACAGTCTTCTTGTCGATGACTCCTTCTGAATTGTTCTTATTGTAAGAATACTCGAATTCTGAACGGGTGACAGGAGCTCCATTAATGGTCATAATCACAGGATCAACCTGAGCAAAAGCTATGCTCCCCGAAAGGAGCATAGCTGCTAAAAGCGCATTTATTTTCATTTCTTTCAATTCATTATTATTCAGGACGGCTGTAGTTTGGAGCCTCACTGGTAATGGTAATGTCGTGTGGATGACTCTCCAGAACACCGGCATTGGTAATGCGGGTAAACTTAGCATTGTGCAAGTTCTGAATTGTCGCAGCGCCACAATAGCCCATACCAGAACGCAAACCACCAATCAACTGATAGATAACCTCCTGTACAGTTCCCTTGTAAGGTACACGACCAGCGATACCTTCCGGTACGAGTTTCTTCACATCCTTGGTGTCGCTCTGGAAGTAACGGTCCTTAGAACCATTCTTCTGCTCCATAGCCTCCAAAGAACCCATACCACGATAGCTCTTGAACTTACGGCCATTGAAGATGATAGTATCACCAGGGCTCTCCTCAGTACCGGCAACCAGCGAACCAATCATGACGCAACTGCCACCGGCAGCCAAAGCCTTAACGATATCGCCAGAATAGCGCAAACCACCATCGGCAATCAATGGAACGCCAGTACCCTTCAAGGCTGAGTAAACATCATAGACAGCGCTCAACTGTGGAACACCCACACCGGCAACCACACGAGTTGTACAGATAGAACCAGGACCGATACCTACCTTTACGCCATCAGCGCCATTGTCTACCAAGTATTTAGCAGCCTCACCTGTTGCCACATTACCGACAACAACATCTACCTGAGGGAAGGCTGCCTTTACTGCATGCAACTTCTCAATAACGCCCTTGGAATGTCCGTGAGCAGTATCAATAACGATAGCATCGGCACCAGCCTCAACCAAAGCCTTGGCTCTGTCGAGAGTATCGACAGTAACACCAACTCCAGCCGCAACACGCAGACGACCTTTCTCGTCCTTGCATGCCATTGGCTTATCCTTAGCCTTTGTGATATCCTTATAAGTAATCAAACCTACAAGATGGTTTGCATTATCCACAACAGGAAGTTTCTCGATCTTGTTTTCCTGAAGAATCTGAGCAGCTGCTGCCAAGTCGGTCTGCTGATGGGTAGTAACAAGATTCTCAGAAGTCATCACCTCGTCTATCTTCTTGTCGAGATGACGCTCGAAACGCAAGTCACGATTTGTTACAATACCAACCAGATGGTTTTCGTCATCAACAACAGGAATACCACCAATATGATAGTCATGCATCATATCAAGAGCATCCTGCACTGTGCTTCCGCGACGAATAGTGACTGGATCGTAAATCATTCCATTCTCGGCACGCTTTACAATGGCCACCTGGCGTGCTTGCTCCTCAATAGACATGTTCTTGTGGATAACACCGATACCTCCCTCACGAGCTATGGCTATGGCCATAGACGCCTCGGTAACAGTATCCATAGCGGCTGTTACGAATGGAACGTTCAACTCGATATTACGAGAGAACTTGGTTTTCAACTCTACCTCTTTAGGCAGTACCTCTGAATAAGCAGGGATAAGAAGGACGTCGTCGTAAGTGAGGCCGTCCATTACAATTTTATCTGCAACAAATGATGACATATTGTAACCTTTAAAAATTTATTGCGTGCAAATTTAGCAATAATATTTCATATTTTGCCCTTTTTTCACGAATTTCACTCCTTATTAATGCTATTTAACGTGATTAGTGACGGTGAAAAATAAATTGGTATGATTTGAGCCTCATATTTTTGAGATATTTAAATCGTACCAAGTTATTATTTACCGTCACTTAGTTGGCCTGTTCGGACAAGAACTTAATTCTAACCAACCTGATTTCGTCTTCTGAATAGTCCTCACCCAATTCATTTTGCGCTGTATCCAAGTCATCGGTATCGCTCTCCATGAAATAGTCATAAATGTCGTCAACATGCTCATCATCGATGACTTCTTCTATGAAATAATCTATGTTCAACTTGGTTCCGCTATAGACGATAGCCTCTATTTCATCCAAGAGATCATCGAAATCAAGTCCCTTTGCCTCAGCAAGGTCATCGAGTGCTATCTGTCGGTCGATACTCTGAATGATACTAACCTTCAGCATGGATTTCTTTGCCACGGTACGAACACGCAACTCTTCGGGACGCTCGATATCGTTTTCCTCACAATATTTCTTGATAAGGGCACAGAACTCCTTGCCATAGCGCTTTGCCTTGCCGGCACCTACACCCTGGATGTTCTGCAACTCCTGCAAATCAACAGGATACATGGTTGCCATCTGTTCCAAGGAGACATCCTGGAACACGACATAAGGCGGAAGTTTGTGCTTCTTAGACATATCAGAACGCAAGTCCTTGAGCATGGCAAACAACTCTGGATCGAGAGCCTCACTGCCTGCGCTGTGACTCTCCAGTCCATAATCATCCTTGAACACCTTGTCTTCCACTATCATGAATGACTCAGGGTTCTTGATAAAACGCTTGCCTGCTGCAGTCAGTTTCAGCAAGCCATAGTTCTCGACATCTTTTTTAAGATATCCAGCTATCAATGCCTGACGGATAACAGGATTCCACATCTTGCTGTCCATGTCCTCACCGGCACCAAAAGCCTCCAACTCGTTGTGCTTGTGCGACACGATGTCATCGGTAGCCCTTCCCTTCACAAAATCTATAATATATTCCTGACGGAAGTTCTCTTTGACGGCTGCCACCGCTCTTAATATAACCACCAGCTCGTCCTTAGCCTCTATCTTTGTCGTAGGGTGCAGGCAGTTGTCACAGTTGTGGCAGTTTTCCTCCTGGTATTCTTCACCGAAATAATGGAGCAACATCTTGCGACGGCATACTGACGACTCGGCATAAGCTGCCGTTTCCTGCAGAAGCTGTCGACCGATATCCTGTTCTGCCACAGGCTTGTTCTCCATAAATTTTTCTAATTTCTTCAGGTCTTTACGAGCATAGAAAGCAATACAGATGCCCTCGCCACCATCACGACCGGCACGGCCAGTCTCCTGATAATAGCCTTCCAGACTCTTTGGAATGTCATAATGGATGACAAAGCGCACATCAGGCTTGTCGATACCCATACCAAAAGCTATCGTTGCCACTATGACATCTATTCGCTCCATCAGGAAATCATCTTGAGTCTGCGAACGGGTTGCCGAATCCAAGCCCGCATGATAAGGTGCCGCCTTGATTTCATTGGCCTTCAAGACTTCGGCCAACTCCTCCACCTTCTTTCGAGAAAGACAATAGATAATACCACTCTTGCCGGCATGCTGACGGATGAACATGATGATCTGCTTGTCTATCTCATTGGTCTTGGGACGTACCTCATAATACAGATTGGGGCGATTGAAAGAACTCTTGAACTCTTTGGCATCCATGATGCCTAAGCTTTTCTTGATATCTGTTCTAACCTTGTCCGTAGCTGTGGCGGTCAAGGCTATGACGGGCGCATTACCGATTTCGTTGATAATGGGGCGGATACGACGGTACTCCGGACGGAAATCATGTCCCCACTCAGAAATACAGTGAGCCTCATCAATGGCATAGAACGAAATCTTCACGTCTTTCAGAAAGTCCACATTGTCCTCCTTGGTCAACGACTCTGGTGCCACATACAGCAACTTGGTCTTGCCAGAGAGAATATCGCTCTTCACTTTCTCTATAGCCGACTTATTTAGAGAGGAGTTGAGATAATGGGCCACACCATCCTCCTCGCTAAGACCATTGATAACATCCACCTGATTTTTCATCAGGGCAATCAATGGAGAAACAACAATAGCTGTTCCCTCCATGATTAAGGACGGCAACTGATAGCACAAGCTTTTTCCTCCACCTGTAGGCATCAACACAAATGTATCATTACCACTCATCAGATTTTTAATAATCGATTCCTGGTCGCCTTTAAAAGAGTCAAAGCCGAAATAGTGTTTCAACTGTTCCGTAAGATTCATCTGTTCCGTCATATCCACCTATTTAATATATATAATGTGTACTTGTATCGGTAAAAGTCATTGAGCAAGCATGGTAACAAGCTCATCTTAAGCACTCTCCATCTGCTGCAGATTGGTTTTCTCCAACTGCAGCTTGGCATAGTCCAATGTCACAGTGAAAGTAGTAATCTTCTGGGATGGGACATCAAACATAGCATCCATCATGACCGCCTCTACGATAGAGCGCAGGCCTCGGGCACCAAGTTTGTACTCCACAGCCTTGTCTACCATATAGTCGAGAGCCTCCTGGTCGAAGTCCAATTTGATGCCATCCATCTCGAGCAACTTGACATACTGTTTGATGATAGAGTTCTTGGGCTCTACCAATATCTTGCGCAAGGCTTCCCTATCCAAAGGATTCAGATAGGTAAGTACAGGCAGACGACCGATGATCTCGGGAATCAGTCCGAAAGATTTCAGGTCCTGTGGAAGGATATATTTCATCAGGTCGGTCTTGTCTATCTTGCTGACATTCTGCACAGAATTGAAACCTACCACATGCGTATTGAGGCGCTGCGCTATCTTTCGCTCTATACCGTCGAATGCACCACCGCAGATAAAGAGAATATTCTTGGTATCAACGTGAATATAATCCTGGTCAGGATGCTTACGGCCTCCCTTTGGCGGTACATTTACCATCGTGCCTTCCAGCAACTTGAGCAAGCCCTGCTGTACTCCCTCACCGCTCACATCGCGGGTGATAGAAGGATTGTCGCTCTTGCGGGCAATCTTGTCTATCTCGTCAATAAACACGATACCTTTTTCTGCAGCTGCCACATCATAGTCGGCCACCTGGAGCAGACGGCTCAGAATACTTTCCACATCTTCGCCCACATAACCAGCCTCGGTAAATACCGTAGCATCAACAATAGTGAAAGGCACATCCAACAGTTTGGCGATTGTACGGGCCAAAAGAGTCTTTCCCGTTCCGGTGCTGCCCACCATGATGATGTTGCTCTTCTCTATTTCCACACCTCCGTCGTCCACTGTCTGCTGCAAACGCTTATAGTGATTGTACACCGCCACGGCAAGGGAGCGCTTGGCGCCATCCTGTCCGATAATATACTGATCCAGATATTGCTTGATCTCTACAGGCTTAGGCACCTGCTTCAATGCGAACTTATCATTCTTCTTATCGTTTAAAACGCCTGAAGACAACACGATATCGTATGCCTGCTTGGCACAATTCTCGCAGATATAGCCCTTGATGCCTGTTATCAGCAACTTCACTTCGCTCTCACTTCTTCCGCAAAAGCTACATACATTCTTTGGCATTATTCTTCTACTCCTTTTTTACGGGTCAACACTGCATCTATCATACCATACTCCTTGGCCTCTTCTGCCGTCATCCAATAGTTACGGTCACTGTCTGCCCAAACCTTCTCGTATGGAGTGTGTGAATGATTAGATATAATGGTATAAAGTTCTTTCTTGAATTTCTGAATCTCCTTGGCCTCGATCTCAATATCAGAAGCCTGACCCTGTACGCCACCCAGTGGCTGATGAATCATCACACGACTATGAGGCAAAGCTGAGCGCTTGCCTTCCTGACCAGCCACCAAAAGAACGGCACCCATAGACGCTGCCATACCAGTACAGATGGTAGACACATCGCTGGAGATAAACTGCATGGTGTCGTATATGCCAAGACCTGCCGTAACACTTCCGCCAGGGCTGTTGATATAAATAGAAATATCCTTGCCACTGTCTACAGAGTCAAGATAAAGCAGCTGAGCCTGCAGGGTGTTGGCTGTATAGTCATCAATCTCGGTGCCCAAGAAGATCACACGGTCCATCATCAATCTTGAGAAAACATCCATCTGAGTCACATTCAGCTGACGTTCCTCCAAGATGTAAGGATTCATATAACGAGCCTGTGCCTTCACTACATCGTCAAGCACCATTCCGCTCATACCTAAATGCTGCGTAGCATACTTTCTAAAATCGTTCATATTATCTATTTTTTCTATTCAAAATAAGACAAAAAGAGAGGTTATCGACCTCTATTTCTCGTTCCGTGGAACAAAGATAATAAAAAAAGTCGATAACCTCGTATTTATTTGAAGTTTTTTTTCAAAAAAAAATATTAGCCCTGCATCATCTTATTGAAATCCTCTACAGAAATCTCCTTTTCGTTGAGCTTAACAACGCCCTTAAGAGCGGCTGCCAACTTACGGTCTACTGCACGGTCAACAAGCGCCTCGGTGCTGTCACCCTTCTTGAGAATTTCGTTAGCATAGTTCTCAATATACTCCTCAGGAATATTGGTCATACCATACTGAGCGAACTGTGCGCGAGCAGCCTCCTTGGCTGTCTCCTTGATATCAGCATCCTCGATCTTGATATTCTGAGCGCTGACGAGCTGCTCCTTGATGAGGTGCCAAGTCAACTCCTTGATGCTCATCTCGTAGTTCTTCTCTACGAAGTCCTCACCCTTGTCCTTGTTGTTGGCCAACATGATGCGCTTCAACAAAGCGTCTGGGTACTCCAACTTGCCAACCTTCTTCTCGCAGTGAGCACGAACATCAAGAAGGAACTTGAAGTCAGAATCGTTAACGAGCTGTTCGTTCAGGCCCTCTGCTATCTTAGCACGGAAAGCAGCCTCGTCCTTCACGTCAGTATCCTCACCGAATACCTGCTTGAAAAGCTCCTCGTTTACCTCGTGCTTCTTGAAGCGCTGAATCTCGGTAATCTGATAGCTGAACTCAGACTCCATGTCCTTCACAGCATCACGCTCTATCTTCAAGAGCTGAGAAACCTCAGTATCATTGTCTGGATAAGCCTTGCGTGGATTGAAAGTGATGATGTCGCCCAACTTAGCACCATCAAACAACTTCTTCTGGTCGTCTACCTTGATATAGCTTGGCATCAGGACAGCGCTCTCAACTGTAATACCGCCTTCCTTAGTGTTGCCATTCTCGTCAAGCTCACGCAAATCACCCTTGAGCATATCATTGCCCTCGTAGTTCTCTGCCTTCTCATAGCTACCAGAACGAGATGCCAACATATCTACCTGCTGGTCGATAGTCTTGTCGTCAACAACGATTTTGTAGTAATCCACCTTGTCGCGACCAGTGAGAGACACCTTCATCTCAGGAGCCACTGCTATGTCAAACATAAAGGTGTAAGGACCGTCCTTCTCGATATCTACAGGAGCCTGCTTCTCAGAAGCAAGAGGCTCGCCAAGCATCTGGATCTTATTGTCCTGAACATACTTGTAGATCTGCTGGCCGATAATCTTGTTGACAGCTTCCATCTTAACTGAAGGACCAAACTGACGCTTGATCATTCCCATTGGAGCCTGACCAGGACGGAATCCAGGAACATTTGCTTTCTTACGATAGTCCTTCAATGTCTTCTCGACATCATTCTTGTAATCCTCTTCTTCGACAACGATAGTCAAAAGACCATTGATCTTGTCAGGATTTTCAAATGAAATTTTCATCTTGATGTTTTGTTTTTATATTATTAATTATTTTCTCTTTTATTCACATTGGCTTGCAAAAGTACTCATATTTGTTGAATATACCTAATATATAAAAGAAAAATTTGTTTTTTTAACCATCTTACTTGCCTTCTTCGGCTCTTTTCTGCTCATCCGATAGCTGGAAATCTTTCTTTCTGAGCACAAATCCTGTAGTGAGGTATTTCTCTTTTACGATCTTGTTTTCTGCCAATTCCTCAGGTGAGCCCTGGAAAAGAATACGGCCTTCGAAGAGCAAATAGGCACGGTCGGTAATAGCCAACGTCTCATCTACATTATGGTCGGTGATAAGAATACCAATATTGCGGTATTTCAGGCGCCAGACAATATTCTGTATCTCTTCTACCTGGATAGGGTCGACACCGGCAAAAGGCTCATCGAGCATGATAAACTTTGGATCGTTGGCAAGACAACGGGCAATCTCCGTCCTACGGCGCTCACCTCCCGACAACTGGTCACCCAAGTTCTTGCGAACCTTCTGCAGATCGAAATCATTGATAAGGCTTTCCAGTTTCTCCATCTGGTACTCGCGTGGCTTGCCTGTCATCTCCAAGACCGACAAGATATTATCCTCCACACTCATCTTGCGAAAAACGCTGGCTTCCTGTGGCAAATAACCGATTCCGGCACGGGCACGCTTGTACACAGGATAACCAGTGATATCCTGATCGTCCAAATACACATGACCTGCATTGGGCACTACCAATCCTGTCGTCATATAGAAAGAGGTGGTCTTGCCCGCACCATTAGGACCGAGCAAACCCACAATCTCACCTTGCTTTACGTTGATGGTTACTCCATTGGCAACAGTTCGCTTACCATAGCGCTTTACCAAGCCTTCGGTTCGCAAAACCATGTGCTTGTCGGTATCCACCTGTGATGCAGTTTTTTGAATTTCATCCATAATATATACAATGTTTGAAAGGTGAGAGAATATATTCTCCACATTTTTGGTGCAAAAATACTAAAAAACGAGCAAATATCACTTATAAAATCAAAAACTATTCTGAATATTGCAGTTTTTTAGAGGATTTTGGTTACTTTTGCATCATAAAACGAAGAATTATTGACATGCTAATATCAAAATGGCTTACCACCTTCGGTAAATATCTCATTCTCATGGGCAGGTCGTTCTCACGTCCTGAACGCATGCGTATGTTTCTGAAGCAGTACGTGAAGGAAATGTCTCAACTGGGTGTCGACTCCATAGGAATCGTCCTGCTGATATCTTTCTTTATCGGTGCTGTCATCTGTATTCAGATGAAGCTCAATATCCAAAGTCCATGGATGCCACGATGGGTTTCGGGTTATACCACACGCGAGATCATGCTCCTGGAGTTCTCTTCCAGTATCATGTGTTTGATATTGGCAGGAAAGGTGGGCTCCAATATCGCATCAGAATTAGGCACGATGCGTGTTACCCAGCAAATTGACGCCCTCGACATCATGGGTGTCAATTCGGCTTGCTACTTGGTATTGCCAAAGATTTTAGGACTGGTTACCATCATGCCTTTCCTTGTCATCTTCAGCTCTGCGATGGGTATCATCGGTGCCTACGGAACAGCATTCATAGGACATATTCTTTCGCCTGACGACCTGACTTTGGGATTGCAGCATGCTTTCAACCAGTGGTTTGTATGGATGAGTATCGTGAAGAGCCTCTTCTTTGCATTTATCATCTCCAGTGTTTCCTCTTACTTCGGCTATACGGTGGAAGGAGGATCGGTCGAGGTAGGAAAAGCTTCGACTGATGCCGTAGTATGTTCCAGCGTACTGATTCTTTTCTCTGACGTTTTCCTCACACAAATACTTTCATAAACTATGATAGAAGTTAAAGACTTGACAAAAACATTCGGCGACAAGACTGTGCTCGACAAAATAAATATGGTTTTTGAGACAGGAAAGACCAATCTTATCATCGGACAGAGTGGTTCAGGAAAGACTGTCTTGATGAAAAACCTCGTAGGTCTGCTGACCCCGACAAGCGGACAAGTCCTATACGACGGTCGAAACTTTGTGGAAATGTCGAAGAAGGAAAAGATTTCCATGCGACGCGAGATGGGCATGATATTCCAAAGTGCAGCCCTCTTCGACTCCTTGTCGGTACTCAAGAATGTAATGTTTCCACTCGACATGTTTTCATCTATGAACTATAGAGAACGTGTAAAGAGAGCTCAGGAATGTCTTGACAGAGTAAACCTGATTGAAGCACAGGAGAAGTTTCCTGGAGAAATATCAGGAGGTATGCAGAAACGTGTGGCCATAGCAAGAGCCATCGTGATGAACCCTAAATATCTGTTTTGCGATGAACCCAACTCAGGACTTGACCCCAAGACCTCTTTGGTAATTGATGAACTCCTGTCGGGAATCACGAAAGACTACAACATGACAACCATCATCAATACTCACGACATGAACTCAGTGATGGGTATTGGTGAAAATATATGTTTCATCTACAAAGGACAAAAAGAATGGCAAGGCAACAAAGACGAGATTATGAGTTCTACCAACGAGAAGCTCAACGACCTGGTCTTCGCTTCCGATCTGTTCAGAAAAGTTAAGAAAGTTGAGATGGAAGAGGAAAAGACAGCCCAATAATGAGGCTTTCCATAATGCATTGCCGAAACCTTTGCTATAAGCATATCAACGCTTATTTTAAACACAGACAGGCTTCAATGGTCAATGCAAGTATCCTTCATAAACAAACGCAAGTACTTTCATCATGCAATGAAAATACTTGCGTTTTTATAACAGTCAATATATATATTTAGAACCGTATTCATCCGGAAGCCAGACAGAAACACCGTTCATTGAACTATCCATGAATACCGCTCTTCATCTATCTCATTTTCCATTTTTTCTCCACCTCTACCATAGGCACAACTATCTGTTCCTTGGTACTGTCGCCATAGGTTACAGAGAGATAGACATCAGCTATATGATGAGCCGTATCAGCCTTGGCATCAAGTATCTGAAAGGCTTTCATTCCACGATGCTCATTCTTCTGCTGCTCTACGAACATCTTGGCATTAAGAACCAATTGCTGCCGATATCCTTCAGGAATACGATGGGGCATATTCTGCCCTTCTACAAATTCATCATATCTGCCTTCCAGTAACATATCGTAATAGCCTTTGGCAGCTATTCCTGCATAATAGCCCGGATCCGGTGCTTTCTCCTTACAAGAGAATAACAACATGACACTGAGTAGGAAAAACAAGATTTTCTTCATTATTATATTTCTACTTTAATAAGCCCCGACTACGATGTTTATAACCCGTAGACTAACGTTACTTCTGACGGATAAATATATTGATAGGACAACCATGAAGCGACCAATTCTCACGTATCTTGTTCTCCAAGAATCGGCGATAGTTCTCCTTCACATACTGAGGCAAGTTGGCATAGAACACAAACGAAGGAATCGTTGTATTGGGCAACTGAGTGCAATACTTGATCTTGATGTACTTGCCTTTCACACTCTGTGGAGGGTAAGCCTCGATGATAGGCAGCATCACCTCGTTCAGCTTGGAAGTACCGATGTGAGCCTTTCGGTTCTGATAAACCTGCTTAGCAGTTTCCAACACCTTAAAAATACGCTGTTTGGTCAATGCCGATGCAAAGATAATAGGGAAATCTACAAATGGAGCCATGCGGTTGCGGATCGCTGTCTCAAATGTAGTGATAACCTTTTGGTCTTTGTTTTCAACCAAGTCCCACTTGTTGACGACAACCACCAAACTCTTGTTGTTCTTCTGAATCAACTGGAAGATATTCATATCCTGAGTCTCTATACCACGGGTAGCATCCAGCATCAGAATACACACATCACTGTTCTCAATGGCACGGATAGAGCGCATGACTGAATAGAACTCCAAGTCTTCACTCACCTTATTCTTTCGACGGATACCAGCGGTATCAACCAAATAGAAGTCGAAACCAAACTTATCGTATCGGGTATAGATACTGTCACGGGTTGTTCCTGCGATTTCGGTTACAATATTTCTGTCTTCACCGATGAAGGCATTGATGATACTGCTCTTGCCGGCATTAGGACGACCTACCACAGCGAAACGAGGGATGTCTTCCACAATGGCTTCTTCAGGATTATCCTGCAACTTATCCAATATCATGTCGAGCAAGTCACCAGTACCTCCACCTGTTGCAGCACTGATGCACTGGGGGTCGCCCAAACCTAACTTATAGAATTCGGCAGCTTCATAATATTCTGCACTGTTGTCTACCTTATTAGCAACAAGGATAACAGGCAATTTGGCACGGCGCAAAATAAGAGCCACGTCCTCATCCCAATCTGTAAGGCCCGTATTCACATCAACAAGAAAGAGAACCAAATCGGCCTCTTCTGTTGCAACCAATACCTGCTTGCGGATAGCATCCTCGAAAATATCATCAGATTTCACTACCCAACCACCGGTATCTACAACAGAGAACTCTCTGCCATTCCAGCTACACTTGCCATACTGACGGTCGCGAGTAGTGCCAGCAGTATCGCTAACAATAGCACGACGAGATTGAGTCAAACGATTAAATAAAGTAGACTTGCCCACGTTTGGACGGCCTACAATTGCTACTAAATTTGCCATAATAGTCATTTCTCTCCTTCCTTAAGGAGGCTTTCAGGATGTGGTCTCTGCATCCTAATTAATACTTTCCCGAAGCTGACCATGCTCCGGCCCTCACCCTTTTGGTAAGAGTCATCCCCTCAATTACATTCAGGAGAAAGCAAGATATTCTTTTTTCAAGATATTTGTTTTAATCAAGAATTCGAGATGAAGAAAATTTTATAGACTGTATTGAAATCTCAAATTTTCCAATCCTCTCATTATTGACTACCAAAACATCACCAGAAATCTTCTACTCTGGATTATATCCAAAGGCATCAAGTTCTTTCTGAGAGCTGCGCCAATCCTTGTCAACCTTGACGAAGGTCTCGAGAAATATCTTCTTATTGAAGAATTTCTCCAATGACTTGCGCGATTCCATATTCACCTTCTTCAGGGCAACACCCTGATGCCCAATGATAATACCCTTTTGAGAATCACGTTCTACATAAATGACCGCATTGATGCGGATGCGGTCATCCTCTTCCTTAAAACGCTCCACACGCACCTCTACAGAATAAGGAATCTCCTTACTATAATACAGTAAAATCTTCTCTCTGATAATCTCGGACACAAAGAACCTGGCTGGCTTGTCAGTGAGCTGGTCCTTATCAAAGAAAGCAGGCGATTCGGGCAACAACTCCTTGATACGTTTCAAGAGCATATCAGTACCAAACTTGTTCTTGGCAGAAATGGGAAGGATTTCGGCATTGGGCAACAATGCATGCCATTTCTCTACAATATCTCCCAACTTAGTCTGATCGCTCTCGTCAATCTTGTTTATAAGCAAGAGAACAGGAATGCTCATCTTTTTAACCTTGTCTAAGAAGTCCATGTTCTTTTCTGGATTCTCAATGACATCGGTCACATAAAGCAGAATATCAGCATCAGCCAAAGCACTCTCCGAGAAAGCAAGCATCATCTCCTGCATCTTGTAATTAGGCTTCAAGACACCTGGAGTGTCTGAAAAAACAATCTGCATATCATCAGTATTCACGATTCCCATGATACGATGACGAGTGGTCTGAGCCTTGAAAGTGGCTATACTGATACGTTCACCCACCAGCTGATTCATCAGTGTACTTTTACCAACATTGGGATTTCCAACGATGTTTACAAAACCTGCTTTATGCATAATAACTTGATTTTAAAGCTAATTGATTTTAAGCTAAAAAAACGCATCCCTTATGATAATATAAGAAAGATGCGTTTTTTATATAAATATGGATATCTTTATCTCAACTTATTTACCATAAGCAGCACCATCGTAAGCCCACTTATAGTAAGAAGCACCATGTACAAAACCTGCACCGAATGCTGTAAAGATAATATTATCCCCCTTTTTCAGTTTGCTCTCAGCATCCCAAAGTGCCAGAGGAATTGTGGCAGCACTGGTATTGCCATAATGGTCAATGTTGACAACAACTTTTTCCAAAGGAATACCCGCACGCTTGGTAACAGCCTCAATAATGCGGAGGTTTGCCTCATGTGGAATAACCCAATTCACGTCATCTGCTGTAAGATTATTCATCTCCAAAATCTTCAACACATCGTTGCTCATGTCTGTCACTGCGTAACGGAACACAGTACGACCCTCCTGATAGAGGTAATGCATGCGATGATCAACAGTAAAACGTGAAGGAGGACAAACAGAACCACCAGCCTTCATGTGAAGGAAAGGCAAGCCCTTGCCATCAGTACGAAGATATGAGTTCTGAACACCTACATTCTCCTCCTCAGTTGCCTCCACAAGCACTGCGCCTGCTCCGTCACCGAAGAGTACGCAAGTAGCACGGTCGGTATAGTCGACCAATGAAGACATCTTGTCTGCGCCTATCACAATAATTTTCTTGTAACGACCACTCTGAATCATGCTTGCAGCAACATCAAGTGTATACAAGAAACCACAACAAGCAGCCGAGAAATCAAACGCAAATGCATTTTTCAAACCCAACTTGCCCAATACGATAGATGCTGTTGAAGGGAATTTGTAATCTGGTGTTGTGGTAGTTACAATCAGTGCATCGATTGTATCAGGATCCACTCCAGTCTTCTGAATCAATTCCTTGGCAGCCTTACGGGCCAAATAACTGGTTCCAAGACCTTCCTCTGTCAGGATGCGGCGTTCCTTGATACCAACTCGAGTGGTAATCCATTCATCGTTGGTATCTACCATGCGCGACAACTCCTCGTTGTTGAGGATATAATCTGGCACATAGCCACCGACACCTGTTATAACAGCATTAATTTTACCCATTATTCAGCTGCTTCCTTAACAATTGCAACCTTGCCTCTGTAGTAACCGCAAGTTGGGCATACTGTGTGATATACATAGTAAGCACCGCAGTTAGGACAAACTGCCAATGTAGGAGCTACTGCCTTATCATGAGTTCTTCTCTTGAGTGTACGTGTCTTTGACTGTCTTCTTTTAGGATGTGCCATAATTTTTTAATTTTAAATTTTTTGAATTTTACTTTTTTAGTTTTAAGAGTGCCGCCCAGCGTGGATCTACAACTTCCTCATCCTCCTCACCGCTTCGGGCGGCAGAATGCTCTTTCAGCATCTCAATCATAGCAGGGTTGCATTTTCCAGGTGCATGCACGTGCTTGATGGGAATATTGAGGGCTATAAATTCGTAAATGAACCACGAGACATCGAGTATTCCTTCGTTCTCGGCCACAGTCACGAGGTCATCATCTTCTGAGTAGTCTTCTCCGAATTTTACGACTAACCTGTTATCGGTCTCTATGGACTGATCCATATCATCCAAACAAATGTCGCAAGGTATGTGTATCACTCCTTCTGTATGAAAATTGAGTTCGAAAAAGTCTTCCGTTCTATCTACGGAAAGACAGCACGACAACTCGCCTCTCTCAACATCAGGAGCGTCTATCGCCTTAAAATATTCATCATTGAGCCTGTACTGATAAGTACTTACGCCCTGAGGCAAGGCTTTCAAATCTATTCTAAATTGCTCTATGCTACACATATATACAATATCTACATATTGTTTTCGGGCTGCAAAGTTACGATTTTTTTTTGATATAGAGTAATTTTTTTCTCAAAAAATCTCTAAAATAGAGTATATTAAGCAGTTATTATAGCTTTAACTCAATTCTGAAAGTGGTTCCCTTACCTACTTCCGAACTTTTTACACATATTTTACCATGATGATACTCTTCTACTATTCGGCGGGCCAATGACAAACCTAAGCCCCATCCGCGCTTTTTGGTAGTAAAACCTGGCCGAAACACATTACCTATATCTTTCTTTTTTATACCCTTTCCTGTATCAGAAACTTCAATAACAGCCTTACCTGCTTCCTCCTCAACATGCAACGTGATGACTCCGGCCTTTCCCCCCATCGCATCTACAGCATTCTTGGCTAAGTTTTCTATCACCCATTCAAACAAAGAGGCATTAATGGTAACAATCAGATCGTGAACCGGCAATTCCTTCATTATCTTTATAGACTGCGAAGTACGACGGTCTATATAGTCACATACATGATCCATAATCTGATTCAAACTGGAAGGCACAAGCTCAGGCTGAGAACCGATTTTAGAAAAACGGTCGGCTATCAGTTGCAGTCGTTTCACATCCTTATCCATCTCGGGAATTAGATCGTCCTTAGGATATGTCTCCTTCAATATTTCTGTCCAGGCCATCAAACTGGAGATGGGCGTACCCAACTGATGGGCAGTTTCCTTCGACAAGCCTACCCAAACCTTGTTCTGTTCTGCGCGCTTTGACGTAAGCAAAGCAAATATAGCGACAACGACAAAAATCAGAACCACCCCTAATTGCACCATAGGATAAGCTGCCAGTCGAGTGATCATGACCGATTCACCATAACATACTTGTATGTAGTCATGCGTAGAATCGTTAAGCATAATCTTGATATTTTTACCTTTCGCCAAAAGATGTCTGCCAACTACAGCCGCATGAACGAGACTGTCATTATAATCAGTTCCATCCACTTTGATATTTCTAAACAACTGCGCATTCCCTTTAGGATCAAGAACAATAACGGGAATTGTATTGTTTTCATTGATAACCTTCAGCACCAGTTGCAAATCAGTGTTCTCATCGGCCATATTCAGCGAGCGCATAGCTTCAGCCCAAACCTCCATCCTACTACGCTCTTCTTGGGCCAAGTCTCTGACCAGAAAATGGGATACGACAAGCGAAGCTACAGCTATCAACACAGCTGCAACAACCAATAATATTTTAACTTGTCGTATTCTGTCTGTCCAAATCATACATATATATAACGAAAAAGCCTCGATTACATTGTAATCGAGGCTAAAAAAAATATAAAAGGAGGCGGCTACCTACTCTCCCGCATTGCATTGCAGTACCATCGGCGCAAG
>NZ_VZAD01000065.1 GCF_009495355.1 Segatella copri
AGCTGATGCCGTTCTATGACAGAATGATGCTGCGCAAGAGATACATTATCGAAACAATTAACGACATGCTGAAGAATACGGCACAGATTGTACATTCGCGTCATAGGTCTGTGAACAACTTTGTCATGAACCTCATCTCAGTATTGGGAGCATATTGTTTCTTTGACAACAAGCCAATGGTATTGCAAGGATACTGCATCGAAGACACGAAGCAACTTTCATTGTTCTAAAGACAGAATAGTCTCTTTCGATTCTTTATATACAGCCCATGTCTGATGGCATGGGAAGAGAACTCGCATATCTGTCTTCACATGCAACTAATCGCTATTTTATCCCGAATTGTGGTACCTTCTTTTAATTATTGAGAAGTAGTACAACTTTGCCAAGGAAGTAATACTTCTTTGCCATGGCTGTTTATATTGTCAAATACAAAATCAATTGTTCCATACTATTCTCAATACTCTCAATCATCGGTATCTCTTTATAGGCAAGGTCAGGAAGTTCTTTTGCATAGACGTTGCTTAATGCAGACCATACATTATGTAGGTCATTGATGATAGGAGAATCCTTGATGTCTTTATTTTGCCATCCTTCGGGCTTATCAAATCTCTGTTGGTCTTGCGCAAACAAGTTGCAGAAATCCGACTTGAATGCGTCACTTTTCAGATAGTCCTGTGTCTCTGCATCATTCAAGAGGAAATGTAAATCATAGAAATGACGTATCTTAGCTGTTAACTCAGGCATATAATTGTCTGCCAAGGAACAACGCAACAATGATACCAATTTCTCTGTCAATGTTCTACGCCTGTCGAGAACATTCACCTCGAAAGGTTGCATATCGTATTCCTCTATCAAGTTCTCGTTGCCTGTCTTTTGAAAAAACTCTGTCAAGAAACTTTTCAGTCTGCATTTCTGGAAAGGATATGGATTGGCAAAGGAATTGATTTCGACAAGCAATTGTCCTGCCTTGATTGCACCTATTTGTAATGTATCAATAGCTCTTGGATAAGAATAGTATGCCTTGTGATAGTGAGAACCTTTGCTTGTAAAACCTGGCATATTCATTTCCTGCAGTCCTTCTGTCATGCTTTTGGCAGTTCTCTTGATCAGCATCTTCAATTGATTGCCGCTGAGCGTCCATGCCTCAGAGATAGCAATATCTATGTCTTCTGAAAATCTACTACCGATACCATATGCTTTTGTAAGACTTGTTCCTCCTTTGAATATGGCACGGTCATCCTTGTCGTTCGCAGCCATCAATGACAACGAGCGACAAATCCAATAGTCTTTCTCTATGAAGATGCTCTTGATACCGAGTCCTCCATCTTCTACAGGTTGCGAAGCCGCTTGCAAGGCGTCAGAGAATAGCTCCCAGTTTTCATGTAATCTCATATGATGTTCCAGTTTCTTTTGTTTGATAATACTTTGTCTGAGATTGGCAACTTGTAACTGGTCACTCCATTCAATGTTTTGCTGATGGTTTCCGTTTCAAGTTCCATGTTCTCGTAGATGGCTCCAAGCAAAGCTCTCACATAAGGTGTGTATGCCAAGGATAGTTCTGCCAATTCTCGCTTCTGTTCCATTGAAAGAGCATTGATTGCTTTGCAAATATTCGTCACACATTCATCTGGTGAAGTAGCAGGAATCTCCTTTATAAGGCGCAAAGCATCCAATATTCTAAGTAGTGGAATATTGCTTGATGTTATGGCATTCTCTTGTAACAAAAAAGATATTTTCACACCATTCCTTGTGATAGGTCTCCGATATTTATTTGTGCCGACAAGGATGGATGAACTTATCTGTGTTGTCAATCCCATAGATGCAAATGCTGTAGTTCCTGTAATGTAGCCAACAATCTTGCCATTTTGCTCCAAAAAGTCCTTTACAAGTTCAGAATCCGCAGGTTTTAGATTTCCAAAAATGGTCTTCTTCGGAATATAGTATTTCCCCTTTGCTATCTTTTGCAGCTCGCCTTGGAGCACAAGACGGTTGAGAGCTTTGGCGAGTGCTGGCTGATACCGCATCTCCACCCCAAAGTCTCTTGTAGTCAATACAACCCCAGCAGGGGTCAACGACAATTTTTCCTTTATAAGGCTTGCTATTACCATATTTATCTCCTTTATTCGACTGCAAATTTAACAAAAAGTCTTGTTTTTTACGTCATAAACTTGACTTTTATATGTTTCTTTAACCATTTTAGCCTAATATATACCTCAAATTATGCCCATAAAAGCTGTTACCCAGCCGATTTTATTAGTTTCTTTTATCTAAACTTAACATCGCTAAAACTAAGGATATTACATCATATTTAGTGCAGTTTTATGTAGTTGCGATACACTTTTCTGCACTTATTTTTATAAGCTATAACTTGTTAAAAATCGACCTAACTTAACGAAGCGCTTCATTAACACCTAATAAAGCGCATCATTAGACCACTATAAAACGCATCGTTAAAATTCATACATTTGCTTCCTTTTTTATCCCCTTAAACTCAGCTCCAAAAACTTGTCACATAATTGGTAAACGCCTTCATCTTGCGTGATAAAGTCTCTGTCCAGTAAGGTCTTGACAGCTCCTTGCACGGTGCTTGCCCCAAGATGATACTTCTGCAAGAACTCTTGAGACATCAGGGAAGAAGGCTTACCTTCTAAAGCGATAGCCGTGAGCACCTGTTTTTGCTTGGCTGTCAATTGGTATATCAACGCTTGATAGGCAAAACGCTGCTGGGAAAGGATGCTATCAATCGCCATCCTGACATCATCCTCCTGCAACAAAGACCTATCAGAAATTGAAGTATAAAGCATATTGAGAACATACTGGACGTACCATGTAATGCCATCGAAATGATGATATAAATAGGTAAAAGCCGCTGCACTTATCTCTTTATTGTTCCTGGCAAGATGGTGATTGGCAAATTCCAGGTAAGTCTGCTCATTGATTGCCTCCAACCCCATGATGCTCGAACTATGATAGAACGGGCGTGACTGGGAAGTAAACATCAATGCCATCATGTGGCGCTTGGAACCCGAAAAGACGAAGTTTGCATTGTGGCAATTCTGTATTCGCTTACGCAAGGTTGCCTCAACGGTTTTCTCTGGATAGTTTGCAACTGTCTGAAACTCATCAATCGCCACCAGACAAGGCTTATCTGCCTGTTCGAGATAAGCGAAGATCTCGTCCAAGGTAATTTCTGGTGTCTGTATATCACCAATGCCCACACTCCACTCTGGATTTCCATTGATATCAAAGGAGATGGTGGATTTCAAAGACTGGAGCGTATTCAGGAAAAATTCCCACACTTTCCTGCCCTTTGGCTTGAGTGCCGTCAGGATTCCCTTGCCCAGCGCATAGACGAATTCATTCAAATTTTTCGTATCATAAATATCAATATAGATGCAATGATACTGCTCACGGATGTTTTCCTGCTGAAAACAATTATAAATCAGTCCTGACTTACCCAGACGTCTTGGCGCAATCAACGCGACATTGCACCGATTGGTCAAATGGCGGGTAAGAAGAGCAGTTTCCTCTACCCTATCACAGAAATATTCCGGCGAAAGATAGCCTTCAATAATAAAAGGATTTAACTGTACCATAAGCATTTATATCATTATGAGTTTTACGTAACGAAGATTTCATAATACAAAGATACGATGAATATTTGTAAACGGCAAACATTTATCGGAAAAAAGTATCAGACATTCAATAAAAAAGTATCTTAGGATACTGCCTATGTATCTTAACCACAAGGCAATGTATCCTAAGATACTTGCAATATAGGTTCATGTGCCAACGAAGCCCGTTTCATTGGGCAACGAAGCCTGTTTCATCATGGGATGAAGCCTACTTCTTGCACATCCCCAGAAAATACTTATGTATCTCTAAACTGTCGTTCAGTTCCGGATGGAAGGCGGTAACGAGTTGGTTGCCCTGACGGGCAGCTACAATCTTGCCATCTACCTCGGCAAGAACCTCGGCATCTCCCCACACCTCTTTAATATAAGGAGCACGGATAAAGGTCATGGGGATGTTACCCTCGATGCCCTTCATCGGAGCCTCGATGTAGAAACTGCCCAACTGGCGACCATAGGCATTTCTCAAAGCCGTGATATCCATGGAAGCAATGCGAAGACTTGGCTCACCCTCTATCTTCTTGGCAAGAAGAATCAAACCAGCACAAGTGCCATAGACAGGCAAGCCTGCTGCAATGGCCTCCTTCACAGGTTCCATCAATCCCAGTTCATTCAAGAGCTTTGCCTGGGTAGTACTCTCGCCACCAGGAATAATCAAGCCATCCTTAGGCTGGTCCCAATCCTTCAACTGGCGCACCTCAAAACTATCCACACCCAACTGAGCCAACTTCTGTCTGTGCTCAGCAAAAGCACCTTGTAAAGCTAATACTGCTATTCTCATAAAACCATTTTCCCCATAAGAAGAAATTAAGGAGTTAATGGAGTTAAGGAGTTAAGACAATAGTATTCTTTTACTGAATTTCTGCCTATAAGCATTTGTCTTAACTCCTTTAACTTCTTAACTCCCTAACTCCCTAATATATCATCTTTTACTTACCTCTTTCAGCCATGAGGAGCGCAATCTCCTGCTCGTTGATACCAACCATCGCCTCACCGAGATCCTCGCTCAACTCAGCCAGCATCTTAGGGTCGTTGTAGTTGGTAACAGCCTTCACGATGGCCTGTGCACGCTTAGCAGGGTTACCGCTCTTGAAGATACCAGAACCTACGAATACACCCTCGGCACCGAGCTGCATCATCAGGGCAGCATCAGCAGGAGTAGCCACACCACCGGCAGCGAAGTTTACTACAGGCAACTTGCCATTCTCATGAACATACTTTACCAACTCGTAAGGAGCCTGCAACTGCTTGGCAGCCTCGAAAAGTTCATCCTCGCTCATAGAAACCAAACGGCGGATTTCACTCTGCATCATACGCATGTGGGTAACAGCCTGTACCACATCACCAGTTCCTGGCTCACCCTTGGTACGAATCATGGTAGCACCTTCAGCGATACGGCGGAGTGCCTCGCCCAAGTTCTTGGCACCACAAACGAAAGGTACGTCAAACTGAGTCTTGTCGATGTGATAAACATTATCTGCAGGAGAGAGCACCTCGCTCTCGTCAATATAGTCGATTTCGATAGCCTGAAGAATCTGAGCCTCAGCAAAGTGACCGATACGGCACTTAGCCATTACAGGGATAGAGACAGCCTCCTGAATGCCCTTGATCATCTTAGGATCACTCATACGAGACACGCCACCTGCTGCACGAATGTCGGCTGGAATACGTTCCAAAGCCATTACTGCGCAGGCACCTGCTGCCTCTGCTATTTTTGCCTGTTCTGGAGTTGTTACGTCCATAATCACACCACCCTTGAGCATCTGAGCCAAGTTGCGGTTCAATTCTTGTCTGTTTTCTGCCATAATTTTATTTATTTTCTTAATTACGGCTGCAAAGGAAACACTTTTTAGGGAAATATGAGAAAAGTGTTCCAATAATTATAAACTTTGCGTCATTTTGTACAAAGGATGATTCGCAAAAGTATAAGCCATATTCCTAAATATGCAAAGCACAGCACAGATGGTGCTGCTAAGATAAACCGACAGGAAGTTTTCCTTTTATACTTATATATAGGTAAAACTTTGAACTTATATCCATTTTTCTCAATTATCCTTTCCTCATTCATCGTGACAATAATCAGATTGGAACATTTGAGTTCTCCTGCACATTCTATGATGCTATCAACCTCCCGCTTGAGCGTTCTTTCGGAAGAGAGATCATTTCCATGTTATTTCTCCAAAGGATTGTAATATTGCTCCCAATCTTCATTCAGATGATGAAAACCTTTTTCACTATTGTCCATCACGATAATACGTGCTCCCGTGTTGCGAACAAATGCACCTGCATTCTTATACATATTTGCCGCATACTTCTGCCATTCATCTTTACTCATCGTCTTTCTGCTCCAAGTATAACGAATAACAGGCTGCGACTTCTGGGTTAACCCGACAGCCTCAAACACAAAATCATGGTCAGAATCCACTGCTTTCAAAATGAGTCCCTTTGCTCCATTCAACATCCATGGACCATAAGGCAAAGCGATTTTATCTGCATAATATACTTTCCATGTTCTACCACCATATTGACATTCGGCCGCATGACAAAGATAGCCCATCACCGTAGCTGTATCCTCAGGCAGATATCGCCATTTAATATCTGGCATTTTTTCGCTATACTCTATTACCTGACTGGTATAAGGAATTCGATTGGTTACCTGACAAGTCTTATCTGAATGGCTAAACAATATGTCAAAACCCACATATTCCTCAGGAATAGGAGTAAATCGCATCGTTGTTTTCAAAGCCTTCGTATTCTCCTGATCCAGATCGCGCAGATTTTTACTGAAGAAAGCATCATACTTTCTGCCAAGCTGTAGATCCATAAGATCTTCCATCCGCAAGGAATCATCCTTTGCCGTCTGACGATATTTGAAACGATAGGTGACACAAAGATAAGCAGAATCCAAGGTTTCAAACTTATCCGTACTCTCATGCGCCAAAGTAAAAGTTGGTGAATCCAAAGCATAAGTCACACTTACTTGCGCACTCACATTCATTCCCACGAGCATCATGCCCATGACCAGCAGTTTCCTATAATTTTTCATCATGAAGTATTTTATATGATTTTTATTCGTATTCCGAACAGGATTGTCCTGCCCCGTAATTGATACTCACCGGAATAACGTGTTATTCCATTGTCTATTATACGATGGAATGTACGACGATCTAAAAGATTGGTACATTTCAGCGATAATGTTGCATTACCCCAATAATACTCCATCACCATATTCAAGAACACATTGTTGCGACCTGATGAGAAGTAATTGTTATGATAATATTGCACAGAGGGCACCACATTCAATTGCTTACCCAACCAAAACGTAAAAGAAGAAGCATTCATGAAAGTTCTATAAACATCCCCACTTGCCTTTCCATCCGTATATGGTTTTGACACAGAGTAATCATTAGAGATTGACAGGTTCAGCCATTTCCTTACAGAAGCAACATACGAGATTTTAGCTTGCAGATAGTCACTTCGACCATCATGACAATCTCCGCCTATATAGTATTCACTTCTAGACGTTCCTATGCTGAGAGATTCGCTTATCTTGGAATTCCATCGAAAGAATCCCTTCGCCACCGTTTGTTCTATCTGCCAAACTCTATTTTTGGTAGATTGCGGCTGGACGATATAATTAACAACATCGTCAACCACCTGATACCCCATACTATTACCATTTCGAGCATCCACATAAGACAGAGTAACACCACCAAACAACATTTTAATAATATCCTTATAACTTGACGTAAACGCCAGTTTAACAGAGCGATTGGGAACTATCTCTACCTGATAAGGATTGGACATTGTCGTACGATAATTCACATAATGTTTCAGAACCATCTGAGACAAGACTGAAGGCATAGACTCCTCACATATCGTCGTCAAGTCGAAAGATAAACGACCAGTAGGTTTATATGTCAGATTAGAATATGGGCATATCGAAAAGAAACGCTTATCATAATCCAAAGAGCCATCAGCAGAATGATAATATTTCACCCCAACAGGCACATAAACCAGCCATTGCAGTCTGTTTCCAAAATGCAACAGGATTTTAGGGCTAACAAAAGCTCCCAACAACCAGGTTTTCTGTTCGCTGCCAGAAGCATCTGACAGAGAATTCAATCCTGCACTTACCCTTTGCCAATCAAACATGACCTTGCCATTCAAATTAAACATAAGGTGAGGAATCGTGAAAGCCAACAAAGATCCAGTAGCTTCACTCTGGAAGTTGCGTTGTCTTAGTAGCTGGCTCATATTCGTTTCCGACATATTCAACACCCCTCTCTTATCCACAAAAGAAGCTTTCCATTCCAAATCTGCGACTCCACCATTCTTTTTCTTATAGTTTGCCTTCATCACATTACTCAACAAAAAACTATGACCAGAGAGAGTCTGAGCGACAAAATCATTCACCAAGCCTTCATTCTTAGGAAAAGAAGCATTTACCGACAAATTGTTTTTAAGATAACTTTTGGAGCTATTCAATTTATAAGCGACATGTCCTCCAACAAAATGCTGCCCTACCAAAGCCTGGTTAGACTCCTGTATAACATATCGAGTGCCATCATCCAAGAGATAACGGCTTTCATCGGTAGCATTTTGCTTTTCCTGATCATAAAGGTAATTTACATTAAAGCTCAAAGTCCTGTCCTTATCCAACTTATAAAGCTGATTGATAGAGGCACTATATGAATCATTCCTATAGGCATATAAATCAGAAACAGCAGGTTTATCGGGTAGCAATATTCCTGCACCCAAAACAGAATTCAGCGAAGACGAGGCATTGATTTCCTTACGTAAATCATCACCTACATTATTCGTTTTAAGCAATGTTAGGTTTTGACTATTGCGGCGGAAGTTCATTAAGTTAACAGTCATATTCCTCGCCAGCTTAGGCTGACCGCCAACCGCAACAGAAAGCATGGCAGTCCATGCACCTTTTGCCGTTTGCTTGAGTTTTATATTCATAGCAGGCGCATTGCCACTTTTTGTTCCCTGAAAAAGTTTAATGTTCTGGTGATTCTCCATTATCTGCACAGAGCCAATAGCCTTGGCATCCAAATTCTTCGTTGCTTCGCCATAGTTGTCACCAAGCATATCGGCCCCTTCAATATAAAACTCATTCACCCATTGACCATTATACTTAATCTGCCCATTACCAATCACCTCTACACCCGGCATTTTACGAAGCAAATCTGCCAAGACTTTATCATCCTTAGATATATACGAAGAAGCGGCATAGGAAATCGTATCACCTGATTGGCGTATCTTCTTCGCCTTCACAACAACCTCTTTTAGTTTTAATGATTTTATGATAGAGTCAAGAGGTTCAGACACTTCTTGGGCCTGTGTTTTCATTGCGAACAACAAAAGCACTATAACACTTAGTATATACCTAGAAACACCTTGACACATCATAGTAAGAATACATTTATCATTAATATCATTAAAAATTGTAGCAAAGATACAAATAATCCCTCAATGAGGAATGAATTCTGTCAAAAAGTTACTCATTGAGGGATGTATTTAATCATTTTTATCCCTCAATGATGGATTTTTTGCACATACTGACATTCATCAACATGGCATTGCATGCTTGAAAATGTTGGTGAACAACCTTAATATTACGCATAAACAATTACAATACAGACGTTTTTGTATTTCCGTTAAATTTCAAATTGCTCCCATGATTAATCTTCTTGCCATAATCTAAAGTATAACTTGCAGATAATGACACATAGCGTCTATCCCATGGACGGCTTTGATAAGAATAACTATCAATATAATCAGAGATAAGCCAACTCTTCGTATTACCATTTTTAAATATGAGGGAATTAACCTGTAATTTAACAAATCTCCATCCACCTGGAAACCCTTCGTGGCGAAGGATTCAAGATGTGGATGGATGACTAGTTTAATGACGGCTCAATCCCATAAGGAGAAATAGGGAGTACTTACAAGGTGCCGGAAAGCCTCCCGGAAGTCGTCATGATAGTCCTGACGAGTCGAAAAGAGCCTCATTCCATTTATTGCCTAACTATGGCACAATATTGCCCTCTACAGGGGCAACTTTTTGCCATTGCCGGGCACAAAGTGATGCGTCGGGAGAAAATTTTCGGGAGGTCTACCATCGCCATTCGGAATATGCTTTCCGGCTGCAGGAAGCGTGGTTTTTCCCGTGAAAAACCTTACTCTCAATTTTACCCTTCACCCTTCACCTTTTCGCTGAGAACCCCGATAAACACTGGGGTTGTGAGAGGTGAAGGGTGAAGGGTGTTTTTGAAAGTAGCTTTCTATCCACCCGCAGTCTGAAACTTCAATGCAGTCTTCTCAACTACGGATGCAAAGATACTACTTTTTTCGATATTTCCTCAGTTGACTGGTCTCATTTTAATTAACAGGCTTTGGTTGCCGGAAAGCAGAAGGCGTTACCCCTCTCATCTTCTTGAAGAACTTCGTGAGATGGGCTTGCGAGGAGAAGCCGAAGGTATTGGCTATCTCTTGCACCGTATGCGTAGTGGTGGATAACTCTCGCTCTATCTCCTTTACAATATATTCATCTATGATAGCCTTCGGTGTCTTGCACGAGATACGACGGGTTACCTGTGCCAGATAGCGACTGCTCACATTCAACTGGTCTGCATAGAAATGCACATCACTATAGGTGCGACAGAAATTATTGACCTGAGAGATGAACTGATTGTAGAGTTCCGAACTGCGTCCCTGCAGGTTGCTCTCACGTGTCAACTCTACGTTGATGAAATCCTGTGCCATCGCCAAAGCATCCTCCATCTTCTTGCCTTGGTTCAGATATACGGCAAGGGCAGAAGAGAAACGGTTGGTAAGACCATGTGAATTGGCATTGTCGAGCAAGAACACCTGCATTCCGTTACCCTCAGCCATACGCAGCAACTTGGTGTCTTGCAGAATAATATCATTTTCTTTCTTTCGGGCAACAACGACCGAACAGAGTGGCAGCAAACGATACCTGATCTGGCTCACCACATCCTCCGTCATCAATGCATCGCCATTGCTCGACCAGATGGCAGGGGCATAAATGATATAATCCGGGCGATATTTCGTCAGGGCATCGATCACAACCTCAAGCGTCTCCACCCGACGAATCATACCCACCTTCACTATGCTCGGTTGAATATCATTCATGATAGCCTCTATCTGACCCGAAACAATCTCGGCTGGAATATCAAAGAATGCCTGAATACCTAAAGTGTTCTGCACAGTAATGGAAGTAATGGCTGAAACAGCATAGCCTCCCAACTCAGAGATGGTCCTGATGTCTGCCTGGACACCAGAGCCTCCGGTACTGTCAGAACCCGTAATGGTCAATATCGGTTGTATTGTCTTCATGTTTACCTGTTTCTGTTCGATAAAAACAATATTATTATAAATCTAATAATGTACCAAAAAAATGCCGATGCTAATGATAAGCATCGGCAAAAATACGAAAAAAAGATGATATTATCAAAATAATATTTGTATATTTGCACCAAACTTAAAAACTAAACACAAACTATTGACATATGAAAGCATTTTATCTTTCTATCCTGATGGCGTTGGCCCTCTTGCCAGCCCATGCCCAGCGCAGGTACAATGCGATGAGGGAAACTAAAAAGGAGTTTTTCAAAACAGAGCAAGCCCGACTCATCGGCGACCAGATTCTCGACTACCAGAGAGTGACAGGCGGATGGCCAAAGAACATCGACATGGCAAAGCCCATGACTCATGAGGAGCGGCAGCAAGTACTCAATGACAAAAGCCGGCGAGACGACTCTACCACCGACAACGATGCCACCAATATGCAGATGACATATCTGGCTCGGCTCTATCAGGCCACCAAGAGCAAGAAGTACCGTGAGGCTTTCTGCCAGGGTGTGGAATACTTGCTGAGCGGACAGTACGACAATGGCGGATGGCCACAGTTCTGGCCTGGGATGCGTGGCTATCAGGTTCATATCACTTTCAACGATGATGCCATGGTCAACACCATGGAAATGCTGCGCGACATCTATCTGCAGAAGGCTCCCTTCGATGGCAAGCTGACCGACAAGGCACTGCGCCAAAAGGCCATCAAGGCTTTCAACAAGGGTGTGGAGTGCATACTGAAGTGCCAGATAGTCAAGGACGGAAAGCCTACCATTTGGTGCCAGCAGCACGACCGCGTAACCTTCGAGCCTCGTCCTGCACGTGCCTTCGAACTCTCGTCCTACAGTTCTAACGAGAGTGCACGCATCGTGGCTATGTTGATGGAGATTCCTAACCCAAGCGAAGAGATAAAACGCGCCATTCGTGGAGCCATGCAGTGGTTTGACACCTATAAACTGACGGGGCTGAAAGTGGTACGCAAGGGCGAGTTTGGTTCTCCTTTCAGAACAACCGAACTCGTTAAAGACCCCGATGCCACCACACCTCTGTGGGCAAGATACTACGACTTAGAGCACTGTGAGCCATTCGTGTGCGACCGCGACGGTGTGCCCCGCCGTCATCTTTGGGAGATAGGTACAGAGCGCCGCAACGGTTATTCATGGTACAGCGACCGTACTGCTTTCATCTATCCTCTCTACGAAAAGTGGGCCGACAAGTATGATACGGCCAACAAACTGAACCTCAGCCTCAACTCGCCCGGTGCCAACGAGCGTGGACTCATCAACATGAACCGCTTCTCGAAGCCAGAGCTGTCATGTTTCGATGCAATAGTCAATGCCGGCGAGCGCATACAGGATGCCATAGAGAAGGCTCCCGAGAACCCAGCGAAGCCTTTCAAGATACTCATCCGCAACGGAGTGTATCACGAGAAGGTCATTATCGACCGTCCCAACATCGTGCTCGTAGGCGAAGACCGCGACAGTGTCATCATCCAATATGCCGAGACCACAGCCTCACAAACCATTAAGGAATACAAGGGAAAGCCTGTACACATGGGTGTCATCGTACTGCAGGACAATGCCAACGACTGTATCATCAGCGGCATCACCGTATATAATAATTATGGTAGCACGGTAGAGAAGACCACCACACACCAGATGGCCATCTATGGCAAGGCAACACGCACCATCGTCATCAACAGCAATATCTTTGCCGACGGCAACGATGCCCTCTCACTATGGTGTCAGAATGGAGGAATGTACTATCATGCCGACCTCTACCTGCGCTGTCCGGGTGTCGACTTTATGTGTCCTCGTGGCAGATGCTATGCCACACGTTGCAAGTTTGTCGGCGACAGCAGAGCCATCCTCTGGCACGACGGCAGAGGCGACATCAACAACAAGTTTGTCGTGACATGCTCTTCCTTCGATGCCCTCTCGCCCACCAAGTTGGGACGCTATCACCACGACCACCAGTTCTATCTGGCCCACTGCCGTATGTCAAAAAACATCCTCGACAGTAACATCAGCTATGCCTATAGCGACAAGGTGCTCGACCCTTGTCCCTGGGGATTGCGCGTATATTATTATGGTTGCGAACGCGAGGGAGGCGACAGCGGATGGCTGCGCGACAATCTCGACCAGGCTCCTGGCCATCCTGCCTTCCATGGCCTTACTGCCCTTTGGACCTTTGATGGCAAATGGGATCCCGAAGCACGCATCAGAGACCTGTGGTATGTTCTGAAATACCAAACTAAATAAGAACTTTTAGCAGTATTTAGCGTTAAATGCGTTAAATACTGCTAATTTTACATCCAATTTATCTACTTTATAAAAGATTATTGCTACTTTTGGCAGCAATAAACGAAGTTATCTACTGACGACTAACAAAAAAGAAAACAAACATTTCTTAATGTATAACTAAAAACAAACCATTTATGTATCAACAAATCAAGAAGGGAGCTTTGGCTCTGTCTCTTAGCTTGTGTTGCATCGGTGCATTTGCACAAAAGACCATCACAGGTAATGTGAAGGATGCTACAGGTGAACCATTAATTGGTGTAACTATCCAAGCCGGAAAGGGCGGAACAGTTACCGATATCGATGGTAACTTCAGTCTCCAAAACCTAAAGCCTGGTGACAAGATCACCATTTCCTATTTAGGATGTAAAACACAAACCATCACCGTGGGCAACCAGTCGGCGCTGAACATCGTCATGCAGTCTACCGACAAGAGCCTCGATGAGGTGGTAGTTATCGGTTATGGCACGATGAAGCGTCGCGACCTGACGGGTGCTGTAGCCTCGGTTACAGGTGACAAGCTGGCTCAAAACCCAGTATCCAACATCGCTGAGGCACTGCAAGGCCAGTTGCCAGGTGTGTCAGTAACCTCTCAGGATGGCCGTCCTGGCGGTTCAATGAGTATTCGTGTTCGTGGTGGTGGTTCCATCACCCAGAGCAACGACCCTCTCTTCATCGTTGACGGTGTGCAGGTATCACGTATTGATGATATCCCTGCCGACAACATCGAGAGCATTGACGTGCTCAAGGATGCCGCCTCAACAGCCATCTATGGTGCGCGTGGTGCCAATGGTGTCATCATGATCACCACCAAGAGCGCCAAGGAAGGCAAGGCACAGGTGAAGTACAACATGTACTACTCTGTAAAGGAGAAGCCTACTACCTACGACACTGAAAGCGCCTACGACTATGTGCTGCGCAACTGGAGCTATGCCACATCTTATGGTGACAGCTACGGTGCCAACGTTGCCAAGTATTTTGGTTTGGGCAGCGCAAACGGCAACCACTTGGAGGAGTACCGCAACATGGGTACCCATAACTATCAGAACGACCTGCTAAGCAGTTCTCACGCTTGGAACCACGACCTGAGTATCAGTGGCGGTACAGAGCATACCAAGTATTATGCTTCTGTCAACTACACCAATGATAAAGGATCGCTGAAAGACACCGGTTTCCGCCGTTGGAATGTGAACTTCAAGTTGGCACAGGACATCACCAAGAACCTGAAGTGGAACATCGATGCCCGCTACAGCGAGATGCGCTTCCAGGGCTGCCAGTTCCAGTATGCCACATCTTCTTATGCATACCGGCCCATTGACACACCTTTAGGCGTGGACGACCCATCATTATTGGGTATGGGCGATGCCAACGTGGACCCCAAATACAACCCTGTCAGCATCTACGACAGCTACACTCAATACAACACCCACAACCGTCTGCGTGCCACCAACTCGCTCACCTGGACTCCTATCAAGGGACTGACAGGTAAGACCGAGCTTACCCTTGCCCGCAACTGGCGTGAGCAGCAGACCTGGGACGATGGCTACGAGAAGGGCTACAACCATGCCACCCTGGTAAAGAGCAATGGCTACAACGTACGTTGGACTACCACAGCCAACTATGCCGTACAGGGATTGGGCGAAGACCACAGCCTCGATTTCCTCTTGGGTAACGAGGTTCTTGCCAAAAAGAGCAACTCCACTACTTTCAATGGCTATGGCTATCCTTTAGGATGGGACATGGACACTGCCTTCGGTCAGCTCAACATGAGCCACATGGAGTCTACTTCTCTGCAAGATACCAACAAGTCGGAGATCGGCACACCTAACCACACCCTTTCTTGGTTCGGACGTGTCAACTACTCTTACCTGAGCCGTTACCTCTTCACCGCTACTTTCCGTGCTGATGGTAGCTCTAAGTTCGCACCCAACAACCACTGGGGTTATTTCCCTGCTGCAGCTGCTGCATGGCGTATCTCTGACGAACCTTGGATGAAGGGCACACAAGACTGGCTGAGCAACTTGAAGCTCCGTCTCTCTTTCGGTACTTCCGGTAACGATAATATCGATGCATCTCTGTGGAAGGCTACATGGGTCAGCGAGACTACCGAGGTTGACGGTCAACTGGTCAACACCTTCCGTCCTGGCACCATGATGGCTAACCCCGACCTGAAGTGGGAAACTACCATCTCTCGCAACATCGGTCTCGACTTTGGTTTCTGGGACGGTCGTCTGCGCGGTACATTAGACTTCTACTGGAACACCACCAAGAACATCTTGATGATGGTTCCTATTGATACTTCTACTGGTTACACCTACCAGTTCCAGAACGTAGGTAAGACTTCCAACAAGGGTGTCGAGCTTGCCTTGAGCTACGACATCGTCAACAAGAAGGACTGGGGCTTGACATTCGGCATGACCTACAACTTCAACCACAACAATGTAGACGAACTCTTCGACAACGTATTGGCTGATACCCATACCAACTGGGGATCACAGATGCGTATGCCATACTACGACTATGTCATCCGCAAGGACAATCCTGTAGGTTTGGTTCAGGGTTACAAGTCATTGGGCTTCTACACTGTTGACGACTTCAACGTAAGCGCCGATGGTGTATGGACACTGAAGGATGGTATTCCTGACAATACTGTCTGCAACTATTCTGCAGGTTGCGCCAAGGCTTACAAGCGTCCTGCCGGTCAGAAGGCATTCCCTGGTATGTACAAGTTTGCCGATGTAGATGACAACGGCACCGTGGCTTCTAACGACGTAACCATCATCGGTAAGACCAAGCCAGAGCATACAGGTGGTTTCAACATCTCTGGACGTTATAAGAACTTCGATCTCAACGCCAACTTTGCTTATCAGATTGGTGGCGACGTTTACAACGCCAATGCCCTCCACGACATGATGGGTAACAAGGATACTGGCTTCGGCTCTGCACGCGTTTCCGAACTGGCAGACTGCTGGAAGATGTATAATGTTGACAACAATGGCAACCTCTATGCCGTTACCAACCCTGACGAGCTCCGCACCCTGAACGCAGGTGCCAAGTATGCCCTTCCATACTGCGAGTACGGTCTGGTAACCAGCGAGTTCATCGAGGACGCTTCTTACCTGCGCCTCCAGAACCTCTCTGTAGGCTACACCTTCCCTAAGACATGGATGAAGCCTCTCGGCATCAGCAACCTGCGCATCTATGCCACCGTTACCAATCTCTTCTGCATCAAGGGCTACAGCGGAATCGATCCTGACGTAAACACAGACTTCAACGCAGGTGGCAACGGATTCCCAACCCCTAACTACGACTACCAGGCTTACCCTAAGACACGCTCTTGGACATTCGGCCTCAACTTAGCATTCTAATCTATTAAAACTGAATATTGACATGAAAAATAGATATTTATATATAGCTTTATGTGCGGCAGGCATCCTCTCTGGTGCCACCTCATGTAACGATTATCTGGAGACAAGTTCACCATCCACTGTTGATAAAGGATTTGTGTTCTCCACCACCACCACAAAATGGGCAGCTTTGGAAGGTGCCAAAAAGTCCATGTTGAATGCCTACACCCTGCAGGTTTTCGGTAGCGGACTATATTATGCTGCCGATATTGCAGGCTCCGACATCATGCGCCATCCAGAGGCTCACAACAACCAGTTGGGTCGCCATATTCCTGAGGGCCTTTACAGAAATGGTACCGAAGTAGGCAACTACAACCTCCTTTCTTATCAGAAAGAGGGAACTGACGGAGCATACGGTGCGCTGTTTGATGTCATCGGTAAGTGCAACGCCATTACATCTGCCTTCGAAGAGGGAACAGACTTCAGCGAGATGATGGCACAAACTACACCTACCGAACAGAGTCAGATTTATGGCGAGGCTGTAGCACTGCGTGCCACCTGCTACCGCGAGCTCATCAAGTACTTTGGTGATGTGCCATGCCCAGCCGAGTTCGGCAAGCCAGCTGGAGGTATTGCCTCACGCGACTCTATCTATGATGTCTGCATCGAGCAACTCAAGAAGGTGGAACCGCTGATGTACGTACTGGGTGCTTGCCCTCACTATACCACCAATGCCAAGAATTATTATTCACGTACCTACGTCGACGGACTCATTGGCCGCATGGCTTTAGAGGCAGGAGGTTATCAGACTCGCCGTGGTGACATCAAGCGAGTAGACGGTCAGGGCAATCAGCTCACCTTCGAGACCATGGGAACAGCCAACGCTGGTGCAGAATATGGACGCCGTTCAGACTGGCAGAACCTTTACAACACTGCCAAAACCTACTTCAAGAAGGCTATCGACAATTCCGGAACAGCCATATTCCACGAAACCGACCCACGTGAGAAAGACAATAAGGGACGCGTATTCGGCAACCCTTATCAGTATTTCTTCCAGCAGATGCACGAGGCTGATGTTACTTATGCTGACGAAAGTATCTTCGAGGTACCATACACCCAGGGCTCTGATGGTGGTGTGACCACACAGAGTGAGCGTTCTTATTGTTTGGGACGTGGTTCAAGCGGTGGCGGTAAGAACGCATATCCTTGCAAGGCTTACGGTCAGGGACGCGCCAACCCAGCCTTCTACTATGGTGAGTTCGACCCCAAGGACTTGCGTCGTGACGTTTGCTTCACGGTTACAGGAAGTACAGGTAAGGGTATGGAGACTTTGATTCCTCTCAAGCCTAACTCTAAGGCTGCTGGTGGCGGCATCTGCTGCAACAAGTTCGATGAGAATCGCCAGGCAAAGGTATGGACCAAAAACCAGCGTCGTTCGGGTATCAACAGTCCTTACATGCGCCTGTCTGAAATGTACTTGGGCTATGCAGAGGCTTGTGCCGCACTTGATGCCAACAGCGCTGAAGCCAAGACATACCTTACCAAGATACGCAACCGTGCTTTCCGCACACCTGCAGAGGCCAATGTGGATGGATTCATCGCCAAGGAAGGCTCTCTGCTCAAGGCTGTCATCGACGAGCGTGGCTTCGAGTTTGCCGGCGAGGGTGACCGTCGTTTCACTTTGATTCGTACAGGTCTGTTGCCTGAGAAGATTCGTGAAATCAAGGAACTCACCCGCAGAATGCTGGATGGTCTGGAGTCTAATGGTTATTATACCTTCGAGAATGGCAACACCATCTCAAGCTATATCTATACCAAGAGCGTGGATGCCAAGACTGAGAAAGGTTACCGACTCACCGCACAGTGTCCTGAAGGAAAGGAGAACGACCCTGTACTCTATCCTTCATGGCGCGGCCAGAACGACAAATGGGAGGCTTACGGCTTGGATTACAAGACAGAGACTCCTTTGACCAACGTCGCCATCAAGGGTTTGTTCAACAAGCTTTCTGCTGAAGAGGAGACAGCCCTCGTAGCTGACGGTTACAAGAAGGTAAACTGGGGTAAGGACCTCGCAGACAATGATGACGAGTTCTATAAGTATCTCTTCTGGGATTACGACTATGTAAAAGCTCCTATCTATCTCTGGCCTCTCACTCCTAACATCTTATCATCTGGTGGCTTCGAGAATGGCTACGGCTTTAAGAACAAATAATACGAGCATTCAAGAAAGAAGAAAGAAGAAAGAATAAACTTAGAGTTTATAAAAAATCATCAGGCGGGAGGACGCAACAGGCGTCTTCCCGCTTTTCTTTTGTCTCTGTCAATACTTGGACATTACTATAGGAAGCCTCTGTCAATTATAATTGCGCTTCGTTTTCCCCTAAAAAAGCGCATCGTCAGCTATCAGTAAATAAGGTACTCCGCAGAGCATCACACTTGCGAACAAAGGTATAAAACTGAAACCAATTTTGGTATGCTTAAAAACGGCAAAGAAAAAAAGTTCCAACCTCATTAGGATGTCAAACTAATGACACCAAACGGAGTTGGAACACCATACAATCTTTTTATAAATTCACAACTTAAAGTTCAATTAAACTTTCCCCAGTAGGTTCCACACGCCCTGAAGGGGCAGAAGCTCTTAGCCCAGGGCAACACCCTGGGTTGTTACGGGCGTTAGCCTATCGCCCTGTAAGGGCAAAAGCTTTATGTAGTGCCTGAAGTTTTAAAGCTTTTGCCCTTTCAGGGCGCCTTGCCAATTACTATTAGACCCAGGGCGCTGCCCTGGGCTAAGAGCTTTTGGGCTTTCAGCCCGTACTTAAAGCACTTTGTGAAAGTTCAATTACATATTCACAACCTTCTTGACGGATACATGACCTTGAGCGTCGGTAGCCTTAACGATGGTAATGCCATAACAGGGAGCAGACAGGCGCTTGCCAGAGAGGTCGAAGTACTCGGCCTTGGCTGTCTGAGTAACGGCATAATCGAACATCTCGATGCCTGTAGTAGAGGCACCCGACATTTCCTTTCCTTCTGCATCATAGGTCTTGGCAGTGCTGTAGTTCTTGATGGCATGATCGAACTCGGCTATATCTGCTGTAGGAAGTACATTGGTATAAGCCTTCCATATTTCTACCTTGCCTGCGCCAGAATACTTCTCGCAGATGGCAGGAACATCCACAGTCTTGTCGAGATAATGCTGGGTGTAAGTTGAAGCGGTCTGGGTAGGAACCCAATCGGAAGATGCCAAAGTAACATGACCCTTAACCTTTGCTCCATCAATATTGTCATATCCAGTCAACAGGTTGGAGCATCCCTTGAATATCACATCATAGCCATCTGTCTTGTTGACATGGAGACCCTTTTCACCCTTTGACATGATAGGAGACTTAGTATCTTCAAAATAACAAGCCTCTATGTAACCTGTTGCCTGGTCATTAAGGCGATAACCATCCTCGCATCCCTTCATATAATTATTATAATAATGCATATGACCACCTCGCTGTTGAGGAAGACGGGAACCTTGAATTTGATCAAAGAAATTGTGGTGGAAAGAAATTGTACGGCAACCATCATAAATGTCGCTATTACCTTTACCAAAGAGGCAGCTCTTGTCATGGTCGTGGAAATAATTATAACTGAAAGTCATCCACTGTACATTGTTCTTGCAGTCGAGCAAACCATCATAGCGGTCTTTATTAGCAGCACCACCATTGAAGAATTCACAGTGGTCAACCCAGATATGTCCACCCCAGTTGGTCTTGGCACTTACCTTATCAGCCTGGATTCCGATGCAGTCAGGGTCGCCCACTTCTACTTGTGCACCATTACGCCAAGCCACAATCTTATTCTCACCTGTTCTGAGCACAGGTACACCCTTCATGGTGAAACGACAGTTACGGATGATGATGTTATCAACAGACTGCATCACGAAGGTGATATGAGAAAAGAGAGGAGCCTTGCCTGTTGCAGGGTCCACCACACCAATCAAAGTCTTGTTAGGAGCAACCATAATGCGCTCGCCATAGACAGACTCCACGCCAGACTTACCACTCTGGTCGTCAAGCAAACGACCAGTACTCAGATCATCCACATAGCACTTGATGCCTGTAGTAATATCATGATCTACGATAACGATATATGGGTCAGTTGCTTGGAGATAGGCCTGCAGTTGAGAGAAGTTGTCAGCCTTCACCACCTTGCCACCAGCACCACCGGTAGTTCCTCCGGCACGATACCAGTTAGAACCAGGAACACCTTCATAGGCAGCGAAGCCATCCAAAGAGAAGTCACGACCATCCTTGGTCTGTGCATTTGCCATCATAGAGAAGCCACAGAGCAAAGCAGAAGCCATGAGAGTTTTACGACAAACAGCCTTAAGCTGTGCAGAAACGGTAGAGTTAATTTGTTTCATTATAGGATTAGTTTTTGTTTAATTTATTCCTTTGAGAAAAAAGGGCTGTCCTCATCACAAAAAGACAGCCCTTAGTTTGTTTCATTTTATATATCTTTCCTCATTGAGGAAAACATGTTTATTATTCTGTTACAGGTACAAGTTTGATGAGATATAAAGACTGAGAACCAGAACCAGCCTTGGCTATTGTATGATCACCAGCCTCAAGAGTTACAGTAACAACGCCCTTGGTTGTATCACCAGTAACATCAGCACCATCAATCTTTAATTTTGCCTTTGCATCACCAGTATAACAAGTCATCTGCATTTTTGCTGTTGTCTTAAAAGAAACTGTACCTGCAGAAGACTCTATTTTGAGGTAATCTTTATAAGTATTTCCATCTACTGTTACCCCAGTTGTACTATTTTTAAAGCTTCCCGTTACAGTAAAGCTACTATTAGAAGCCTGCCCTCCAGCAAATGAGCAAATTACAGTACCCTCGATAACTGGAGTATCAGGAGTTGGATCAGGAGTTGGATCAGGAGTTGGGTCTGGGGTAGGATCTGGAGTAGGATTTACTGTGCCACCTTCGCCAGAAGCATTGCTCTCACCGAACACTTTAACAACACCAGAAGTATAAGCATCAAGAATGCTTGCCAAAGCAGGCCATGGCTGCTGATGACCATTTGTTACGACTGTTTCATCAGGAATAACGAAATCAATGTCACCATGATTCAAACGACCTGCGCCATAGAAGCCTTCTAAAATAGCAGGAACATCTTCTGCCTTATCTGCAGCGTATGCATACATGAGGCTTGAGTTGGTATCGAAGTTGTTGTAAGAAGTACCACCAACCAAAGTCTTTACGCTTGCAGGAACCTGCTCACTTGGGGCAGAAACCTCGTATGCATCAAAGCTTGTATTATTGTCTGCGTATGTGATATAGCTGAAGTTATCAGGTTTGTTGGCAAATACATTGCCGTACGCTTTAATCAAGCCACCTTTCTCACCAGAGAAAGTACCATCACCCTTAGCATCAGTACCCTGCTGAGAACTCATGATAGGACGCTTGGTTGCATCAAAGTAGTTAGACTCCATGAACACACTTGAGCCACTGGTTGCACCAACACCATAAACATCACAATGCTGATAGTAGTTGTTGTACATGTGAACACTCATGGTACGAACGCGAGCCATACGAGAGTCTGAATGGTCGAACCAGTTGTGATGATAAGTAATCCAGTTTTCACCAGTCTCACTCTTCATACCACACATAGAAGCCTTACCATTATCCCAGAAGCGGTTGTAAGCTACAGTAACATACTTAGAATCGCCCTTGATGTCTACAGTACCGTCACCCTTAGCCTGGTCGGCAGCACCACCCTTCTTGCCATAGAAGAGATCCATGTTGTGAATCCATACATGAGAGTTATCAGTATCAAGAGACATAGCATCATCCAGGCAACGCATAATAGCAAAGTTACGGAACTCTACACTCTCAGCCTCTCTAAGCAAGAAGCCGAAGCCATATACGGTAGCATCATCACCGACACCTTCGAATGTCATATTCATAGTAGCTCCCTTAATCTGCAAACCTTCTGCAGAACTTGAAATGTGATCCAAATCAGAAAGGCTAACCTTACCGATGATACGGAATGCGATAGGAGTTTTATCCTTACCTTTAGAATAAGCATCAATAATAGACTGAAGACCAGTAATAGTCTCTGACTTACCTGTATTGACGGTTGTAGAAACTGTCTTAGCGGTCTTGGCTGTAATATACAGAACCTTAGCACCAGCCTTCAAAGTACCATCATTATTATAAGCACCTACACCATCATACTTGAAATGAGCAAAGCCCTCACGGTTGTAGCTCTTTACTACCAAGTTAGAAGCAGTATTGGCACCAGCAATCTCTGTACCTTCAGCATTGACAGGGACAACCTTTACAGAATAAGTACCAGCCTTCAAACCGAGAACATCGGCACGATAGTAAGATTTATACTGACGAATCAGCTGAGCATCAATCTTCTTGTCATCTACATATACATTATAAGAAGAAGCACCCTCGAAAGGAGTCCACTTCAGGTAGGCAGACTCCTGCCAGCCCTTAGCCTCAGTAATCTGAATCACACCTGCAGGATTGTCAACATCACCACTTTCGCCCTGATCGGCCTTTTTAGCAAAGCTGATGGCTTGAACTGAAGCATTGTACTCATCATTCTCTGAACCTGATTTAGGTGCAATGATGGTCTTGTCACCTTCGAACTTCACACTTGTCAAGTCGGCAGTATTGTAATACTTCACATCACCAGCATTGGTGGTAACATACATCTGATTTACCTTGCTGTTACGAGCAACGGCATTGGTAATTTTGTCGGTAGAACCAGGAGTAACGGTAGATCCGCCACCTACAGTCTCAACCTTGATGCTATAAATGTTCATACCACCACCATTGGTTTTCAACACGACATCACCATCAGCAGTTACAGTTCCAACGTTGGTAACCTGATCTTTTGTAGGAGTACCAAAAGAACCAGAAACCGAAGTCAAGTTAGCAGCATCTAAACAACGAGCAGTAGAAGTACTACCAGTCTTGCAGCTAACTGTTACTTTCTGACCAGCCTTCAGACTTGGAATAATCAAAGAAACACCATTTCCGTTCAATTCCAAGCGAGAAGAGCCATAGTTCAAGCGGACTTTTGCTTTTCCTTCGGATTTATCAGCAGGAGCACCAGCAGTAAACTTCAAGCCCTTAGTATAAGCCAATTCTGAGCCATTTGCAACAAGAGCTTCATTCTCCAAAGCTAAGGTATAGCCGTAGCGATTAGTTCCCAATACCCAATTAGCATCAGCTGCACATAAAGCCTTATCAGCCTCGCTCATGGCACCAAATGTCCATGTCTGTGCCATGGCAGCACTCAAGCTCATCAAGAGGAGTGCCAAAGTAAATACCATTTTCTTCATTTTACGTTCCTCCTTTTTTACTTGATGATTACTTTCTTACCATTCACGATGTAGATACCCTTGCTCAGGTTCTGGGTAGAAGTACCCACAAGCTGGCCATTGAGGTTAAACACTTTGCCTGCAAGAACCTTGTTGCTTGTCTCAATGTTGCTGATACCAGTGGTGATATAAGCAAAAGAAAGTTTAACAAGCGACATGTCTTGAGTATCAGTAGTCTCATCGTCGTAAGTAAGAGTTACATTGTCACCATTGAAGGTGATTTCTTTGACGGTCTTGCTAACCTGCGAGCCGTCGATTGTTACGGTTTGCTTGTTGTCTGCCATCACAGCAGTAGACAAAAGCACTCCTAACAACATGAAGTACATTTTTTTCATTGTTTTTAGCGTTTTAGTAGATTAGTTGTTGTGAGTTTCTGCTGCAAAATTAAAACAAAATAATAAAGGACGGATACGTTTTCGTCAAAAAAGCTACGCAAACGTTTTCATAAGTGGCGTTCTGACAATTTATCATTCACCAAGGCAAAAGACTATCAAAATGGCACAAAAAGGAACAAAATCAACCCAAAGAAACTGTCGCTTATACTGGAAAAATCTTGCTCTTATACTATATAAATGTTTTGTTTAGCCTACAAAAATCTCCGTTCCGTGATACGGAACCGCCATTCCGTGATACGGAACGGCCGTTCCAAAGTACGGAATGCACATTCCGTATCACGGAACGGAGATTTATCTACAAGAGACAAAACAAATTCATAATAAACAGAAAACAATTTGTATAGTATTAAAGTAACTACTTATGGCTAAGGGGGGCGCTGAGTTGTTACAACGGCTCACCCGATAAACCAGGGGGGATTAAGCATATAGCTTTGTAAGTCTGAAAAG
>NZ_VZAD01000041.1 GCF_009495355.1 Segatella copri
TAATTAACGTTAAAAAATACGCTCAAAGCTTGCTCAATTAGAGTAAAACAGGGCGACAAGTTTGCGAACATAATAACCCAGGGCGTTGCCCTGGGCTAAGAGCTTCTGCCCTTTCAGGGCGTGCTGTGTAGTTACATGCATGGATAATTCTTTTTGTTAAAGACGGTTAAAAAAGGTGCTTTTTTCTCATCTGCGATTAAACCTTTTGTGTTTTGCAGGGTCTTATTACTGATTAGAATTCATAAACTGAACTTTTATTATATCGTGTGAGAAAAGTTCAATAGGATTTATTAGTTAGTATTTAGGTAGTAAGAGCATTCTCTTTGTGAAAAGGGGATGCTTTTTTTGTGTTCTTATATTTTTTTCTTAACTTTGCAGATAATTAGGTCTTCATTCTGTGGATTAGATTTATTAATGATGCAGATTTAGACCTTCACTCAAATGAATATCAAAACAAAACAACAATGAAGAAAACAATTTCCATGCTCGTGATAGCGGTTCTGGGTGCCGCCTGTCTCTCGTCATGCGGCGAGAAGAAAAAGAGCAATGTCATCATAGCCCCTAAGCCAGTTGCTCCAAAAACTAAGAAGACACAGGAGCTGAGCAGTTATGAGCAGTCGCGCGGCATCACCTGGCTCGGCAAGACTTATCGTGTAGTGATGAAACGAGAGTCTGATCACAGTCTGCCTTTGGTGGAGAGTGAGGATCATACCAAGTACTACGACAACAAGATTACGATCAAGGTGTTGCGGGAGGACGGAACAGAGTTCTTCAGCCGCACTTTCCAGAAAAGCGATTTTACGGGTTATCTTGATGCCGAAACCAAGAAGACGGGTGCCTTGTTGGGTATTGTTTTTGTTGAGGTGAAGGGCGACGTGCTGCATTTTGCAGGCAGTGTGGGTTCTCCCGATGTCACCAGTGATGAGTATGTACCTCTTGTAATCACTGTCAACCGGATGGGCGCTGTCAGTATAGCCAAGGACAGCCAGTTGGACACAGCAGGTGATGAAGACGAAAAAGCCTCGTCTGTTGAGGACGAGGCTGATGATGGGGTATGATGTATAAAATTTAGTGACTATTTATAAAGCATCACTTACTTCAATAGTTTTTTGAAGTCTTTTTCAAAGCATTGTGGGTGTTTACCGATGAAGAGGACGTTGAGCAGACAGTTGGCTGCCAATTCCTCATCGTTCAGGTCAGCACCCTTTCCTTTTCTTACTTCCTTGCCCAAGCAAGCATCCCAAGTGGTGTTGAAACAACTGTCGTCGGCTCCCACAATCATACTGTTGCTCGAGTTAGGATCCTCCATCAGTTCGTAGCGAATGGTCTTCTTGCTCATCACAGGCTGGATGCTGCACAGCATGTCGAATGCTTTCTGAAAGACGTCGCGATGCAGATTGGCGTTAGGGAACATCGTGCTGACAGTAGGAAAGAGTTCCTCAAAGTCGAACGACTGTAAGAGTTGATAAAGTTTCATCCTTGTTCTATGGTTATGTTTGCTTATTAGAACTTAGCCATCTTGATGGCGTCAATGGCGCACTCGTCGCCCTTGTTGCCCAGCTTGCCACCACTTCTGTCTTTGGCCTGTTGCAGGTCGTTGGTGGTCAGCAGACCATAGATGACCGGAATTTCCTGTGAGGCATTGAGGCGGGCAATGCCATAGGTAACGCCCTGACAGATGTAGTCGAAGTGAGGAGTCTCGCCACGGATGACGCTTCCTAAGACGATGACAGCATCGTAGCCCTGGTTAAGAACCATCTGTCGTGCTCCGTATATCAGCTCAAAGCTTCCAGGTACGGTTTTCACGTGAATGTTCTCAGGCAGGGTGCCATGCTTTTTCAGGGTGTCGACGGCACCTTTCAGCAAAGCGCCTGTTATCTCAGGGTTCCACTCAGCTACCACGATGCCAAAGCACATATTGCTGGCATCGGGTACCTTGGTGAAGTCGTATTCTGACAAATTATGAAGTGCTGTAGCCATAATTAGTTAGAAGCTCTTTCGATGTACTTGTCGATCTCTGCACTCTGAACGAGCATAGAGTTCACATACTTTTTCTTGATGTCCTGATAGATCTTCAGGGCCTCGTCCTTTTTGCCCTGGCTTTCCAACACCTCGCCGGCCTTGATAAGGAAGATAGGAGAGAGGCTGTTGTTGGCATCGTCCTCAGCCTTGCTGTCTGCCATGTCGGCAGCCTTCTTGAAAGCGTCAACAGCCTTGTCGAGCTGGTTGAGGTGAGCGTATGCGTCGCCGAGAGCAGCCTGTGAAGCAGGGCTGATCATCTGGTCGTCTTCTGTAGAGAAAGCGTCGAGGCTCTTCTGAGCTTCTGCCCATTTGCCGAGGTTGGCGTAGCAAAGACCTGCATAGAGGTTGGCCAGGTTACCAGCCTTGGTACCGCTATACTCGTCAGCCAACTTAGCGAAACCTACGAAGCCGGCACCGTCGCCATTGACAGCCTGCTCGAACATCTCGTTGTTGAAGTAGGTCTGACCCTTGCTGAGCGCTGTGCTTGCCTTTTCCTCACGAGGACCAGAAATCTGTGAAATGTAGAGGAATACACCTGCAATAACAACAATGATTGCTGCCACTGCGATAAGGATGGCTTTCTTGTATTTCATGAAGAAAGCCTCGCGGTTGTTGATGTTCTCTGTTGCTTCGAGAACCTGTTCTGTTTTGTTTGCCATTTTTATTTTTTGTTTTTTATTATTTTTTCCTTCTTGTTCTTAGTGTGCCTTGCTCAATGGCCACTACACTTTAGGTTGCAAAAATACGTAAATTTATCCACATATTGAAATTTATAGCCTACTTTTTTCGTTTTTTGCGCTTTTTCTGCTAACTTTGCAGTTCAATAGTGGCATAATACGTATGATTTTACAGAATATCTCGATAATTAATTACAAGAACATCAAGGCTGCCAATTTGGAATTGTCGCCCAAGATCAATTGTCTCATCGGTCATAACGGTGTGGGCAAGACCAATTTCCTGGATGCCATTTACTATCTTTCGTTTTGTCGCAGTGCCTACAATCCTATCGATTCGCAGGTTATTGCGCACGATGAGAACTTCATGGTGATAGAGGGCAACTATCTTGATGAGCGAGAGAATGTCGAGAATATTTTCTGCGGTATGAAGCGTGGAACGAAGAAGCACTTCAAGCGCAACAAGAAGGAGTACAAGCGACTGTCACAACATATCGGATTGATACCGCTCATCTTTGTCTCTCCTTCTGATACGGTACTCATTGAGGGTGGAAGCGAGGAGCGACGCCGCCTGATGGATGTGGTCATCTCGCAGTACGACCCTTCCTATATTGAGGCATTGGCCAACTACAACAAGGCTTTGCAACAGCGTAATGCTCTGCTCAAGATGGAGGAGGAACCTGATGTGACGCTGATGGAGATATGGGAACAGGAGATGGCTCGCAATGGTGAGCTGCTCTTTCAGAAGCGTGAGGCTTTCGTCAAGGAATTGATTCCTCTGTTTCAGCAGATCTATCGTCATATCTCTGGCGACCGTGAGGTGGTGAGCCTGCGTTATGTCTCTCATTGTCAGCGCGGTCCGCTCCTTGATGTCATACAGCGCGACCGCTTCAAGGATAGGGCTGTAGGCTATTCGCTTCATGGTGTGCATCGTGACGACCTGGAGATGCTGATAGGTGATTTCCAGATGAAGCGAGAGGGAAGTCAGGGACAGAACAAGACCTTTGTCTTGGCTCTCAAGTTAGCCCAGTTTGATTTCCTGCGACGCACGGTATCGAGTACCACGCCCCTCTTGCTGCTCGACGATATCTTCGACAAGTTGGATGCCCAAAGGGTAGAGGCGATTGTCGACTTGGTATCGGGAACCAATTTTGGACAGATATTCATCACCGATACCAACCGCGACCATCTCGACCGCATCCTGCACGAGAGTGACGGCAATTACAAGATATTCCATGTAGAAGGTGGAAACATAGACTTGCTTCACGAAGAATAGTAGAAAAACCTGCAAAGCAAAGAAATATGTTCAGACGAAAAGTACGTTCCTTATCAGAATTGTTGCCCGAGATATTGAGGCGCGAGGGACTGGAGACCCCGCTGCAGCAGAAGCGTCTTCTTGCTTCCTGGGATCAGGTGGTGGGTGAGCCTGTAGCCAAGTACACTGGCGACAAGTTTATCAAGAACCAGACGCTCTTTGTCAAGATACTCAGTCCGGCCTTGCGTGCCGACCTCTCGCTGAGTCGCAGTCTGTTGGTCAAGCGGCTTAACGAGGCAGCGAAGGCTTTTGTCATTTCTGATATCAAGTTCTATACGATAGCATCCATCTTGATATCGGTGGCTTCGGTGGGCACGGTCTCCGTCTTCTGAAAGTCGAAGCATATACCTATTTTATATAGATGGGGCATCTTGCAGAGCATACGGTCGTAGTAGCCTTTGCCTCTGCCCAAGCGATGCCCCGACTTATCGAAACTCATGCCCGGGATGATGCCTGCTTCTATCTTCCCGTATTCATCTTCCGGCAGCAGTCTGCCTACAGGTTCCATGATGTGGAAACTACCTTGTCTTAAGTCTTTCGAGCCTGTATATTCTCTTATCTCCATGTTTTCTCCGTCTACGACAACGGGCAGGAATACCTGTTTTCCCTGATTGACCAGTTCGTCGATAAACTGATGGGTGTTCACCTCATCGGGAAGCGAGTAGTATAGTAGTATGCTGCGGACTTGCTGCAGCCGGATGTTTCTGCGCAGCCGGTCTAAAACAAGAAGCGACAGCTCTTCGAGCTGTTGCCCGGAGAACTGTCGCTTTCTCTCTCTGATGATATTTCTGAGTTCTTTCTTATTCATTTTTCTGCCTTCTTATGCCAAGCGGGATGGGCTTCTGTGCAACGAACGGTAGTTGTAGGGCACATTTGCCATAGCTACCTTCTGCTTCTTTTTGTAAACTGGCTTGGTGGCAGGAACGGGCTTCTTGGGGAAAGCCTCGTTCTTTTGAAACACCTCCATCGTTTTGTAGATAACAGGATCGTCCTGGTTGATGTATTGGTTCCAAGCCTGGTCGTTGAGCATGTTGTAGATCACGCGGCTGTTGATGTAGCGTTCCAACAGTTTGTGCGACTTGCGGATGAGCAGGTTGCGGCGCTGCAGACCGTGCTTGTCGGCATAGGTGGCAAACTTGTCTACCATGTTCTGCTTGTCCAGATAGTCGGCCAGCTCCATCATCTCCTTGAAGTTGTTCAGCTTAGGACGGTTGTCGTCGGTATAGGAGAAGGCGAACTGCAGGATGAGTCCGCTCATGCTTGCCTGCTTGAAGTAGGATGTCATTCCCAAAGTATCCTCGGGTACGAAGATGTCGGGAGTGATGCCGCCTCCGCCATATACGGTACGTCCCAATCCCGTGTGATAGGCCGGACCCGTATGCTTGATGCTGTCTTGCGAGAAGAACTCGCCATGCTCATAGCGGTTGAGCAGGTCTTGCTCATAGTCCTTGTCGTCACCCAGGGTGTAAGGTTTCTGTATGCATCGACCCGATGGGGTGTAGTAGCGTGCAATGGTGAGTCTTATCATGCTGTGGTCGGGGAATTCTATCTGTTGCTGTACCAGTCCCTTTCCGAAAGAACGTCGGCCTATGATGGTGGCACGGTCATTGTCCTGCATGGCTCCTGCAAAGATTTCGGCAGCCGATGCTGAGCCTTCGTTGATAAGTACGACGAGCGGTATGTGCTGATAGGATCCCTTGCCATCGCTGCGGAAATCCTGTCGTGGCGACTTGCGTCCCTGTGTGTAGACGATGAGTTTCTTGTCGGGCAGGAACTCGTTGGCCATGTTGATGGCTGCTGTCAGGTATCCGCCACTGTTGTCGCGAAGGTCGATACACAGGTTCTTGAATCCCTCTTGCGAGAGCTTTGCCAGGGCGATGAGCATCTCTGGATAGGTATTCTCGCCGAAGTTCTTGATGCGTATGTATCCGGTCTTGTCGTCGAGCATATAGGTTGCCGTGATGCTCTTGGTAGGTATCTCGCCTCGGGTCACGGTGAAGGTCTGTACCTTCTTGCTGCCGTAGCGCACCACACCAATCTTTACCTTGGTGTCTTTCTGTCCCTTGAGTCTGTGCATGGCTTCCTCGTTGGTGACGATCTTGCCTACGAAAGGCTTGCCGTCTACCGCCACAATCTTGTCGCCAGCCAACAGGCCGGCCTTCTCGGCAGGTCCGTTCTGTATCACATTCTGCACGTGTATGGTGTCATCTCTGATTACAAACTCGATGCCCACACCGCAGAATGATCCTTTCAGGTCGTCGGTGGCAGCAGCCACATCCTTGGCACTGATGTAAACGGAGTGTGGGTCCAGCTCAGAGAGGATGAGCGGTATCGCCTTGTCTACCAAAGAGTCGATATTCACCGCATCCACATACTGGTCGTCGATGATGTGCAGCAGGTTGTTGAGCCTGTTGCTACCGCTGTTGATGATATTGAGCCTGTTTCCTGAGAAATGGTTCGAGAAGAACGAGCCGATCATAATACCTATCACCACGCATACAGCCATGATGATGGGCATGAAACGGTTGGTCTTTTTCTTATTGATGTTCATATATTTATTGTCTTATGTTCTTGGTTCGGCTTCTTCCTGCGAAGCGTCGTCGGGGTTGAGATATACTACCTTGATGCCAGCTCGCTCCATGAGTTCGATGCCGTCATTGAGTCGGTATTTCTCGGCATATACCACGCGCTTGATTCCCGCCTGGATGATGAGTTTGGCACACTCGATACATGGCGAAGCCGTGACATAGAGTGTACTTCCGTCGCTGTTGTTGCTGCTTCGTGCCAGCTTGGTGATGGCATTGGCCTCGGCATGCAGCACGTAGGGCTTGGTCACGCCGTCTTCCTCGCATACGTTCTCAAACCCACTGGGTGTGCCGTTGTAGCCATCGCTGATAATCATCTTGTCCTTGACTACGAGTGCACCCACCTGTCGGCGTTTGCAGTAACTGTTTTCTGCCCAGATGCGTGCCATGCGCAAGTAGCGCAGGTCGAGTTTCTCTTGTTTGGAAAGTTGCTCTTCCATGTTTCTGTTGTTATGATTCTATATTTTTCTTTATCTCGTTGCGCTCCAGCAGGGCATCGATGGTAGGCTCTTGTCCGCGGAATCGCTTGTAGAGTGTCATCGGATGCTCGGTACCACCCTTTGAGAGGATGTTGTCTCTGAAGCTCTGTGCTGTCTGCTGGTCGAAGATACCGTTCTTCTTGAACACGCTGAAGGCATCGGCGTCGAGCACCTCTGCCCATTTGTAGCTGTAGTAACCGGCAGCATAGCCTCCTGCCATGATGTGCGAGAACTGTACGGTCATACAGGTATTGGGCAACTGTGGTGTGACCATGGCCTTTGCCCAGGCTTTCTTCTCGAATGGGATGATGTCGTCGTCGAAAGCTTCCTTCTTGGTGTAGTAAGCCATGTCGAGCAGTCCGAAGCTCACCTGTCGCAGACATCCGTAGGCAGCCATGAAGTTGCGGCTCTTCACGATGCGCTCTATCAGGTCGTCGGGCAGAGGCTCGCCTGTCTGATAGTGGAAGGCAAAGGTGCGGAGGAAGTCTTTTTCCACCGCATAGTTCTCCATGAACTGTGATGGCAGTTCCACAAAGTCCCACCATACATTGGTTCCCGACAGACTTTCGAATCTTGTGTTGGCAAACATACCGTGCAGGCTGTGCCCGAACTCATGCAGGAAGGTCTCTACCTCGCCAAGGGTCAGCAGGGCTGGCTTCTCGGCTGTAGGTTTGGTGAAGTTCATCACCACGCTGACATGTGGACGTATGTTCTGCCCTTTATGGTCTATCCACTGTCCCTGGAATTCTGTCATCCATGCACCTCCCTGTTTGCCCTTGCGTGGGAAGAAATCGGCATAGAACACAGCCAGATAGCTGCCGTCCTTGTCGAATACCTCGTATGCTTTCACGTCGGGATGGTATACGGGTATCTCCTTGTTCTCCTTGAAGGTGATACCATAGAGTTTTCCTGCCAGACCGAACACGCCGTCAATCACCTTGTCGAGTTGCAGGTAGGGGCGCAGCATCTCGGCGTCGAGGTTGTATTTCTCCATCTGCAGCTTGTGCGAGTAGAAGCTCATGTCCCAGGGTTCCATCACGAAGTCATCTCCTTCAATGCGTTTTGCTAAGGCTGTTATCTCGGCAACCTCCTTCTCGGCGGTAGGCTTGTAGGCGTCTATCAGGTCGTTCAGCAGTTTGTACACATTGTCGATATTGCTTGCCATGCGGTGCTTGAGCACGTAGTCGGCATAGGTGTCGAAGCCCAGCAGCTGTGCCAGCTCGCGTCTCAGGTTGATGAGTCGCTTGCATATCTCGAGGTTGTTGGCATCGTTGTCGTGTATGCACTCGGTATTGCGGGCCATGTACATCTGCTTGCGGAGCTCGCGCTGTGTAGAGTAAGTCATGAAGGGAGAGAAGACAGGGAAGTCGAGGGTGAAGATCCATCCTTCCTTCTCCTGATCCTTGGCATTCTGCTCGGCTGCAGCAATGGCAGTCTCGGGCAGTCCGTCGAGTTGAGCCTTGTCGGTGATATGCAGCTGGAAGGCTTTGTTTTCCTTGAGCAGGTTCTGCGAGAACTGCAGGGTGAGCATGCTTGCCTCCTCGGTGAGCTGGCGCAACTTCTCCTTGCCTTCCTCATCGAGCAGGGCACCGCTGCGTACAAAACCATCATAGCTTGTATCGAGCAACATCTGTTCCTCGGCATTCAACTCGCGGTTGGGATGGTCGTGTACGAACTTGATGCGTTCGAAGAGTTTCTTGTTCAGGGTGATATCGTTGGCATGCTTGGTAAGGATGGGGCTCATCTTCTGTGCCAAGGCTTCCAGCTCGTCGCAGGTCTCTGCGCTCATCATGCATGAGAAAACATTGGAAACCCTGCTGAGCAAGTCGTAGTAGTGCTCGCCTTTCTCGGTATCCACGCGTGCCAGGGTGTTCTCGAAGGTAGGTTCTTCGGGATCGTTGACGATCTTGTCGGTGGCCTCATCGTCACGGCGTATACCTTCCATGAAGGCCTCTTCGTAATCTTCCAGCCTGATACGGTCGAAGGGTACGGTGTCGTGAGGGGTGTTGTAAGGTACGAAAAAGGGATTGATACGATTCTCTGTCTTATTTTCTTGAAGCATACTAACTTAGTGTTTTATTTTTGTGCAAAGTTAGTAAAAAAAGGTGTTATAATCTTCTTGTATCATATTATTTAACATACTTTTATCTCAACCCTTGCTGTTGGTAAGTTTTTCGAGTGCCTGGATGTGGATGCGCTCTCTGAAAAGTTGGATAAGTCCTTGGCTTTGCAAACGGTTGAGGGCTCTGGAGACATTCAGTCTGCTGTCGTTCACCTCTTCGGCTATGCGCCTCATCTTGATGTGGATTGTCTTCTCGCCTGTAGGGCTGACACAGTTTGCCTCGAAGAAGCGTGTGATGCGTTCCTCTAAACTCTTGGGTGGCGTCTGCAGGGTACGGAGGCTGTGCTTCTGACTCTGTGTGGATATCAGGTTGAGCAGGTTGATGCGGAATATGTCGAAGAGGGTTGCCAGCTTCATGACGTCTTGCTTGGCAATACATAGCAGGCTGCAGTCGTGCAGGGCTGTATAGGTATGAGTGAAGTATGGGTACAGACCGAAGATGCGTTCCGACTGGAAGGTCTCGGGTGCCTGTATCTTCTCGTCGATGCTGTAGCTGTGGTCGGCAGACTCGGTCTTTACCATCACCTCGCCGTCGAGCAGGAAGTACAGGTGTGTGCATAGTTCGCCTTCAGCTACAATCGTCTCTCCCTTACTTGCTTTTCTGAAGTCAAAGCGTGTCTGCCCTGCAGCTTGCTGCAAGTCGTTGCGGCTCATTCCCAAGAAGAGGGGCAGAGCCAACAGGCTGTTGTATATGCGGTTTTCGGGCATAGCGCTTTTTTGGTTGATTTCAAGGAGTTAAAGGAGTTAAGGAGTTATCGCTCCCTTCGGTCGCTGAGGAGTTAAGACAATAGTCTTGAGGAAATGTTCGATCTTCGATGTTCAATGCTCGATGTTCAATGTTTAATGTTGAGTCCACAAAGGCTGTTGTCTTAACTCCTTTAACTCCTTTAACTCCTTAACTTCTTAACTCCTCAAAAAAACTCCTTAAGAATCTCCTAATATCTTCTCCTTGAGTGATGGCGAGTACCATACCTCGGTCTTGCCATCATCATTGGTATAGATGAGGTAAGCCATGAGTTCTGAATGCTGTCTCAGTATCTCTTTGGCTTTTTCGAGCCCCATCACCATGAAAGAGGTGGCGTAGGCGTCTGCCGTGGCACAGTTTTTTGCCAAGACTGTGGCAGACAGCAGACTGTGCTGAACGGGGTAGCCAGTCTTGGGGTCGATGGTATGGGCATACTTCTTGCCGTTCTTATAGTAGAAGTTGCGATAGTTGCCGCTGGTTGCCATGGCTATATCCGTGACATTGAGCACCGTCTGCAGTTCCTGGTTGGTGTTCAGCGAGTCTTCGGTAGGTTTGTTCACGCCGATGCGCCAAGGTTGCTGTTTCTGATTGATACCCTTGGTGACTATCTCGCCTCCTATCTCTATCATATAGTCGTTGATGCCTTTCTTGCTCAACAGTCGTGCCACTACGTCACAACCGTATCCCTTGGCTATGGCAGAGCAGTCGAGCATGATGCGCGGATCCTGTTTCTGTATGTGATTGTCGGAGGTGAGCTTCACCTTCTGGTAGCCTACTATCTTTCTCAGGTCGTCGATGACCTTCTTGTTGGGTTCCACACCTTTCTTGAAACCGAATCCCCATTCGTTGACCAGTGGGGCAACGGTAATGTCGAAGGCTCCGTGGGTCTCGTTGGAGATGTCCTCTGCCAAGAGGAAAACCTCTGTAAACATCGAGTTGACTACCGGGTTCTCGTTGCGGTTCACCTTCGAGATAATGGAAGTCTTGTTGAATGGCGAGAGCGACTCGTCCACCTTCTTCAGCTCAGCCTCTATCTCTTTCTTCAGATTGGTGTCGCTATGATAAGTGATGTGGTAGACGGTTCCGAAGATGAAACCCTCGTCGTGCTGATAGTTGATGTTTTCCTGTCCCTGCTTCAGGATGATGACCGTGCCGATGACGAGGAGTAGCAGGAAGGGAATTTGCCAGATGAGCTTTTTCTTGTTCATATTGATGGGATAGGGGTGATGGTTGATGTAAATGTGGGGTGAGAGTGATGTGGCTTTCTTGCCGCAGCGGGCTTACAGCTCGAAACTTACGTTGAAAGTTCCTCCAAAGCGTGAGCCTCCCTGCTTGCCAAAGCCGGGCACATACCAGGTGTTGCCATAGTCGCCGTCGTCATGGAAGAGCCTGCGCTTGTATCTCAGGCTCCATCCCATTCTTACAGGGCCCCATATCTTGGCATCCACACCGAAGACAAACTCAGCCCAGTGGTAGTTGCACTTCACACCGTTGACCTCGTAGGGAGTCGTACCGCCCCATATAGGGTCCTGGATATCCGGACCTTTGAGGTCGTATTTGAAATAGGTAAGGGCGTATCTCACACCGCCATACAGGCGATAGATGTCGTGCTTGTTGCGCAACAGGTTGAAGTCGCAGCCTATTCGTCCGTAGGGTGCCGTTGTCTTGTAGTTGATCTGGGTGCTTTCGTCTGTGCCGTCAGCTTTTCCTATACCTATTTCTACTACAGGGAAATACTTGTCCTTGAGGTTGACACGCAGTGCCGCCTCATACTGACCATAGTCGCTTACCATGAGTTGAATGGGGCCAACCAGGTCTGCGCTTACCGCCACGTTTCTCAACAGTGGGATGGTGTCCTTGTTGGTGGCGGCTATCTTCTTGCCTGATGATCCCTGGGCATGTGTCGCCTGTGTGGGCATCAGCAGCATCAGTGCGCTAATCGCGATGACCAAAGTAAATATAGAAGTGTGGCTTCGTTTCATCATAAGTTACTTCTTTACAGTTGATGACGATGGAGTCTATGCTGTTGTGCGTAGTCTTCACGCCGGTGATGGTATGAAAAAAGGATGGCTTGCAGTCTACCGACTCAAAGTGTGGTGTGTTGGTCTTCTGCACCGTTACGGTGTCGCGCAGCAGTCGGTTGTCTGCGTTGCGAGTCTCAAAGAAGAGGCTGTCTTCCAACAGCGAGTAGCTCATGGGCAGTATGAAACTGTCCACATTCACGTCCTTGTTGATCAGCACACTGTCGGTTCCCTCGATACGGTTGGTCGAGATGGTGAGTGTGTCGGTCAGGGTTGTTATGTTGCCTGCCAGCCTGTACTTGGTGTACACGGTGTTGTTGAGCGGACAGTCGAGCGTACTGCAAGCTGCCATCAGCCCAAGGGCCATCATGAGTATGGGGATTATTTTCCGCATCTTATCTCTTTTTCTATTTGATAGTCGTTACGATTGGGGTTCTGTCGGCTCAACAGGTCGCCTAAGAATCCTGCCAGGAACAGCTGGCTGCCTAAGAGCATGGCTGTCAGGGCGATAAAGAAGTAGGGCGAGTCGGTGATGAGGTGTCCATACACGCCATGATAGAGGTCGATGCTCTTGTCGATGCCGAGGCATACCAGTGACAGGAAACCGATGAAGAACACCACGCTGCCCAAGAATCCGAACACGTGCATAGGTTTCTTGCCGAAGTTGCTTAGGAACCAGAGGGTCATCAGATCCAGATAGCCGTTGACAAAACGGTTCCAGCCCATGAACTTCGACTTGCCGAACTTGCGGGCCTGATGATGCACAGGCTTTTCGCCTATCTTGTCGAAACCGGCATTCTTTGCCAGATAGGGGATGTAGCGGTGCATCTCGCCATACACCTCGATGTTCTTCACCACGTCGCGGCGGTAAGCCTTCAGTCCGCAGTTGAAGTCGTGCAGGTTGTGTATGCCGCTCACCTTGCGTGCTGTGGCATTGAAGAGCTTGGTAGGAATGGTCTTTGACAGAGGGTCGCCCTCCTTGCGGTTCTGTTTGTAGCCCGATACCAGGTCGTAGCCTTCCTGGGTAATCATGCGGTAGAGCTCAGGTATCTCGTCGGGAGAGTCCTGCAGGTCGGCATCCATGGTGATGACCACATCTCCCTGTGCCTCTTTGAATCCACAGTACAGGGCAGGGCTCTTGCCGTAATTGCGACGGAACTTGATGCCTTTCACCTGGTCGGCCTCCTCTGCCAAGTGTTCTATTACTTGCCATGAGTGGTCTGTAGAGCCGTCGTTGACAAAGATGACTTCGTAGCTGAAGTGGTTGGCTTCCATCACTCGCTTGATCCAGGCAAAGAGCTCGGGCAGCGATTCTTCCTCGTTGTATAGGGGTACGATAACGGATATGTCCATTTGTTTGGTGTGTTATTGTTGGTTATTGATGTTCTTGATACTTACGCGTTGTGCCATGATGGCTGCGATGACAGGGCTGAGTACCACACCCACGATGAGGTCGGTAATCATAAACATGGAAGCCCATGCCAGTGGCTTCATCGAGAGGATGGTGTCGATGGTGGCCTTTGCCTCTGCCTCCGACAGATGGTACACTTCCTGCATCACGGGCTGGTAGGTGCTCTCCAATAAGGCCATGAAAGGACCCATGTCCATGAACGAGAACCACAAGTACTGTACCACGGTGAGCAGCAGGGTGGCATTGAAGAATGTCTGCATACAGTAGAAGGTGCCGCGGCGGAAAGAGATAGTGCCCTCCAAGGCATAGTCGCGGAAACTCTTCAGGCGTTTGCCTACTACAAAGGGAGTGCTGATCAACAGCAGGTTGCCTATCAGTCCCAAGAACGACTGGTCGGGCTTTACTGCCAGCATGGTGAATGCGAAACTAACTATCCATACAAGTCCTAAGATGGCTCCGTCCTGGCGGGCGAAAGCCCTTGTCTGAACTAAATTCTGTACATTAATCATTGTCTTATTTATGTATTATCGTGCAAAGGTAAGCAATTTTTAGCATATAGTGTTCAATGCTGCGATAATTTTATATATTTTTGGAGAAACAGACCTGTAGGAAACAAAAAAAAGAGAACTTCATCTACAGAAGTTCTCTTTTTTTTGAGCCTCTTGTCGGATTCGAACCAACGACCCCGAGATTACAAATCACGTGCTCTGGCCAACTGAGCTAAAGAGGCGGGTGGACAAGCGATTCATATCGCACCGCTACAACCAAGTACCCTTGCTATGTTCCCATCCTGGGGGATTCCGAGGGAGCTGGTCGTATGAGACTTGTCCGTCTCTGCGTTTAAGCGGGTGCAAAAGTACTGCTTTCCTTTGAACCTGCCAAATATTTCCCGAGAAATGTTTCTTTTATTAACTTCTGTTAAGGAAAAGGTCTGCTAAAAGTCCACAACCGTGATTCCTGCTCCGCCAAACTGCACATGCTCATCGGCAAAGTGGGTGACATTGGGCACACTGCTCAGATACTGACGGATGAGCTGTCGCAGGATTCCGTTGCCTTTGCCGTGGAGGATGCGCACACGGGGCATTCCCACAAGGATGGCATCGTCGATGAAATACTGCACGGCATTGAGCGCCTCATCGCCACGCATACCTCTGATGTCGAGGTCTTGGTGGAAATTGGTCTTGTGCTTGTCTATCGTGTTGCGTGTCTCGGTACTGATGCCATACGAGCCTAAGTTCTCCTTGCGTTGTTCTGTCTTGTCGGTCTCGGTGGTGGCGACAGCATGTTCCAGACGGTTGAGGCGCATCTTGGTACGCATACCTCCAAAGACAGCAGTAGCCATATCGCCCGCTATGCTCTCTATGGTTCCTATGGTGGAGAGTCCCTTGATGCGCACGGTGTCGCCTACTGATAGAGGACGGTTTTCCTGCTGCGTCTTGTTGACAGCACTGCGCAGTGCCGCCGCAGCCTTCTCTTGGTTCTGAGTTTTTTCGGCCTTTCGCTTGGCATGTCGTTCCTTGCGTTGCTGTATCTGTGCTATCTTGCGGGCTATCTTGTCGTCGTTCTCCTTGGTGTCGATGTCCTGCATCTCTTCCTTGAAGGCGTCCAGCTCCTGACGTATGCGCTTGGTCTCCTCCTTCTCAGCCTGCTTCTCGCGTATCTCGCGTATGGCGTTCTCTATCTTTTTGTTGCTCTCCTTCAGCAGTTCCTCTGCCTGTTGTTTGGCTTTGGCGAGTATCTGTTTGCGGCTCCGCTCTATATCCTCGATGTCGCTCTCGTATCGCGAGATAGTCTTTTCCATATCCTTCTCGCGCTGGTGTATGCTCTGTCGCTTGTTCTCCCAGTAGCGCTTATCGCGAACGATGTCCTGCAGATACTTGTCGCTCTGTATGTATTCGGAGCCTACGATGTCGCTGGCCTCCTTGATAACCTCCTCGGGGAGTCCTATCTTGCGAGCTATCTCGATGGCGAAGGAAGAACCGGGTCTGCCTATAGCCAACTGGAAGAGGGCTTTCATCTCGTGGCGGTCGTAGAGCATGGCACCGTTGGCTACACCCTCATGACTGTCGGCAAAATGCTTCAGGTTCTGATAGTGTGTGGTGATGACTCCATAGGCGCCTTGCTGGCAGAAGCGGTCGAGCACAGCCTCGGCGATAGCTCCGCCGATGCCAGGCTCGGTGCCTGTACCAAACTCATCGATGAGGATAATGGTGTCGCCATTGGCAGCCTTCATCATATTCTTCATGTTGAGCAGATGCGAGGAGTAGGTACTCAGGTCGTTCTCCAGACTCTGTTCATCGCCTATGTCGATCATGATGTTTTGGAACACGCCCGTCTTCGAACGCTCGCTTACGGGGATGCTCAGTCCACACTGCAGCATGTATTGCAGCAGTCCTACGGTCTTCAGACATACCGACTTTCCTCCGGCGTTAGGACCTGAGATGATGAGGATGCGCTTCTCTTGTGTCAGCATGATGTCGAGTGGCACCACCTTCTCGCCTTTCTTCTCCAACGAGAGTCGGAGCAGGGGGTGAATGGCTCTGGTCCAGTCTACGTGTGGGTGGGCTTCCACCTCAGGCTCTATGGCTTGCTGGGTCTCTGCAAGCTTTGCCTTGGCCTGTATCAGGTCGATGATGGCAAGGAATCGGTAGCTGTCCAATATCTCGCGCAAGAAGGGTCGCACCTTGTTGGTGAAGTCGGTGAGGATGCGTATGATCTCCTTGCGTTCCTCGCCCTCAAGCTCTCTCACGCGGTTGTTGGCTTCCACCACCTCGGTAGGCTCTATGAATACCGTTCGTCCCGTGGCACTCTCGTCGTGCACGATACCCTTGATCTTACGTTTCAGGGTAGGGATGACAGGGATGACGAGTCGTCCGTCGCGCAGGGTAGGGGTGACATCTTTCTCTACCACTCCCTCGCTCTGTGCTGCTCGCAGTATGCCGTACAGTGTGCGAGAGATGCTGCCCTCGGTCTTTGCTAACTCTCGGCGTATCTGCAGCAACTCGGGGGTAGCGTTGTCGCGTATCTTGCCAAACTTGTCGAGTATCTGGTCGATGCGTTGTACCAGTTGTGGGAAAGACATGACGTCAGCCGACAGGCGATGCAGTGCAGGGTAGGGATATTTCTTCTCTCTGCGCCAACCGTCTTCTTGTTCGGCCTCGTCGTCATCGCTGTGGTTGAGTATCTTTACGATACCGTCGATGGTGCTCAGTGAGCGGCGAAGGTCGAAGAGCTCGTCTTCCTCCAGGTGGGTGTTCTCCACGCGGATGCGTACAATCGACTCTCTTACATCGTAGAAGTATTGCAGGGGGAAGTCTTCCACTTCCTCCATGAGTCTGCGAAACTCTCGGGTCTGCAAAAGCCATTCGTTCACCTCGTCGGCATCAGAGCTGAAGTGCATCTTCTCCACCTGTTCCTTGCCCAGGGTGGAGAGGCATCGCTCACGCAACAGGTTTCGAATCTCGTTGAATCCTATCTTTTGTTCAAAATTATCTGGATATGTCATGTTGTTCTTATTTTCAGGCGGCAAAGTTACGAATTTTTTGAATGTTACCCAAATTTCAACTGCAAAAAACAAGGGAGCGAACCCTATATAGGTTGCTCCCTCGTTGTTCTTGTTTCTATTATTGGTAGTTCTTAATCCCAGGAATCCCAGGAGTCAAAGTCGTTAAAGTGCTCCTTGGAGTTCAATAGATCCTTTCCGCCTGTTAGATTGTCTTTGTCAGTGGTAACACCTTCGCCACCTCCACCTGTATTATCTGTATTTACAGTCTTTGAAAAGGTTTGCAGCAAACTTTCTGTCTGTAACGGAATGTAAAATATCTGTGGCTGTATATATACTTTTTTATTCATTGCTTCAAATGTTTTTATTTGATATACTTCTTACCATTAATAATATAGATGCCACTTGGCAGCGACAGGAAGCTGTTGGCATCTTCGCTAACCAACTGTCCGTTGATGTTGTAAACCTTTCCATTGGCTGGCATCAGCTGTCCGTCAGCATCAATGATCAAATCTTCGATACCTGTAGTTTCACCATTGTTGCCATCTACGTTGCTGCTGCTTACCACCTGTAGCATCATAGGTTTGGCATCAGCTTGGGTGGGAAGACGCTTCAGATAACCACGGAAGCCATTCAGTGTACCTCTCTCGCCGACGAAGTTCTTGAATGTACCATCCTGATTACTGATGAAGCCATCGCCTGCCTTTACGATCATATCGTTGCTATAGCTTGAAGCCCATGCATAGCCATTGCCAGAACACCAATCGTCAGGTTTACCATTTTCGTTTTTGGTTGCCTCGATAGTTACGTAAGGATAGTCAGTTAAAGCAGCGGTGCTGATGCTCTTTACATCCTTGCTTGGCTTGATAAGGAATGGCTTACCTGCCACGATGGTATTGTAAGCATGACGCACAAAGTAAACCTTATTGCCTTCTACACGGTCGAAGTAGAGGATCTGGGTACCATTCTCATTGCCAATGCTGTATGTATTACCAAAGATGGCATCTACCTGATGCTTGTTGAGACTGAAAGGAAGAACACAAGTTGTCCAAACATCCTTCTTCATGCTGCGGTTGACAGTTACCTTTGCCATATCTGTTGTCTTGATATTATTGGTCTGGTCGTCGTTGAAAGTAACCTCCGTTGGTTTTGTTTCACCCTCATCGAATGAGAAGCCATAGAAGCCAATCTTCGAACCGAAGTTGTAGAGATAGTAGGTCTTACCAGCCTTTACATTAAAGGTATAGGTGACAGGTGAATCAGCCAATACGCACCATCCATGAGCACTCTTGTCATCTGGATGGTTTGCGATAGCCTTGTTGTTAGGCATGATATCGTCTGAAAGCGCACTTGGATAAACGTTGTTTTTGAAACCATCCTGTGTCATCACGAAGCTTTCAAGGCCATCAAAATGGCTGGCTACTTCTGCTTCCTTTGGGGCTTTGCCTCCGTTCAAGTCCCACTTGTATTGAGTCAAATCATATACTCCGCCAGTAGGCTTACCATTGGTAGATTCGATGTGGGCAGTCGAAGTTACGAAGTTGCCAGCTTCATCCATTATGAATACACGACGCTGAGGTCTGTACTGATATTCTTTAATTACAGTACCATCTTTCTTTTTTGTTGTCTTAGCATCGAATGCACCATTCTGGAAGATGTGTGCTGTTACCTTACCGTTGGTCTTAGGATTAAACACCAAGAATGAACCAGAGCAAGGAACATTGAACATCGGATCCTTAACCTCGGTTGTGTATGTTTTGAAGTCAGCACTTCCGATGGTAGTTGTCTCAGGCATGGCATTGGAGCCGTTCTCCTGACGAGCATTCTTACTATTGTTTCCTGATACATAGTAGTCGAATCCTGTCAACTTCCACTTGGCTTTAGATGATGTTGTATCCCACTGATAGCTGTTGGATAGCTTTTCAGGATCTTTCTTTTTCTGATCAAGAATCTTAGTGTCTGGTGTTCCGTCGTTAGGGAACATCCATCCTCCGAGTGTTACAGACAAGGTCTTGGCCTGGTTCCACATTGTGGCTTGGTTGCCATAGGACTCGCCATTTGACTTGACGCGATACAAGGCAGGGTCGTCAACATAGACTGTCACGAAGGCTGTAGTACTCTCCATCTTGTCACCCTTAATGGTGACACGAATCTTACCATCACCTTCACTTACTGCTTCAATGTTGCCATTGGCATCTACCTTACAGATACCCGGAGTAAAGGTTGTCCAAGAAACTTTATAGGTACTCGCGTCGATGACCTTGCCTGTATTATAATCTGTGATCGTAACATCAGGAGCATCTTCTCTTGTTCCTGTGTACATGTTGACACTGACAGGATTGAGTTTCACTACAGGACGGATATAGTTTGCATTTACATCAAGAGTGAATGTGATGCTGGAAGGAGCTGCATACACATCAGTATAGTCCAACGTAGGATCTTTTTCGTTCTTTTTAACGGTTGCGCTCACATTGACTGTGTAAGTTCCTGCATTCTTAGGATAGTAAGTCAGCACATTACCATTCACACTCTGAATGTTTGCAGGTGAAGTAGATGTTATTTTGTAAGTATAGTCGAAATAGCTACTAACATCTTCTCCATCATAAATCAGAGGCACAGTGAAGGTATTGAAATTGTTCTTATCACCAGACTTTACAGCCAACTTGATATTTGCACCACTAAAAACATTCAGGAACTTTGGTGTAATCAAGCCCTTGGTGACAGCATAGGTAAAGTCAACGCTTCCTTTCTTATACTTCTTGCTCAAACTTTCTGTTGGTGTTGCAGTCACAGTGATGGTAGAAACACCTTCGGTCCAATTGTATTTGTTTCCTGCTACAGTCAGTTTACCGTCAGGGAATGATACAGGACCACCATTAACCGAATATGACAAAGTATAGTCAGTACCCAACTTCAACAGCTGATCATTTTCGCCATAAACTTTCACAACTGGCTCTTTGATTTCAGCATCTGTGGTATTCATATCAATATCAGTTACTGAAATGTTCAGAGGAGTTGGATCTTGGATGAGAATCTGATAGTAAGCTTCGGTTCCCTCGTATTTTGTTGCATCCTTAGGAGTTACCTTTGCCGTAATAGTAACCAGTCCGGTCTTTCCTGCATTGAAGTTCACCTGAGTACCATTCAAGGTTGCAATCTCGTTTGCATCAGACTCATAGCTTACAGAGTAATCGCTTGCAGTAAGTTCTGTAGAACCTGCCTTAACGGTGAGGTTAGGAAGTGTAATGGACTGAGTACCTGTTACCACCTTGATATTATTGGTATCGAAGTTGGCAGAAAGACGCTGCTTTGTCGAAGCTGCAGGACGAACTACCTTCAGTTCGGTTACATTAGGAGTAGCTCCACCATAGCGACCGAAGAAGAGTGAGTCACAGTCTTCAGTAAGTGTATAGGTATAAGTCTGAAGTTCCTTACTATAATAAGGTGTACTAAAGACAGCTTTGCCATCTCTTGTAGTATGGATTTCCATACCAATACCTGTTGTTTTAGTACCAGTATAAAGGCCTGTGATAGTAATAATATCGCCTGCCTTAAAGCCTCCATTATCCTTGCCCTTGATAGACATATAGGTATATCTGCTGGCGTTATAGTTGCTACCGAAGTTAATACATGGCGTAGAAGTTCCATTAATATTCTTTGTTCCTTCTGTAATAGCGATGTTCTCCTTCTGGCTACCGATGGTTTTCCAGTTGTAGATGACCTCGTCTTCGGTTGGGGTAACTGGAGTTTGCTTCTTCTGTACATTGACTGTGAATTTAGCAGAAGTCTCTTTATACTTGTTTGCATCTGTAGGCTTGATGGTGGCAACGATGTTTGTTTCGCCTTCACCAACAAAGCTTACCTTACCGTTCTCTACCTTTGCTACTGCATTATTATCAGAAGCATAGGTTACGGTATAGTCGCTGCTTGCAGTCAAAGTGTTCTCGCCAGCCTTGACAGTCAGGGTAGGAAGTTCTTTTGCAGCATCGCCTACTGTTGCAGATATTGTTGCAGGAGAGAAGGATGCAGTAAGAGCTATCTGTGTGCTGGCACGGGTAATCTTGATGGCTTTAAATTTACCGTTCCAAAGATAAAACTCTTTAGCACCAATCAGATTGCTTCCTTCTGGAATCGTATAAGGATTACTATTAAGATCGATGTTCGTTGCTCTTGTAGCATCTTTTGTCAGATACAATGAAGTAGAACTTGTTGCTGTGATTACGTCGCCCTTAGCAAGTGGCTTTTCGAGGGTAATCTTCATATATGAAGCGTTACTGCCATTCAGTTTGATTCCATCTGTATTAGTAATCATATCAGCAGCAGAAGTCTTACCATTATAAAGCGTAGCTGTACCACCTTTAATTGTTATAAAGTCAGTTGTTAATTCTTTGCTCGTTGTAGATGCAATATTCAGCTTTTTACCTGCAACTACTGTTACAGACAAAATATCGGATGTTCCTACATTATCACCATTATCACTACCACCATTATCTGTATTGGCAGTAGTAACAGTTGTAGTACTTGTCTGGATAGTATTACCATCAGCACTTCTGCTATTAGTAGCAGATGTAGCTATGCAGTAATAACTTCCACTTTCTCTTGGAGTATAAGTAGCAGATGTGGCATCTGCGATTGCACTACCATCCTTATACCACTGATAAGTGACATCACCACTTCCATAAGCAGTTGCATCGAGGGGTTCTGCAGTAGTAGTGAAGTTATAGTTTGGAGCCAAGTCCTTGGCAAACAGAATCTGCTTGCTGTCCTGATTCTGGTAAGCACGCTCGTACTCAGTTGCAGCCATGATGAAGCCACCGAGAACCTTACCCTCGGTATAATAATAGTCAGTATTTTCACCGGTTACAGCCTTTGCGTCATCACCGTTAATGTAATAACTGCGTGAGCCATCACGTAATTTTTTATTGTTAGTTCCTAATCCAGCCGAACAACAACTTCCCAAAATTTGGATTTTGTTGTTGTCATCCTTGTCATACGCCATAAACTTATTTACTAAGGCAACGTATGCTTTCTTTGCCATAGTCTCATATTTGCTGCTTTCAAGTAAATTCAAGCGTAAGGCTTTCAAGTATGCAGCAGTGAAAAGTGCAGAACATGATGACTCTTCGTAGTTCCCCTCAAGTGCATTGTCTTTTTGGTCCAAGACTTGATACCATGTTCCATCTTCGTTTTGGTAAGATGCTATGCTTTCTGCAAGTTTTTCAAGATAGCCTTTCAGAACAGAATAATTAGTATTGCTTGGTGGCATAACCTCAAGGACATCGACTAAAGCAAGCATATACCAAGCATTGGCTCTACCCCAGAATGCTCCTGAATGAAAAGAAGTAGGAGTTGCATCTTTAGACCAATCTGTGATAGTAGGCGTTGCTGTCATTCCATGATATAAAAGACCAGTCTTGGAATCACGCAACTGTTCCCATGTGATAGAAAACTGTTTTGTCAATAGACTCCAATCATCGTTTGAAACATTATTGGTTGCGTTTTTATAATTTATCAATTGTGCAAGAAGGGCAGGTCCCATATACATTCCATCACACCATACTTGGTCTACATAATTGTTTTTGTGGAACCAACCACCCAACATTTTCTTTTGAACATCGTTGGCTGTAGCTTCTTTGACATTAGATTTAGTACCACCGATAACATAGTTCTCGTTATAATATTTTAAATCAGTGATAATAGCTTTTATAGCATTCTTTGCAGTAGTTTTTGCAGCATCCTCGCCCCATTTGCTATTATTGATAATATGAAATGCCATTTTTGCAGCATTCATATTGTCAAGGGTCATCTTGTCTTGATCTTGTGCGGAATAGTTATAGTCCGTAGCATAGGCCTGTGCGGATTTAAACCAAGGTTCTGCCCAATCGAAATCCACATAATAATCAGAAGTTTCAAGAGTGGCTTTGCCAACAAGACCAGCGACATAATCCAATTTCATGTTCGTTTTGTTGGCATACTCTTCTAATGACCCTGTTCTTGAATTCCATTTCTTAAAGCCATAAGTTTTTTGATTGCCACGGAAATCATAAAGTCTTGAATTAATCGCCCACTGCGAATAGCGGACAGCAGGATTAAATGTTACCCCAGTTCGGGATAAGAATAGTTCATAAAAAAGTTGGTAGTCTCACAAATAT
>NZ_VZAD01000046.1 GCF_009495355.1 Segatella copri
TTTGGCAGTGAAACGCATCAATACCATAGGTAAAAAATGCGTCGGATTTTAAACGGATTTTGAACACCCTACCTTACAGGGCGACATGTTTGCGAACATAACAACCCAGGGCGTTGCCCTGGGCTAAGAGCTTCTGCCCTTTCAGGGCGTGCTGCTTTTATGAGTAAAGCATTTGTCTTAACTCCTTAACTCCTTCACTCCTTAACTTAACTCCTTTATTCAGTATACAGGAATCGCTTGATACTCTTCTTAGGAGTTTTCTCGAATTCCTCTTTGTGGATTCTTATCTCTGACACCTTGCAGTAGGCAGGAACCATGGTGTTGAGCTCCTGGCGGTTCTGCTCCATGATATCCATCAGCTCTTTCTCGCCTAAGTTGAGTGTCTGAGCCTCGTCGTAGTCGGGATGTACCAAGCCAATGAGCTTGTTGCCCTTCTGTATCACCACACTCTCGCTCACGAGTGCTAAAGAGTTGAGCTTGTCCTCGATCTCCTCAGGATAGATGTTCTGACCGCTGGCACCCAAGAGCATGTTCTTGCTGCGGCCCTTGATGTAGACATTGCCGTCGCCATCCATTGTGCCAAGGTCGCCGGTGTGGTACCATCCGTCCTTGTCGATAGTGTTGCGTGTGGCTTCCTCGTTCTTGTAGTATCCCAACATCACGTTAGGACCCTTTGCCAGGATCTCACCAGGAACATTCTCGGGGTCAGGACTGTCGATCTTCACCATCATGTTCTTGGCAGCCTTGCCGCAAGAACCCGGTACGAAATATTTGTAGTCCTCATAGCAGATGATAGGCGCACACTCTGTGGCACCATAGCCCACGGTGTATTTGAAACCAATGCCATGCAGGAAGCTCTCCACCTCCTTGTTGAAGGCAGCACCACCGATGATAATCTCGTAGAAGTTGCCTCCGAAGGCCTGTGTCACCTGTTCGCATATCTTCTCGCGCACCTTTTTGCTGATGACAGGCATGTGGAGAAGCATACGCATGCGGTTGTTCTGAATCTTGGGGAACACCTTCTTGCGGATAATCTTCTCGATGATGAGCGGCACAGCAATGATGATGGCTGGCTTGATGCGGCTGAAAGCCTCGGCGATGATAGCCGGACTTGGTATGCGGGTGAGGAAGAAAATGTGGCAACCGGAAAGAACCTCGAAGAGGAACTCGAACGCCATGCCATACATGTGAGCCAGTGGAAGAATGCTGATGATAGGGTCGCCAGCCTTGATCTCCTTGGGCAATACACTCATAGCAAAGTCGAAGTTGCTCCAGAGTGCACGGTAAGGCACCATGACACCCTTGGAGAAGCCTGTAGTACCGCTGGTGTAGTTGATGAGCGCTATCTGGTCTGGGTTCTCCTCAATATAATAATGTACGTGTTCCTTGCGGAAATACTTAGGGAACTTGATACCGAACATCTCGTTGAGATGCTCGCGGGCGTAGGTGAGTTTGTCGGTACGTGATACCACCAGAGAATAGTCGGGTATATAGATGATTCCCTCTAATCCGGGCATCTTGGTAGCGTCAATCTGTGTGGCAACGACATCGCCCACAAACAGCAGTTTGGCATCGCTATGGTTGACGATGTTATGGATTTGCTCTGGCATAAACTCGTGCAGGATAGGCACGGCGACAGCTCCATAGGTAAGAGTTGCCAGGAAGGCCACTGCCCAGTTGGCACTGTTTCTACCGCAAAGGGCAATCTTGTCACCTTTTACTACGCCAGAATTCTCGAACATGATGTGCAATTTCTCTATTTTGCGTGCTACATCGTGAAACTGCAAGGTAGCTCCCTTGTAGTCGGTAAGAGCATCCATGTCCCAATGGTCGATGATGCTCTTTTGGATAAGTGCATTAAAGCTTGGTATCTCCATATGCTTGTATTCTAATAGAATTGTCTAAGTGGTTTATGAGGCTGCCTCTTGATACAGGTAGCGCTTGATGGATTTCTTGGCAGTCTTCTCAAACTCGTTCTCGTGTATCTGAATGCTGGAAATCTTGGCAAACGACGGCATCTGGGAGTTGAGCTCCACACGGTTCTGATCCATGATGTGCTCCAGGTCCTCAGCGGTAAAGCCCATGGATGAAGCCTCGTCATAGTCGGGGTGGATCAGCGCCACGAGTTTGTTGTTTCGCTGAACAATGATGCTCTCGCTGACCAATGCCATCGAGTTGAGTCTGTCTTCTATCTCTTCGGGGTAGATGTTCTGTCCGTTGGCACCTAAGAGCATATTCTTGCTGCGTCCCTTGATAAAGAAATGTCCGTCGGCGCTCATGGTGGCCAGGTCGCCAGTATGGAACCAACCGTCCTTGTCGATGACAGCATGGGTAGCCTCGGGATTCTTGTAGTATCCTTTCATCACATTGATGCCACGGCAAACCAACTCGCCAGGCACGTTCTGTGGGTCGTCGCTTAGCACCTTTACCTCCATGTGCTTCACAGCCACGCCACAGCTTCCTGCCACGTAGTCGTCCTGATGGGCAAAGGTGATGAGGGGAGCAGTCTCGGTGGTTCCGTAACCCATGGCGATGGGGAAGCCGATGCTGACAAAGAAGTTCTCTATCTCCTTGTTGAGAGGCGCACCGCCTACTACGACCTCGTAAGGATGCTTGCCAAACTCGCCCAGCACAAACTCGCGTATCTTCTCCTTGATGCGCTTGCTCAGTACAGGCATGTTGGTAAGCAGTCTGACCCAGTTGGTCTGCACGCGTGGGAACACATGCTTTCTTACGATCTTGTCGATCACCAATGGCACGGCGAAGATGATGTCGGGCTTTGTCTCGTTGAGAGCCTCGGAAATCAGTGTAGGGCTGGGCTGGCGGGTGAGGAAGAAGATGTGGTTGCCCAATACGATATTGAAGATAAACTCGGTCATCAACCCGTACATGTGAGCCATGGGCAGGGTGGAGAGGATGTTGCAGTTCTTGCCTATCTTGGGTTTTACGGTGTCCATGAGATAGTCTAAGTTGCCCCAGAGGGCACGATAGGGCAGCATCACTCCCTTAGAGAAACCTGTAGTACCGCTGGTATAGTTGATCATTGCCAACTCCTCAGGGTCGTCAACATGATACTTGATATGTTCTTTGCGGAAATATTTGGGATACTTGTGTCCGAAGATTTCATTGAGATGTTCGCGGGCATAAGTGAGTTTCTCAGAACGGGAAAGGTTGAGCGAGAAATCGGGAAGATAGACGATACCTTCGAGCGAGGGCATCTCTTCGGCATTGATTTCTGTGGCTACTACATCGCCCACGAAGAGCATCTTGCTCTCGCTGTGGTTTACGATGTTGTGAATCTGTTCGGGCTTGAACTCATTCTGTATAGGAACCACGATGGCACCATAGGTAACAATGGCCAGGAAGGCTACTGCCCACTGGCTGCTATTTCGTCCGCAAACAGCTATCTTGTCGCCCTTTATCACACCGCTGTTCTCGAACAGGATGTGGAGCTTTTCTATCTTTCTGGCTACATCATGATATTGCAGTGTTGCTCCTTTGTAATCGGTAAGAGCATCCAAATGCCAATTATTGATGATGCTTTGCTCAATATACGAGTTGAAACTTGGTATTGAATTCATTGCACAGTTTACAAAATTTTGTGCAAAGGTACATTAATTTCTGCACACAACAAAAAAATATGTGCACAAAATGAATAAAAAGGGAAAAAAAGTGGTTTTTCTTGCATTATAGCCCATGAATGTGGGCTATAATGCTGTTGTGATTATTCATATCGCATCGATTTGGCTGGATGGATATGTGAGATGAGGTAGCTGGGTGCCACCAGCATGAAGACGCTGATGAGGAGTGTTGCCACATTGAGCGCCACGATATACAAGACATTGATCTCTACGGGAACGGTGCTCACATAATAGGTCTGTGCGTCCAACTTGATGATGCCGAAGGCTTGCTGAAGCGCTAAGATTCCTAAAGACAGGACATTGCCGATGAGCATTCCCTTGCCGATGATGAAGACGGCAAACCACATGAAGGTGTGGCGGATGGTCTTATTGCGTGCGCCCAAAGCCTTCAGGATGCCTATCATCGAGGTGCGTTCCAGGATGATGATGAGCAAGCCGCTGATCATCGTCACGCCTGCCACGATGAGCATCAGGGCGAGGATGATCCATACGTTGAGGTCCATGAGGTCGAGCCATTGGAAAATCTGTGGGTTCAGTTCCTTGATGGTGGCGCTGCTGTAGGTCTCGCCATAATGGTCTACTGTGCCTTTCACCTTGCTGATCACCCGACTCTCTACCATGTCAAGGTTGTCGAAGTTGTTGACGGAAAGCTCGGCTCCGCTTGCCTGGTCGCTTTCCCATCCGTTGAGTTTGACGGCCGTATAGAGGTCGGTGAAGACGATGGTCTCGTCGTATTTCTTCAGGTTGGTCTGGTAGATGCCCGCAATGGTAAACCTTCGCGTGCGTACACCGTTGTTGTCGAAGAAATAGGCAAAGATGCGCTGTCCTGACTTCAGGTGCAGTTTGTCCGCCATCAACTGAGAGACAACAATCTGGTTGTGACTCACGCTGTCGGAGAAATGAGGAATGCTTCCCTCCACCATGTTGTTGTGGATGAAGGTGGAGTCGAAGTCGGGACCCACTCCCTTGAATGCCACGCCCAGGAAGTCGCTGTCGGTCTTGAGGATTCCTTCCTTCATGGCAAAGCGCTGAACGTGAGCCACATCGGGAATATGTTTCAAGACGTCGATCATGGAGTCGTCGATGACGATGGGGTATTGTTCCATCTGCTGCAGGGTGAGGAAGTCGGCCACCTGTATATGACTTCCGAAGCCGATGACCTTGTCGCGGATGGTGTGTTTGAATCCCAGCACCACACAGACGGAGATAATCATGACGGCAAGTCCGATGGCTACTCCGGCAGTGGCAATATGTATGGCAGGGCGAGAAACTTTTCGTTTGTCGCCCTGCTCGCTGTATAATCTTTTAGCTATGAAAAGTGGAAAATGCATATTATATTCCTTCGTCCTCAACGCGTCCTGGATAAGCCTCCAAAGCCTTGGCAAGTACTATGAGTGCACGGTCCAGATCGTCTTTTTTCAGTACATAAGCCATACGCACCTGGTTCTTGCCAGCACCAGGAGTGGTATAGAAGCCGGAGGCAGGAGCCATCATGATGGTCTCGCCCTCGTATTCGAACTCTTCAAGGCACCAACGGCAGAACTTTTCGGAATCGTCGATAGGCAGTTTGGCCACGGTGTAGAAGGCTCCCATAGGAATAGGAGAGTAGACACCGGGTATGCGGTTGAGTCCGTCGATGAGGCACTTGCGTCGTTCTACGTACTCATCGTACACATCGCGATAGTACTCTTCTGGCGCATCGAGAGAGGCCTCGGCTACAATCTGTCCGATAAGGGGTGGAGAAAGACGAGCCTGGCAGAACTTCATCACCGCCTTGCGTATCTCGGCATTCTTGGTGATGAGGGCACCCACACGGATACCGCACTCGCTGTAACGCTTCGATACAGAGTCGATAAGCACGGTGTTCTGCTCAATGCCTTCGAGGTGCATGGCACTGATATAGGGGCTTCCGGTATAGATGTACTCACGGTATACCTCATCAGAGAAGAGGTAGAGGTCGTATTTCTTGACGAGGTCGCGAATCTGGTTCATCTCCCTGCGGGTATAGAGATATCCGGTAGGGTTGTTGGGGTTGCAGATCAGGATGGCGCGTGTGCGCTCGTTGATAAGCTCTTCGAACTTCTCGACCTTAGGCAAGGAGAAGCCTTCCTCTATCGTAGTGGCAATGGTACGTATCTTGGCACCTGCCGAGATGGCGAATGCCATATAGTTGGCATAGGCAGGTTCGGGCACGATGATCTCATCGCCAGGATTGAGGCAGCTCATGAATGAAAAGAGCACAGCCTCTGAACCTCCTGCTGTGATGATGATATCGTCGGCAGTAATGTTGATGTTGAACTTTTTGTAGTAATCCACCAGTTTCTCGCGATAGCTAAGATAGCCCTGGCTGGGAGAATACTCCAAGATGGTGCGGTCGATATGCTTCAGTGCATCAAGACCACACTGAGGAGTAGGGAGGTCGGGCTGACCGATGTTGAGGTGATACACCTTGACTCCTCGTTTTTTTGCTGCGGCAGCAAGAGGCGCCAACTTTCTGATAGGCGACTCTGGCATTTCAAGTCCACGTACTGATATTTCAGGCATCTTTAATACTTTCTGTTGAACTTTCGCTGGTTCAGGAGTTAACTTCCCGCACGCGCGAAAGTTGAGTTTTCTATATTAATAGTTTTGCAAATACAAATGTGCTTGTTTTGCTTTCGGATGCAAAGGTAAGAAATTTCAGTGATATTTGAGAAAAGAAACGACAGATTTTTTATTTTTTATTAAATTCTGTAGCATTGTGTTGTTCTTATGCTTTCTTTTTTATAACTTTGCATCTCGAAAAAGATACGGAATTTTCGCAAGAGGGAGTCTTTTGGGAGTCCAGGAGATTTCTCTGGAGTTAAGGAGATTTCTCTGGAGTTAAGGAGTTAAGACAAATGCTTTTGTGGACTTGAAATAAAATGTTTAACATTTCCTCCAAGGCTATTGGCTATAACTTCTAACGACCGAAGGGAGTGATAACTTCTTTAACTTCTCTCTAACTTCTTAAAAAAATAACTTCTCAAGAAGATAGGTTCTGTACTTGCGCGAGTTCTATTTTTATATTAATGACCAATTAAAAACGAATCGTTATGAGATCAAGAATGAGTACATGGTTTGAAACCAAAGTAAGATACACCAAGGCACAGGAGGATGGCTCCGAGAAGCCAGTTACCGAGGCTTATGTAGTAGACGCGCTGAGCTTTACCGAGGCTGAGAGTCGTATTACCGACGAGATGGCTGTCTATGTGTCTGGCGAATTTAAGGTGTCGGGCATCAGCAAGGCTGCCTATGGTGAGGTGTTCTTCAGTGATATGGATGGCGACGACAAATGGTACAAGGCCAAGTTGTCGTTTATCACCATTGATGACAAAACCGAGAAGGAGAAGCGTACCACCGTCAACTACCTGGTGCAGGCCAAGTCGCTTGCCCGTGCCCTGCGCTATATCGACGAGGTGATGGGTAAGACCATGAACGATTATGATGTTGTGGCTCTGGCTGAAACCAAGGTGATGGACGTGTTTGAACATACTGTTCCTGGAGAAAACAAGGAAGAGAAGAACGACAAGCCTGAGTACGAAGAGGCATAAAAACTTGCTAAAATTCATTAATACTATAATATAATGTATGATGTAGCAAAAAACTTGCATGAGGTGTTAGACCAGTTGCCTAAGGGTGTTCGTCTGGTCGCCATCAGCAAGTTTCATCCCAAGGAGTATTTGTCGGCTGCCTATGCAGAGGGACAACGAATTTTTGGAGAGAGTCATGAGCAGGAACTTGCCAAGAAGGTGGCAGACCTGCCCAAAGACATAGAATGGCATTTCATCGGTCATCTGCAGACCAATAAGGTGAAGTACATAGCGCCTTACATCAGTATGATAGAAGCTGTGGACAGTCTCAAGTTGTTGAAGGAAATCAACAAGCAGGCTGCCAAGCACGACAGGGTGGTGAAGGTGTTGTTGGAACTTCATATTGCTGCGGAAGAGACCAAGTACGGACTGACATTGGACGCTTGCCGTGCCTTGTTGGAAGAAGGAGAATGGCGTTCAATGGAGCATGTGCAGATTTGTGGACTGATGATGATGGCATCTAATACGGATGACACCGAGCAGATAGCCTGCGAGTTTGACACGGCAGCTCGCTTCTTCGATGAGGTGAAAGCCAAGTACTTTGCCGATGATGATGCGTTCTGCGAGCGCAGCTGGGGCATGAGTCATGACTATCCGATAGCTATCCAGCATGGAGCCACTTTGGTTCGTGTAGGTACAGCTATATTTGGACCACGCATTTACTAAATTAAGGAGATTTATTCTGGAGTTAAGGGAGATTTATTTTGGAGTTAACTCCTTAACTCCCATAACTCCTGAAATCTCTCCCTTCCTAATTCTTATTCATGATTTTCTGCAGGGCTGCCTCTTCGCCTACGATCCAGATGATGTCGCCTTTCTGGAAGGTGTAGGAAGGTGAAATTTTGGTAAGACTCTCCAAGCCCTCTTCCAGTCCGACAACCATACAGTCGTATTTGTCACGGATTCCGCTTTCGCCCAAGGTCTTGCCGCAGAACTCACTCTTTCCACTGATTACCAGCTGGCGAAGCTTCATCTCTCTTTTCTCTATATCCAAGTCCTCGGGTACAAGTTCAGTCTGCAGGGCGTTGTTGAACTTCTGTGTCTGTTCGTCATTGCCGATGATCTGCAGTTTGTCGCAGGGGAATATAGTGGTGTCGCCGTTGGGGATGTTGATTCTTCTTGATCCGCGATAGATGCTGCTCATGTCGATGCCGAAGCGCTGACGCAGGTTGAGTTCTCTCAGTGTGTGTCCGCACCAGGTAGAGTCTTCAGGCACCTCAAACTCACTGATGTGGATGTCTCGGTCGAGCAGATGTCCCTCGTAGAGAGGCCGTTTGGTGCCCTTCACCTGTGCTTCGATGTCGCGTGAGCGAAGGTTGCGGATGAACAGACGCTCCATCTTGATGCTTCGTTTCTTCGTTCTTCTGGAAACGATGATGAGCAATACCGCCACAATACCGATGCTGATCATCAGCGCATCGGTAAACCGGCTCAGGAAGTTGCAGATATAGAAGATAAAGCCCAGGGCTATTATAAACCTCACCACGATGGTGGAGAGGAGCGGTATGCGGTTGATGCTGCTCTCCACCCACAGTCGTTTCCACTCGTTGCTGTGGTTTTTCTTCATCACGATGGCACGCAGGAAGGGTGCTATGAAGATGACGGTGAGCACGCCCGTGATGGCATTGGCGTACCAGTGGAGTCGCCAGCCTGGCAGCAGGTTGCGCATTAAGGGAAGTACGAACGTGAACATCAAGGCTATGACAGCCGCACTCAGGATGGAGTAGGCCACGGTGTTGACAGTCATCTGTCTGAGGAGCGCCTTCCATTTGCTCTGTTGTGTGGTGGATGGGCGGTTGGTCGCCAGATGGTTGAGTGCTGTGATCAACTTGTTGGGCAGATGTTTCTCCATGACCTGGTAGCTTGGCGTGGCAAGGCGTATCATATAAGGTGTAAGGAAGGTGGTGATGACCGAAACCGCCACGACCACAGGATACAGGAACTTGCTGATGACGCCCAAAGACAATCCCAACGAGGCGATGATGAACGAGAACTCGCCTATCTGAGCCATGGAGAAGCCGCATCGCATGGCCGACTTGAGCGACTCACCGCCCAGCATGAAACCAAAGGTTCCCAATACAGCCTGACCTATCAGGATGGTGAGCACGAGGGCAAGGATAGGCAGGGCGTAGTCGACCAGGATCTGTGGATCTACCAGCATACCCACCGACACAAAGAAGATGGCTCCGAAGAGGTTTTTGACAGGCTCTACCAACTTGATGATTTTCTCGGCCTCAATGGTCTCGGCGAGGATGCTGCCCATGACGAAGGCACCGAAAGCACTGGAGAATCCCACCTTGGTGGACAGCACCGCCATGCCGCAGCAGAGTCCGAGGGACACGATGAGAAGCGTCTCGCTGTTGATGAGTTTGCGCACAGACCTGAGGAAGAGTGGGATGGCAAAGATGCCCACGATGAACCACAGGATGAGGAAGAAGACAATCTTGATGACCGACTCAAACATCTGTTCGCCGTCGGGCGTGCTTCCTCCTGCGATGGCCGAAAGCATCACCATCATGACAATGGCAAGAATGTCTTCCAGGATGAGCACACTCATCACCATACTGGCAAACTTCTGTTGCCGCAGTCCCATGTCGTCGAAGGCCTTATAGATGATGGTGGTGGAACTCATGGCAAGCATGCCTCCGAGGAAGATGCAGTCCATCTTGTTCCAGCCGAATCCATGACCCACGCTGATGCCCAGCATCATCATACAGAACACGATGACGACGGTGGAGATGATGGGCGATGCTCCCATCTTCACGATCTTCTTGAACGAGAAATCGAGTCCGAGCGAGAACAGGGTGAAGATGACGCCGATGTCTGCCCAGGTCTGAATGTCGTTGTCGTCGATCACTGACATGGTGTAGGGCATGTGGGGAGAGACCAGGAAACCTGCCACGATATAGCCTAACACAAGGGGTTGCTTGAGTTTCTTGAACAAGAGGGTAACAATTCCTGCTACCATCAGGATGAGTGCGAGGTCTTTTACGAGGAATGGAATTTCTGCCATGACTTTCTAATTTAACTTCTTTGACTTCCCCATTTGCGAAAGTTGAGTTACTTTCTAAAAGCAAAGGAGCTCATGAGCCAGAACCTGACGTGGTGTTTAGGTTTTGTTGGCATCATGAAGCTCCTTTACTTCTTATGATTAGTCGTTGTATTCGGCTGTTATTTCTGCTATTTTGACGATGGTCTGAACTACTTTCTCCATGACCTGTATGCTGACGAACTCGTGAGGACCATGGAAGTTGACGCCACCGGCGAAGATGTTAGGACAGGGCAGACCTTTGAAACTGAGCTGTGCTCCGTCGGTTCCGCCACGGATAGGTTCCACGCGAGGAGGAACTCCGCTTTCCTGCATGGCTCTCAGCACGATGTCGATGACATGCATGTTGGGGTCTATCTTCTCCTTCATGTTGTAGTATTGGTCGTTGATCTCGGCCGTGCAGGTTCCCTCGCCGTATTTCTCGTTGAGTTTCTTGGCGCAGTCGGCAATGAATTTCTTGCGGTCTTCGAACTTGCTGCGGTCGTGGTCGCGGATGATGTAGCTGAGCTTGGCTTCCTCGCATCGGCTCTCGATGCCAATGAGGTGATAGAAACCCTGGTAGCCCTCGGTAGCCTCTGGTGTCTCGTCCTCGGGAATCATGTTCTGGAACTCTACGGCGAGTCGGCTGGCGTTCACCATCTTGCCCTTGGCATAACCGGTATGCACGCTCACACCCTTGATCTTGATCTTGGCACCAGCGGCATTGAAGTTCTCGTATTCGAGGTCGCCCAAGTCGCCGCCGTCAACGGTGTAAGCCCAGTCGCAGGCAAACTTGTCTACATCGAAATGATGAGCTCCCATACCGATCTCCTCGTCAGGGTTGAAGCCTACACGTATGTCGCCGTGCTTGATTTCGTTGTGGTCGCGCAGATAGCACATCGCCTGTACGATTTCGGCAATACCAGCCTTGTCGTCGGCTCCCAGCAGAGTGGTGCCGTCTGTGACGATGATGTCTTCGCCCTTATGGGCTTTCAGCTCAGGGAACTTGCTCACGCTTGATATGATGCCTGGGCTTAGTTCAATGTCGTTTCCATCATAGTTGCGTATGATTCTTGCCTTGACATCCTTGCCACTTGCATCAGGACTGGTGTCCATGTGCGAAATGAAGCCAATGGTAGGTGTTTCCTTCTTGGTATTGCCTTTCAGTGTGGCGTAGATGTAACCCATGTCGTCCATCTCCACATCACTGAGTCCTTCGTCCTCCAACTCTTTTTTCAGGTACTTGGCGAATTCCAACTGTTTTGAAGTGCTGGGCACACTGTCGGAGTCTTCGCTCGACTGTGTGTCGAATTTGGTGTAATTGATAAATCTTTCTACTAAGTCCATAATTCTTGAAAATAGAACTTTCGCTGGGTTCAGAAGTTCTGGAGTTTAGCTGTTTTGGAGTTAAGACACTAACTTCTCCCACTTCCACCCTTGTGAAACTGCATTTTTTTATAAAATTAGTGACTCCGCTGGGATTCAAACCCAGGACCTTCAGAACCGGAATCTGACGCTCTATTCAGCTAAGCTACGGAGCCCTTATATATAATAAGGTATAGGAAACGTGCTGTACGTTGGCATATACGTTTGCAAAAATACAGATTTTATTTGAATTGACCAAATTTTGAATGAATAAAGTGAGTACAGGTTGCTTTCTTTCGTCATTTGGTGAGGTATGAGAGCCGAAAAGTCGGAAAAGTTAGTAAAAAGTGCATAAAGTCTATACAAAAAGAAAGGAAAATGGATAAAATGATTAACAAAATATAAAAATATTGTTCAGAATAGTTGCAGTATGATAATATTTTTGTATCTTTGCACAGAATTTTAAATACTAATGCAAAAAATGAGTAAGCTAATAAAGCCTATCGGTTATCAGGCATTGCTGGACATGCGTCAGACCGAGATGGGAATCAAGTTGATAAAAGAGTTCTTCCAGCAGAACTTGGCTACAGAGTTGCGTCTTCGTCGTGTGACAGCACCTCTCTTTGTGTTGAAAGGTTTAGGTATCAATGATGACCTCAACGGTGTGGAGCGTCCTGTAACCTTCCCCATCAAGGACTTGGGCGACGCCCAGGCTGAGGTGGTTCACTCGCTGGCTAAGTGGAAGCGCCTTACCTTGGCGGAGTATGAGATAGAGCCTGGTTATGGCGTGTATACAGATATGAATGCCATCCGTGCCGACGAGGAGTTGGACAACCTTCACTCTCTATATGTAGACCAGTGGGACTGGGAGGCAGTGATCGAGAAGAAAGACCGCACGTTGGCTTTCCTTCGCAATGTGGTTCGTCGCATCTATGCTGCCATTTTGCGCACTGAGTATCTTACCTGTGAGCATTATCCACAGATTAAGCCTTTCCTGCCCAAAGAGATTCACTTTATTCATGCCCAGGAGTTGTTGGATATGTATCCCGACAAGACTCCCAAGGAGCGTGAGGATGCCATCTGCGAGAAGTATGGTGCCGTATTCATCGAGGGAATCGGTTGCAAGTTGAGCGATGGAAAGAAGCATGATGGCCGAGCTCCCGACTACGATGACTGGAGTACGGTGGCTGAGAATGGTTTGCCAGGTCTTAATGGCGATATCCTGATCTGGTATCCTGTATTGGGCAGAAGTTTCGAGTTGAGTTCCATGGGTATTCGTGTGGACAAGGAGAGTCTGTTGCGCCAGTTGAAGTTGGAAGGCAAGGAAGACCGCGAGAAACTCTATTTCCACAAGCAGTTGCTTGGTGGCAAGTTGCCATTGAGTATTGGTGGCGGTATCGGCCAGAGCCGTCTCTGTATGGTTCTGTTGCATAAAGCTCACATCGGCGAGATTCAGGCAAGTATATGGCCTGAGGAAATGCGCGAGGAATGTGAGAAAGCGGGAATGTCGCTGATTTAAAGAAAGGAGATTTTTTTAAGAGTTAAAGGAGTTAAGACAATAGCATTTGAAGAAATGTGTTGTCTTAACTCCTTTAACTCCTTTAACTCCTTTAACTCCTTTAACTCCTTTAACTCCTTAAACTCCCGATAAACCATCATGTCATCACCAGCTTCAGCGTATTGCAAAGCTTGTCCAAGGCAGGGTTTTCCTTTCTCATATTCTCCAGCACCTCTCTCTTGTTGAGAATCTTCTTGACTTCCTCTTTGTGAGAAAGTCGGTAGGAGATGACGATGTTGGTGTTGTGCAACCCCCGAACCAGTGTGTTTCTGATTCTGTTTTTAATGTTTTGCATGTCGTCGAGCAACAGTTGGTTGTCGGCGACAATTTCTATGTTGGGGCATTTCGTCAGCTTGGGCTTGATGGCCTGCATACGGTGCGACAGACCTATGAGTTCTTTGTTGTTCTGTGCCATGCGTACGCACATGCCCGTCCACTGATACTGCAGGGCGTCTTCGTTGAATTCGCATTGTTCGGAGTCATCAGTGCTTCTGATGGCTTTCACGTCGGCGGTAGGGTTCAACTGCTGTTTTACCATCTCCATGTTTTTCTTCAGGTTACTGAAGGTCATGCCGATGGTTCCCAGTTTGACGGCGCCTTTGCTGATGGGTTTTACTTGATGTTTGTTATCGGCAGCTTCGTTGTTGGCTTTGTTTTCCGAAGCGTGAAGGGGCTGGACAGCAGTCTGAGGAGTTTTTTCGTTGCTCTCCTCACCGTTGCCTTTAAGCTCAGCACCTGCACCCTGAATGGCAGGCTTCAGCTGGGCTATGATTTTCTGAAACAGGGATTTTAATCTATTGGGCGTACGCCCCGCACTCGGAATGTCTTTGTCCTCGGGCTGGGTGATCTGTCCGATCTCTATCAGTGTGAGCTCCACCAGCAGTCGTTTGTTTGAACTCTGTCGGTAGTTGATGTCACATTTGTTGGCTATCTGCAGCGCCTTATATAAGAATGGTGTAGGCGCCTTCTGAGCCTGTTGCTGATATTTGGCTTTCTGAGCCTCGCTGGTTTCCAATAGGGGAAGCGTCTTGGCATCTTTCGCCATCAGCACGTTACGTACATGCTGTGCCAGACCCTGTATCATGTTGCCGCCGTCGAATCCCTTGTCCAAGATGCCGTTCAGCAGGAGCATCATCTCCGACACGTTGTTCTCCAGTGCACAGTCTATCAGTTTGAAGTAATTGTCGCTGTCCAGCACGTTGAGGTCTTCTGTCACCTTCTGATAGGTCAGGTTGCCCTGGCAGAAACTCACCGCCTGGTCGAATATCGAGAGAGCGTCGCGCATACCTCCGTCTGCCTTTTCGGCTATTACTGCCAGCGCCTGCTCCTCGTAGCTGATGCCTTCCTTCTCAGCCACCATCTTGAGGTGGTTGATGGTGTTGGGCACGGTCATGCGCTCAAAGTCGTATATCTGGCATCGGCTCAGGATGGTAGGCAGAATCTTGTGCTTCTCGGTGGTGGCGAGGATGAAGATGACGTGCTGTGGCGGCTCCTCCAGTGTCTTAAGGAAGGCATTGAAGGCTGCAGAGCTGAGCATGTGTACCTCGTCGATGATAAACACCTTGTACTTTCCGATCTGTGGCGGTATGCGCGTCTTCTCCATCAGCTCCTTGATGTGGTCCACACCATTGTTGCTGGCGGCGTCGAGCTCAAAGATGTTGTACGACCGCTGTTCGTTGAACGACTTGCAGCTCTCGCACTCGTTGCATGCCTCGCCGTCCTCCTTGGGGTGCTCGCAGTTGATGGCCTTGGCGAAGATGCGTGCACAGGTGGTCTTTCCTACACCTCTTGGACCGCAGAACAGATAGGCATGAGCCAGCTTGCCGCTCTTCACGGCATTCTTGAGCGTTGTGGTCAGAGCGCTCTGTCCTACAACCGAATCAAAGGTCATCGGACGGTACTTTCTTGCAGAAACAATATATTCTTCCATTATTTTTTCTTAAATGATGATGCAAAGATAACAAAAAAATATTATCTTTGCAAACAAATTCATAAATTAATGAGCAGAAGATTGAGTATAATATGGAACTACCTCTCTCATTATAAGTATCTTATAGTGATTGTGGTGGGCGTGCTGGTGGTCGGTTTCATCGACGACAACAGCATCATGCAGCATATAAAATATAAAGTTCAGATCCATAACCTGCAGTTGGAGATAGACAAGTACACCACTCTCTATCAGAATGACATCCAGATGTGGCATGAGATGAATCATGGCGGCAGGGCTTACGAGCGGATAGCCCGTGAGCGCTATTTCATGAAGGCTGATGACGAGGATATTTTTGTGCTGAGTACTGATTTACCGAATAATGACAACGAACAAGACAATGAAACAACTGAATAAGATTCAAACATTTATTTTTATATTAGGAGGAGTGTTGATGGTGATAGGCGCAGGCTGCTTCGCCTTCGGTTATATAATTTATCCCCAGCTGACCCTTTACACCAGCTGGCTTTTCCTCTTGGGCACGGTAGCTTTCAGCGTGATGCAATCGATGCAACTCTATGAAGGCTCGTCGCAGGTGGTTCACCGTCTGAAGCGCATTCAGGCAGTGGCCGACATCTTCTTCGTGCTGTCGGGCATCTCGATGGTAGATACAGTCTATGCCTTTGCCCGCAACTGGTTTTCCAACTACGAGACCTATATCACCTATTTCTGCAACAAGTGGGTGGTGTTTCTGTTGGTGGCAGCCCTTATCGAATTGTACACCACACACCGTGTTTCGCATGAATTGAAAAAGGAAGAATGCAAATAAAACCTAAATACATGCAATATTCAATTAAATAGCATAAATTTTTTTTCGTACTTCAATTTAACATTGTACTTTTGTTAGCCGAAATAGAAAACAGCTTATGAACAAGATATTTTACGCATTTATTTCCTTATTGGCGTTGACATCGTGTGCCAACAGTTACGACATAACCGGAACTTCCAATGTGAGCACGTTGGATGGGCGTATGCTCTACCTGAAAGTTTTGAAGGACGCAGAGTTCAAGAGCGTCGACTCCTGTGACGTCGTTCACGGACAGTTCCATTTCGACGGCACACTTGATTCTGTAAGAATGGCCAATATCTTTATGGACGATGAGCCCGTGTTGCCCCTTGTCCTGGAGAGCGGAGCCATCACGGTCAAGCTTGACGATACACAGCAGGTGGTAAGCGGAAGCCCTCTCAACGACAAGTTGTTTGGCTTCTTCAAGAAATATCAGCAGCTGCAGAACCAGCAGCGCGAACTTGTGCATAAGCACGACCAGGCCATCATGAACGGAAGCGACATGAACGTCGTGACCCGTCAACTCACAGCTGAGGCCAACCGCCTGGCTGAACAGGAAGACAAGTTGGTGACTACTTTCGTGACCGACAACTTCGACAATGTGCTCGGAGCAGGCGTCTTCTTCCTCGTCACCATGGGCAATCAGTATCCCATGCTCACTCCATGGATAGAGGACATCATGAGCAAGGCCACCGACCATTTCAAGAACGACTCTTATGTAAAGGACTATTATCAGAAGGCTCAGGAGAACGAGCAGATCATGAACGGAACCCGCGATATGCAGCCCGGAGCTCCTGCCGTGTCAGCCCAGCCTGCGCCCGAAGCAGCGCCAGCGCCTACACCCAACGACCTGGCGCGTCCTACCATTCCAGAAAAAAAAGAATAAGCAGGTATGAAAACATTGATTAAAAATGGAACTATCGTCAACGAGGGAAAGACATTCCGAGGATACCTCGTTGTCGATGGCGAACAGATAACACATATTTATAATGGCGAAGAAGCACCTCGTGGCAGTTTCGACAAGACAGTCGATGCCTCGGGGTGTTTTGTTATGCCAGGAGTGATTGACGACCATGTGCATTTCCGTGAGCCCGGACTCACCGCCAAGGCCGACATCGAGAGTGAGAGCAGGGCAGCAGCCTTTGGCGGCGTCACCTCTTATTTCGACATGCCCAACACGGTGCCTCAGACCACTACACTTGAAGCCCTGGCCGACAAGACGGCTCTCGGCAGCCAAAAAAGTCATGTCAACTATGCCTTCTTCTACGGCGCCACCAATGACAATGTGGAGAGTTTCTCCCAGTTGGACCGTCATCGCATTCCCGGTATCAAGCTCTTCATGGGCTCCAGCACTGGCAATATGCTTGTCGACAAGGCTGAGTCGCTGCGCCGCATCTTCCAGGCAGCTCACGATCTCGACTTGCCCTTGATGGCTCATTGCGAGGATACCGACATTATTAACAGCAATATGGCAGCCTTCAAGAAGCGGTATGGCGACGACCCCGCGGTGGAGTTTCATCCCGCGGTACGCAGCGAACAGGCCTGCTATGAGAGTAGTCGTCTGGCTGTGCAGCTGGCCCATGAGTATGACACTCGTCTGCATATCGCTCACGTCACAACGGCTCGAGAGCTCGACCTCTTTACGCCAGGTTCCTCGGTGACAGGTGAGGCTGTCATTGCCCACCTCTATTTCACCGAGGCGGATTATGCTACCAAGAAGGCGCTCATCAAGTGCAACCCTGCCATCAAGACCCTGTCCGACCGCACGGCATTGCGCAAGGCTCTGACTGACGGCAGAATCGCCACAATAGGTACCGACCATGCTCCCCATGAGTGGAAAGACAAGCAGGGAGGTTGCGCCAAGGCTGCCTCGGGCATGCCGATGGTTCAGTTCTCCTTGGTCACCATGCTCGAACTGGTAGACGAGGGCGTGCTTACCCTCGAGCGGATGGTAGAGTTGATGGCTCATCAGCCTGCTCGTCTCTTCGAAGTACAGAAGCGTGGTTTCCTGCGCGAGGGTTATCAGGCCGATATCGTCATCGTTCGTCCCCATGCTCCCTGGACACTGACTCGCGACCAGATTCAGAGTAAGAGCAGGTGGAGTCCTATGGAGGGCCACGAGTTCCAGTGGCGAGTGGAGCAGACCTTCTGTAATGGCCGTCTCGTCTACGACAAGGGTGCCTTCGATGCCTCTGTTAAGGGACAGCCCATTCTGTTCAGAAGTTAAATTCAGAAGCAAAATTCAGGAGGCGTTAAGGAGTTAATACAAATGCCTTGAGGGAATGTTTAATGTTTAAAGTTTAAAGGATGCACCCGCAGGTCCTCACATACGATATAGACGAAGTAGTACCCTACATCAACTGGCTTTATTTCTATCATGCCTGGGGCATGAGTGGTAAGCCTTTGGCCGAGAAACAGCGGCTGCGTGATGAGGCTTCCGCCATGATGCAGTCGTGGCAGGGGCGTTATCACACCCATGCGATCTTTGCCCTTTACTCAGCCAATGCCGACATGGACGACCTGCTGCTTTATGCAGATGACACAGCCGATGCCAGGTTCACCCGCATTCCTCTGTTGCGCCAGCAGCATCCAGTGGCTGCCGGAAGCCCCAATCTCTGTCTTGCCGATTTCGTGCGTCCTCTTTCAGGCGGCGTGCGCGACAGGGTAGGGTTGTTTTGTGCCTCCGTCGAGGCAGGAGTGCTGGAGGCTTACAGGGGCGACGATTATCTGTCGATGATGGCACAGGTGCTGAGCGACCGCCTTGCCGAGGCCACGGTCGAGAAGATGCACTTAGAGGTTCGTCGCCACTTCTGGGGCTATGCTCCCCATGAGCATCTCACGATGGAGCAGCTTCATCGTGAGGAATATCAGGGCATCCGTCCTGCCGTGGGCTATCCGTCGTTGCCCGATGTCAGCGTCAACTTCGAGCTTGACCAGCTTCTCACCATGTCGCAGATTGGCATCCGGCTTACCGAGAGCGGCATGATGATGCCCCATTCCAGTGTGTCGGGACTGATGTTCGCCCATCCTCAGGCCCATTATTTCGACCTGGGCAAGATTGACGAAGAACAGTTGCGCGACTATGCGCGTCGCCGTGGCATCCCCGTCGAGTTGATGCGCCGTTATTTACAGAGTAGTTTGATTAAGAAATGATAGCACGCATATATATATGGATTCTCTTGGGCACCCTTTTGCCTTATCTGTGGTGCTTCTGTCATGAGCTGCGCAGCAGCCGTTTGGCGAGGCGCTTGTTGCTTTGGCTTCCGGCATCCGTCGTCATTGGCTATAGTGGCTATTTAGCGCTACAGCCCAACTTCGTGCCCGACCGTCCGGTGCTTGTCGACGTGTGGTTTGTCGTCATGGCGCTGTTTGCCGTTCCCGTCTTCGTCTATGCCCTGTTCAGTTTTGTAGGCTGGTGTGTGATGAAGGCATTCAAGGGCAGGCGCAACTGGGGTCGGCTCATAGGTCTTGTCATGGGCCTCCTGTCCGTCGGCGTTTTCCTTTATGGCTTCACTTATGGCTTCCGTGAGTTGGAGGTGAAGCGCTTCACCATAGCTGTGTCCCAGCTTCCTGCCAGTTTCGACGGCTATCGCATTGTCCTCTTCAGCGATTTCCATGCTGGATCCTATTACGGTTGGCGCAGCGATCTGCCACAGCGTGATGTCGACAGCATCAATGCCCAGCATCCCGATATGATTTGTTTCACTGGCGACATTCAGAACACCCGTCCGTCCGAGCTCAAGCCTTACGTCAGGATGCTTTCCTCCCTGCGTGCCAAGGACGGCGTATACAGTGTGCTGGGCAATCATGACTACAGCTATTATGTGAAAGCCGACTCGCTCACCTGTCTCAGGCAGGAGCAGGAGACTCGCCGGCTGGAATGGCAGATGGGATGGCATCTGCTTCTCAACGAGCACGCCGTGGTGCATCGCGGTTCTGACTCCATCTATGTTGCGGGCACAGAAAACTTCAAGAAACCTGCTCATGCCAATGTGGCAAAGGCGCTTCGGGGCATCCGTCCAGGTCACTTCGTCCTGATGCTTCAGCACATCCCCACGCAGTGGGAGGACATGGTTCCTTCGCGCATCAACCAGGTGTATGGCAGGAAAGGCGAGGTGTTGGTGGCGCCGCAGCTCACTCTGAGCGGCCACACCCATGCCGGACAAATATCCGTGTTCGGATTACGTCCCACGATGTTTGCTCCCTATGACTATGGCCTCTATGAGCGCGAGGGCTGTCAGCTCTTTACCACCGCCGGCTTAGGTGGTGTGGTTCCCATCCGTGTCGGTTCCACCGCCGAGATTGTGGTTATCACACTGAAGCGGACGGGAGGGTAATGGTTAAAGCTCTCAAACTTCTCAAAAATATAAGTTCCCACGAAAAAGAATCACTCAAAAAATATTGAATCACAAATGAAGTATCTGTATCGCATTTATCAGTTGTTGATTTGTCTTCCAATCCTTTTGGTGGCAAGCATTTTGACCAGTGTCATCACAGTCTTGGGCTGTATGTTGGGTAATGGCCATTTCTGGGGCTATTATCCTGGCAAGTTGTGGTCGCAGTTGTGGATCCGTCTTCTCCTGCTGCCCGTCAAGGTAGAAGGCAGGGAACATCTGCAGAAGAATCAGAGCTACGTGTTCGTGGCCAACCATCAGGGGTCATTCGACATCTTTTTGATTTATGGCTTCTTAGGCCGTAACTTCAAGTGGATGATGAAGAAGGCGCTCCGCAAGGTGCCCTTGGTTGGTATAGCCTGCCAGTATGCCCATCACATCTTTGTCGACAAGAGCGGCCCTTCCAAGATACGCGCCTCTTACGACAAGGCCCGCGAGGAACTACAGGAAGGAATGTCATTGGTAGTCTTCCCCGAAGGCGCCCGCACCTTCACAGGTCACATGGGTGTATTCCGTCGAGGAGCCTTCATGTTGGCAGACGAGTTGCAGTTGCCCGTCTGTCCGCTTACCATCAACGGCAGTTTCGATGTGAAGCCGCGCATGAAGGACATGTATTGGATTTTCTGGCATCCTCTTCGTCTTACTATTCACGAGCCCATCCAGCCGGTAGGCAAGGGTGCCGAGAATATCAAGAACCAGATGACAAAGAGTTACGATGCTATCATGTCTGGGCTCGTCCCCGAGTACCAGGGTTTCGTCGAGAACCCTGACCAGTAATATGCTGCTATAAAAGAAATGATTCGACCTGTACACACGTTCTTTTTCCTCTTTGTCTTTAATTGCCTTGCTGCTATAAAAGACATGATTCGACGTGTACGGTTGGCACGGGCTGAAAGCCCCTATAAGCAGCACGCCCTGAAAGGGCAGAAGCTCTTAGCCCAGGGCAGCGCCCTGGGTTATCATGAACGCAAACCTGTCGCCCTGTAAGGGCAAAAGCTTTACATATCGCAACGGATTTCCCATTTTTATTAGGTGTATTTTAAAGCTTTTGCCCTTACAGGTAGGGTGTTCAAAATCTATCAATTTTTCGACACGTTTTTTGCGTCGAAATACAAGTTAATTCACACGAAATCAACGTGTTAAGAATTCAAAAATGTGACTTTTTTAAGTTCTGCGCAATCTTCGTATCGATAATTATTGAAATATCAGTTAGTTAAACCGATTATTCGACTAAAAAACGTGCCAAATTTTAAACGGATTTTGAACACCCTACCTTACAGGGCGCATTGCTGACTGCCATTATACCCAGGGCGCTGCCCTGGGCTAAGAGCTTCTGCCCTTTCAGGGCGTGCTGCGTATTACACCATCCGTACAGGTCGGTTTTTTTCCTATACTATAATTTTTTTCTTAAGCCTATAAAAGTTTTGTTCAAAGCCTATAAAAGTTTCGTTCAGAGCCTGTAAAAGTTCTGTTCAGAGCCTACAGGGCGGACGCATCAAAATGCGTTCGCCTCCAAAAGTTTTGACAGGTAATTTTC
>NZ_VZAD01000032.1 GCF_009495355.1 Segatella copri
TGCACCAAAATAACACCATTTTTTATACCGGATTTTTGATTCGAATTTTGAACACCCTACCTGTAAGGGCAAAAGCTTTATTATTGCCTGAAGTTTTAAAGCTTTTGCCCTTACAGGGCGCATTGCTGATTGCCTTTATACCCAGGGCGTTGCCCTGGGCTAAGAGCTTCTGCCCTTTCAGGGCGTGCTGCTTATAGAAAACTTTACCTTCGGCCGATGACCATTGGTTAAGGGCGTGCTGCTTCTGTGAGCTTCTGACCTTTATCTTCGGTCGGTGACCGTTGGTTCAGGGCATGTGGGGCAAATATGCGAATTTTCAATAACCAAAAAGTCCTGCTTCATCATTGTGAAGCAGGACTTTTTGGTTATAACATCTTTATAGCAACACACCCGAACGGATGCGTGACAATGTCTCGGGAGTCATTTGCAGATAGCTGGCAATGTAAGTCAATGGAGCACGCAACACCACCTGAGGACTCAGTTCGCACAGACGCTTGTATTTGTTGGGCGCAGTCTCGAAACGCATCAGGTCGGCATGAACCTGCGACTGGATGAGACTCTCCTCCAGAATCTTACGATACAACATCTGAATGTTGACATTGCGGATGGCGGCAGCCTCCAGTTTCGACTTAGGCAAGATATAAACCAGGGTAGCCTCAAGAGCCTCCACCTGAAGACGAGTAGGCTCCTCCTTGAAAAGACTCTCGATACACATAAAGATGGTATGGTCGACACCCAGATGCTCGGTCACCTCCTTGCCATTCTTATTATAGAACTGGCGCACAAGCCCCTTCTCGATATAAGAGATACCACGACACACCTCACCTTCCGAAAGGATCATCTCGCCCTTTCCGTATTTCACTGGCTCCAGGATGCCCTCCAGGATGTCGAGCTCGTCGTGAGTCATCGTACTGTACTTACGCGCCAACTCCCTGGCAATATCACGCTTGGGAGTAATCGTCCTTAAATCATTCATTATTCTGCCTCCTTGATTTATGTTGCTTGATAGCTTTTATCTTACTTGAAATGATTAGTCGAGTTTCAATACGGCAAGGAATGCCTTCTGTGGCACCTCCACATTACCGATCTGCTTCATACGCTTCTTACCCTTCTTCTGCTTCTCCAACAGTTTGCGCTTACGGCTTACGTCACCACCATAACACTTGGCTGTAACGTCCTTACGCACCTGCTTGATGGTTTCGCGTGCCACAATCTTGGCTCCGATGGCAGCCTGGATAGCGATGTCAAACTGCTGACGGGGTATCAGGTCTTTCAACTTCTCACACATTCTGCGACCAAAGGCAACTGCATTCTCACGGTGGGTCAGGGTACTCAGGGCATCCACAGGCTCACCGTTGAGCAAAATGTCGAGCTTCACCAGGTCGGAAGGACGGAAGCTGTCTATGTGATAATCGAAGGAAGCATATCCCTTGGAGATGCTCTTCAGCTTATCATAGAAGTCGATAACGATTTCGCCAAGAGGCAGCATGAAGTGCAACTCCACACGGTTGCCACTCACATACTCCTGCTTGATGAGCTCGCCTCGCTTGTCGAGACAAAGTTTCATGATAGGACCAATATAGTCGCACGATGTGATGATGGTGGCGCGGATATAGGGTTCCTCAATATGGTCGATCATCGTTGGGTCGGGCAGTCCCGAAGGATTGTGCACCTCTTTCTCGCCGCCCTGCTTGTCGTATACCATATAGGATACGTTGGGCACGGTGGTGATGACGTCCATGTTGAACTCGCGGTCGAGTCGTTCCTGTATGATCTCCATGTGGAGCAGACCCAAGAAGCCACAACGGAAACCGAAGCCTAAAGCCACAGAACTCTCCGGCATAAAGGTGAGACTGGCATCATTGAGCTGCAGCTTCTCCAACGAGGCACGCAGGTTCTCGTAGTCGCTGGGGTCTATGGGATAGACACCGGCAAAGACCATAGGCTTCACCTCCTGGAAACCGGCAATGGCTTTCTCGCAGGGACGTGCAACATGGGTAATGGTATCACCCACCTTTACCTCAGTGGCGTTCTTGATACCCGAGATGATATATCCCACCTCGCCTGTTCCCAGCTCGTTGCGGGCTATCATGTCCATCTTCAGCACGCCGATCTCATCGGCATCATATTCCATTCCGGTGTTGAAGAACTTCACCTTGTCACCCTTGCGGATGGTTCCGTTCTCTATCTTGAAGTAGGCGATGATGCCACGGAAGGAGTTGAACACAGAGTCGAAGATCAGTGCCTGCAAAGGTGCCTTGTTGTCACCCTCGGGATGAGGCACACGGTTCACCACAGCCTCGAGCACATCCTCTACGCCCTCACCTGTCTTTCCTGAGGCACGCAGAATCTCCTCGCGCTTGCATCCGATGAGATCTACGATCTCGTCCTCCACCTCCTCGGGCATGGCCGAAGGCATGTCTATCTTGTTGATGACAGGAATGATTTCCAAGTCGTGCTCTATGGCCATATAAAGGTTGGAGATGGTCTGCGCCTGCACACCCTGTGTGGCGTCAACTACCAGGAGTGCTCCCTCGCAGGCAGCGATGGAACGTGAAACCTCGTAAGAGAAATCCACGTGTCCCGGAGTATCAATGAGGTTGAGGATATAGGTTTGTCCGTCATTTGCCTTGTACTCCATTTGGATGGCATGGCTCTTGATGGTGATACCTCTCTCTCGCTCCAAATCCATGTCGTCGAGCATCTGACCCTCAGTGATCTTGATGGTCTGTGTCTTCTCCAACAATCGGTCTGCCAGGGTACTTTTACCATGGTCTATATGTGCAATAATACAGAAATTTCGTATTTTGTTGATATTCTCCATAAATATTTATACTTTAGGATGCAAAATTACCTTATTTTTAGGAGAAAACCAATTTTTTTGCGCTTTTTTTTCGCATTTACTCAACTTTAGCAAGTTCAGAAGTTATAGAAGTTAGAGCTTCTGACAGAAAAATCAGGGTCAAATGTTGCAGGATTACGAATTTTGCAGTAACTTTGTGACAAAATTCAAAAACGAAGAAAAAAAAGATGAAAAAGATTTTATTCGGTATCATGACTCTTGCCCTCATGGCATCATGCACTGAGAGCATGGAAGACAGGGCTGTACGCGAAGCCCGCGAATACACAGAGAAGGTATGTCCCACCCCTTACATCAACGACAGCCGTACCGACAGCGCTGTGTTTGACAAAGACTCACGCACTTATATTTATTATCTCAGCTTGCGCAACAAGGCTGACAATGCCGAGGCGATAGCCCTGAACCGTAACAAACTGCACAATATGCAGAAACAGGCACTCGACAACAACCCGGGGCTCAAGAGCTATAAGGAAGCCCACTTCTCCTTCCGTTTCATCTACCGTTCGGCTTCCAATCCCCAGAAAATTTTGTTGGACGATACGTTCAAGTACTAAAGCTTGAACATATCGCCATACTAAATTAATATCCCATTTGCTGAAGGGCAGTAGCCAACTGGTCTGGACAACTGGTTGGCTTGTTGCCGCAGGTGATGCCTTTCAGTCGGGCTATCACGTCCTTGGCCTTCATGTTTCTTATCAGAGCGCATACGCCCTTGGTGTTGCCGTCACAACCACCGATAAACTCAGCATCCCTTACTGTTCCGTCCTCATCCACACTGATGCAGATGTACTTTGAACAGGTGCCGTGTGTCTGATAGGTGACCTTCTTCAACTTATCCTGATTTTCGTTGTTAGAATTAATCATAATGTTTTCTCCTCATTTTAAAGCTTTTGCCCTTACAGGGCGCATAGTGAAATAAACACAAAACCCAGGGCGATGCCCTGGGCTATGAGCTTCTGCCCTTTCAGGGCGTGCCGATAAAAGCAGCGCTGAATTGGGCGTAATATTATTCTGCCTCCTCAGAAGCCTCTGGCTTCATATTGGTATAGACGGTCTGAACATCGTCAAACTCCTCCAGCTTCTCCACCATCTTGTCGATAGTCTCACGCTCCTCAGGAGTAACGTCCTTCAGGTCGTTAGGGATATAGGTGAACTCAGCACCGGTCACCTCGAAGCCCTCAGCCTCCAAGTGCTTCTGGATGTCACCGAAGCTTGTAGGAGCACCGTAGATAGTGACCTCGTTGTTCTCCTCATCCTCGTCGAACTCATCCTCTACACCATAGTCGATCAGGTCGAGAATCATCTCGTCCATATCCATGCCTTCCTTCTTCTTGAAGGTGAACACAGCCTTGTGGTCGAAGAGGAAAGAAAGTGAACCTGTGGTACCCATGTTGCCATTGAACTTATTGAACACTGAGCGCACGTCACCTACGGTACGTGTGGTGTTGTCTGTCAATGTGTCAACGAAGATGGCAACACCGTGAGGACCATATCCCTCGTAAGTCACCTCCTTGTAATCGCTTGTATCCTTGCCACAAGCGTTCTTGATGGCACGTTCGATGTTATCCTTAGGCATGTTCTCACGCTTACAGTTGGCGATGATAGCACGCAAGGTAGGGTTGTTCTCTGGCTCTGGACCGCCAGCCTTTACTGCAATTGCAATCTGCTTACCTAACTTAGTAAATGTCTTGGCCATGTGGCCCCATCTTTTCAGCTTTGTAGCCTTACGATATTCAAATGCTCTTCCCATTGGAATAAAATTTAATATGTTTTGTTGTTATACTTATTATATGATGTGAAGGAGTTAACTCCAAAATTATCTCAATTCAGCATTCAACTTGCCTGTGAGGTTGGCAATGAGTTTCTTCATGATGGCATCGATCTGCTTGTCGTTGAGAGTCTTCTCCTCGTCCTGCAGGATGAAGTTCACTGCGTAGCTCTTCTTTCCCTCTGGCAGGTTCTTGCCCTCATACACGTCGAAGAGAACCACACTCTTGAGGAGCTTCTTCTCTGTCTGACGGGCAATCATCTCTATCTGCTCAAACTCCACACTCTTGTCGACCAGGAGTGCCAGGTCGCGGCTTACAGAAGGATACTTGCTGATATCGGTATAGGTGAGGTTCACCTTCTTGATGGCCTTCATCAGGTTGTCCCAGTGCACATCGGCATAGAACACGTCCTGCTCGATATCGAAAGCCTTCTTCAGCTTCAGGCTCAGGATACCCATCTCTACCAATACCTTTCCGGCACGGGTCTCATACTGCACACCCTTTGAGAAGATATTGTTGTCGCTGTGCTTCAGCACCACATTGTTCTGTGGCATACCCACACGGCGCAGGATGTTCTCCACCACAGCCTTCAACTCGTAGATGTTGCTCTGCTCGTCGGCATGAGCCCAGTTGCCTTCTACGCGCTTACCGGTGATGAAGAGCGAGATATGACCTTCCTGGCTGTAGCCCTTGATAGGATTCTCGGCATCCCATTTCTCCTTATTATATAAATAGGTGTTGCCCACCTCGAAGAACTTCAGGTTTTGGCTCTTGTGGTTGATGTTGCGCGACACACTCTCCAGTCCACCGAAGAGCATGGTCTGGCGCATCACTCCCAGGTCGGCACTCAGAGGGTTCATCACCTTCACGGTGTGCTCGTCGGGATATGCGTTGAGCTCGAAGTCGGTATAATAGCTTGCCTTGGTGAGCGAGTTGTTCAGTATCTCCATGAAGCCCTCGCCTACCAGCTGCTCTGCCACGATGTTCTGGGTGTGGTAGTGCTTGTCTTCCTCGCCCTGTACGGTGAGCGAGCTCTTCAGCTGGGTAGGAATCTCCACGTTGTTGTATCCGTAGATACGCAGGATGTCCTCCACCACGTCGCAAGGACGCTGCACGTCAACACGGAAGGCTGGAACGAGGAGGTCGAGGCCCTCGGCGTCTTCCTTCACAATCTTCATCTCCAATGAGGTGGCGATATTCTTGATGGTCTCTGCACCGATCTCCTTACCGATGAGACGGTGTGCATACTCATAGTTCAGGCGCACAGGGAAATCCTGGATAGGCTCTGGATATACGTCCTTGATCTGCATACTGATCTTTCCGCCTGCCAACTGCTTGCAGAGGATGGCAGCTTGCTTGAGGGCATAAATCTGTCCGTTGGGGTCTACACCGCGCTCAAAACGATAGCTGGCGTCGGTGCTCAGTCCGTGACGGCGGGCACTCTTGCGAATCCATGTTGGATGGAAGTAGGCACTCTCCAACACCACATTCTTGGTGGTGTCGTAGGTTCCCGAGCCCTTACCGCCAAAGATACCTGCGATACACATAGGCTCCTCGGCGTTGCAGATGCTCAGGTCGTGCTCGCCCAGGGTATGCTCCTCACCGTCGAGGGTCACAAACTTGGTTCCCTCTGGCTGGGTGCGTACCACGATCTTATGTCCTGTCACCATGTCGGCATCAAAGCAGTGCAGTGGCTGACCGTAAGCCATCATGATATAGTTGGTGATGTCCACGATGTTGTTGATAGGACGCAAGCCGATGATGTTCAGCTTGTCCTGCAGCCACTTAGGACTCTCCTTCACCTCGCAGTCGGTGATGCTCACACAGGCATAGCGCTTGCAGGCTTCGGTGTTCTGAATCTCCACCTCGATAGGCAGGTCCTCGTTGTCGACAACGAACTCATCGCACGAAGGACGATGCATACTGGTCTGATATCCGTTCTGCTTCAGCCACGCATAGAGGTCGCGTGCCACTCCCCAGTGACCCAGGGCATCAGCTCGGTTGGCTGTGATGTCTATCTCGATGAGCCAGTCGCTCTCCAAGTGATAATACTCTGCTGCAGGCTGACCTACGGGAGCATCCTCTGGCAGCACGATGATGCCGTCGTGAGAGGTTCCTACTCCTATCTCGTCCTCGGCACAGATCATGCCGAGACTCTCCACGCCGCGAAGCTTGCTGCGCTTGATGGTGAAACTCTTGTCGCCGTCGTAGAGCACGCAGCCCAGGTCGGCTACGATGACTTTCTGTCCTGCTGCCACGTTGGGGGCACCGCATACAATCTGCTGGGGCTCGCCCTTGCCCAAATCTACAGTAGTGACATGGAGGTGATCGCTATTGGGATGCATCTCGCATGTCAACACTTTACCTACGTAAAGACCCTTCAGTCCACCCTTGATGGACTGTACTTCTTCCAAAGCATCGACTTCGAGACCGCAAGAAGTCAGCGCGTCCGCTGTCTCCTGGGGAGTAAGGTCGAAATCGACGTATTCTTTAAGCCATTTGTATGAAACGTTCATTATAATGATTTTTATTGTATTCTATAAAACTTTGCAAAATTACAAAAAAAACTACATTTAGACGAAAAAAAATTCCTATATTTGCAGAAATTAAAGATTAAATGAAGATTTCTGGCGCAAAGACAGTCCTCAGAAGGCGAAAGTTCTTCAATTCGTGCCCCACTCAGGCTCTCTGCTTGATGCTTGTGTCGGGCATTGTCATTGCGCACTTCCACGTCGTCACCCTTCCTCCCTCCTACTGGCTGCTCATCATGCTCGCCGCCTCTGCCTTCGCCATCTTGGTGAAGAACGAGCTGCACAAGTCACTCCTCATCCTCGCCGCCTTCCTGATGGCTGGCGCCCTGCTCACCTCTCTGCAGGAAGAGCAGAACCGGCAACCCGCAGCGACGCGTTCCTACAGCCATCTGTCGGCGCTCGACCGCACCCGCCTGAAGGCTCTCAGCCTGCGAAGCGAACTCACAGAACGCATTGGCAGCCAGCATCTTGCATCGCAGCAGCAAGCCATCATCACCGCCATGACACTGGGCGAGAAAGGCAGCCTCAGCAAGGACACCCGACAAACCTTCAAGGCCTCGGGTGCCAGCCATATCCTGGCCATCAGCGGACTACATATCGGCATCATCTTTCAGCTCTTCATCCTCCTGGCAGGAGGCAGAAAACGATGGCGGCTTATCGCCGTACCCATCAGCGTGACTGCCATCTGGGCATACGTGTTCCTCATCGCCCTGCCTGCCAGTGCCGTCAGGGCTGCCTCAATGATCAGCATCTACTGTTTCGCCCTGCTCACCAGACGCAACTCGACGGCTGTGAGCAACCTGACTCTCGCTGCCATCGTGATGCTCATCATCCAGCCTCTCCACCTCTTCGACATCAGCTTTCAGCTGTCCTTTGCCGCCGTGCTGTCCATCCTGTTGCTCTACAAGCCCATCTACAGCCTTCTGCCAGCCTCGGTCACCCGCCGCAAGCCCTTGGGCTGGGCATGGGCAATGGTGGCGGTATCGGTGGCTGCCCAGGTGGGAACCACACCGCTGGTGTGCTATTATTTCGGCAACATCGCCTGCTATTCCGTACTCAGCTCGTTTGTCGCCATTCCTGCTGCCACGGTCATCATCTATGTCAGTCTGTCGCTGCTGCTCTCGTTCTTCCTCCTGCCGGGATTCTCCCTGCTGCAGGGCGGACTGGCATACTTGCTAAGCCTCACCACCTCTGCCACCCAGCATGCCCTGCAGCTGATAGTCATGCTGCCAGGAGCCTGCATAGAGGGGATAAAAATAAGCATCCTGCAATTAGGCCTCATCTATATTGCCATCATTGCAGGATGCTTGCTTATTCAAAAACTTCATCGATGCCTTCTTCACCGAATTCATCTTCCGTCTGACTCGCACAGGGATTATAGTCAGCAGGAATGTCAAACTTCTCCATCGGACTGAAGCCCAGCGTTGGGTCGGCATAAACCTTCTTCATGAAGATGGCCCAGATGGGGAGCGCCATCGTGGCTCCCTGTCCCATACTCATGGAGTCGAAGTGGATGTCGCGGTCCTCGCCTCCCACCCAGCAGCCTGTCACCAACTGCGGTGTGAAGCCAATGAACCATCCGTCGCTGTTGTTGTTGGTGGTTCCCGTCTTCGCTCCTATCTGTCCCTCCATGTTGTAGCGGTATCTCAGTCGTCCCGCCGTACCCTGGTCTACCACGCCCATCAGCATAGTAAGCATCTTCATGGCGTTGTCGGCGCTGATCACCTCGTTCATGCGGGGCTGGAAGGTGGCTATCGTATTGCCTTCGTTGTCCTCGATGCGGCTCACAAAGAGCGGCGAGGTCCTGATGCCGTGGTTGGCAAAGGCGGTATAGGCGCTCACCATCTCCGACACACTCACCTCACAAGGACCCAGACAGAGACTCATCGAGGCATGGATGTCGGGATTGTTGATGCCGTAATCGCGCAGCAGCTGCACAAACTGCTGTGGGTTCAGCTTGCTCATCAGATAAGCGCTGATCCAGTTGTTACTCTGTGCCAGACCCCACTTCAGCGTAACCATCTGTCCATAGCGCGAATGGTTGGCGTTGCGGGGTGTCCAGCGTCTGCCTGCCACGATATAGGTCTGCTGACGGTTGGGCGCCATGTCGCAGGGAGAGAATCCGTTCTCCATCGCCAGACTGTAGAGGAATGGCTTGATGGTGGAACCCACCTGTCGGCGTCCCAGGCTCACCATGTCGTACATGAAGTGTGTATAGTCGAGACCGCCCACATAGGCTTTCACGGCTCCCGTCTTAGGATCCATGCTCATGAAGCCCGAACGCAGGAAACCCTTGTAGTAGCGTATGGAGTCGAGCGGACTCATCAGGGTGTCGATGTCGCCATGATAGGTAAAGACGGTCATCTCCACCTTCTTTCTGAAGGCGTCGTGTATCTCCTCGGGCGAATAGCCTGCCGCCTTCATGGTGCGGTAGCGCTCGCTCTGGGTGATGGATCGGTTCAGGATGGAGCGTATCTGATTGGGCGTCAGCTTGTCGGAGAAGGGAGCACTGGGCTTGGGCTTGTTCTCACGGTCGAAGGCGGGCTGCAGATAGCCTGCCACATGCTTGTAGACTGCCTCCTCGGCATATTTCTGCATACGGCTGTCTATCGTGGTGAACACTCTCAGACCGTCGGCATAGACGTTATAGGGTGTGCCGTCCTTCTTGAAGTTCTTGTTGCACCAGCCATAGAGGGGATCTGTGTCCCAGGCTATCGAGTCGATGACAAACTGCACTCTGTTCCACGAAGGATAGTCGGAGCGCACGGGGCGCTTGGCGGTCATATACTGGCGGAGGAACTCGCGCAGATAGGTGGCTGTGCCGTCCTTATGGTCGGTACGGTGGAAGTCGAGGGTAAGGGGTTCGGCAGAATACTTGGCGTACTCCGAGCGGTCCATATAGCCTGCCTTCACCATCTGCTGCAACACCACGTTTCTTCGTTCCCGGCAGCGGTCGGGATAGCGCACGGGGTTGAAGAGCGAGGGGTTTTTGCAGAGTCCGATGAGGGTGGCTGCCTCGCACACCGTCAGGTCTTTAGGCTCTTTGTTGAAGTAAGTGTTGGCAGCGGTCTTGATGCCCACCGCATTGTGCAGGAAGTCGAAGTAGTTGAGATAGAGGGCGATGATCTCCTGCTTGGTGTAATAGCGCTCCAACTTGACGGCTATCACCCACTCTATGGGTTTCTGGAAGAAGCGCTGCACGGTGCTGCTGGCTGTCTCGCTATACAACTGCTTCGCCAACTGCTGGGTGATGGTGGAGCCTCCTCCGGCATTGGTTTGTCCCATGAGTCCTCGCTTCACGATGGCTCGGCCCAGGGCACGGAAGTCGATGCCTGAGTGCTCATAGAAGCGCTCGTCCTCTGTGGCAACGAGTGCCTCTACGAGGTGGGGCGACATCTTGTCGTAAGGGATCACGATTCTGTTCTCCTTGTTCAGGTTCCAGGTTCCCAACACCTTGCCGTCAGATGAATACACCTGTGTGGCAAAGCGGTTGATGGGGTTCTGCAAGTCCTCTATCTCGGGCATATAGCCTATCAAACCATTCCAAACGGCTACAAAGCCCAGGATACAGAACAGGATGCCTGCACCCAACAAAGCCCATAATATGTGGATGAATCGTTTTCTCATTTATTTCTTTATCAGTTTATCTTGCAAAGATACAAATAAAATATCGTAACACAAAAGAAATTAAGAGAAATCCGCATTTTCAAGAAAGTTTTTTTGCCCTCTGCCAATACTGCCGTTATGCCGGGCAAAAAACAAAATTGGGGATTAGAAGCACTTTTTCTAATCCATTTTTCTCGCATCCCCATTATTATTAATACTTTATACCATTTTCTCGCGTTGTTTATATATAAATGTTGAAATAAATCGGCACGGCAGCAGTTTTGGTAGTAATAACTGTTCAAAAAGGGTGGTAATTTCTGTTTCCATCCACTTTTTGTGTTGTGGATTTGGTCGGGTTTTGCGAAGTGCATCCACAGGGGATGCGCCTTTTTTTGGAGTGCCCAAATCCCCTGTTTTGGGCCCCGCATCCCCTGTTTTGGGGTAGCAAATCCCCTCATTTCTCCACTTTTTTCGTTTTCTTTTACATCGTTTTCGCGATTTTCTTCATGTTTATTCATGAATTATGCGCATTTTCCCGATTTTTTGTCAAATTTTCTTTTCGCACCAAACACAAAATGGCAGTTTTTCAGGGTGTGTGGCGCTTATTTGCGACTGTTGAGTTCAGCATAATAGTTACCATTTCCCGGTAAGTCACTGAGACGGCTCAATGACTTACCGGGAAATCTCTGTTAGTCATTGGCTGGTCTGAATAACCTATCGGGCGAGACCTTTGCGTGAAGCTGTGAACGTTTATAATAATATATATATATATATTCTTTTATATGTTTTTATGGCATTACCCATACTGCTGTTTTCTTTATTTATTTTCTTTCGCGTATGCGTATAAAGCAAGAAACGAGGGTTCACCCTTCACATCTGCTCCGAAAGTCCGATAAACAGAGGGGATTCAGGGCGTGAACCCTCCCTTCACAGGTATTCACCAAAACGTCACAAATGGCGTAAAACGGTGAACCCTTTGTGACAGAAAAGCCCAAAATGTGAACGCTTTTCTTGCAAAAGACGCAAGCAGCACGCCTGTGAAGGGGCAGAAGCTCTTAGCCCAGGGCAACGTCCTGGGTATAAGGCAATTAGCAGGACAAAAGACGCAAGCAGCACGCCCTGAAGGGGCAGAAGCTCTTAGCCCATGGCAACGCCCTGGGTATAAGGCAATTAGCAACGCGCCCTGTAAGGGCAAAAGCTTTAAAACTCCAGGCAATTTTTTAAAGCTTCTGCCCCTACAGGTAGGGTGTGTGGGACAAACATTCGAAAGAGGAATATGACAACAGAATCATGGGAGCGAATGCGACAAACGCGGGACCGAATGCGACAAACGCGGGACCGAATGTGACAAACGTGGAAGCGATTGCGACAAACGTGGAACCGAATGCGACAAACATGGAAGCGAATGCGACAATCGTGGAAGCGAATGCGACAAACGTGGGAGCGAAAAAAGAGAAAAAACAGCAGAAAAAGGATAGATTCTCAGAAAAAATGATTATCTTTGCAAAATAAAAGAAAAAGCCTTGACAGAGCTTTCTGCACCGTTTGAAGTAGAAGTAACGGACCTTCTCTGGGAAGATAATATAGACTGATAAAATGACAACAGACAATAAAGACAACAAATCCCATACATTCCGCTCGATTTAAGAAAAAATAATATAACTTTGAACCAAATATCCCATCTAAATGAAGATATCATCCATATTAAAACAGAAGCGGACATGGAGCATCATGCTTTTCTATGTTCTGGCGGTATTAATAAGAGTCGTCTCAACCCGCTTTGAGACCATAGACCCATCCCACGTCAAATTGTGGGGTTTCGTAGGTGGCTTGAGTCCACTCATAGGCGCGATTGTCGTTATCTTGGCGCTTCGAAGAAAAATGAAGACATCTCTTTTTGGTACATCGGTCACCAAGAGCATCCTCACATTGGCGGTGCCTTTTGTTCTGTTTGGCATTGTTGATTACAAGGAGATTGGACTCTGTTTGTGGTTATTGTTTGTATATCTGCTCTATGCCTTCTTCGAAGAGGTGGGCTGGCGTGGATACCTTTATAGCGAACTAATTGGCTGCAAAATCATTCACCGACTGCTGCTCACCACTTTGCTTTGGTTCTTTTGGCATTGCAGAGCATGGCAAATAGGGGATGTGGGCTTCTTTGCCTTGTTGTTCCTTGCTTCTTTTGGTCTTGACAAGCTTATCCGTGATACGCATTCTCTTATACTGGTGGCCTGCTTCCATGGTCTGTTCAATTTTTATTTCAAATGCCTCTCCGACCCAAGCCATTGGTCGTCAATCGTTTGTCTCGTCATCACCATCATGCTGTGGCTCTACATTTGGTATGGGCCAAAAGTCAAGATTTGCTGGAGATAATGTAATGCTTGGGACAAAAATACAAAAAGAAAGGAATACTTTATGAATGGTGTATTATTAGAATGGTAATATGATAGATTATATATTTTATAGAGTATATTGGGCTTATAATAAAAAAAGAGAGTCCGCAAAGTTTCTTAGCCCATTGTATATGGCAATGGTCTTTGCGTTTCTCTTTTTCCCATTCGCATTATTTTTGTGCGAACTATTAAGGGATTCATACCATAGAAATGATGGATATTTGTTATCCATTTATCTACTAATGATATTAATATACTCTTATTTAAGATTTTTCCCTAACAAAAAGATATGGTTGATAAATAAAAAATTCGAAGGGAATGGTTATAATTATAAGATTCCTGATTGGTGTTTTTTCGTGGTTCTTCCATTATCCATAGTTTGGGGAATTATAACATACTCTCTTTTGGTAAAGTTTTTCATAAAACCTTTTGCCTTGAGAGGTATTATACATAATATGCTGTAAGCGTTCTATAAAAAATGCAATCAAAGACTCATAGAATTTTTCTTGTCTGGAGTTTTTGATTGCATTTTCAAATATATAGTACAACCTAAAAATTAATAAATATAAGTAGAAGAGGTTTTGATTGTAAAAATATAATTCTTTTCTTGCAATCTTACTGATTGCTCGTAATATACTGATAATCAATACTAATTGTGAAGATAAAATGGCAAAAGAAACAAATTAGGAACAACAAAACCAAGAAACCCAACATTGAAAGCATGAGAAAACAAAAATTAACACGAAAAACAATGGTAATTTTCCGATTTTGACATTTTAAGAACATGGCAAATAGAACAAATATTTATGAACGCATATATGTATCTTGCCATATTGGGAAACCAATTGCTTAGTCCCATTTTTGCAGATTATATTTCTATTTTGTCTAAATTACGACGGAATACAGCAGATTTTCAAGGGATTTGGATGGATTATCACGATAAAATATTATTTTTGTAGCGTAAAAACGATAAAAACATGAAGTTAAATCGCATAAGAGCAGTCTTAGAGGACAAAGGGATAAGCCAAACATGGCTTGCAAAGAAGTTAGGAAGGAGTTTCAGTACGGTCAATGCTTACGTATGCAACCGTTCTCAACCCAACCTTACCACACTTCTTGAAATTGCACAGTTCTTGTCTGTGGATATGAAAGAACTTATCACGGACAAAAAGGAACGCAATGATTGAAGAGATTATGAGAGACAAAATAATATCATAACATCATTTTGTGGATAAACTAAAATATAATATTTGCAAAATAAATTGAACTTTTCTCATAAGAAAAGAAATATACTATAAGAGTTCATATCTCTCTACATGTTAAATTATTAATTGCTGATAACTATGAGACTGAAGCCAAAACTCCTCAATGCAATAATATTAGGATTGACAATGTTCCTTTCAATGCAAACAGCTTTTGCTGCTTGCAAACAGTCATTTGCCGCTCAACAAAAGAAGGTAGCGACCATTAGCAAAAAGAGAGTTGTCAAGAGCAAGAAGAGAACCTATCGCAAGGCTTCGGCGCGTAAATATTCGCATAGGGAACTGAACGCCATTATGCGGATACTTGAGCGGAAGTTCCTGTCGGAAGACAAGACCCCGGCCTTGCGAAATGTTGTTGGATTTGGAATGGAATCCAACTCCATTGATGTTGCGCTCCGTTGGAACACGAAGGAGAAGCAGCTGGAGTTTCGTAGGCAGATTTACAACTCGCCCGCCATCAGGTTTGAGGGCAAGTTGGACCCTATCATCGACAACAGGGAAGGCGTGAGCACCTACCAAGGCATCTCCCTCAAGGCGGAGAAGCCTTCCTATCCATTGGGCACCACGGAAATCAGATTCACGATTACCAACCATAGTGGCGAGGAATTTGTGTATGGCGAAGCATATAGCATCACAGCCCAAGGAGCGGATGGCAATTGGTTTGTTGTGCCCACCGATTGCTCGTTCACGGCCATCGGTCATGTTTTAAGCGATGGTCAAAGCGGCACCATCACGGCCCATCTTTTTCCCGATATTCTGCCAAACAAGCCAGGCGTCTATCGCTTCTTCTACGAAGATAACATAGATGGCAATAAGGTGCTGCTTATGGCAACCTTTGAGTTGAAGTAAATAAAAAGAATTGTTGCTTATGAAAATACTCTTCAGTTTATTGGCATTTTGTTTATTTGCCTCATGCGTCCATTCTCAAGAAGCGCTGGACACGGTAAATTTGCCATATTGTGTACAATGTGGCAAGTGGATTTATTTTAATAATAGGTAATTTTACAACTATTAATAAGTTTATATTAGTGATAGCTATGGTTTGTTGCATAACACAATTATGTTCACGATTTAATGCGATATATGGAACAAAACATCATATTGATATGTTAGATTCAATATCGACAAATTTTGCAAGGGAAAATACTATCTATCGCGGAGTTCGATTGTGGTCTATGTTTAATAATCCGAATAAAAATTATTTGTGTATAAAAGTAAATGACACGCTAATCATTGTTACAGATAGTGAGTTATTGTTTGACACCCCTTTATATTCAACGACAAAGGAGAGGCTTGCTCAAGATTTTAGCCAGGCAAGCATCGTATACTGCACTGATATTCCATTCCGTGCATATGTTGTTGCAGAAGGGGATACCTTAATATACGAAAGAAATTCCATTACCTCCCCAAAATATAACTTATCTCGAGGAATTGTTAGGAATAACATTGTAAATCCTAATAAAAATTTATTTGTAGGTGATTCCTTGGATGGACTATTTAAAAAAATTGGATTATGGGATAAAAGGGTATTAGACTATGCCGATAAGTCTAACGTGTGTATATTTATAAATACCGAAGCAATCAAATATCATTCACGACTTAGAGATGAATCAAATTTTATATTAAAATGTGAATTCAATGCAGTTTTTGTACAAATAGTTAATAATAAAATTTATGGTGTTGAATATGGACTTTTTGGTAGATATGGAATGAAGGAAGATTTAAGTCTTAGAGAATATATGGATGCCATGTGATGAATGATGGATATAACGAGTTCGGCATGGATGAGCGCAAATTCAGACAGTGTAATACAAACTGTGTCAAACTATAACCATTATAGTTTAACACAGTTAATTTGCACTTCATTATTTCTTTCTCAGTGTATAATTCTTCCTATCCTCATTTTTGGGTTTATTACCAAACGAATCCAGCAAAACAACACTTTTATCCTCCCTCACCTTATAAAATATATTGTCCCCACTCGAAGGATGCACAAGCATCAAGACATTGCCGTCAAGCATTTGGAAAACACCTCTTAACTTTTCCCGCTCGTTCTGCTTTTCTTTGAATGTCCGTGTCAACAAATAGGTTCCGTCAGCATTTAATGTTAGTGTTGTCTCAACATCAGGCGGTAACACACCGCAATATGTTCCCGCTACAGAATCCAAATCAATCTTGTTGCTTAAAGCTGCCGTATATTCTTCAAGCTTATCAGCACACCTGCCTCAAGCGTAATGAGGCTGGCGAACGAGTGTCGTCCCGAATGGTAGGAATAGGTAAGTCCGTTCTCTTTTCCACAAGCACATCGAAAGCCTTTTGGATGGAAAGCAACAACTGCTCGAGGTCCTTGTTGGTCTCCACGGCTTCCTTGCTCTTGCCCTCCTTTGGCTGCTTTAGTGCTTTATGTTAATCGAAGTACAATCACCGCAATAATACTATTGATTTTACGTTCTTTTCAAAAAAGGGGTTGTGCAATAGTGGCTTAAAGGCTAAAAGCACTACCTTTGAATGCTGTTAAATATGGTAATGTTCAAAGTCACTATTTGTGATATTGGAAAAATGAATATAAATATGACAGATAAAATAGAAAAAAGGAGGCAACCTTTGCAGTACCGTACAATGGCGATGACAACAACGATTATGTCGATGGTAAGGGCTTCTGCTGCAATGACGGCAGCTTGGAAGCTGCGCAGGCACGAGCTTTGTCGAGAGCTGCAAAGAATAACTTCCAAGAGGGCGACGCATACGAGACGATGCAGTTCTACTACCACCCAGACCATTTGGGTAGCAGTAGTTACATCACCAACCTTGACGGCGAGGTGGTGCAGCATATTGAGTATGTGCCTTTCGGTGAAGTCTTTGTTGAGGAACGCAACAACATTTGGAATTACACCTTATCTTTTCAATGCCAAGGAATTTGATGAGGAGACGGGCATGTACTACTATGGTGCGAGATACTATGAGCCGAGGTTGAGCTTGTGGATGAGTGTGGATCCTTTGCAAGAGAAATACCCAAATATTAGCACTTATTGCTATGCGGCAAACAACCCTATCAAGTTCATAGATTCAGATGGAAGAAAACTTCTATTTGCCTCAGGAACAACGGAAGCATTTAAACAAAAATTTCGTGCAGCTATTATGTATTTACATGAGCATAATGCAGATGGTATCATAGCCCAGATAGATAAAAGTTCTACAATTATTTATATTACAGAAAGAGTTGGTGAGGCTTCTGCTTTCAGCAAGACGAAAAAAACTATTTATTGGGATCCTAACATGGGAGTGCTTACAAGTTCTGACAAAAAAATGTCACCTGCGGCTGTATTAAACCATGAAGCGGATCATACACTCCAATATCTCAAAAATCCTGATAAATTTGCACAAGACTCTAAAACTCTTGCTCCCGATTATAATGATAAAGAGGAAATGAGAGTTATAACAGGATCCGAACAGAAAACAGCTTTAGCACTTGGTGAAATCAGTGCAGTAGAGGTTACACGTACAGACCACATCGGCATCCCATATATAACTAAATCGCCAACTACGACAGAAGCAAAAGATGGGAAAATTCCAAAGAATCCATTTGTAATGGATGAAATAGTTATATCTGTACCCAAGTCTAAAAATGTAAATCCAAATAATGACAATAATGAGACAGATAACAAATAGTATTAAATGCTTGATTGTTTTTGGTATATGGTTACTTGGTTTTAATACATTGAGTGCTTGTTATATCAAGCTCAAAATTGTTTACACCCAAGCTGACCTAAGAACAATTTTTGATATTACTCCAGAGTTGTTTGACAAGGGATTAATCAGTCATTCGCTTGATAGTATAATCGTGGTGTCAGATATGAAATTTTCCAAATTCTTCGACACTATAAATTCTCTTAAAAAAACAAGTGAAATACATCCTTCTATAAATGTTCGAGCAAAAATTATATTCTATTTGAACGAGCAAATCTTGAATACATATTATTTAGGAATGTTTTATATATACTGTCAGAATGGAATATACGAAGTAAACGAAGAATTCAGAAATATGATTAATGCTATATTTAAAAAAAGTGGAAAGTTGCCTATGTATTGATTAAAAAACGTTATGTCCCGTTACCCATACAGGGGTAACGACCAATACCCTTATAAGGGTGTTCATCATTACCCTTATATGGGTATTAAACGGAGAGGGCAAGAAATAGGAAAAAACAACGTTAAATAATTGATAACCATAGACAATTAAAAGTATGATAGAGTTTGAAGTAAAATCAAAGACGCAGCCTATTGGCAAGCGTAAGGGGCAGACGGTGTACTTCGCCCAGCCTGTGTCACAACAACATCTGACAAACAAGATGGTAGTTGACCGTATCGTGCGCGGAACCTCCCTCTCGGCAGGTGACGTAAGCAATGCGCTCATCAGTCTTGGTGCCATCGTGCGCGATGCCTTCGAATTTGAGGAACGCAACAACATTTGGAATACACCTTATCTTTTCAATGCGAAGGAATTCGATGAGG
>NZ_VZAD01000099.1 GCF_009495355.1 Segatella copri
CGTACGTACGGTGCAATGAGAGGTGCTGGGGGTAACTCCCCACATCTACTCTATTGTTTTTTTGCCAACAAGTGTGTCGTACAGGCTACAGCAAGAGATGGTGGTCAATCTGATTATCTGACCTATTTCGGTGGTAATGGCACTGGTGCTGCAAAGGAATTGGCATAAAACCCTTCACCCTTCATCTATCCCTTGGAATCCCCTGTGTTTATCGGGATTCCGCGCGAATAGATGAAGGGTGAAGGGTTTTTGCGTAATCCATTTTTATAATTACTGCTGCAATTTTTATAATTAGTGTTGCAATTTTTATAAATACTGCTGCAATAAAAATGCCTACTTATGGCACAATAGTGCCCTGCTTGGGGCACAAATGTTCCCTTTAAGCAGCAATTATACAGAAAGGGAAGTGATATTACCAACTATTGGTGCTATTTCCGCCGAGAAGCCGGAGGTAGTGATTTTGATTAATCACATCCCTCTGTCAGCTTGGCTACGGCATTAATCCAAGGTGCTGATTTGTTCCTTGGAGATTTCAAAAATGTGTTGTTGTGTTGAAGACTTGAAACGGTTTATTGTGTTGCCACCATGTTGCTTACGACAGGGGCGTTGCCACAATTGATGTTATCATCATTTTCGATTGCAAAATTATTATTTTATATAATGTATAAGGTGGAAAAAATATTTTTTAGTGGAGAAAAAATGTCGAATGTCCGAAATTTGTTATTTTTTGTAACATGTCTGACAGATTATTGAACCTTTTTACTTAATATTTCTCAATTAAAATGTTGTTTTGCAGAAAAAATGTGTATCTTTGCAAAATCAAAGGTACATTTTGTTATGAAAGAATGAAAATTCATCATTTCGTGTGTTCCTTGAATAATAATTAAACTAAAAACAAATCAAAGAAGCAAGGTACGGCAACGTGCTCTTGCAGGCAATTTTATTAATTATCAGTAGTAATATGGAACAAGTGTTTAGCTATATCATTAGCTTAGGTGCCAGCGTGATGATGCCTATCATCTTCACGGTTATCGGTCTGTGCATCGGAATGAAATTTGGTAAGGCGCTGAAGTCAGGACTCTTCGTGGGTGTCGGTTTCGTGGGCTTGGGTGTCGTAACTGCATTGCTTACTAAAAACTTTAATGATCCTCTGAAGTTAATTTCAGACATTTATCATCTGCAACTCAATGTCTTCGATATGGGATGGCCTGCAGCAGCTGCTGTGGCTTACAATACAGCGGTGGGAGCCTTGATTATCCCCATCTGCTTGGGTGTCAACTTCCTGATGCTTATCACCAAGACCACACGTACCGTGAACATCGATCTTTGGAACTACTGGCACTTCGCCTTTATCGGTGCTGTGGCTTACTTTGTGATGGGCGAGAGTCTGTTGTGGGGTTATTTCGCTGCTATCGTGTGCTATATCATCACATTGGTATGTGCCGATCTCACTGCAGAGAAGTTCCAGAAATACTACGACCTGGACGGTATTTCCATTCCACAGCCTTTCTGCCAGAGCTTCATGCCTTTCGCTATTGGTCTGAACAAACTCTTGGACATGATTCCCGGTTTCTCTAAGTTGGATATTGATGCCGAAGGACTGAAGAAGAAGTTTGGTGTTCTGGGCGAGCCATTGGTGCTCGGAGTTATCGTAGGCGCCTTGATAGGATGGGCTGCCCAGCTTGATATCAAAAAGATATTGTTCCTCGGTGTCACCATGGGAGCTGTGATGGAGTTGATTCCCCGTATCACCTCTTTATTAATAGACGGACTGAAACCTATCTCGGAGAAGACTCAGGAGTTGGTAAAGAAGAAGTTCAATGGCAAGAAGGTACACATCGGTATGAGTCCAGCACTTGTCATCGGTCATCCTACCACCTTGGTGGTGTCCGTCATCCTGATACCCGTCATCCTTGCCATCGCCGTATTCCTGCCAGGCAACGAGTTCTTGCCATTGGCTTCGCTGGCAGGTATGTTCTATCTCTTCCCACTCATCTTGCCTTTCACCAAAGGCAACGTGGTGAAGACCCTTATCATCGGTTTGATAGCTCTTATCATCGGACTTTATTTCGTTACCGATATGGCACCCGACTTCACGATGGCTGCCGATCAGGTGTATAAAGCCACTGGCGATAATGCCGCCCATATCCCTGACGGATTCTCGGGAGGCGCACTCGACTTTGCCTCATCCCTCTTTGGCTGGTTGATTTACCGTGGTGTCAAGTTGCAGTATGTCGGTATGGCCTTACTCTTTGTCATTACCATCATCCTGATGGTGGTCAACAACCGCAGAATCGTGAAAGAAGAGCGAAAAATGAAGAATAAAAAACAACAATAAAAATGAAGAAAACAATCTTATCTTTAGCAATGTTGCTCCTTGCCAGTGCGGGTTTTGCACAGTGCGGCAAGAATGCAGGTTATGAGGTAAAGGCAGAGAATGCCTATACCAACTACAATGTGCGTTATGCCAGCAATCCTCGTGACGCAAAGAATTATGACACCAAGCGTCTTCGTGGTGAGTTCGCCATCGAAAAGGTGATGGTTCCAGGTCAGGTGAACTGGACTTACACCATGTTCGACCGTTTCCTTATCGGTGGAGCCGTTCCTACAGCTACACCATTGAAGCTCACATCCATCGCACCACTCTATACGGAGAAGCCCAATGACCAGAAGAATCTTCTCGACAACAGAGAACTGGGTATCATCAATGTAGGAGGCGAGGGCATAGTAACCGTAGACGGCAAGAACTATACCTTAGGCTTCCAGGAAGCACTCTATGTAGGCCGTGGTGCCAAGGATATCACCGTTGCCAGCAAGGATGCTGCCAAGCCAGCCCATTTCTATATGAACAGTGCTACTGCCCATAAGTCTTATCCCACCAAGAAGGTAACGCTCAAGGAGGCTAACAATATCAAGGCAGGAAGTCTGAAGGAGAGCAACGACCGCGTGATCCATCAGTTGATTATCGATGGCGTGGCAGGTGTTCGCACATGTCAGTTGCAGATGGGTGTAACAGAGCTGAAGGAGGGTTCTGTATGGAACACCATGCCAGCCCACACACATCTTCGTCGTATGGAGACCTATTTCTATTATAATGTACCCGAGGGACAGAAGATTCTCCACGTAATGGGTGAGCCACAGGAGACACGTCCTATCTGGCTGAACAACGAGGAGGCTGTGATCGCTCCAGAGTGGTCGATCCACTGTGCTGCAGGTACCAGCAACTATACCTTTATCTGGGGTATGGCAGGCGAGAACCTCATCTATAACGATATGCAGGTAGTGAAAATTCCGGAATTGAAATAAATAACATTAAGACTTAAAAACTATATCAATGAATGCAATTCAAACAAGTAAAATGTCCAACTTCCGTTGGGTGATCTGTGCGTTGCTCTTCATCGCAACCACCGTCAATTATATGGACCGTCAGGTCCTTTCATTGACATGGAAAGACTTTATCGCACCAGAGTTCCACTGGACCGACGATCACTATGGTACTATTACCGGTCTTTTCTCTATCTTCTATGCCGTAGCCAACCTCTTTGCAGGTAAGTTTGTAGACTGGATGGGCACTAAGAAGGGTTATCTCATCGCCATCTTTGTATGGTCAACAGGTGCTGTGATGCACGCCGGCTGTGGATGGGTAGCCATGCAGATTGAGGGTTATGACTCTATCGAGGCACTTCGCCTGGTACAGGCAGGCAGCGATGCAGCAGTAGCCATTGCCACCATCAGCGTGTGGTTGTTCCTCTCTTGCCGTCTGATCCTTGCCGTGGGTGAGGCAGGCAACTTCCCTGCAGCCATCAAGGTGACAGCTGAGTATTTCCCAAAGAAAGACCGTGCTTTCTCCACAGCCATCTTCAACAGCGGTGCCTCGGTAGGTGCTTTGGCAGCTCCTGCCACTATCCCATTGCTGGCTCGCAGCATGGGTTGGGAGTGGGCATTCATCATCATCGGTGTGCTCGGTTATGTATGGATGGGTCTCTGGCTATGGCTCTACGAGAAACCATCAAAGAGCAAGCATGTCAACAAGGCTGAGCTTACCTATATCGAGCAGGATGAGGAAGCTGAGCAGGCTGCTCCTGCTGCTGCAGAGCAGACTGAGGAAACCGAGGAGAAGACTATCGGCTTCATGAAGTGCTTTACCTTCCGTCAGACATGGTCATTCATTGTCGGTAAGTTTATGACCGATGGTGTATGGTGGTTCTTCCTGTTCTGGGCTCCAGCTTATTTCTCTGACCAGTATGGTTATTCTTCAGACTCTGGCATGGGTATCGCCCTCATCTTTACTCTTTATGCTATCGTAACAGTACTGAGTATCGGTGGTGGTTATCTGCCAACCTACTTTGTGGACAAGAAGGGTATGAATCCGTATATCGGCCGTATGCGTGCGATGTTGATCTTTGCTTGCTTCCCTTTGCTCGGTTTGATAGCCCAGCCTATGGGTGAGTACAGCGCATGGTGGCCAGCTGTCATCATCGGTCTTCTCGGTGCAGGTCATCAGGCATGGTCTGCCAACCTGTATTCTACTATTGGTGATATGTTCCCTAAGAGTACTGTAGCAACCATTACAGGCATTGGCGCTATGGCAGGTGGTATCGGTTCCTTCCTTATCAACAAGGGTTCCGGTATGCTCTTCACCTATGCCGAGGGTCAGGGTTCTGCCTTCAGCTTCATGGGCTTCGATGGCAAGCCAGGTGCCTATATGATTGTGTTCTGCATCTGTAGTGTGGCTTACCTCGTAGGATGGTGCATCATGAAGGCTTTGGTTCCTAAGTACAAGCCTATCGTAGTGGAGTAATGACTCAACTTTCGCACATGCGAAACTTCAATAAAAAAAGAAGCGCATCAGCAAAATAAATGCTGATACGCTTTTTTTTTATTTTCTCTTTTGGGAGCCTTTTCCCTTTTCCCTTTTTTACCTTTTTACCTTTTTACTTTTTCCCCTTTTTACCTTTAAATAAATCCCTGCTTTCTGAGCGCCTCCATGAATCCGGTGCTCATGGCTTCGCAGTCCTTCTTGGTATATCGAATGTCGGTAAATACCTGTGCCAAAGTCTCTACCTGGTTGGTGCGAACAAACTCCTTGTTCTCTTCGAGTGCCTCTTTCTCGGCATAGAAGTCATCAATCTTCTCGGGGGTATAGTCGTCGAAGGTTTCGCTGTGTACGATGGAACGCAGTGGCAGACGGTCGGTCTGTGCAGGCTTTTCGTCGGGCCATCCAACGGTAAGGGTGGCAACAGGCATGACGAGTTGGGGCAGATGTAATGTGTCGATAATCATCTGTGGCATGTAGACCGTAGTGCCCAAGAAGCAGGTACCCAAGCCTGCCGCTTCTGCCAGGACTGTGAATGTCTGGGTGAAGAGCAGGGCATCGGTGGCGGCATTCATGAACGACAGGATGTTGTCGTAACCAGGATGAGCCTTGCGATGATTTGCCCATGCTGTGGTGCGGCGATAGTCGGCGCAGATGGTCAGTACAACTGGTGCTTGTGTTACCATAGGCTGGTTGAAATGGGCAGGCGCCAAGGCCTTCTTGCCTTCCTCGCTACGGGTTACCACAACGCTGTATAGCTGGAGGTTGCCCATGGTAGGAGTGCGCTCAGCTTCCTGCAGCAGGCTGTTGAGCAACTCTTCTGATATTTCGCGGTCGGCATATTTGCGAATGGATGTTCTGTTTTTTATTGATTCCATAAATTCTTATATATATAATTAATGTGTAAATTCTCTTACTGTCACATTGATGACAGCAGATCAATGCGTCATCGTTCGACTATGTTCATGCAAAGTTACACATTCTTTCTTGATTTCGGTGTATTCTTTTTCCTTTTTGTTTCATTTGTGCTGCAAAAAGTTGCATAGTTGGGAAATAAAAGTTAAATTTGCATCCAAATTTAGTAGAATATTCATAGAACATACTGTGTAAATGGAGAATATAGATCATATATCATTCGAACAGGCTTCGGCTGAGCTGTTGGAGAAAGTGCACCATACCCTTTCGGCTTTCCGGCAGCGTTTTGAAGGCGAGGATGTAGATTTCGCCAAGCTGCATCGTGAATTGGTGAAGCGGGTGAATGATGAGCTGGACGTACAGCCTTGCCATCCCGAGGTGGTGGAAGTGCGGCCCAAGGTGTTGGACTGTGATGTGGTGAGATTTCAGAACAATAAAGACAAGTGGGTGGCGCTTATCGGCTTGCTCGATGGTCATCCTTATGAAATATTTACAGGTTTGCTCGACGACGAGGAAGGCATCATGCTGCCCAAGTCGGTGATGAAAGGCCGAATCGTGAAGGAGGTGAACAACGATGGCACCAAGCGTTACGACTTCCAGTTTTTCAACAAGCGAGGATACAAGATGACCATTGAGGGACTGAGTGAGCGCTTCAATCCTGAATACTGGAACTATGCCAAGCTGATATCGGGCGTGCTCAGATACCGCATGCCTATAGAGCATGTCATCAAGTTGGTGAGTCAGCTGCAGTTGACCTCCGAGAGTATCAATACCTGGAAGGTAGGCGTGGAGCGTGCGCTGAAGAAGTATGTATGCGAGGAGACCCAACAGTCGGAGAAGGAGGATGAGCATGAAGGTAAAGAATAGCCGCATCTTCCTGCGCAATGTCAGGTTTCATGCCTATCATGGAGTGCTGGAACAGGAGCGCAGCGTGGGCAATGACTATGTGGTGAACATCGTGGCAGACTGCGATTTCACCCATGCCCTGCAGACCGATGAGTTGCAGGACACGGTGAGCTATGCCGACATCTACACCCTGCTGAAAGAGGAGATGGCTGTGCCCAGCAAGTTGCTGGAACATGTGGCAGGAAGAATAGGGGAGCGCCTCTTTGCCGAGTTTCCTGCTATACAGAGTCTCGACATCAGTATCATGAAGGTGAATCCGCCCATTGGTGCCGATTGCGATGGAGCAGGAATAGAAGTACACTTAATGAATTATAAAACTTTGTGCTAAATTTAGGTTTTCTGATTGGAAATGCTTAATTTTGCACCATCATAAGCAAATATATGTTTAGTAAGAAGATATTATCCTTGGTGGCCATGTGGCTTTTGTTGGTCTTGAATGCGTTCTCGGCCAACAAACGTTTTACGCTCGTTATCGATGCTGGTCACGGAGGACATGATGCGGGAGCCTTGGGAACCATCTCGAAGGAAAAGGACATCAACCTGTCGGTGGCGCTGGCTTTCGGAAGATACGTGGAGCGCAACCAGCCAGATGTCAGGGTGGTGTACACCCGTAAGACGGATGTGTTCATACCCCTGAAGGAAAGAGCCAATATCGCCAACAGGGCGAATGCCGACCTCTTCATATCGGTACATACCAATGCCTTGCCTGCGGGCAAGATAGCACGAGGATTCGAGACCTATACCTTAGGTATGCACAGGGCCAAGGACAACCTCGATGTGGCTATGCGAGAGAACTCGGTTATCTCGATGGAGAAAGGCTATCAGCAAACCTATCAGGGATTCGACCCCAGGTCGTCGGAGAGCTATATCATCTTCGAGTTCATACAGGGAAAGAATATGGAACGAAGCGTGGAACTGGCGCGAATGATTCAAAAGAGTGTATGCACTGGTGCCAACCGACCCAATAAGGGAGTACACCAGGCGGGATTCCTGGTGCTGCGCGAAACATCTATGCCAGGCTGTCTGATAGAGTTGGGCTTCATCACCACACCCGATGAGGAGCAACTCCTCAACTCGACTAACCGTGTGGACGACATAGCACGTGGCATCTATCAGGCTTTTGCCCAGTATAAGGATAGATACGACAAGGGCGTGTCGGTACCTTACCGTCCTACGGATGACGACAAGGCAGAGGTGCCTACCATCGTACCTTCAGACTATAAGGAAGAAAAGGCACCGGCAGTGGCAAAGCCAGCTACCCGATCAACCCGTGTTGCCCACCCCCGTACGGCACCCGTGAGAAAGGTGGAGGAGCCGGAGCATAAGCAGAACCAGAAAAAAGTGGTCAAAGCTCAGAACCAGACGAAGGATGCCCCCGTGTTCAAGGTGCAGATTCTGGCAAGCAGCAGGGTGCTGCGGACAGGAGACAGCCATCTGAAGGGTGAGACCGAATATGATTCCTATCAGGAGAACGGCATGGTGAAATACACTATGGGAGCCTCGACCAACTATAATGAGATATACCGACTGCGCAAGTCGCTGCTCGAAAAGTTCCCCGAGGCTTTCATCATTGCCTTCAAAAACGGACAGAAGTATGATGTAGGTCAGGCAATAAGAGAGTATAAACAGAACAAGAACAAATAAGATATGAAAATGAGCAAGGAAATAAAGATAGCTCTTGTGGCTGTCGTGGGCATATTGATTATGTACTTCGGAATCAACTTTCTGAAGGGCATCAACCTTTTCTCGTCACACAACTACTATTACATTACCTTTAACGACATTCAGGGATTGGGAGCCTCTACTCCTATCTATGCCGATGGTTACAAGGTGGGAACAGTAGACGCGATAGAATTTGACTATGGTCAGGATGGACCTATCAAGGTGAAGGCTGATATCGACAAGGCTTTGCGTATACCTGCCGGCAGTAAGGCAGAGATAGAGAAGGACCTCATGGGCAACCTGCAGGTGAATCTGCTCCTGGCCACCAATCCCCGTGAACGCATAGAGCCAGGAGGCATCATCCCCGGTGACGTGAATGCAGGAGCCATGGGAAAGGTGGCAGATATGGTGCCTGCCATCGAGAAGATGCTGCCCAAACTCGATTCTATACTGGGTAGCCTTAATGCTCTCCTTGCTGACCCTGCCCTGGCAGCATCACTGCACAATGTACAGACCATCACATCCAACCTCACCGTGTCTACCCGTGAGCTGAACACTCTGATGACAGGTCTCAACAAGCAGGTGCCTGGTATGATCAACCGTGCCAACGGTGTACTCGACAATACCAACAAGCTGACTGCCAACCTGGCCGGTCTCGATGTGCAGGGTACACTCGACAGGGTGAACCGTACCTTGGCAAATGCAGAGGAATTCACCAACAAACTGAATAGTGACAAGGGAACACTCGGGCTGTTGATGAACGATCCGCAGTTGTATCATAATCTCAATGCCACCATGCGCGATGCCGACTCGTTGGTTGTCAACCTGAGACAGCATCCTAAGCGCTATGTACATTTTTCAATCTTTGGCAAGAAAGATAAATAAAGATTTGTGTATTTGCTATTTATTTTATAACTTTGCAGACAGGTTCGCTTTGTTTGGAGCTGCCTGTAAAGTAAAAATAAATAGTAAATATATCATATAGAGAATGTTAGCAAGTCCAAAACCACTCTGGGATAATTGTCTCGCCGTTATTCGCGATGCAGTGAAGCCCGACCAATATAAGACTTGGTTTGAGCCCATCGTCTTCGAGTCGTACAAACCGGCTACGAAGACTTTGTTGCTTAGGGTGCCCAGTACCTTCTTCTATGAGTATCTGGAGGCTAACTATGTGGACTTGCTGAGCAAGGTGCTGCAGCGTAACTTCGGTGAGGGAGTAAGATTGACTTACCGTGTCGTTGCCGACTTGGAACACAAGAAGACGATAGTCCTCGAAGCCGATCCTAATGATGTGGATGTGGCTGAGCAGAGACGTATACAGGCCGAACAGCCTAAAGTGCAGCAGCCCGAAGACATCGATACGCAGCTTGATCCTAAGCTCACGTTCAACAACTATGTGGAGGGTGCCAGCAACAAGTTGCCGCGTTCGGTAGGCTATTCTATTGCCGAACATCCCAATACCACTCAGTTTAACCCCATGTTTATCTATGGTCCGTCTGGTAGTGGCAAGACGCATCTTGTCAATGCCATCGGTGTGCTGACCAAGAAGACTTATCCCAAGAAGAGAGTGCTGTATGTCAGCGCACGCCTCTTCCAGAACCAGTATATAGAGGCGGTGCTTCACAACTCCACCAACGATTTCATCAACTTCTATCAGACAATAGACATGCTGATAGTGGATGATATTCAGGAGTGGGCAGGAAAGACCAAGACCCTTAATACCTTCTTTCATATCTTCAACAGCCTCTTTCGTAACGGAAAGAGAATCATATTGGCGAGCGACCGTCCTCCGGTAGAACTGAAGGATATGCCCGACCGACTGCTTACCCGTTTCTCTTGTGGACTGGTGGCAGAGCTGGAGAAGCCGAATGTGCAACTCTGCGTGGACATTCTGGTAAGCAAGATACGAAGAGATGGGTTGCAGATTCCTGCTGATGTGGTGGCTTTCATTTCACAGACTTGTAATGGAAGTGTGCGCGACCTCGAAGGTGCTATCAATGGACTTCTGGCTTACAGTATCGTATATAACAGCAATATCGATATCCGACTGGCAGAGCGTGTCATCAAGCGGGCTGTGAAGATTGACGACCATCCGCTCACAATGGATGATATTATAGATAAAGTATGTCATCATTTCAATGTCACTCCTACAGCCATTCACAGCAAGAGCCGTAAGCGTGAGTTCGTGGTGGCAAGACAGGTGACGATGTTTTTGGCTGCCAAGCATACCAAAATGCCGGCCTCGCGTATAGGAAAGCTCGTGGGCAACAGAGATCACAGTACGGTGATTCACAGTTGCACAAAGGTAGAGCAAAGACTGAAGCTGGATGCTGACTTCAGAGATGAACTGACCAGCATAGAAAACTCATTGAAGCTGAAAAACAACGAATAGTTAGTTTTTTAGCTTCAATGTTTTATAGAACTTTCGTAAGTAAGTTCAGAGGTTATAGTAGTTATTTATTGTTTTATCATCTTCTTCCATTTGAAATAGCCTGCTACGGCAATGATGACATACAATCCGTAGAGACCAGCCTTGAAGGGTATGCCTTTTACGATATACAGGTAGCAGCATACTACATCGACGATGATCCAGAAGAACCATTGCTCGATGTACTTGCGTGCCAAGGCCCACAGACCCACAAAGCTCAGGGCGTTGGTGAAACCGTCGAGAAGTGGAACCGTAGAATTAGTATAGGTTGCCAATATATAATAGGTGAGTCCCCATGCCACAAGGAAGAAGACGGTGGCAGGAAGATAGAGCGACTTGCGCATGCGGGTAATCGGCAGCTCTTCCTCAGCCTTTTGGTTGTGCTTCTTGCCAAACTTCCATACGGCATATCCATAGACTGCAGCCACGGTATAGTAAGCAGCCATACCGGCATCGCCATAAAGACCATGACCCCAGTAAAGCCAGATGTCAAGGGCTGGCATCACAATTCCTATCAGCCAGAGATAAATGCTGGCACGGTACTCCAACAGGATGTAAACCAGTCCGAGTACCGTGGTGATGATGTCTAAACCATGTGATGTGATGAAATCCATCATGATGTTTTAGTCGTTTTGTCGATGATTAGAAATTGATAGAGAGATGAGCCATGCAGTTGAATGGTGCTGATGGAGCAAAACCTGCTGCACCATAGTCGCGGCTACCCCATAAGTTGACTGCAATTACCTTGCCGTCTACCATACGATATGTTGGTGCTGCCCAACCATTGTTGTCGTACTTCGTATCGAAGATGTTGTAGAGTGTCACACCGATGGTGGCATCCTTCAAGCCGATCTTCTTCAAAGAGAAGTGGTAGCTCAGGTCAATGTTGGTGGTGAAGTGCTTCTTCAATAACAGGGTCTCGTAGCAAGTATTGCCAACTGGCTCGTAGTCTTCGTTTACATTGTCGTTGCACTCCATGGTCTTGAAACCGGTGTTGGTCAGGTATTGGTCGCTGACATACTGGCTCTGGATGGCAGCCTTGAAACCTGCGTACTGGAAGGTGAGGATGTTGTTGAAGATGAAGTCAGGAGAGAAACTTAGTGGTGTCTCACCTAAGTTGACGTTGGTCTCGCCATCTTCCAATGTTACCATCATATCCTTGGCACGGTTCTTTGACCATGTGGCATTGGCATCCCATTGGAACCAGCTTACTGGCTTCCATGCAGCCTCCAACTCTACACCCATACGATAAGTCTTTTCGAAGTTGCGTGTTACAGCCTCGCCGATGCTATTGAGCTCACCTGTCAGCACAAACTGGTTCTTGTAGTTCATATAGTAGAAGTTGGCACCGGCTGAGAACTTGCTGCTCTGGTACTTATAGCCCAGCTCCAAATCGTTGAGACGCTCGGCCTTAGGCTTCTCAGAACCTGCATTCCAAGCCTCGTAGTTATTTCTTACTGGTTCCTTGTGTGCGATGGCGTAAGAGATGTACACCTTGTTGTTGGCGTTGATATCGTAGTTGAATCCAAACTTAGGATTGAAGAAGTCGTACTTCTCGTTAATGATATAGTCACCAGTGAAGCTGTTGCCAATGAACCAATCGCTTGGGTCTTGCATCTTCACATTAACGTGGCGATACTGCAAGTCGAGGAAGGCGCTGAGACCCTTGACAAACTCGTAGCTTTCCTTGCCATAGATGTTGAAGTCGGTCTTCTTGGCATTGTTGCGATAGTACTCGAAATTATTGACACGAGCGATATCTCCGTTTACCTTGTGCCAAAGCACATTTCCCCAGTGGTCACCATCATATTTGTTCCAACCACCACCAATGTTAGCGGTGAGGTTCTTCTGGTTGTCGTAGTTGACGGAAGCGATTGCACCATAGAAGTCGTTGCCCATCTGCTTGCGACGGATGAGATCATTCTTCAGTTCGGTTGTGTTCAGACCATACTCGGCATAGTCTTTATGGCACTTATACTCTTCGTAGTAACCATCGCCACGGGTATAGTGGAGCGCAGCATTGAGGTTCCAAAGATTGGTGAGGCGCTGGTTCCAGATGAGCTGATAGTTCTGAGAGTGATAGTTATCAGTTTGGTTGTCATAGTAAGCGCGGTTTCCGTTTACATCTGTATATTCGCCACAAGAGTTGTAGCGACGGCCATAAAGGCTCTGCTCATACTTGGATGTGTAGTTCCATGCGTGGTAAGTTTCCTCCTGACCATTGAAGGTGATGAACTTCACCATGGTGTTGTCGCTGAAGTAGCCTGCCTGGAGGAAGTAGCTGTTCAACTTGGCTGAAGCACGGTCGAGATAACCCTTGCTGCCGATGTTGGACAGTCGTCCCTGCAAACCCCAGTGGCCGTTGATAAGACCTGTGCTGAAGCGAACAGTCTCCTTGTGAGAGTAATAGCTGCCGCCTGATACGTCAAGACCAACGTATGGCTTGGCACCAATATTGTCTGTCAGCATGTTGACAGTAGCTCCGAAGGCACCTGCGCCATTGGTAGAGGTTCCCACACCACGTTGAATCTGTATGCTCTGTGTGCTGGAAGCGAAATCGCTGAAGTTGACCCAGAAGAGTGAACTGCTCTCGGCATCATTCATAGGGATTCCGTTGGCTGTGATGTTTACGCGGCTTGGGTCTGTGCCACGTACTCGAAGCGTGGTATAGCCGATTCCGTTACCTGCATCCGAGGTAAGAGTGATAGAAGGAGTGAGTGCCAACAGGTAAGGAATGTCCTTGCCATAATTGACAGCCTGAATATCGTTTTTGCTGACATTGGTGAAAGCCAAAGGTGCTTTCTTGCTTGCACGTGTCGAAATAACCTGGACCTCCTGCAGCTGTCTTGCCTTCAGAGTGTCGATGCGTTCTCCTGCTTTGTTTTTTTTTTGCAGCACCGGCTGTAGTCGCTACGCCGAAGATGAAGGCTGCAAAAAGCAACAAATCTTTTTTCATTTCCTTTTATTATATATAATGTATAAAATATAAAGAGGTGTGTGGATATAGAACACAGGCAAGCCATGAGGCTTGCGCCTGCCATCGGTTTTTCTCATTTTCCCTACGCCAGCATTGCCTGGACAGGTTCGATGGGTCTGATCTCAGCATCCGCAACTGCGGTAGCACCCCTTAGTTAGCATTTTGCTAACCGGGTGCAAAGTTACAACAAAAGATATATACTGCAAAATAAATCGAATGTTTATTTTGTTTTTGTTTTAAGGCTTCTTCTTTTTATTGGACTGGAAATAAGGTTTATGGAATTTTGATAAGAACAAGAAGAAGATTTTTTTGTAGATTTGTTATGTAGTTCGCATTTTTTTTATATTTTTGCAGCATATCTTTAACCTAAACAATATATGAAGCATAAGAGGAAATTTATATGTAGAATGATTTGTGCCCTGGCGCTGTCGGCTCCTTTGGCAGTAAAGGCTCAGAGCGAACAGTCTTTCGTGTTGGACACATTGCATCTGCCGGGAACAATGAATGTCGTTGAGCCGGAACTGCTCAAAAAGGGTGTGGTCAATAATGCACTCGATGCCTTGAACGGACAGACGGCAGGTGTGAACGTGACAAGCAATGGACTTGACCGAATGGCCATGCTCAACTCTGTGCGTGTGCGTGGCACCACGTCTATCATGGGCGGCAGCGATCCGCTGGTTATTATCGATGGGGTGACATCGGATGTGGCTACGCTTGCTACTATTTATCCTGCTGATATCGAGAGTTTTACTGTGCTGAAGAATGCCAGTGAGACAGCCCTTTATGGATCGCGTGGTGCCTCGGGTGTCATACAGGTAAAGACCAAGAAAGGAACGGGTAGGGGATTTCAGATCTCTTACGAGGGGAACTTCGGACTTGAGGCCATGTGTAAGAGTATGGAGATGCTCAATGCTGCAGAATACATTGCTGCTGCGCAAAAATTAGGACTCGAGTATAACGATAAAGGCTACAATACCAATTTTCGTAAGGCAATTACCCGTACCGGACAGGTGCAAAACCATTATCTGGCTTTCAGCGGCGGTACTCCGCACAGCAACTATCGGGCTTCTTTTGGCTATATAGACCACAATACCATCATCCGAAGCAAGGGGTATCGCAACTTGGTGGCAAAGATTGATGTTACACAGAAAGCCTTCGGCGACAGGCTCACGGGCGACTTCGGCGTGTTTGGATCTTCATTCAAGAACAACGATATCTTCGATAATCAGATGCTCTTTTATTCGGCTGATGCCATGAATCCCACCTATCCATATGACAGAGTGAATGGCAGCTGGCTGAAGAATGGATCGGCTTCGCAGATCAATCCTCCCGGAGCTTTGTTGGTTGAGCGGAATGACACAAAGAACATGAATTTTAATGCTCATCTGAAACTGAGCTATGACATCTCGAAAGACTTGAGCGTTTCTGGTTTTGGGGCTTACAGCTATGCTTCTAACGAGAACGACCAGTTTTGTCCTACATGGGTCTGGGCTCAGGGCAATCTGTATCGCGGTGAGTTCAAGAGTGAGGAATGGCTTGCCAATGTGCAGGCAAACTATCAGCATGTATGGGGAATACACGACCTGAAGGCGATGGCGGGCGCTGAGTATCAGAAAGATGTGCGCTCGGGGTTCTGGACTTCTGCCAAGGGCATTACCAACAACGATATGGGTTATCATAACATAGGCGCTGCTGCCTCACGACCTTTTGGAGGTACCGACAGCAATTATGAAGACCCAGCGCTGGCTTCGGTGATGGCTGGAGCCGACTATACTCTGTTAGGCAGATATGCCGTATCGGTGTCGGTTCGTGGTGATGGTTCCTCGATGGTTGGCGATGATCATACCTGGGGCTTTTTCCCGTCGCTGTCGATGTCGTGGGACATGAAACGCGAGAAGTGGTTGTGTCATATAGATGATATCACGATGCTGAAACTTCGTACGGGTTATGGACGTTCGGGAAATCTTGGAGGAATTTCTTCTTATACCACCATGAATACGGTGCGGCAGAATGGTATCGTGTCAATAAACAGCTCGCCTACGGTGACGATGGGCATGATAAGAAACAATAATCCAGACTTGAAGTGGGAGACTCGTTCCACCTGGAACATTGGTGCCGACTTGGGATTGTGGAACAATCGGCTGGTCATGACGGCAGAATATTATTACTCCAAAACGACTGATATGCTTTATGCCTACGATGTGCCGGTTCCGCCATTCGCCTACGACAAATTGCTGGCGAATATAGGCTCGATGAGCAACCAAGGGCTTGAAATCGGTTTCTCGGTTACTCCTGTGCAGAAGAAGGATATGGAACTTAATATCAATATGAACCTGGCGTGGCAGAAGAACAAACTCTTGTCGCTCAGTGGCGAGTATAAAGGCATGCAGATGTCGGCAGCCGATGTGACGGCTATGGGAGGCTTGTCGGGAGCTGGGCAGCATGGAGGTTACAACAATGTGGTTTATCAGATTGTCGGTCAGCCGCTGGGAGTCTTCTATCTGCCTCATTGCAAGGGATTGGTAGAGGATGGAAACGGACATTATCGCTATGATATTGAAGATCTGGACAGGAATGGAACGGTGGACCTGAGTGATGGTGGCGACCGGTATATTGCTGGTCAGGCTACACCTAAGGTCACACTGGGTTCGAATGTCAGTTTCAGATATCGCGACTGGTATCTCTCCTTGCAGATGAATGGTGCCTTCGGACATAAGATATTCAATGGTACGGGATTGGCTTACAACAATATGTCGAGTTTCCCCGACTATAATGTGCTGAAGGGGGCACCCGAGAAAAATATTGTAGACCAGAATGTCTCTGACTATTGGCTGGAGAATGGTGATTATCTGAATATCGAATATCTCACCGTGGGATATGACGTGCCCATTAAAAAGGGAGTGGTAAAATCGCTGCGCTTTTCGCTGAGTGTCAATAACCTGGCGACGATAACAGGTTACAGTGGGTTGACACCGATGATTAACAGTTATGTGGTCAACAGTACGATGGGTATTGATGATAAGAGGACTTATCCCGTTTATCGCACTTACTCTATGGGTTTGAGCATTCAATTCTAAAAACATCTTGCAGATATGAAACACTATACCTTATTATATATAGCATGGGCAGCTATGTGTCTTACCTCCTGTCTTGACGAACATCCTAAAGACCAACTTGGCGAAGATGCCATCTATGGGTCGGCTTCTGAAATATATACCAATGCGGTGGCTTCGCTCTACAACTATATAGGAAGCGCCAATGAGAGTGAGGGAATACAAGGCACGTGCCGAGGTATTTATGATTATAATACTCTCACCACCGATGAGGCGATCATTCCAATTCGAGGTGGCGACTGGTATGATGGAGGATTATGGAACGCCATGTATCAGCATCGATGGACTGCTGACGATCAGTCGCTCTACGATACATGGAAATTTCTGTATAAGGTCATCGTGCTGGCTAACAAGTCCTTGGATGTGATCAATGAAAAGAAAGACTTGCTCTCTGTTCAGCAACAGCAGGAATATGGGGCAGAAGTGAAGGCTGTGAGGGCCTTGTTCTATTACTATGCCATGGATATGTTCGGGCGGATTCCATTGATTCTTTCTTCTTCCGAACAGGCTTCGTTAGGTGTGGATTTGGGACAGGTGCCGCGCAGTACAGTCTTCCGTTTTGTTTTTAACGAGGTGCAGCAGGCTTCGCCTTTTCTCCCTGACGAACATAGCAACAAAGAGGGGAAGTTCTATGGGCGTATCACACAGCCTGTAGCAAACTTCTTGTTGGCTAAGTTGGCGTTGAATGCTGAAATCTATACCTATGACGACTGGACGTCCGGTTATCAGAACCGGCCTCGAGGAAAGGATATTGTCCTGAACGTTCCTGTAGAGAACCATAACGCAGATGATGCTGCCGGAAGATTGGCAGACAAGCCTGTTGTCAATGGAAACTACCAACTGAATGCCTGGGAAACCTGTATCTACTATTGTGATAAATTGGCAGAGGAGGGTTATATGTTGGAGGATGATTATGCTGCCAATTTCTCTACTCACAATGAAAACTCTCGTGAGAATATCTTTACGATTCCTATGGATAAGAACGTGTATGTCAATCAGTTCCATTATCTCTTCCGCTCTTATCATTATGCGCATGGCGGGCTCTTTGGATGGGGCAGTGAGAATGGTACTTGTGCTACGGTTTCCACGATGAGGACAAACCATTATGGTGAGGCAGATGAGGATGCACGATGCAAGGCCAATTTCGTGGCTGGTATGGTGAAGGTTGATGGAAAGAATGTTCTGATGGATAATGGTAAAGCTCTTGAATATCAACCTCTTGAGGTGAAACAAAATCTTACTAACAGCCCTTATGTCAAGACTGCGGGCGCCAGAATGGCTAAGTATGAGGTGGACCGTACTGCTTATATGGACGGTAGACTGATAAGCAACGATATTGTGCTTTTCCGTTATGCTGATGCTCTCTTGATGAAAGCTGAGGCTAAAGTGCGCAATGGAGAGGATGGTAGTGCCGAACTCGATGCTGTGCGCTTGCGTGTAGGAATGCCTGTCTGTGAGGCTTCACTCGAGAATATCTTGCGCGAACGTTTGCTTGAACTTGTTTGGGAAGGTTGGAGGCGTCAAGACTTGATTCGCTTCGGCCTCTTCACTGGGGCTTATGATCTACGAGAACCATTGCCAAACGAACAGTCAGGCTACACGACGGTGTTCCCCATTCCGCAAAAGTGTATCAATCTGAATAAAAAACTCATTCAGAATAAGGGGTACGAAAAATAGAGGAATATCAGAAGACTTTGGTCATAATAGGTGGCTGACGTTGGTCTTAATAGATGACCAGAATTGGCCTTGATAGGCGAGGCAAGTCTTTGCCTTG
>NZ_VZAD01000024.1 GCF_009495355.1 Segatella copri
ATATTTGTGAGACTACCAACTTTTTTATGAACTATTCTTATCCCGAACTGGGGTAGGAATCACCATCTTGTGATGGTAGCTGATGGTGTGGGCGGCGGCGATGGTGAAGATTTCGTCCAGGGTGCCGATGCCGCCAGGAAGGGCTACGAAGATGTCGCTCAGGGTAAGGCAATGGCAGAGAAGCTGCTGGCGGAATAAAACCAGAATCTATTCATTATGAATGAAAGTTTTTAGGCAAAAGTATTCGTTCTGAGTGAAAGGTTTTTAACAAAAGTATTCATTCAGAATGAAAGTTTTTTGGGGCTTTCTCTTGCTGCTTTCAGATATTTTTCTTATTTTTGCCCACGAATCATAAAATAGTGGAGCAATTCATAAAATAGTGGAGCAATGAAAGAACTGTTAAAACAAATTATATTTGAGCAGCAGGAAAACTGCAAGCATCTTATGCAGGATGCTATTCCTCGACACATAGAAGAGGAATGGCTTACCACCACGGAAATCCTTATTATAACAGGTGTAAGACGATGTGGAAAGTCGGTGTTGCTGCAGCAACTGCGTGATAAGTTGGAGGAGAAAGATTTCTTCTTCAATTTTGACGATGAGCGTCTCGTAAACTTTAAGCTTGAAGATTTTGCAACCTTGCAGGAATGCTTCTTTGAGCTTTTCGGCGAGCAGCACACCTATTACTTTGATGAGATTCAAAACATTGCGGGTTGGGAAACCTTTGTGAGGCGTCTTTACAATGAAGGCAATAAGGTGGTGACGACTGGCTCCAATGCCCGGATGCTGAGCAAGGAGATGGGCACTCATCTCACAGGGCGTTATATCTCAGTAGAGGTTTATCCTTTCTCTTTTGCCGAATATCTGCAGCTGGAGCATATTGAGCCTTCGCAGAAGGATTTCTATCTGATGGCGAGCCGTTCCAAACTGTTGGGTCATTTCTGTGATTTCCTGGAGAGGGGTGGTTTCCCGAAATATCTTCAGACGGGTTCTGTCAGTTATCTATCTTCACTTTATGAAAGCATTATCTTCCGGGATGTGATGGCTCGCAATGGTCTTACGAATGACAAGGAAATTAAAGAACTTGCGTTTTATCTTGCCAGCAATGCCACCAAGCGTGTTACCTATAACTCGCTGGGAAAGATAGTAGGCATCCGCCATCCCGAAACCATCAAGAACTATCTGGAATATATTCAGCAAACCTACATGATATTCCAGCTGCTGAAGTATGCTCCATCGGTAAAGACCCAGATGTTGAGTCCGAAGAAGGTGTATTTTATAGATAATGCCATCATCAGCAGGATGGGTTTTAATGTCACGGATAACAATGGTGTAAAACTGGAGAATGCCGTTTTCATCGAATTGCTGAGAAGGGGTTACGACTTGTTCTATCATGCCGACAAGAAAGAGTGTGACTTTGTGGTGAGAGAAGGTGTAAGGATTACCCAGGCTTACCAGGTTACGGTGAAGATGGATGATGAGAAGACTCGCAAGCGTGAAATCGAGGGCCTGCAAGAGGCGATGGAAATCTATAATTTGTCTGAGGGTTACATCATTACGCTGAATGAGAAAGAGGAGCTTACCATAGATGGTAAGACGGTGCATATAATTCCTGCTTGGGAATGGATGCTGAAGTAATTTTCTTTTAGCGGGAAGGTGATAGAATAAATTTTAAGGGCGGAAGAACTACTGTTAATCCAAGTTGTTGTTCTTCCACTCTTTGCTTTTGTTTCTGAGTACTTCACTTACAGGCTTCCATTCCTTCCTACATATTTAAAATGTGCATTTTTTGCCGAAAAATCATATTAATGGGAGTTTTCAACTATTGCCGTAAATGTTCTATTTAGCCTATAAAAGTTCTATTCAAAGCCTTGTCTTTGTTCTGTTTTGCGGACTAAAATCGTTAAACCACAGATAAATCTATGTTCTAAACTTTAGAACACAAGTTCTAAACTTTAGAACATAAGTTCGATACTTTAGAACATAGATTTATAGGCTAAAGAAAACATTTACTTCCCTTTCTGTATAAGTGCTACTTAAAGAGCACTGTTGTGCCATAAGCAGGCATTTTTGCTGCATCAGCATTTATAAGAACAGCATAAATACTTAAAAATCAGCATTTATAAAAAGCAATATGTCGAAAACAAGAGTCTTATTACTTTACGTCTCCAGAATCAACGTTTTCCCTAAAAAGTGAAAAGGCCATCCTCACGGACAGCCTAATACATTTATACAAAAACATTATGAATTCTTTATTATTAGCGAACAAGATTCTACTTTATCAAAATCAATATATCTATCTAAAAGCTTCAAACAGTTAATTCGTAAGACCGGCCGCTGCCTGAGCCTTGCGACACTTGCGCTCACAATAGCGTTCGCACTGTGCACAAATGTCGTAGCCTAACATGGCACCCAAGATAAAGTCTTCTTCGGGTGTCAGTTGGCTGAGAGGTTTGTTAACCATCAGACGGATAGCATCCAGACACTCAGGCTTGCCAAAGAACAAGTTCAGTCGACCATTGCCCACAGGCTGAACGATATAACTGATGTTCTGACTTTGCAATCGGGTTATGGCAAAAGACTCAAATCGCTCGTTGAAGGTGAAAAGCACCATGCGGCGTACACCTTTTTTATATTCATATATATGATTCATCAGAACCTTCATGTCCGTTGGCATCACTTCTTTCTGTTGCATAATATCCGTCTGTTAGTTAAAAAAATGACTGTGTTACAGGAGCATTCTCCTATACCGCATTACATTAAAGTGAAGGCTTAATGGCCTCAAGCCATGCATCAATGCGTTCCTCGGTCTTATCGTCCTCGTTGACATCGTCAAGAGAAAGACCTACGAATTTTCCATCTACAACTGCATCGCTGTCATCGAAAGTATAACCCTCTGTCGATACTCCTTCGAGTACATTGGCACCTGCCTCTTTGGCAGCATCATAAAGTTCCTTCATTCCGCCACAGAAGGTATCAGGATAAGACTCAGCATCGCCACAACCGAAAAGAGCGACCGTCTTGCCAGAAAGACCTGCTGACTTCAACAGGTTGATGCCATCGTACCAGTCGTCCTGCAACTCGCCTGCTCCCCAGGTGGAAGTTCCCAAAATAAGGTTGTCATGATCTGAGATGGCGGCCTCGTCGATGCTGGTTACATCTACTGCACTGGCGCCCAACTTAGCGGCTATTGTCTCTGCTATGCTCTGGCAGGTTCCTGTGGAAGAGCCATAAATTACAATTGTTGATTTCATACGCTATAATTACTTTAGTTACATTATTTCTTGTTTACGGCTGCAAAGATACGACGATTTTCCCAATGCCGCAATACCTAAAAATAATGGTTTGGCATGAATACCTACATATTATGACTCGACTTTGGCTGGTTCTATCAACAACAAAAAAACTGCGGACAGATTGCTCTGCCCGCAGTTCTCCTCATATAATCTCTCTCTTACTTTACATAAAAGTCTTACTTGATGCCACGATTTACGAGAGTGACGTTCAGCAACATCAGATACTTGCGATACTGAGTGTTTGAAAGGATGACGTGCATGTACTTCAAGTCCTTGTTGATGGCCTTGTCGATCATAGCCTTGCGGTCGTCACCTGCTGCTACGGCAGCATTCATCATATCTGCAGTGAAGTTCTTGTGTACATCAGCTACAGCCTCAACCTGGTCGATGTTCAAACCGAGAGCATCAGACAAGCTGTTCATGTTTACATTCATGTTGAAAGCAGCTGTTGCTGTTGTTGCACTTGCATTCTCATCTGCTGCAAAAGTAGTTGTCATACTGAACAATGCTACTGCCAAAATCATCAATTTCTTCATAATCTTTTTACCTTTCTTTTCTTTAATTCTACATTATCCTTACTAATCTCTTTGTGTATGTCTTTCTGAAAGACACTGCAAAGATACACACAATATGCTGTGCACGCAAACATTTCAGCTAAAAAGAAAGACTTTTAGTCGTATTTTTGATATAAATCAACATGAATATCCCCTTCTGGCTTACTTTTCGTAAGATTTCACACAAAATAACTAACATAAGCAAAGTTCTCTGAGCCTTTTAGCTTCACCATTGTTAATCACCTGGCTACAACCATTGCTTCGGCTATATTAGAGAATACAAAGCAGCAATAATGCGACATTTTGAGCGATTCATTCGTTAGTCTCAGCAAGATTTTGTATCTTTGCAAACTAAAAAAATACATATAAAGCCAAACAGAATCAATGGAAGAACAGAATCATATAGACAAAGCGCTTGCCTTCATGGAAAGCCTTGAAAGATTGCACAACCAGCTAAAAGCTGCCGAAGAGCAACAGAAATTGCTACTGGCTCATCTGCTCGACCTGAAGAAAGAGGGCAAGACTGACTCGGAAGAGTATGCCCAGACATCACAGCAGAGCAAGAACTTGCAAGACATCATCGACAAGTGGCGCCCCATCTATTTGGAACGCATGGAGATGGTGAAAGATGTACAGAACAAAAAGAGAGAGAAGAAATAACAGATAATAATAACAACAATAATAATAATAAAGAATTAACATGGAATCAAACAAATTCATCAGCGTATCATACAAGTTGTACGACATCACAGATGGTAAGTCTGACCTCATCGAACAGACAAGCGACGAGCGCCCATTCATCTTCGTTAGCGGCATGGGTGTAACACTGCCAGCCTTCGAGGAGCAGATAGTCAACCTGGCTAAAGGCGAGTCTTTCGACTTTACCCTTACACCAGAGCAGGCTTATGGCGCACACTATGCAGAGCGTGTCATCGAGTTAGAGAAGGAAATCTTCACCATCAACGGCCAGTTTGACGCACAGCACGTACAGGTAGGTGCCATCATTCCTCTGCAGAACGAGGACGGCAACCGCTTCAATGGTGTGGTATTGGAAATCGGTGACAGCAAGGTGAAAATAGACCTCAACCATCCTTTGGCTGGCAAGATACTCAACTTCAAGGGTGAGATAACTGAGAGCCGCGAGGCTACTGCCGAGGAAGTGGCAGGAATGGCAAAGCTCATGAGCGGAGAAAGCCACGGCGGATGTAGCGGTTGCAACGGACACTGCGGTGAAGGCGAATGCGGTGAAGGTCATTGTGGCGGTGAAGGTCATTGTGGCGGTGAAGGCCATCATGGCGAAGGCCACTGCGGTTGCCACTAATTCTTCCTTCAAAAGGTCAACATATCAACTAAGCAAGAACTTTAACAACATATAGACAATGAGGAATACATTTGGTCATCTCTTTACCCTCACCACCTTTGGCGAAAGTCATGGAGTGGCTGTGGGCGGTGTCATCGACGGATTTCCTGCAGGCATAGATATCGATATGGAGTTTGTACAGAATGAACTGAATCGACGTCGACCCGGACAAAGCCATATCACCACATCACGCAACGAAGCCGACAAGGTGGAGTTTCTCAGTGGTGTGTTCGAAGGCAAGAGTACGGGAACACCTATCGGTTTCGAAGTACGCAACACCAACCAGCACTCGCAAGACTATGAGAACATGCGATGCCTGTTCCGTCCGTCGCATGCCGACTATACCTATTATAATAAGTATGGCATACGCGACCATCGTGGTGGAGGGCGCTCTTCTGCCCGCATCACCATTGCCCGATGCGTAGGTGGAGCCTTGGCAAAACTTGCCTTGCGGCAGTTGGGCATCAGCATCACTGCCTACACATCTCAGGTAGGCGACATCGCATTGGAAAGAGATTACCATCTGTATGACTTAAGCAAGACAGAGGACAACATCGTGCGATGCCCCGACCAGCAGAAAGCCAAAGAGATGGAAGAGCTCATCGCCCAAGTGAAAGCCGATGGCGACACCATAGGAGGCGTGATTACATGCGTCATCAAGGGATGCCCGGTAGGATTAGGCGAGCCGGAATTCGACAAACTGCATGCACAGTTAGGCGCAGCCATGCTGGGCATCAATGCCGTGAAAGGCTTCGAATACGGTGAAGGCTTCGACGGTGTGACGGCACGAGGCAGTCAGCAGAACGACAAGTTCGTACCAGGCATCACGACTGCCACCAATCACAGTGGAGGCATACAGGGAGGCATCAGCAACGGACAGGACATCTACTTCAGGGTAGCATTCAAGCCTGTTGCCACCATCCTGAAAGAGCAAGACACCGTAGACCTGGAAGGCAATGCCACCAAGCTGACAGCACGGGGCAGGCACGATCCATGCGTTCTGCCAAGAGCCGTTCCAGTGGTGGAAGCCATGGCAGCCATGGTCATCCTCGACAGCTATCTCGTCAACAAGAGTGTGAAGCTATAAGATAATGAAAAGAAAAAGAAGACTCAGAAAGAAACGCATATTTACTATTTGCTTAGTCATGGTTATCGGCATCTCTCTGCTGACACGACGCTGCGTCACAAGTTGCTCGGACAACAAAGCATCGGTTGCCGATACACTGCCTAAGGCTCACCTCAACGACTCACTCAACAACTCACTCTCTGAAGGCAAAGCCTACCACGAAATGGACTCGCTCATTGAGCGATACCTGAAGAGATGGGAAATCAATGGCGCCCAACTGGTCATCACCCGCAACGACTCTCTGCTGTATGCACGAGGTTTCGGATGGGCAGACAAGGAGAAAGGCATCAAGATGCAACCATCCATGGTAATGAGATATGCCTCGGTATCGAAGCTCATCACTGCCGTGGGCATCATGAAACTTTGGGAAGCTAAGAAGTTGAGTATGGGCGACAAGGTTTTCGGACCCAAGGGAATTCTGCGAGACACCTTATATAATAACAGCATCAAGGACAAGCGGTACTACGACATCACCGTGGAACAACTGTTGCGCCATCAAGCTGGATTTACCAACTATGCCGGCGACCCGATATCTTCCACCCGCTACATCATGATGCAGAACCGTCTCACTACGCCTCCCGATCATCCTACGCTGCTCAAGATTCTCCTGAAACGGCATTTAGGATATACGCCTGGTGAAGGCAAGTGCTACTCCAACTTTGGATATATCCTCCTTTCGATGATTATAGAGAAGAAGACTGGCATGAGATATGAGGACTACATGCAGAAGTACGTACTCAACCCTGCCGGATGCTACGACATGCACATCGCCGGTACCTACTATAAGGACCGACGTCCCAATGAGACGAAGTACTACATGCACCAAGGCAGCATCCCTGTATATGAATACAACAACAGCGGTAGAATGGTGGAGAAATGTTATGGCGACACAGACATCCCACGTCTGGCAGGAGCCGGAGCATGGTGCGGTTCGGCAGCTGAGCTGAGCCGACTGATAGCCAGCATAGACGGTATGCCCCACGTAAAGGACATCCTCAGCAAGAAGAGCGTGGACTTTATGACCCGGGAACAGCCAGACCACCAATACTCCATCGGCTGGAACTACACACCGAAGAAAGGACGTCCCTGGATCCGAACAGGATCACTTGCAGGTACCTCAGCCCTGATTCTGAAATACGACGACGGACAATGCTGGATTCTCATCACCAACACATCGACATGGAAGGGACATGGCTTCTCCAACGACTCGATGGCTTTCTTTGAGAAGATGCGCAAGAAGTACATGGACAGCATGCCTAAGCAAGACCTCTTCCTGCACGTGAAATAAAAACACAGAAAGAGAAAGAAGAAAAAACAACGGGCATGACAAAGCCGACAAACAAGAAAGAACTCAGCAAGAAACCCATAAAACAGAAAAAGGATACATCCTGACTGGATGTATCCTTTTTTGTTTTTATGATGTTTTCTACTTTATCAATTAGAAAGTGTACTTCACACCAACCTGACCACGCCAACGGCTGTAGTAGTCGCTATAGTACTTGATAGGCTTGGTAGAATCGTTATCGAACTGGTATGTACCATTATCCTTATAAGTAATTGGAGAAACAAACTCGCTGTTATAGCTGCTGCCATAAGTATGTCCCCACTTATTGTTAAGCAGGTTGGCAACATTGAGAATGTCCATAGTAACCTCCAGAGCATGAATCTGCTTGCCTACCTTGATACCAAACTTCTGACCGAAGTGGAAGTCGAAATGACCCTCGAAAGGCAAGTTATCAGCATAGCGCTCATAGTACTCACCACGATGATCCTTCAGATAAGGAGTGTTGGCCAACCACTTCTTCAAGTTGGCACGCTGCTCGTCTACAGTGTACTTCACTGTCTTGTTGTCAGCCTTCATCACATTCGAGAACGGCATCTTGTCGATCTGAGCATCTGTAGGGACGAAAATCAAGTCATTGCTTGCACCGTCGCCATTGACATCACCATTATAATAGAGTGAGTAAGGAGCACCACTCTGACCCTGATAAATCAAACCAACAGTTGTAGTAAAGAGCTTGCTTGGTCCCCAGTTGAGATGATAGAAGGCAGAAGCCTTAACAAGGTGAGGCACATTGAAGGCGCTGTTTGCCATCTCAGGATCATTGCTAAAACGATATGAGTGGTTGTTACGCCAGTTGCTCTGAGCCACAGAAGAAATAGAACTGCTGATAGCCTTTGCCTTTGTGAAGGTGTAAGAAGCATTCAAGTCGAGACCGAAGTCAAAGTGCTTGGTAGCAGACAAAGACAGGTTGTAAGAATAGCCCTTGTCGGTATTACGCATAGCATAGATATTGCTGAACTTGCCGGCAGATGCTACCTTATGATACATAGGACGGCTCTCCCATGGCATATCTGATACCTGACCCAGAGTCTGACCTGTTGGCTCGTAAGCGATGTTCTGATAATAGATATCATTCAGGTTCTTGCTGAAGATAGCCTCTGCAGTCCAGTCAATACCCAAAGCCTGGAAGTCGAAACCTAAGTTGATACGCAGGTTCTGAGCGAACTTGAAGTTCTTGTCGAACACATTGACCAACTGGCTACCAGATGCTTTAAGAAGCTCTGCATTCTTATCCTGCTTATTAGGATCTACGATAAGAGATACATTGGCATTGTTCTTTACAGAGTAAGAAGAGAACTGCACACCAGTGTTGGTGAAGCTGTTGCTCAACCATACGAAAGGAATACGACCAGTAAACATACCGATACCTCCACGAAGAATATACTTATGGTCGTTCTTGATGTCCCAGCGGAAACCTACACGTGGACTCCACATAGGAGTGCTGGAAAGTTTCTGATTGGTACGATAGTCATAGCCCGCAGCTGCAGCCCAGTCATTAAATTCTTTATTCTCGGTAGGAGTATCAAAGAACAAAGGTATCTCCATACGAAGACCATAGGTGAGCTGGAAGTTATTGGTAGCATCCCACTTGTCCTGTACATAGAAGCCCAACTGACCTGCACCGAATGATGGTGCCCAGAGAGATTTGCCGGTAACATCCTTATTGGCTGTGGTATAGTAGAAGTTCTTAATCAACTGACCATTCTTGGTATCAATATACTTGAAGAAGTCTGATGGAGAATCGAAATAATAGCAACCATAGAGATTCTGAATAAAGAGATTCTCAAACTTATAGAACTCATTGTGAGTACCGAAAGTAAAGGTGTGATTACCACGATACCATGTAAAGTTGTCTTCGAAGGTAAAGATGTCCTGATCAAGGCTGTTGGCCATAGAAGAGTACTCATTACCAATGTTGACAGTTCCGTTACCAACATTATAGATAGTCACAGAAGGCGCTGCTGCACCAGAGCTACGACTGTCGCGAACACGAACGTATGACAAGCGGGCCTCATTGCTGGTGTATGGAGAGAGACGACTCTGCAACTCAGCAGCGAAAGAATGAGTCTTAGAGGTGAACTCATAGAGATGGTCGGCAGTATTCAATGATGCCATACCACCCAAGCCTAACAACTGCTTAGCGTCTACATAACTCCAACGAATAGAGAACTTATTGAAGTCGTTGATGTTCCAGTCGAGCTTCAAACCACCCTTCTGGCTCTTGATAGACTTGTCCTTGTTGGCCCAAGTTCCATTATACTCATAGTTGCCACCATCATCAGTTTTACCCCATGCTTTGTAAGCATCGAGAATCTGCTGTGCAAGGTCGGAATCAAACTTAGCACCCTCGCTACCGAAAGAATACTGAGTAGGATAAGACTTATTGGTATTCTCGTAGTTGGCGAAGAAGAACAACTTGTTCTTGATGATAGGACCACCCAAGGTGAAACCAAAGCGTGTCTCCTTCTCCTTGTCGTAAGGATTAGACATCGTGCCGTCCTGCATCTTGTAGTGACGACCTACCAAACTCTCGTTGTTGCCATCAAAATAGGCACTTCCGTGGAACACATTCGTACCACTCTTAGTAACCGCATTAATGGCACCACCAGTGAAACCACCCTGACGAACATCGAAAGGAGCCACGTTGATCTGAATCTGTTCGATGGTCTCCATAGATACAGGCTGGCTACCTGCTTGACCACCATTGCTACCATTCTGGGTAAGACCAAACACGTCGTTGTTCATCACACCATCAATCTGGAATGAGTTGTAACGGTTGTTGGTGCCAGCAAAAGACATGGCGCCAGACTGACCATTGGTAGATACCTGAGCATTCATGCGGGCAATATCAGCAATACTGTGGCTGATACTTGGCATTTCAGCAATCTGCTGCGCATTAATACTCTGAGCAGCACCTGTCTTAGTACCGTTAAGGCCAGCCTTGCCAGACACTACAACTTCCTGCAACTCGCGTGCATCCTCCTGGAGAGAACAAGAAAGGTTCTGGCTCTCACCCAAGTTCAAGGAAACATCCTTGAACGTCTTAGACTGATAGCCAATGTAAGATACCTCTACTTTGTAAGGACCTCCAGGACGCATACCCTGGATTGAGAAACGACCATCCATGTTGGTCACTGCACGATAAACAGTACCTGATGGTTGGTGGGTTGCTGTCACCGTAGCACCGATGACTTCCTCGCCTTGCGATGTCACCTTACCACTGATACCAGAGGTGGTTACCTGTGCCATAGCCACCGAAACTACGAGCACCAGCATGGCGATAAGCAATTGCAATCTTTTCTGCATACTAAAAATGAAATTTAGTTAATAATGAGGAAGCATAAACTTCCTATTTTTATATTATGCTGCAAATTTAAACAAAATTTTTGATATAAATGTTACAGAGACATGAAAAAAAAAAGTTTTTTATGCAAAAAAAATCCACACTAACGTTTTAGTGTGGATTTCTTACAGCTTTTTAGTCTTTGCGAAGCCATATCCGCATCACTTTGCGGCGGATTGCTATCATGTTGAGTACCGATACTATCAAGAACAAAACCAATCCCAAAGCAATGGCGGGACACATGGTTCCTTCCTCTATATCGGGATAAAGGGCTTCTATAAAATCCATGTAATAATCACGGATGAAGAACAAGATGCACCATGCCACAAGGAGCACCACCACATTGAGAACGATAGTAAGCCAAAGGTAGGGCATCGCCACATTGCCAGGACTATAACCTATGAGCAAGAGGTTCTCCAACTTGGAGGAGTTCTTCTGTACCAAAAGGTAGATGCTGAGCATCAGGATATAGAAACTGAGCACAGAGATAACCAAACCTATCACCATGACCATCAGGACTATCATCCTCAGAAAATAAGTGGTCTTTTCGGCATCCAACTTATCGGTTTCCACCTCATAGCCATTGTCTTCAAGGTATTTGGTAATATTCTCATCTCCAGGATTGCCCACCTCTACGATAAGTCGTGTAGGGTCGCTATGCTCTTCGGGAGCAAACTCATGGTTGCTCCAGTCCATGAATGCCTGTGGCACAAGTATGGTATTGAGGCGAGAAGAGAAGCCGATCACCTTTCCTTTGAACTGTTCTTTCTTGCCACCTGCCTGAATGAAAATATGGAAATCTATCATTCCCATTAATCCGTCGCTGATCTTTGGAAGCGAATGACTCTGTGCAAAACCAAAGTTGTACATATTAATATAGGTACGCGGAAGGATGATGGGCACTTCCTGACTACCTGGCTCATACTTCCAATCCTTGAGAGGCACATCGACAAAACCGTCGGGCACACTTTCGAAAAAGAGTTCGCTATTGAGCACATTCACGCCATTGACACCCATCGAGGCATCCACCTTGTACTCGGTAGAGGTAAACTTTCCTATCTTCTTGACAAACTTTTGCGAGGAGATATCGTCCACATCACTGCCCGAGAAGGTATTGGTACGACCACTGAGGGTGTTGCCCATACCTATTTTCTTACTCATGATGAGGTAGTCGGCCTTCATAAAACTGTCTTGCTGGGTGAAGACAGGCAGCACATCCTTGTAAAACTGAAAGCCGAAAAGAACGATGAGCATACCGAAAAGGTTGGCAAAGGCAAAACCTGCAAACTGTGGTATGCTGATATGCTGACGTAATAATTTCCAAACGAGTTCCATTACACCTTATTATATATATAATGTACGAAGTACTATTTGTTATAAATCTCTCTACAGCATCAAGGTCTTCTCGTAAGGCAAGTCCATATGCTTTCCGATACTGGTAACTATGACGCCTGCACCTTGCGCCTTGGCCTCCGCCATCATAATGTCGCCCATAATACGTGAGTTATTGTCGTCGAGATGACTGATAGGTTCATCAGCAAGAAGAAAATCGAAGGGCTGGCAGAGAGAACGGATCATAGCCACACGCTGCTGCTGTCCAAACGACATGCGACCTATCTTGGCATCCACCTTGTCGGCTATTCCCAACATGTCAAACCATTGGAGTATCTGCTGACGACTCTTGAAGCCTGTGAGTTTGTTCTTGATTTCTACGTTTTCCATCGCCGTAAGTTCTGGAAACAAACGCAACTCCTGAAACAGATGACTGATGTGGCGCTTGCGTATCTCTACCCAGTTGGCTACCTTATAAGCGGCCGTATCATCCTTATCAAACATCACGCTGCCGCTATAATCGTGACGATAGCCAACCACATAACTGCAAAAGGTACTCTTGCCTTTTCCACTGTCGGCCTCTACAAGATAAAGATGTCCCTTTTCGAAAGAGACATCCTGACTCCATATCTCTGAATGAAGGTCATCACGCTGGGCGAAGACCTGTGGGAGAACGGAACGAAAGTTGATTGTGTTCACTTTTTTATATTATATATTGTATATGTTTAAAGTTTTTATGTTGTATACCTTATTTCTTTATTGCAAAGTGTAGACCACGGCTTTGAGCTGTCCAAACAATGGAGCCAGGAGTCCTGTCACAGCCTGCAAGGCATTATCGCCAGAGCCCGCCTTTCCCAGATTGACAACCATGACCATCTTCTGACCTTTTATCATTTGCTGGATGCGTTGGTCGACGGGATGATTGGAAGGAAGAATGGAGTATTCTGCCGAAAGCTGGTCGTTACCGCTAAAGAATTGTTTGTCGTCAGATACTCCGAAGTAGAAACTGGTCTTGCCACTGGAATAGCAGTAGGCGTTCTTCTTCCAGTTGCCGATGGTGCTTCCCTTGGGACACGACTGTTTCCAATAGTCTATATCCGAAAGCCACTTGGCATGACTCAGCCTTGCCGCCATCGTCATCTGCATATTGTCGGTACCCAACGATGGCATCACAATGGCCATATCGCCATCCACACTTCGAATGATATTATCCATGTCGATAGCAGCATTGATGCCCATCAACAGTGTCTGCAGTCCCTGGTTGCTCTGCACCAAAGGCAGGAAACGGGTTCCTTCCACATTCATGAAGATACCTGCCAAGGCATCATTGGGCATACTCTTCACATAGTCACCCTTGATAGGACGATAAACCGTCTGCGACTGCTGCAAGGCCTGGTTAATGCTTTTGTTGAAAGAGAAGGTCTTGCCCGATATCTTCAGAATACCATTCTCTACCTTCATGCCTGCGGCTATTACTATCTGTGAAGCATCGGCATCCTTGGGAGCACCAAGGGTGAAAGGTGCAACAAACTTCTCGGGCAGAGCCTGGACCTGAGCCACCATGGCTATGGGCGAATCGATGCTGTCGAGTTGGGCAAAGAGTCTGGACGACTTGACACCTGCATCCTCGTCGGCATTAAGAAACCTTACCATTTGTCTTTGCAGGTCAGCACGGGCATCTGCCACTACTGGTCCCATGACAAGCAGCGCCTTAGATGAGAAGCCTACCAGCCATGAATCTTTCAGCACGGCAAAGTGGAAACCCTTGCGCTCTGTCAATTCTGTGCAAATATGCTTTTGGGATAATTGATTGAGCCAATTACTGATATTGTCCTCATCGGCTACCTTGGCACAGAGTCCCAAGTTGCCATCAACAGTTTCAAAAAGGTAGAGTTTCTCTGTAACATCGATACCACAGTCGGAAACATTCTCCACATGCAGCATCGACTTCAGAATATTCTCTTTGTCTACCCCTTTGCCATCACCATCCGTCGTTTGCATGTCTACCGAAATGAGGGCAGTGCTCTTGGATGGTATGGCATTCAGGTAATCGTTATCCGAACAAGCTGCCATCAGCACGATTTGCAGAAATGCGATGGCATAAAGAAAAACATTTTTCATTTGCATCATAATCTTTATACTCTTCAACTCTCTCTACAGACGACGAGCCAAATTGGCCATCGTCACAGCCACCAGTCCGGCAGTTTCGGTACGAAGTCGGCTGGTGCCCAATGTCACTGACTCGTATCCTGCCTTGACAGCCATACGAACCTCATCTATCGAGAAGTCACCTTCAGGGCCAATGAGCACCGTCACGTCAGCATCCTCATCAGGACAGGCCTTTGTGAGTTCTGTAAAGAGGTCTTTCTTCTCTATTTCCTCATAGCAATGACAGATAAACTTCCTGCCCTTGCGGGGTGTATTGATAAAGTCGCGGAAATTTACCATCTGGTTGACAATGGGCTTCCACGCTTTATGACTTTGCTTGACTGCAGAGACTATGATCTTATCAAGCCTTACGGTCCGCATCACCTTGCGCTCGGAAAACTGGCTGTTCAGGAAGGAGAGCTCGTTGAAGCCCACCTCGGTAGCCTTCTCTGCCATCCACTCTATACGGTCCATCATCTTGGTAGGAGCAATGGCCAAGTGGACATGCCCACGCCAGGCAGGTTGCTGCGGCATCACCTCCTTCACCTCATACATACAGCGCTTGGTGGCAGCCAATGTCACCTCGGCACGATAGAAGTTTCCCACACCGTCCATCAGGAACATCTCGTCACCACTCTTGATGCGCAATACTCTCAGGGCATGAAGCGCCTCATCCATTGGCATCTCGGTCTCGGTAGCCGCATCGGGCACATAGAAAAATCTGGTCTCTTTCATCAGTCTGTCATTAGTTTGTTTCTGGTTTATCTCCCTTGGGATGTCGCTTTTTCAGCTCATCACGCAGGCTGGAAGCCAACTCGTAGTTTTCGTTCTCTATAGCTTTGCGTAATGACTCCTCCAACATCTTGTCGGTGATGACATTCACTGGCACAGCCATCTGTGTGAAATTAGGATTGTATTCTGCCGATTGTTTGGTCATCAAACCACGATCGGCATAAATCTCCATTCCGGTAATGAGCGACAGCAGGATGCCATCCGTACAGCGTATATTCTTCTTCTCGCCTGTCTCTGTGTTACGAAGACATGACATATACTTGCCTTCATGCAAAGCATAGATTTCGAAACGATAGGTGAGAAGAAATGAAAATGGCATCAGTTCTGCCAACACTTCAGGAAGCAAGTCATTTCTCTCCTTTAACATATTGGGATCCATGCGTAACCTGATCTGATAGGCCTGATGGCGATCACAAGGTATCACCAACTGACGTTGCTCTGCCACATCCACAAGCACAGCCAACACCAGATTGTCGGATCCCAAGATCTGGGATAATCCTTTGAATTTTAATCTTACGTTACACATTTTTCTTTCAGTTTTATTTGCCCAGTCGCATCCTCAGGAATATGACTAAGCTTTCTTGGGTCTGAATATAACAGCAAAAGATACTGCTACTACCAATGCATAACCGGCAAAAATAAGCCAGCATGGTGCCCACTGGGTCACACCATTTGCATCGGTATAACTATTGACAACAGCCTGAGCCGACAGGGTTCCTACTGTGGCTCCGATACCATTGGTCATCAACATAAAGAGTCCTTGCGCACTGGAGCGGATAGAAGAATCCGTGGTCTTGTCGACAAACAGAGAGCCTGAAACGTTGAAGAAGTCGAAGGCCACACCGTAAACCAACATGGAAAGGACAAACATCCATACACCACTGCCAGGATTGCCTATTCCGAAGAGACCGAATCGCAACACCCAGGCAAACATGGCTATCAGCATCACATTCTTGATGCCATAACGATTCATGAAGAACGGTATCAGCAGGATACAGCACGTCTCGCTGATCTGAGAGAGCGAAATAAGGATATTGGCATGGTTCACACCAAAGGTACCCGCATACTGTGGGTCGGCTCCAAACGAGGTGATGAATGGATTGGCAAAGCCATTGGTAATCTGCAGACTTACACCCAACAGCATGGAGAAGATAAAGAAGATGGCCATGCGCTTCTCCTTGAACAGAGAGAAGGCACGCAGTCCGAAGGCATCCACAAAACTCTTGGTCTCACCCTTGGCGCTGACAGGACATGCTGGCAACGTAAAGGTATAAAGGAACAGAATGCAGCTGACCACACCAGAAGCAACAAACTGATTCTGATTGGGCTGGAATCCCATCAAGTCGACAAACCACATCATACAGATGAAACCTACCGTACCAAACACACGAATCGGAGGAAAGTCTTTTACCGTATCCATACCCGCAAGAGTCAAGGCATTGTAAGCCACAGAGTTGGTCAAAGCCAGCGTAGGCATATAGAAGGCCACGCTGAGTGTGTAGATCCAAAATACCATACCAAGATTACCGGTCATTCCCATATAAGCTGCACCAAACATGAAGAGAGCAGCCATGAGATGACAGAAGCCCAACAGCCTTTGTGCCGGCACCCAACGGTCGGCAACAATACCCATAAGAGCAGGCATAAAAATAGACACCACGCCCTGTACGGCATAAAACCATCCTATCTGAGAAGCCATTCCGATTTTTCCCAGATATGTCCCCATAGATGTCAGGTAAGCTCCCCATACTGCAAATTCAAGGAAGTTCAATAACGCTAAGCGTACTTTCAAGTTCATTTTGGTAATAGTATTTTTTCTGTTTCCGCAGGTTTCGGACAGATGTTGCCTGTTTCCGACACATGCGAAATTTGGGTTATTTATATAACTGCAAAGATAACGAATATTATTGAAATAAAAACACAAAACGCAAAATTATCCGTTCCAACACGGGATATTTAACAAATTATGTGTAATTTTGCAGCCTGTTTAATTAAATAAGAGAGAGATGTTATTCAGTTTTTTTGTTACGTGTAATAAGATAGGAGCCTTTACCCTGGGCGGTGGCTATGCCATGATTCCTATTATGGAGAGAGAGTTTGTCGACCGCCATAAGTGGATGGACAAACAGGAATTTATGGATATTATGGTAGTGGCACAGGCCACACCGGGCATCTTTGCCATCGATATGGCAAGTCACATCGGATATAAGCTGCGCGGAATATGGGGAGGCATCGTGGGAGCTATAGGCATTGCGCTGCCTTCCATCATAGCAATCATCATCATTGCCATGTTCTTCAGACAGTTCAAGGACAACTACTGGGTGGAGAAGTTCTTTGCCGGCATCAGACCGGCAGTAGTAGCCCTCATCGCTGCTCCTTGCTTCAAAATGGCAAAAACTGCCAAGATAAATCGCTACAATGCCTGGATTCCTGTAGCCAGCTGCGCCCTCATCTATCTTTTAGGCGTCTCACCCATCTACATCATCATTGCGGCTGGCGTGTTGGGATGGCTGTATGGAAAAATGAGAAAGGTAAAAGAGTAAAAAGGTAAAAAGAGCATTCTTGCTTTTAAAAGTAAAATACAAAGACTATGTTATTTCTGAAATTATTCATCATATTCACGAAAATAGGTACGTTCAACTTTGGAGGTGGCTATGCCATGCTGTCGCTCATTCACAACGAGACTGTCGTAAAAAACCAATGGCTCAGCAATGCTGAGTTTACTGACATCGTAGCCATCAGCCAGTCTACACCGGGACCTATCGGAATCAACTGCGCCACATACGTGGGTTACACTTCCACCCTGCATGCTGGTTATCCCGAATGGGCGGCGATTCTGGGAGCTATTCTCGCCAGCTTGTCTATCATGTGGCTGCCTTTCGTCATCATGATTCTCATCAGTCATTATCTGATGACACACAAGGACTCTAAAATAGTGAAAGATATCTTTGCCGGACTGCGCCCTGCCATCATAGGACTCATTGCTGCCGCCGCACTTCTGCTGATGAACAAAGACAACTTTGGCTCACCTCAGGACAATCCCAATGTCTTCGGAATCAGTATTGCCATCTTCGTACTGGCTTTCTATCTCACCGCTTTCAAGAAAGCCAACCCTATCCTACTGATGCTGACCTTTGGCTGCTTGGGACTGATAATGGCTCAGCCGATAAACCAGGGGGAAGATTCTTTTATTCCACAGAAAATTTATAC
>NZ_VZAD01000048.1 GCF_009495355.1 Segatella copri
TTTCGCAAGTGGTTTATGTACGGGCTGAAGGCCCAAAAGCTCTTAGCCCAGGGCAGCGCCCTGGGTATAATGGCTATCGGCAAGGCGCCCTGTAAGGGCAAAAGCCTTATAAATTGTTAGGAGTTTTAAAGCTTTTGCCCTTACAGGGCGATAGGCTATCATCCGTAATAACCCAGGGCGATGCCCTGGGCTAAGAGCTTCTGCCCCTTCAGGGCGTGTGGGGCAAAACTTGCGAAACTTCTACTTCTAATATAAAAGTCTGTCTGCAGGAAAAAGCCGACAGCAACCAGCCATCGGCCTGTTTCATTAAAGACTGCGGTGGTACATCTTCCTGATTTCTTCGTTTATGAAATCTTGAAAACCGGGACTGTCGATAATCTCGATATGGCTGTACAGTCCCAAGACAAAACGGGCAATACCCAAGTAGCTTGCCACATCCATAGACAACAGCCAGTACTTGGGAGCATTTCCTTCATTATTATCGGTTTCATCGGGCAATTCCACGATGAATTCGGCTGATTTGGGATATTCCTCAATCATCAGACTATATGCCAGACGGTCGAGTTTCAACCTGACTGGCAACCGCTCATCACCACTAAACATAAAGAGATCGGTAAACATCTGGCGGTGCTTGGCCTCGTTGCCCCACTCCAGATCGAGCAGGACAACATTGCCCATACGCGACACCTTGAACGTCTTGTTCATCTTGGAACTAAGTTCATAGCTGCGCACATCATTATTGTTGTTCATCATAAGGAAAGGCTCCACCACCCGGTCGGTACAACTCTTGCTGTGAGGCGAGGAATAACCTTCTATCTTGACAAGCCGATGACGCTTGATGGCATCGTAGAGCACGCCGACATGATGGGCAGCCTGCTCACGCAACTGAGGATTGGCAAGGATGTTGAGGTCATAGAAACGGTCCAACTTGCGGCGCAGTCGCTCCACGATGGCATTATTGTCTTCCACCTTATTTAATATAGAGAGCATGGTGAGGGCTTCCTCCTCGGTGAAGTTGATGGTTTCAAAGAGATGCTTGAAGAATGGCGACTCCCTGTCAAGACTGTATATCCTGCCATTCTTCTCCACCTTGAAGCCCCAGTCGCGGAAACTCTCCAAATAATAATACAGCATACGTCGCGAAATGCCCGCACGCTCGCAAAGAGTATCCACATCATAACGATGGTTCTCGGTAAGGAGAAGCATCAGGTTCATTTCTTTTTCCAGTTTGTCGTGTCGCATAAAGCCAAAATGTGATAAGTTGATGAGTCGGCAAGAGGCTGAAGACTGCTTTTTATGTTAATAGAGCTTAAAAGCCACTCACTTTTAACATAAGAACTCAGAAAGTGAACATATATTGCACAAAAGCCTCCTAATTTTGCCCTCAGAAACAAAGAAAGACCTGTAAAAGGGCATTCATACAGAAAGAAAACAATTAAAATAAATAAGGAATTATGGAAAAGAATATCACATTGGGCACTTCAGCCGACATCAACTTCGTAGTAAACAGCATCAGCAACGGCAGCAAGAGTGTAATAGACGGCAGCAAGAACCTGATAAGCTGCATCAAGAACCTGATAAACAGTATCAAGAGTTTGCTGCAAAGCTGCAAACAACCCATAGAATGGCTGCAAAGCTACTATTCCATCATCATGGAAAAGGAAGTGAGCATGAAGCAGACCCTCCTCCTCATCGCCACTCAGTTTACATTCGTACTGGGCATCCTGCCTGCCGACATCAACCTCGCATTAAGAGCCGCTTTCTTGGGCAGTTTCGCCTTCTGCCTGCATCTGTGCAAGAAGAGCTTTCAATAAGAAAAGGAGCCTAAGAACTACATCCTGGCTCCTTCTGTTTCTCTCTCCTAATGACAGAGGAAATATAAATTGATTTCATTAACCGTCACTTAATCCTTGAACTCAAGGGAAAGCTCACCCGAGCCTAAGAGATTGTAGCTCATGCGGTGATAAGGTGTAACCCCATACTCCCTGATGGCAGCCCGATGCTTCTTGGTGGGATAACCCTTGTTGCTCTTCCAGTCGTACTGAGGATATTCCTCGGCAAGATCATCCATATAGTCGTCACGATAGGTCTTGGCGAGAATGCTTGCTGCAGCAATCGCCATATACTTGCCGTCGCCTTTCACTATCGTAGTATGAGGAAGATCATGATAAGGTTTGAAACGATTGCCATCCACAATAACTGCCTCAGGACGAACCTTGAGTTGATCGAGCGCCCTGTGCATCGCCAAGATACTGGCATTGAGGATATTGATCTTATCTATCTCCTCGGGGGTAACAATTCCTACTGCCCATGCCACGGCATCACGCTCTATCTGCTCACGAAGAGCCTTGCGCTTCTTGTCTGTAAGCTGTTTGCTGTCGTTGAGGGCTTCATTCTGATAACCAGGAGGCAGAATGACAGCAGCCGCATAGACACTGCCAGCCAGACAACCACGACCAGCCTCATCGCAGCCAGCCTCTATAAGGTCTTTATAATAATGACTTTCCAACATCTTCTTAGTGATATTTTACTGAATAATAAAAACTATTTGATGCAAAAGTAGTACAAATAACTGACTCCAACAAATCCTGATGGATTATTTTTTAGGATTACGTATGAAACTATAGGAAAGAAGGGCGATGAAACCAGTATCTTTGCAGAAGATAAGCGGCATCTCAGCATAACATTCAAGCAAGCTTGATGCTCTGCATTCGATTTGCATTATCTTTGCAGAAGATAAGCGGCATCTCAGCATAACATTCAAGCAAGCTTGATGTTCTGCATTCGATTTGCATTATCTTTCCCAAAAACTAATCACAAATAAATATGAAACAAACGATTTGCATTCTTTTATCAGCGATCGCTATCTCGCTTGGCTGCTCAGCCAAGAAGCAGACGAGCACTTTCCCCGACGGAACACCCATCTCTTCATGGTTTGCCGACACCACTGGTGTGGAACTGAAGGACATGGGCAAGCCCTACATCATTACCGATTATGGAGTGGTAAATGACTCAACCATCATTCAGACCCAGAAGATTCAGGAAGTCATAGACCGTTGTCATGCCAATGGTGGCGGAGTCATCGTGGTGCCTGCAGGCACTTATCTTACAGGCTCACTATTCTTCAAGCCAGGCTGCAACCTGTATTTGGAAGAGAACGCCACACTGAAAGGAAGCGATGCCATCACCCATTATCAGATAGTGAAGACTCGACTGGAAGGTCAGACCTTAGACTATTTTGCAGCACTCATCAATGCCGATCATCACGATGGATTCACCATTGCAGGCAAGGGAACCCTCAACGGCAACGGACATAAATTCTACGATGAGTTCTGGCTGCGCCGAAAAGTCATCAAAAAGTGTACCAACTTGGAGGCTCTCCGCCCAAGACTGGTCTACATCTCCAACTCCAACGACGTGAAGGTAAGCGGCATCAGAATGGTGAACTCTGGTTTCTGGACCAACCATCTATACAAGTGCAAGCGCGTGAAATACCTCAACCTGTATATCTACGCACCGACAAGCGGCTATCCTAAAGGTCCAAGCACCGACGCCATAGACATCGATGGATGCGAGGATATGCTGATAAGAGGCTGTTGGGTAAACGTGAACGATGACGGTGTGTGTCTGAAAGGCGGCAAGGGAACCTTCGTAGACAAGGACAGCACCAATGCTCCCTGCCGCAACGTCATCGTAGAGAACTGCTATTTCAAGAAAGCTGGTGGAGGTGTCACCTTCGGAAGCGAGTGCTATGATGCCAAGAATGTGATTATAAGAGACTGCCAGTTCAACGGAACCAGCAACATTCTGCTCTTCAAGATGCGCCCCGACACACCACAGAGATACGAGGATGTACTGGCAGAAAACTGCACAGGAGTAGTTACCTTCGGCATCAGAACCCGTATCTGGACCCAGTTCTACGACAAGAAAGACAGAGACGACATGCCCCGTTCGGTCATCAACAACGTGAAGATGAAGAATATCAAGGTGAAGAGCACCAAACAATTCTACACGATGATACCTTCCGAGAACTACGACTTGGGCAGTTTCTCGTTCGAAAACATCGATGTCACCGACCCTGTAGGAATCATGGATACATCGGTATTGGGCAGTTGCAAGCTCAAAAAAGTGAAACTAAATGGTAAAGCCATTAAGTAGTTTTTTTAGAAGGAGTTAAGAAGTTAAAGGAGTTAAAGGAGTTAAGACAACAGTCTATTTGGATAAGATGCAGGACATTAGTCCCTTACCTCTTGAAATAGACGTTACCCACAAAGCATTTGTCTTAACTCCTTTAACTCCTTTAACTTCTGAAGAAAATCTCCTTTAGAAACCGTCTTAACTTCTGTACTGCGATGGCGGCATACCAAACTGCTCCTTGAAGCACTTGCTGAAGTAGTACGGATTGTCGAAACCTACAGCATAAGCCACCTCCGACACATTCTTCTCGCCCTCCTTCAACAGTTCGGCGGCTTTTCTCAGTCGGATGACACGGATATACTCATTAGGTGTATACCCCGTAGTTCCCCTTACCTTTTTATAGAAGATGGTGCGTCCCAAGTGCAACAGTCCTGCCACCTTGTCGACAGAAAGATCTTGTTCGCCAAGGCGAGAATAGACGATACTGTCAAGACGCTTGACAAACAAGCTGTCCTGCTCGTTGCTGAGCATGGCTGAGCGAATCTCCTGCGGTTCCTTGCCAAACTTCTGACGAAGTATCTCACGCTGGTTGAGCAACTGCAGAATGCGAGCCATGAGCAACTGCGGGCTGAACGGCTTGGTAATGTAAGCGTCGGCTCCCGACTCTGTTCCTTCGAGCACATTCTCGTCAGTACTAAGGGCAGTGAGGAGAATAATAGGGATATGACTCGTCTCAAAACTGTTCTTCAGTCGTTTGGTAAGCTCGAAGCCATTCATTCCTGGCATCATCACGTCGCTTACTATCAAGTCGACATCCAACTCCTTAGCCATGGCAATACCCGCCTTGCCATCCGAAGCAACCTTCAGGTCGAAACAACTCTCCAGTTCAGAGAGCAGGAACTCACGGACATCGTTGTCGTCTTCTATCAGAAGAATGGTACGACGGTTGAGCGGAACAGATGGTGCAGAAGGCACAGCATCAGTTGTTTTTTCTTCCTGTCCGTCCCGTTCTTTTGCCAAGTCTGCCTTCAGGATAGGGCTGTCCTTTACCAGGAAGTCGGAAGCCTCGTAGCTGTCTTTCTGTAGAGGAATTGTGACCACAAATACCGATCCTCCTCCCTCGTTTTCCTGATAGGCTATCTCGCCATGATGCGTCTTCACAAGTTCATGAGTAAGATGCAGTCCGATGCCAAAGCTCTCGCCCGTGTAACTGCTCTGCATGAATCGGCTGAAGAGCTGGGCCCGCTTCTCCTGAGGAATACCCACTCCCGTGTCAGCCACACGGATGGTCATCACATCCGTGAAAGAGAGGCTTACGGAGATGCTTCCCTTGGCTGGGGTGTACTTGAAGGCGTTGGACAAAAGATTGAACACCACCTTGTCTATCATCTGCTGGTCGAGGAACATCGCACGTGACGGCTCTGACGACTCAAACCTGTAAGCAATCTCCTTCGATTCGGCAGCATCGTCGAACATACGGCAGATGCCCTTGACAAACATCACGGCATCGGTCTCCTGCAAGGACAGCTTCAGCTTACCAGCCTGCATCTTTCGGAACTCCAAGAGCTGGTCGATGAGTCGCAACATACGCTGCACGCTCTTGTCCATCACCCGTATAGTCTTCTCCAACTCTGTCTGCCAGCGGTTGGCTTTCATGATGCGCTTCTCCTTCTCGAGCGAGCCTTGCATCAGAGTGAGAGGAGTACGGAACTCGTGGGCTATATTGGTGAAGAAGACCAACTTGTAGCGAGTGAGCTCCTGCTCAAGACGGATTCGGTTGCGAAGCACATTCTTGTCGTGTACAAACTTCACCACCAAGATGATGACACCCAGAACAAGCAGCACATAAATCATTATCGCCCAGGACGTAAGATAGAAAGGAGGCTTGACACGAATAACCAACGTACTCTCCTTACCCCAGGTGCCATCCGACGTACATGCCTTGACATGCAGAACATACTTGCCAGCTGGCAGTTTCTGATAAGCCGCCCAGGGCGTGGACGAAGGTTTGCTCCATGCCTGGTCGAAGCCTTCCAGACGATAGGTATACTTCACATTGCGCACATCGGAATAGTCGAGCGTAGAGAAATGTATGTTGGGCGAACGCTGCTCATAGGTCAGCGTTATCTCATCGGAATAAGGATAAGAGGTGAAGACCACATCGGTGAGACCACTGACATGGCTCAGACGTGACGGCTGAATGATAGTAAGACCATAGTTGCCACCCAGCACCACTCTGCCGTCATCAAGACATACTGCCGAATTCTCATTATATACATTGCCCATAGGGTTGCGTGAGAACATATAGTTTTCAAACGACTTCTTGCGGGCATTCCAGGCTGTCACTCCCTGCTGGGTAGAAACCCAAAGATTGCCATCAGGTGTGTCCACCACCGACTGAACCAGATTGTTGACCAGTCCATTAGAGGTATTGAAGACGTGGAACTTAGGCTCTGTCTCACCATCACCCGGCTCTACCTGTACCAGTCCATCACCCGATGCTGAGAGCCACAGTCGTCCTTGTCTATCGACAATTACATCACGTATTTCATAATCACGCACGTAAGCATTATATCGGCTGGCATCCTTCACAAACTCATCGACAGGAATACGGATAAGACCTCCCGATGTTCCGCACCAAAGCACGCCATGCTTATCTATCACCATGCATCTCACCTCGTTAAGCCCCACGCTGTCGGCAAAGAATGTCTTCACCTCATAGCCATCCTTTCGTGGCATGACAAGGCTCAATCCCTTGCCAAAGGTTCCTATCCACATGCGATGCTTGGCATCGGAAGCCATGCAGAAGACGTTTCTGTCCTTAAAGTCGAGTCCTTTGGCTCCATAGACACCCTTGCCACGGGTGCCTATCCAGGTTTCACCATTAGGCATCTGGACTATGCCGTAAACATTCGAGTCGAAGTGGCTCTTGCCCAAAACCTGACTCATGTCGGCACTATAGTGGTAAAGACTTCCCTCACGGGTGCCCACCATGACTGTGCCGTCATTCATCTTCTTCACCATTCGAACGACATTCGAAAAGTCCATATTGCCCTCGCCATTGGGATAGATACGTTCCACACCCTTGTCCATCACCTGGATGTGCGACACGCCTCCGTATTCAGAGCTTACCCACACTCCATCGTGACGGTCGGCAATAATGCCGAGAAGATAGTTGGAGGCTATTGGCGACTCTCCCAACTTGTCTGCCACGAAATGCTGGCTTTGGGTCAGGTCCTGATTGAACACAAAAAGTCCTTTGCCATAAGTGGAAATCCAGATGAGCCCATGATTGTCCTCTACGATATGGAATCGCTCATGGTCGATGTAATTGGTGGTTTGCTGTGGGAAGAGAATCAGGGGTACAAGCTTGTCTTGTCTTACCAAGCGCAGCACGCCCGTCTTGTTGTATATCCACTTTCTGCCTTTGTTGTCAGTCAACACCCTGCCATTGGGGATAAGCCATTCGCCCTCACACTCAACAACCTTTCCCGTACGCACATCGATAGAGAAAGAGCGGCGGTTGGTAAAAAGTATCCATCTGTTGCCCATGAGCAAATCGCCGGTAGCTACCTCACCGTCAACATAGGCTACATGGGAAAATCGCTGCAGCTTGCCTTGTCGAAGAACATAGACATCGCCCTTCTCCGAAATCATCAGCATCTTATGATGGAAGGGGCGCGTACGCGACATTCTCATGCCCTTGGCTATGCAGAACAGGCGACCTTCGGAATAAAGGAAAACCTTGTCCGTAGTACAAAGCACCACATTGTCTTTGTCCAGACTGTCTATCAGAGGGACTTGGGAAGAACCTATTTCTGCATGGGCAAACCTACGTGTCAAGAAAGAACCGCTGCGATAGTCTACCAACATGGCTCCATCTTTGGCTCCCCAAAGCCAGAACATTCCGTCACAGACCAGCTTCCACTTAGTGAAATGAAGCTTCTCTATTTCCTGACAATACTTCTCCACCTCGCCGTCCACCATATTCAGGCAAGTTAATCTCTCAGAAGAAGAATACACCCACAACTTCTTATAGGTAACATCCTCCAAAGCCTTCTTCGTACGACCGATAAAAGCAGAGACGCCAGTACTGTCGTTGTCCAAATAGGTTGTTACCACGTTACCGTCGTAGCGGGCAAGTCCATTTTGCGTGGAAAACCACAGAAAGCCCTTCTGGTCCTGTTGCATATCGCTAACGACATTAGAGGGCAATCCTTCCTGAATGGTTACCCTCTTCGCCTTCACCTCTACGGGAAGGGAAAGTATCTCGGCATGCTTCTCCGCCGCTATCTGTGCCATAGGCTCCGTGCCAACGCCACGCTGTCCGCCATCATGGCAGGAACTGGCGAGCAAGGCAAAAGCCGCCGTCATAAAGAAATTACTGTATCTCATTATTCTGATTAGTTCTTAACACGGTGCAAAGATACGCCAAATACTTGGAAAAACCACATCTCCTACCACAAAAATCACTTCACCCTACCACAAAACCATGGAAAGCCTATCACAAAGTTCATGGAAGACTGCTCCCAAGTATGAGACACTACCTATATTTAGTCAAATATAAGCTATATTTCATTAGTTGTGACTTATATTTAGTTAAATAAGGGTTAGGCGAAGCAGTTGGAAGCAGACTTCTCGGAAGTTTGTCTCTATAAGAAAAGATTTTTATGGCAGGGCGATACAAAATTATCGCAATATTCTTGCTTGTTTGTCAGCTTTAGCGTATATTTGCAATCACTAACCATATAAACATGAAGAATATGAGAAACAAACTGTCTATGATTGTCGCCATCATGCTGTTGGCGCCATTAGGAACACAGGCCCAGAAACGTATCAAGGCCATCAACATCAACGTAGAGTTGCCACAGGTAGGAGCCGACATCGGAGACGGCACCAAGGTCACATCCATCACCACCGACGCCTTCGGCTCCGAGAATATGCTGGGCGAGGGAAAGATAGAATGCAATGGCGGCGGACGCTACTTGCAGTTCGACACCGACGGCAACCGTGAGACTCCCAATGCCGGCTTCGTGTTCGAGTCGGGCAGGAAATACGTGCTGCGCATCCACCTGACCAACTTTACCAACATACTGTTCAATTACAAGAACAACAAGGAGTTTACCGTAGATGACAGCATGGTGAAGGCAACCATCAACGGGAAGAAGGCAAAGATAACCCTTGGCTCTGGACGCCCATTGATTTGCGAGATGTTGATCACACTGCCGGGCGAGCGCAACCCGATAGAGGCAAACACCAAGTTGAGTGCAGCCGACGACAAGCATGCCGGATATGGATACGTAGATCTGGCACTGCCAAGCGGAACCAAGTGGGCTACGTGCAACGTGGGCGCAGCCAAGCCCGAGGCATACGGCAACTACTACGCCTACGGTGAGACCAAGACAAAGCCCAAATATGACCGTGAGTCGTTCATCGGATATGGTGCCTACACCTACACCAACCCATACAACATACAGTCGTTCGAGGAGGAGGACAACAAGTATGCCATATCGACAGCCATGAGACAACGCCTAAAGCCAGAATACGACGCAGCACGCCAGAACATGGGAGGCGAATGGCAAATTCCTACCCGACTGCAGTGCAAGGAACTGCGCGAGAACTGCTACGCAAAGTATGTGAAGATAAATGGTGTAAAGGGCACACTCTATACCAGTCTGAAGAACGGCAAGTCTATCTTCTTGCCCTATGCAGGACATATAAACGGCACAGTAAATGCCAACAAAGGCATTTTCGGTGACTATATGACAGCCAACTCAACCCGAATAACCCACATGTTCAACATCACCTGGGGCAGCAGCTACAGCTGCAACACCCAGACCAAAGAATGGCTGTTCATGCAGTACACCTACGAATGCAACGAAGATCCCGACGGCGCAGATATCCCAAGCGACGGCTATCCCATACGTGCCGTATGGGGAGGCGATGCCTTCAGAGGCGACAAGGCCAAAGTAGGTAAACTGCCGGCACTGACAGGCAAAAGAGCTTCGTCGCCCAAGGAAAAGAAGGTAAAGAAGAAGGAAACAGACGACAGCGACTCATCGGACAAGACGGAAAAGAAAAACTCAAAAGAAAAGATGAAGAACCTGCTCAACAAGGGCAAAGGTCTTTTCAACCTGCTGAAATAACGCCATTCATAGCATAAGAAAAGGGACGAGCTCATCGCGAGCTCGTCCCTTTTTACTAAAAATAATTCTTATTTACCGAAATGTATGTACTGTACTAAAAACAATCTTTACTTGTAAGCTGGATGCTGCTGACCCTCAAGACCTGCATTTACATCAAGAATCTTAGAGGTATTGAACGGCATCAGCTCTGTCATGTTCTTTTGCAAGCCATAGAATACACCAGAATTACCTGTAATCCAGGCATTGTTGCTTGACACTCCAGTTACGTCCTCTACACACAGGTTACCCTTCTGCTTAATAGAAACGATACTGAACATATTGAGGATGGTGTAAGAATGCTCTACAGCACCTTCGGGCTTGTTAACAGCACTATAAAGCTTGCCATCCTTTTCATAGAGCTTCACATCCTTAAGTGAACCCTTGCTACTTGAGTTCAAAATCTTCAGAGTCTTGATCTGGTCGGCAGAAAGACCCAAAGCCTCAACATCAGCCTGTGAAAGGTCGATATAGCTCAATGCGATGGTAGGATCCTCAAACTTAGGTGTGGTAGAGAGATAGTAAGCACGATAAACTGGCACGTTGGCAAACTCGCCATCACGCTTTGCCAAGTTTACCAAGCGCTGCTTCTCTGCCATCAGCATCTCATACTGCTTACCCCAGCGAGTAAGGTCGGTACGACGCAGACCCTCGTTGGAAAGCTCGAGCTTACGCTCCTTCTGGATGAAGGTGAGGAAGTCGTCATGGTTGGTAGGAATACCTGCAGCAGCCTTGGCCTCATTGCCACGGAAGGCACGCTTGCGGACTTCCTTCACTGCATTGATGGCCTCCTGAGTAGGACCATTGTTCACCTCGTTCAGAGCTTCAGCATACATCAACAATACGTCGGCATAGCGAAGCAATGGGAAATTGATGTTACGCTTACTGTTGGTTGCGCCCATCTCTTTCTTCCAGTTGATGCGGTACTTGCCCACACCCATACCATTGTAAGTATTCATCTGATACTTATTGCCTTTGGCACTAAGCACGATGCCGTAGTTGCAGACAGACACATCACGACGCTGGTCATCCTTGTCATAATCGAAGAAAAGAGTAGGATAAGCCATCATCTGTGAGCCACCCTTACCCATACCGCCTTCAGAATTGTCGTTACCCGAAGTTGGGATACCATTGACATAACCTGTTCTTACATCGGTAGCATTCTCGCCATACCAACCATACTCCAACATGGTTTCCTTGTTGTAAGTCTGGTTGCCCAAATCTCTGAACAACTGGTCGTAGTTGTCGAGCAAGCCATTCTGACGCTTTTCGATAACAGCCTTGCAGGCATCAGCAGCAATCTGATAAAGCTCCTTCACACGTGCAGCATCGTCACGGCGTGCGATGTGAAGAGTAGAAGCATCGTAGGTGTTGAGGTCCCAACGCAGAGAGTAGCCAGCAGCATAGAGAGCCACACGGGCCAAGATGCCATAAGCAGAGTTCTTGCAGAAACGCTCAGGTGTAGAAGGAGCATTGGCCTCACCCTGCCATGGCAGGAGCTCTACAGCCTTCTGCAAATCGGCAATGCACTGATCGTAGATCACATCACGGTCGGTACGTGAAGAAGTGAAGGTTGTCAACTCAGATGTTGGAACTGTTGTGAAAGGAACGTCGCCATAGAAGCGAATCAGATTCCAGTAAGCATAGGCACGGATGGCCAACGCCTCACCAAGAAGCGCATTCACCTTACCCTTCTCGCTCTCAGAAACGCTCATACCGGGCAACTTCTGAATACAAACGTTAGCATACTCGATGGCTGCATACATAGAAGTATATGTATTGCTGAGCATACCTGTGACGTTGGTAAAGTTATAGTTGGAAACGTCATACTTAGAGTTGCTTTCTGTTGAGGCACACTCGTCTGTACCCTCAAGCAGCTGATAGCCCAGCTCCTGAGTATGGAGGCTGGCATAAGCACCCACTGTGGCAAGTTCTGCACGGGATACTGTCTCAAAGACAGAACCGCTGTCGGCAGATGACTCAGATGGCATATCCAACCAGTCCTGGCAAGATGTCATGGTCAAAGCTATGGCCGTAACACCTAATATATTTAATATCTTATTCATATATTACTCTTGTTAGAATGAATTGATTAGAATGTTAAGTTTACACCTACTACCCAGCTCTTAGCACGTGGGTAAGAAGAATTGTCCACACCTGGAGTCAGGGCACTTCCTGAAGCAGAAACCTCTGGGTCATAGCCTGAGTAACCTGTAATAGTGCAGATATTGTTCATCGTCGCATATACACGAGCCTTCTGTAAGTAGATCTTCTTCAACCATGTCTTAGGGAATGTATAACCCAAAGTGATGGTGTTCAGACGAAGGAATGAACCATTCTCGATATAATAGCTGCTATGATCGGAGATGGCATACTTGTTATTGGAAGAAATATTCCACATACGGCTGCCATTGTCCTCACCTGGGTTCAACTCTGCCAAACGAGCAAGGTTGGTAGACTCCTTACCTGTGAGTGGGTCGATGAGGGTGTATCGGTTAGCCATGTCTGAGATGGTGTTCTGGTTGGCCAAGTAAGGACCAACAAAACGCTGAGTACTCATGTTGAACACATCGTTGCCTACCGAGAAGTTCATGAAGACGGTCAGGTCGAATCCCTTATAGGTAAAGGTATTGTTCCAACCTCCTGTAAAGTCAGGAGCTGCATTACCAATAACGGTACGGTCGTTAACACTCCATACAGGGTTACCATTCTTATCTGTTTCACCTGCAAATGTCTTATACTTCACATCACCTGGTTTCACAGCCTTGCGGTCGAAACCTTTCAGGCTGGCAATACCATCCTTCAACTTGTAAGTTCCATCCTCGTTCTGGATAAAGTCGGCTGTGGTGTAAAGACCATCATATACCAAACCATAGAACTGTCCGAGAGGTTTGCCCTTCTCGATCTTGAAGCCCATACGAGACTCGTAATCCTGGATAAAGTAGTCTGACTCACTGCTGCCACCATAGATATCGAGCACCTTAGAGCGGTTGAAAGCTACATTGAAATCTGTTGACCATGTGAAGTCCTTTGTACGGACTGGTGTTGCGTTGATAACAATTTCCACACCACGGTTGCGGATAGAACCTACATTCTGATACTGTGTTGTATAACCTGTAGAAGAAGGAATCTGGTTCTTGATAAGCAGGTTCTTAGAGGTATTGTTGTACCAGTCGATACCTACATTGAGGCGGCTACCAAATACCGAAACGTCAAGACCTACGTTGACAGTCTCTGTCTTCTCCCACTTGAGGTCCTTATTTCCAAGAGTCTTACCTGGAACATAAGTGATATAGTCCTTACCGCCAATGCCATAATGGCCAGAGCCGTAAGAAGTAGCATACATATTGTCGTCGATGTTATCGTTACCGGCCGTACCATAACCTACACGGAGCTTCAAGTTGTCAAAGATATCCTTCAAACCTTCCATGAATGGTTCCTCTGAAATACGCCATGCTGCAGATGCAGATGGGAAGTAACCCCACTGGTTGCCCTTGGCAAACTTAGAAGAGCCGTCACCACGAAGAGTGGCATTCACGAGATAACGATCAAGATAGTTGTAAGATACACGGGTGAACCAAGATACACGACCACGACGAGTCTTGCCTGATTTCCATACAGCAGGAATACCCATGCTGACATCATTCAAACCGAAGTTTCCATCAGAAAACTCACGATACTCGTTTTCGAGCTTCATGGTCTCCCAATAAGTAGTCTCCTGACCGAGCAGAGCTGAGAAGTGATGATCCTTGTTGATGTCGAACGAGTAGTTCAGCGTATTGGTAATCTGCCACTGGTAAGCCTCTGCATTGTTGCGCTTGCCATAACCATAAGGGCTCTTGTTGGCAGCAGCTGTCTTGGTAGAACCATCGTCCCAATAGTCGGTACGAGTCTGCTTCCACTGATAGCTACCAGCTGTACGCCATGTCAGATTCTTGATAATGTCGAACTCAATACCAGCATTCACAGTAGCAAGACGAGTAAACTTCTCGTTTGTGATAGCGTTATTGGTAAGAATTGGGTTGTTAGAGTCGTAGTTGTTACTACCAGGAATGGCATCGAAGGCATCTGTGAGGTCTTCGCCAAGCATCTGCTCGTTGGTAAAGCGAACACCACCTGTTACAGGCTGAAGAATCGTCTGCTTCAATGTACCACCAAGCGAACCGCCACCTTCGAGCTTAGTCATCTGCAAAGCAGAAGAGAAGTCGAAGCGTACGCCCTTCCAAAGTTCGTGATTGATCTTGGCGCGGACACTGTTCTTATAGTAACCATGCTTTGCCATGATACCATCCTCGCCAGTATAGTTGTAGCTGAGCATATACTTTGTCTTCTCGCTACCACCAGAGATATTGATATTATGTGTCTGAGCCACGCCAGTAGATCCGAACACCTCGTCCTGCCAGTCGATACCGGCACGGTTGCCATATTCGCTTGCTATACGGTCATAAGCGCCTGTATAGAAGTCGGCATCACTTACGCTGCCACCAAAAAGGCTTGCGAAAGCATCCTCGTTGCCACGAAGAGTCTGGAACTCATACTGATACTTCACGTAATCCTGAACGCCAAGCAGGTCGAGCTTCTTGCCAAGACGCTGGAAACTTACATAACCATTATAAGAAACCTCAGTCTTGCCGGCCTTACCGCTCTTGGTAGTAATAAGGATTACACCATTGGCACCAGCAGCACCATAAATAGCTGTAGCAGAAGCATCCTTCATCACGTCGATGGTCTCGATATCGTTGATATCCACATTTCTCAAACCATCTTCCATCTGGAAACCATCCACGATGTAGAGTGGCTTGGTACTCTGTGTGATAGACGTACCACCACGTACAGTAATGTTGATATCGGCACCTGGCGCACCACTCTGGGTAATGATGTTCACACCGGCAGCCTTACCTGTCAAAGCCTGAGCGGCAGAAGTAGCAGGTATATTGGCAAGATCCTTACCGCTGACTGAAGCTGTAGCGGCAGTCAGGTCTCTTTTCTTTACCTTAGCATAACCAATAGAAACAACCTCGTCGAGCATCTGAGCCTCGGGCTCGAGCTGTACATTAATCTGTGTACGGCCCTTGATGTCTACTGTCTTTGTCTTGTAACCTACATAAGAAATAACCAAAGACTTGGCAGATGAAGGAACGGTCAGCTTAAAGTTACCATCCACGTCGGTAACGGTGCCTGTATTACCTGGCACAACTTTTACCGTCGCACCGATAACTACATCCATGTCATCCGTCACTTGTCCTGAAATAGTCACCCCTTGAGCGAGGCCTTTCACAGGAGCCACCAGTAGCATGAACAATACCATGCATACTTGGAACATAAGTGATTTGTTTTGCATAAAATGATTTTTTTAGTTTATATTAGTTTATTGTTGTATTTACAAACGTATTTAGCAGTGTGGCTTTTTCTCCTACCAGGCTAAAAGAGGGGTTTCAGACCTTCCCATTTCACATCCCAGTTGCCATCTTGTGGGAAACCTGGATTGGGATGAACACTTCCATCCCAGCCTGCACACATCATAGCTACTGCCATCAGGTAACCTCCGTTGCCAGGAAGATAAAGACGAAGACGACCATCCTGATAATTATGACCACTTACCAAATAGGTGTTCTTCTGCTGCTTCATCAGCAAGGCTCCAACTGCATTCTCGGGCTCTCCCATGCGGGCGGCTCCCATAGCCATCATCGGATAATCCCATCCCCAGGATGTCTCCCACTTCCAGTTCTTCCAAATCCACTGTTCTGTCTTCTTCATCTTGGCAAAGTCAATCTGACGACTGTTGTATGGGAACAGACCTATCGCTCCCATCACTGCTGGGTGATCGCTGTACATCTTTTCATTCTTATAAGTATCAGGTTCGGTCTCTGCTGCGAGATACAGACTGTCCTTGGATGCCAATGGAGATATCTTCTGAATGACATCATCCCAATGTGCATTGCGCTCCTTGCCCAATCGCTCACGCCAGGTCTGTGCAATCTGAAGGGCACAATGCCACTGACTCAACTCGAAAGGAGGATTGATGGTTGTAGCTGCTGGCAGAGTTTCCTGAGCTGCTATACAACCACGAAGGATATAGCGGTCGTTCTGCTTGTCATAATCAGCAAAGTCGCCCATAAACTCAGCGGTTTCATCGACCAAGCGTGCATATTTCTGCAAGAGTGCAGGTGTTGGGTTGGCACGATAGAGCAACTCTGCCAAATAAATAAGGTGAGGCTGTTGCCAGATAAGGAAACTTCCCACTCCTGAAGGTGCCTCGCCTACCCAAGGGTCGGTCATCTTCATCCAGCGCACTCCCTTGAAGCCCTGTCGCTCGGCTATCTTCCGGGCATTGACTTCTGCCTTGACGTACCAGGAAAGTGAACGTTCCAACATCTCAGGGTGTCCCCACAAGGCAAACTGTGCCTGATGCCAGAGAATCATCTCCAAATGAAATTTGCCAAACCATGAATTATAGGTAAGTCCTGTCTCCTGTGGAGGTGTATCGCCTGCATCCTGAATGGCGAGCAGATACTGGCTCAATACTACGCGGCGCTCCATCTCCTTGGCACGGGGATCCTTGCAGCTGGAGAAGTCTGCCATACCACCTTTTTTCCAATAACCCATCCAGTATGCCTTGGCAGCGTCAGCTACTTCGGCAAAGGTCTTGACGGCTGTGGATGTCTGCTCAGCATATTCGCAGGTAAGTTTCAGGTCAGAAGACTTGGCTTGCAACTGATAGAAGTTCTTGCCTTTCTGCTTTAATTTAGCAGCGCCTTGCCATCTTAACATCACAAAATATACGGTTTCATCGATTATTCTTTTTAAAACTGCAGAGTTGGATGTTTGAGCAACAAGTGTCGTGGAATGCAACTTATCTTTAGTCCAGTCGCAGGCATCATCGCAATGTCCACCAGTAGGATAAGCGAAGCGTACATCCACAGTGATGGTTCCCTTAGACTGTATATGGGTAGCTATCATATCGAGAACAGGGTCGCAGGTTGTTTCCACTTGGTATGCCTTACCTTTATATATAAAGCAGCTCTTGATTATACCTTCCCACATATTCAGTGTCTGGTCTATCTGCTTGATCTGCTTAGGATCTGCACCCAGCGACAATCCCAATGTACCCAAATGCAAACGATGAGGGTTTACGCGATACCAGTCGCCAGCTGCCTTGGCTCGTTTGTTGTCCTTTACCTGTGTGGCATAAGGTTCATTACGGCCTCTTCCAAAATCATAATAACGCCAGCTTTCCTCTGGTTGATAATTCTCAGGATTGGCAAAAGAATGCCAGCCCCAGTCGCTCATGGTTCCCAATGGAACACCAAGAGAATAAGACTTAGGGAAAGACTGAAGACCTGTACCATCTACGGTCATGGCAAAACCACCATTACCTACAGAGAGCGAGTTGAGCGAATCCATTGTTGTAACATGTGGATTGTTACGCTCTACCACCTTCTTTCTGTCGATGGGTTGCTGAGCCATAGAGCTCAATGCAAACAACAGGCAAATACTTAAGATTAATTTTTTCATTTGTTTTTAGCTATTTTTCGATGGCAAAATTAGTGCTTTTCACATATTATAGCTATACAAAATTGTACACTATCATATATTTCTATTCTATCAGCTGTATTTTTATATTCTTTGAAGAATAAAGTTCTGTTTATTAAATGAACAGACATGCTTTCTGTATCAGTATATATAATAGAAAAGGTATATACAAAAAAGGCACAAAAAAAGTATCTTAGAACACTTGGACAAGCGTCCTGAGATACTTTGTGCTATGTATTCTAAAATACTTTTAGAAGTATCCTAATCTACAAAAGTGTTAGACCTGTACGGTTGAAATTACCCAATACGCCCTGTTTTACTCTAATTGAGCAAGCTTTGAGCGTATTTTTTAACGTTAATT
>NZ_VZAD01000093.1 GCF_009495355.1 Segatella copri
GATTCTTCGTATTCCTTGGCACTTACTGGTTTGAAATATTGGTTATGAGGGTCTCGCTCTTTATAGTAGAAATATAATGACGCCAACACTCCTATCGCTATTCCTATTATTAAACATATAAATTTTATCAGTTTTGTTCTATTCATAAGTCTTGGGATTTAATCGTAACATTTTTTTGAAATAGTATAATAGTTTCTCCATGTTTATAGGATGAGTTTCTATACTACTATATCTATAGTTCAATGCTGTTGGATCATTTTTGTCACTTGGCATATCTGTACTTAAAGTAATTATTTTGCCTTTATTGTATATGTATTTTAATAAAGAGCCATTTGGCGTAACTAAATAAATATTCATCTTATTCGCATTTGCATTTTTAAGGTCTTGTTTATTGGACTTTCGTAAATCATCAAATGGTATATATCTATCGCCACGTTTCATGGAAACTCCAGAAAAGTTATTTCCTATATAATTTACATCATATGCTCCATGCGTATGTATTGTTGCTTCCAATTCAAAGCCAATAGAAGAAGAACTCAATATTTCATGAGGTTTTCCTATAGAAGCAACATTATAAGTATAGCCTATTTTTCCTTGTGCATTACGAACCCGAAATATGTTAGAAAAATATTCTCTGTCTTCTCGTATAGAATTATCATTATAGAAATATCCGAAGTCAATGGCTGCTGCATCTGCTGTTGGGAAAAAATCCCATGGATCCTTTCCATCTCTATCCACCATTCGTACAGGATTGTCCAAACAGAACACATACGGGCTGATATGATAATATTTCTCAGTCATTGGGTCCACACTTGTCCAACAGCCAAGTATTTGGTCATACATTCTTGCGCCGTAGTCGTAGAGGCGCAGACCATGTACGAGGTCCAACTCCTTGCCATTGAACTTGTAGCGCTGTAGGTCTGTGTTCTCATCGCAATGGTTGTACTCACCGAAAGTGTTGCCAAAGGGATAATAGTGATTTATCTGCAACCTATTAATCCCTGATGTTTCCTCCATCACCACACGGCTGCTTCCCAAGTGGTCTTTCTCCACGCAGCACCAAGTCAGCGTACTGTCCTGGTTCAAAAGAACATAGCGACCATTGCTCAGCACGGTGGTAGGACGACCGTTCTCATAGAGCACGTTGCCCCAGTAGTCGGTCGTGTTGACCGACTGTATCTTGTCGGCAGTTAACATCTTTGTTTCTCCCCAAGCCAAAGTCTGACCAGGAACAGCTTTGCCATGAATGACTATTTTGTTACTGTCATAGTAATTATACTTCATTTCCTACCCTAAGTATTCATATCCATTTTCCATTACATAGCCATTGCAGTTTGTGTCGAATTCTATCGGTGAATATTTCCTCAATATCACAAAGAGCTCATATATGTCCTTAAGTTCTTGAGTTCTTTCCAGATTAAACTTAAACTCATAAATGGCAAGTTTTCCTACAGATAAGTAAACATACCAACCATCTTTAATGTCAACCCCTGGTTTAGGAACTTTGCCTAATGTCTTTACACGGGATACACATTTGTTTAATTGTAAGATTTGACTATCCGTTAACTTTTTAGAACGATCCAAGAATATCGTATCAAAATTTATCGTAGTAGATGTTAGTTTTCTTTTGTCTATCAAATTAAACATATCATATTTGGCACTACCACAAAGGGTTCGTATAGAGTCTTTCCCATTATATGTAACTTGATAAACCTTTCTTTGCACGATAAAATAGAACATCTCACAAGACATATCAGTAGAAACGGCATCTGTTGACAATGGATTCGTTCCAGCCTTTTTATTCATTTGGCAACTTGCAAAAAAGAATAAAAGAAAAAATAGTGTTATCTTTTGCATACTTTTGATATTATTGTTAATAAAAAAGTCTTATTGCATAACCATGTTCTTTACGTAACTTGTTATCTGTATATTTATAGTTTCCTATAATTCCTGTTGTTACAAGTTCTTCTACAGGAGCACACTTTTTATACATAACTCCTAAATAATTTCGATTTGCGTAAATTTGTTTAATTTTGATATCTACAGATACTCCATTCATGTCTCTAAATCCATGTATCATTTCATGTCCTAAAGCCAAAAACGGCATATTGTTAAAAGATGAAGCATTTCCATTTTTGTCAGCAACGGTTACTTGTGTGCGCCTTATAGGATTAAAATAGACATCACTACCAGGTATCGAGGAGTTACGATTAGGATATTCTTGATTTTCATCATTAGAGAGATGAATTGTCATTTTTCCTTTGTGTGAAATTATGTCACGAACTAAATTAGTTCCTAAAGTAAGTTTTTTATGTCTATTATCCCATCTTTTATTACCATACAAAGTTACATATCCTTGTTTGTCGATATGTAAATTGTCATTTGTCAATCGTTGTAATTCCTTCAATATAGTCATCCTTGTTCTCCAGTCACCATCTATTTGTAATACTTTTCCGTCAGGATCAATAATGTTTACCGGATTATCAGCACAGAACACATACGGGCTGATATGATAATATTTCTCAGCCATTGGGTCCACACTTGTCCAACAGCCAAGTATTTGGTCATACATTCTTGCTCCATAGTCGTAGAGGCGCAGACCATGCACGAGGTCCAACTCCTTGCCATTGAACTTGTAGCGCTGTAGGTCTGTGTTCTCATCGCAATGGTTGTACTCACCGAAAGTGTTGCCAAAGGGATAATAGTGATTTATCTGCAACCTATTAATCCCTGATGTTTCCTCTCTCACCACACGGTTGCTTCCCAAGTGGTCTTTCTCCACGCTGCACCATGTCAGCGTACTGTCTTGGTTCAGAAGAACATAGCGACCATTGCTCAGCATGGTGGTAGGACCATAAGTTTCCTGATGACATAAGAAGTGTCGCATAGGCGTTCGGTAGGTTTTATTATTATTTTAGCGCAAATATAGCAGAAATGTAGGGACGTTGTTATTGAGACATGAGTTTTTTAAGAAAGATTAAACTATATGACTGCTGTTGTTGGCTCCTACTTAGCACCCATATGGAGAACTGATAGTTACAAATGCTATACATGTGTTATCATCCTTGCAATCCAAAGAAACGGTCGCTTAATGCAGGAGAAATCTTATCTGAACACATCCTTGAGATGAACGACCGGCCATTTTGCGCCACTTGCGCCACTGCGCCAAGTGGCACAAATATAGAAAATATAGAAAAAATGGCTGAAAAACGTGGGACAGGCATGTTTGTTTATGAGGAAAAATTGTACTTTTGCCACTGAAATCAAAAATACTTCAACTGAATAAAAAAATGTGTAACAGGAAACATAAGACTTGTGCTACAGAAACATAAGACTTGTGTCATAGAAATTAAAAAGAATCGGAAAATGAAGAAAGATAAATTGCCTCTTGTTACTGCAGTTTCCAGTTTCGATGCTGTGGTCCTATGCGATGGAGATTATCCCTCTCATGCTGTGGCGCTGTCGATACTGCAGCATGCCAAATATCTGGTGTGCTGCGATGGTGCAGGTATGCATTACATTCTGCATGGCGGGACACCTGATGCTATTGTGGGAGATGGCGATTCGCTGCCTGATGACTTCATGAGACGCTATGCCGACTTGGTGCATTTGGTGGACGAACAGGATGACAATGATCAGACGAAGGCCACGCGATTTTGTATGAAGCAAGGAATGAGGCGCATTGCCTACTTGGGATGCACGGGCAAGCGAGAAGACCATACGCTCTGCAACATCTCGCTGATTATGCGATATATGCGAGAGTGGGGGCTCGACGTGACGATGATTACCGACACCGGATATTTTGTTCCAGCTTCAGGGCTTCAGTCTTTCGAGACCTTTGCGCGGCAACAGGTGAGTATCTTCAACTTTGGCTGTACGAGGCTTTCTGCCGAGGGACTCAAATGGAAGCCTTATCCCTATAAGGAATGGTGGCAGGGCGGACTCAACGAGGCTTTGGACAACGAGGTGGTGATGGATGGCGATGGCGACTATCTGATGTTTTTCACCTTCGATGCCAAAGTTCCAAAACCATAAGCAGAGTACTGGAACGAAAAAGGGGAGGCAAACCTCATCTCAAGGTCCGTCTCCCCGCTACTTATAGTTAAAAATAACCGATATTATTTGTTCAGATATTTATCTACCTGGGCAGCAATCTTTCGACCGCTTGCCATGGCTCTTACGACAAGGCTTGCACCATTGGCAGCATCGCCAGCTACAAACACATTGTCGGCAAACTCAGGCTGCTGTGGCTTCAGGAATCCCATGGCAAGGAACACAGCTTCGGCCTTGATAATCTCGGGCTTTCCTGCTTCTACCATCAGCGGACGACCGCCTTCAGGATTTGGTTTCCAGTCTATCTGTTGTACTTTGACACCTGTCAGTTTGCCGTTCTTGCCCAGGAACTCGAGTGAGTTGATGTTCCAGCGGCGGGTGCAGCCTTCCTCATGACTGGATGTAGTCTTGAGAGTGCGAGGCCAGTTTGGCCATGGATTCTTAGGATCTTCAGGACCTTCTACAGGCTTAGGCATGATTTCTATCTGTGTCACGCTCTTGCAACCCTGTCGATGAGCAGTTCCGATGCAGTCGCTGCCCGTATCGCCACCACCGATGACAAGAACGTCCTTGCCTTTGCAGTTGACGAGCTCGTCCTTTCCGAACTCCATGCCTGCGAGGATGCGGTTCTGCTGAGAGAGCAGTTCGAGAGCGAAGTAAACTCCCTTGAGCTCGCGTCCAGGAATCTTGAGGTCGCGTGCAGTAGGCGTACCAGTGGAAACCACATAGGCATCGAAGCCTTCGGGCAGTTTGTTGACGTCGATGTGCTGATTGTATTTGAACTCGATGCCTTCTTCCTCGAGAAGATGCAGACGGCGGTCGATGATGCTCTTGTTGAGCTTGAAGTTAGGAATGCCGTAACGCAGCAAGCCACCAGCGTTCTCGCGAGCCTCGAAGACTGTCACCTTATAGCCTTTATGGTTGAGCTGGTTGGCAGCGACAAGTCCGGCAGGTCCTGCACCGATGACGGCAATGGTCTTGCCGTTGCGTTCTGGTATTTCTACGTGTACATAGTCTTCAGAGAAAGCGTGCTCAACGATGGCGCACTCGTCTTCACGGTTGGTGGTAGGCTCGTGGTCCATGAGGTTGAGGATACAGGCTTTCTCGCAGAGAGCAGGACAGATGCGGCCTGTGAACTCAGGAAAGTCGTTGGTGGAGTTGAGCAGGCGGTAAGCCAGTTCCCAGTCACCCTTGTAGAGGGCGTCGTTCCACTCAGGAGCCTTGTTGCCCAACGGACAAGCCCAGTGACAGAAGGGCACACCGCAATCCATGCAGCGCGAAGCCTGCTGTCGGCGGTCGTTGCTGTTTAATGTTTGTTCTACCTCGCTGAAGTCGAGGATTCTATCGTGTATTGGTCTATAGCCTGCTTCCTTGCGGGGTATAGTCAAAAATGCTTTTGGATTTCCCATCTTCTTTTAAAAGTAAAAGGGTAAAAAGGTAAAAAGGTAAAAAGACATTCTTGCTTGCTACTTGCTGCCATTTACTTAAACCTAATGTTACCTTTATTATTAATTTATTTATTACTCGACATTTTGCCGAATTCAAGGCAAAGGAAAAGGGGGCTAAGGCTCTTTTTACCTTTTTACCCTTTTTCCTTTTTACCTTTATTAATAGTCTCGCTGCATATCTGCAATCTTCTGCTGCAGCTTCTTTACCTGCTCTTCCTGCAGCACACGCTTATACTCGATAGGCACTACCTGGATGAAGTCTTCCACATAGTGGTTCCAGTCGTCGAGCATGGTGCGGGCGAGCTTACTGCCTGTATAGAGATAATGCTGGCGGATGAGTTCGTGCAGCTCCTTGCGATAGGTGCTGTCCTCGACGAGGTTGATTTCCACCATGTCCATGTTGCAGAAGTAGTCGAAGTTGTGGTTCTTGTCCCATACGTAGGCCACACCGCCACTCATACCTGCGGCAAAGTTGCGGCCCGTCTCGCCGAGCACTACCACGCGTCCGCCTGTCATGTACTCGCAACAGTGGTCGCCAGCACCCTCGATGACAGCGATGGCACCAGAGTTGCGCACACCGAAGCGTTCGCCTACCTTACCGTTGATATACAGCTCGCCCGATGTGGCTCCATAGAGTCCGGTATTGCCGGCGATGATGTTGTCTTCGGCAGAGAAGTTGCTGCGGATAGGAGGCAGGATGGAAATACGGCCTCCTGACAGTCCCTTGGCGAAATAGTCGTTGGTCTCGCCTTCCAACTTGAAGTCGACACCCTTGACAAGGAAGGCTCCGAAGCTCTGACCGGCAGAGCCCTTGAACTTCACATTCACTGTCTTGTCAGGCAGACCAGCCTCGCCGTACTTGGCAGCGATAGCGCCACTGAGCATTGCTCCGGCAGCACGGTCGGTATTCTTGATGGCAAAGTCGAGGTTGACTTCCTCTTGCTTCTCGATGGCTTTCTGTGCGCCGCGAACGAGCTGCTGGTCGAGCACGTTGGCAAGATCGTGTATCTGTTCGGTGGTGTGATAGAGTGAGCCATGACCCGCCTCGCGATGCAACAGGCGAGAGAAGTCGAGAAGGTCGGCTTTCTGCTCGATAAACTTTGCGGTAGCGCTGTCTACGGCTTCGCTTCCTTCGGCAGGAACCACTTCCTCGTCGCTCTTGCGAACGATGAGTTCGGTATGACCGATGATGTCGTTGAGTGAGGTGTAACCCATCTCAGCCAAGTACTCGCGCACCTCCTCGGCGAGGAAGCGGAAGTAGTTGATGAGGTATTTGTAGCTGCCGCGGAAGTGGGCGCGCAGCTTAGGATCCTGTGTGGCAACACCCATAGGACAGGTGTTGAGATTACATTTGCGCATCATGACACAACCCAGGACGATGAGTGCAGCAGTACCGAAGCTGTACTCCTCGGCGCCGAGCAGAGCCATGAGAATGATGTCGCGTCCGCTCTTCAGCTGGCCGTCTACCTGCAGGCGAACCTGTCCGCGAAGACCGTTCTTCACCAATGTCTGCTGTGTCTCAGAGAGACCTATCTCTGGCGAGATACCGGCAAATCGCATGCTGGAAGCAGGGCTTGCACCCGTTCCACCCTCGGCTCCGGAGATGACGATGAGGTCGGCCTTAGCCTTTGCCACACCGGCAGCAATGGTTCCTACGCCGCTCTCGGCAACGAGTTTTACAGAGATGGCTGCGCGTGGGTTCACGTTCTTCAGGTCGAAGATGAGCTGAGCCAGGTCCTCAATACTGTAGATGTCGTGATGAGGTGGTGGCGAGATGAGGCTGATGCCAGGAATGGAGTGACGTGTCTTGGCGATGACCTCGTTGACCTTAAAGCCAGGCAACTGTCCGCCCTCACCAGGCTTGGCACCCTGTGCCACCTTGATCTGTATTTCCTCGGCATTGACGAGGTATTCGGTTGTCACGCCGAAACGTCCCGAAGCCACCTGCTTGGTTTTGCTGGAGAGGCTGATGCCATCCTGAGTAGAATGGAATCGCTCGTTGTCCTCGCCTCCCTCACCCGTGTTGCTGCGTGCACCGAGGGCGTTCATGGCCAGAGCCATAGCCTCGTGGGCTTCCTTTGAGAGGGCTCCGAAGCTCATGGCTCCGGTGACGAAGTGCTTCACGATTTCCTCTACAGGCTCTACCTTGTCGATAGAGATAGGATTCTTGCGGAAGGCGAAGAAGTCGCGGATGAAGATAGGCTCCTGCTTGTTGTCGACAAGATGAGTGTATTTCTTGAACAGCTGGTAGTCGCCCTTGCGGGTGGCAAGCTGCAGAGTGGCTATAGTCTCAGGATTCCAGGCATGCTTGATGCCGTCCTTGCGATAGTGGAACTGTCCCATGCTGGGCAGGAAGTCGAGCTTCTTTGTGGCGAAGGCCTTGTCGTGCAGCAGGATGGCGTCGCGGGCGATTGTCTCAAGACCTATACCGCCGATGGTGCTTACCTCGGTGCCGAAATAGTTCTTCAGCAGACTCTCGCTCAGACCGATGCTCTCGAAGATCTTGGCTCCGCGATAGCTGCGGATGGTGGAGATTCCCATCTTGGCCATGATCTTGAACAGGCCTTTCTTCACAGCCTTGATGTAGTTCTGTTCGGCTGTGTGATAGTCTTCCTGTATCTTGCTCTTCTTTACCAGGTCGTCGAGGATGGCGTAGGTGAGGTAAGGGCAGAGTGCTGATGCACCATAGCCCAGAAGCAGTGCGGCGTGCATCACCTCGCGAATCTCACCGCTCTCTACGATGAGGGCTGTCTGTACGCGCTTGCCAGCGTCGATGAGATAGTGGTGTACGGCGCTCACGGCGAGCAATGATGGGATGGCTGCATGAGTGGCGTCGACATCGCGGTCGCTCAGGATGATGTAGTTGTAACCGTCATCAACACTCTGGGCTGCCTGCTTGCACAGCTCGTCGAGAGCCTCGTGAAGACCTTCCTCGCCCTTGGCAGTCTCGAACACCATGTGGAGCTTGACGGTGTTGAAGCCCTTGTAGCGTATGTTCTGCAGAATGTCGAGCTGGGTGTTGGTCAGGATTGGATGTGGCAGGCGAACCATCTTGCAGTTGCTCTCGTCGGGATTCAGGATGCCTGAACCCACACGGCCGATGTACTCGGTGAGACTCATCACGAGGTTCTCGCGGATGGAGTCGATGGCAGGGTTGGTGACCTGTGCAAACTGCTGACGGAAGTAGTTGAAGAATATTTGTGGCTGGTCGGAGAGCACAGCCAGTGGCGTGTCGTTACCCATAGAGGCTGTAGGCTCCTGGCCCTTGGTGGCCATCGGGATGATGGTTCCGTCGATGTCTTCCTCGCCGAAGCCGAACTCCAGTTCCTTGCGGGTGAGGTTCTCTATGGCGTTCTCCACCTTGCGGCCGCTGCGGAGTTTCTCCAACTCGATGCGGTTGGTGTTGAGCCACTGGCGGTAAGGATGCTGGGCAGCCAGACGCTCCTTGATTTCGCCATCGTAGTATATCTTGCCTTCCTGTGTGTCGATGAGAAGGATCTTACCAGGCTGCAGACGACCTTTCTCTGCCACCTCGGAAGGATCGAAGTCCATGACGCCCACCTCGGAGGCCACTACCATCATGTCGTTCTTGGTGATGGTGTAGCGGGCAGGACGAAGACCGTTTCTGTCGAGCATACCGCCGGCATATCGTCCGTCGCTGAAGAGCAGAGCGGCAGGTCCGTCCCAAGGCTCCATCAGGATAGAGTGATACTCGTAGAAGGCCTTGAGGTCTTCAGAGATAGGATTCTTGTCGTTGAAGCTCTCTGGTACCATGACAGCCATGGCGTGAGGCAGCGACAAACCGCTCATCACGAAGAACTCGAATACGTTGTCGAGGCTGGCAGAGTCGCTCATGCCAGGCTGTACGATAGGCGAGATTTCGCGAATGTCGCCCAGAGCCTCGCTGCTGAGCACACTCTCGCGTGCCTTCATCCAGCCGCGGTTGCCTCGTATGGTGTTGATCTCACCGTTGTGGCAGAGCAGACGGAAAGGCTGAGCCAGGCTCCATGTTGGGAAGGTGTTGGTAGAGAAGCGTGAATGGACGAGAGCCAGACCGCTGGTAAAGTAATTATTGGTGAGGTCGGGATAATACTGGCGCAACTGCAGGCTGCTCAGCATGCCCTTGTAAACGATGTTCGAATTGGACAACGAACAGATGTAGAAGTCGGGGTCGCTGATGCGCTTCTCGATGCGTTTGCGTACGAGGTAGAGGATTCGCTCGAAGACAGGCACCTTGTCGTCGGTGACGCCTGTGATGAACACTTGTTTGATGGCGGGTTCATTGCTCAGTGCGGCCTCTCCCAGACACTCTGGGTTGGTAGGCACGTTGCGCAGGTGCATGAGCTGAAGTCCCTCGCGCTCTATCTCCTCGATCATGATGGAGAGGATGTCCTGCTGTTTCTTTTCGTCTTTAGGCAGGAAGATGAGGCCTGTGCCATATTTGCCTTTCTCGGGCACAGGAATACCTTGAAGAAGAATAAACTCGTGCGGAATCTGGAGCATGATACCGGCACCGTCGCCCGTCTTGTTGTCGGCACCCTCAGCGCCACGATGGCGCATGTTCTCGAGTACCTTCAGGGCATTGTCTACCAGCTCATGGCTCTTGTTGCCGTGGATGTTAACCACCATTCCTACGCCACACGCATCGTGCTCATAGGTTGAACTGTACAATCCTTTTTCCATTTCTTGTTCGTTTTATATTTATCGGTTATTCTATACAATGTTAAATATTGAAAGTCAAGTGATTGAATGATGAATCAGGCTTATGCCATTGAGCATTTGAATTCTTCATTCTTCACTCTTCACTTATTTATACGCCTGTTCGTGCACTCCGGCTACAGCTCGGCCGCTGGGGTCGTTCTGGTTCTTGAATGAGGCGTCCCATGCCAGAGCCTCGGCGGTAGAGCAAGCCACACTGGGCACGCTTGGCACGCTGCGGGCAGCGCTGTCGCTGGGGAAATGCTCGGCGAAGATAGAGCGATAGTAGTATTCCTCCTTGTTCTGTGGAGGGTTGATGGGGAATCGCTCGGCGGCATGAGCCATCTGCTCGTCGCTTACTGCCGAGGCGGTGATCTGTTTCAGCGTGTCTATCCACGAATAGCCCACACCGTCGGAGAACTGCTCTTTCTGTCGCCATGCCACCTCTTCGGGCAACAAGTCGGCAAAGGCCTCGCGTACTACTTTCTTCTCGATGGTCTTGTCGGGACACATCTTCAGCACGGGGCTCATGCCCATGGCCACGTCGAGGAACTCCTTGTCGAGGAAGGGCACACGGCCCTCGATGCCCCAGGCAGCCAGACTCTTGTTGGCTCTCAGACAGTCGTAGAGATAGAGTTTGCCGAGCTTGCGGACGGTTTCCTCGTGGAAGGCCTTGGCGTCGGGTGCTTTGTGGAAGTAGAGATAGCCGCCAAACACCTCGTCGGCTCCCTCGCCCGAAAGCACCATCTTGATGCCCATGCTGCGGATGACGCGTGCCAGCAGATACATAGGTGTAGAGGCGCGCACGGTGGTGACGTCGTAAGTCTCGATGAAGTAGATGACGTCGCGGATGGCATCGAGTCCTTCCTGTATGGTGTAGTTGATTTCGTGATGCACGGTTCCGATGTGCTCTGCCACCAATCGGGCTTTAGCCAGGTCGGGGGCTCCCTTCAGTCCTACGGCGAAGGAGTGCAACCGTGGCCAGTAGGCTTGTGTCTCGCCTCCGTTCTCTACACGTATGGCAGAGAATTTCTCGGCAACGGCCGAGATGACCGAAGAGTCGAGTCCGCCGCTGAGCAGCACTCCGTAGGGCACGTCGCTCATCAGTTGTCGCTTCACCGAAGCCTCAAGTGCGTCGTGTATCTGGTCGACGGCAGCCTGCTCCTGTGGTGCAGCCTCTTCCAACTGTTCGGCAGCTTTCTTGCTGTCGTCGATGTTGTATTTCTTTTGCATGGCAGCATACTCAAACCAGTCGCGTGTGTAGTAGCGCTTCATGCCTGGAGTCTTGCTGTAGTAATAATGTCCTGGGAGGAAAGGCTCGTAGTGGTCGCATTGTCCTTCGAGTGCCTTGAGTTCGGAAGCCACCATCACCTTGCCGTCGTTGTCGTAGCCGATATAGAGTGGAATCACGCCGATGGGGTCGCGTGCAATCAGAAATTCGTCGTGCTCTGCGTCGTAGAGGGCGAAGGCAAAGATGCCGTTCAGCTCTTCAAGCATCTGGCAGATGCGTGCGTGTACGGCATCCTCTCCCTGATAGATCAGTGTGGCGAAGTCGGTGTCGGCGCGCATCTCGCGATAGAGCGACAGGATGACCTCGCAGTCGCTGCCTGTCTGATATTGATAGTGTCCGGCAAACCGTGAGCGGATGTCCTGATGATTGTAAATCTCGCCGTTTACGGCAAGTACTTGTTTCTTGTCGGGTGAGAAGAGGGGCTGTCGACCGCTTTCTGGGTCTACGATACTCAGGCGCTCATGAGCCAGGATGGCTGAACCGCCGCAGTAGATGCCGCTCCAGTCTGGTCCGCGATGGCGGATTTTCTGACTCATGCGCAGTGCTTGCTGTCGCAGTTCGGGAGTTTGCTCCTGAATGTTGAAGATAGATACGATTCCACACATAATAGCTTTTCCTTTCTTTTACGGTTATTTATAACACTTTGCTAAGTATTGGGTGCAAAATTACTACAATTTGATATAATAAGGAAAGGTTTGCTTACAATTTGTGTTAGTTTTGTATGCTTTGTTTTAATCTTGAAGCTATTATTATTGTATTGCTTTCATATTGTAAGTATTCTATAGTTTAAACATTACAATTTGAAAGTTTGTTTGAAAAATAAGAGGAAAATCAAAGTGCTTTAAAAAACAGATGCCGACAGTTCGGGGGGAACTATCGGCATCTTTGCCATTGCCTTCAAAAGTGTGAAGGCTTTGTGATTTAATCAAGAAATAACTTAAAAACCCAATATGCGTTTTTCATTATGGCTGGAGAGTGAAGCCTACCACGAAGTAAGCCTTCTGCGAACTTGGGTTGGCTGCCACCTGAGCAAAGACAGGAACCGAGAAACTGTCGGTGATTTTCAAGTCCTTGGTTGCCTTTACTGCTACGTTGGTCACAGCGAAGCCAGAGGCGTCGGCATAATAGTCTGTGGCATAAGGTACAGCACCTAAAGTGCCCTGCCAGTCAAGACCTGCGAGGCGGAATGGTACTGTGGCTTCTACATAAGAAGAATAAGCGCGGTCGCCGTCTTTGTTCAGTCCGTCATGACCTGCAAAGTTGGTGTACCAGTTGAGTGCTACAGGACCGAAGTCATAACCCACGTTGGCCTCGAATGTATGGGCTGTCTTGTGGGCATCGTAGAGGAAGTAGCGTTCGCCCTCTGTGTCGAAATAATAGTCTGTCACACCGATGTGGAAACCGCCTGTCTGATAAGCCAGGGTGAGGTCGAACTCCTTGGTGTCTTCCCATTTGGAGAGTCCTACGCTTCCCCATGCTGTGAGCGAGAGACCTTTCCAGCTCAGTCCGAGTGTAGGCTGCAATGACACCTGTCCTAATTCCTGACCACGCCAGATGTACTGGCTTACAACATCGGCAGCTACATTTGCCTCGATCTTATCCTGTGCCTGGGCACCCGTGGCGCATGCTGCCAATGTGAGTGCCAACAATCCAATCTTCTTCAAACTTTTCATACTCATTCTTTTTTTAGTGTTAATACTCAGTTTCCTAAGGTTGTGGCAGCTGCTCATCTTCTGTTGATTGCAGCAGCTGCCCAATCTTTATTTTTTTCTCGTATACTCCAGTTGCCACAGATTAGTTGTAGCAGCTCTCACCGTGCTCGTAGATATCGAGACCTTCTTCCTCGATTCGCTTGTCAACACGCAGACCGGCAATCTTCTTGATGCCCCAGAAGAGGATGATACCTGTTACGGCAGCCCAAATGTCGATGATGATGATACCGAAGCACTGTGCACCGAAGAATCCGAAGCCACCGCCGTAGAAGGCGCCGCCGTCGAGGGCGAAGAGACCTGTCATCACGGTACCGAAGATACCGCATACACCGTGTACTGAGCTTGCACCTACAGGGTCGTCGATGTGGAGCTTCACGTCGATGAACTCGATAGAGAACACAAGGATGATACCTGCCAAGAGACCGATGATGGCTGCACCCAATGGGCTAACCAAGTCGCAACCTGCAGTGATGGCTACCAAACCTGCCAAGATACCGTTCAGAGTCAGTGAGAATGAAGGCTTGCCATACTTGATCCAAGAGGTGAACATGGTTCCAAGACCACCGCATACAGCTGCGAGGTTGGTTGTCAGGAACACGTGGCTGATGGCTACGCGGTTTACTTCGCCAGAAGCAGCGAGCTGAGAACCCGGGTTGAATCCGAACCATCCGAACCAGAGGATGAATACACCGAGAGCTGCAGCCATGAGGTTGTGACCAGGGATGGCAGTGCTCTTGCCGTTGCGATACTTGCCCAGACGAGGACCCAGGCAGATAGCACCTACCAATGCCAATACACCACCTACACTGTGAACAATGGCAGAACCTGCGAAGTCGTGGAAGGCAGCACCAAAGGTGTTCATCATGAATGAGCCTGCGTCAGCGTTGCAAAGCCAGCCGCCACCCCATGTCCAGTGACCCTCGACAGGGTAGATAATCAATGAGATGAAGAATGAATAAATGCAGTACATGGAGAACTTGGTACGTTCTGCCATAGCTCCTGACACGATGGTGGCGCTGGTGGCGCAGAATACGGTCTGGAACATCAGGAAGCCTTCTGTAGGAAGACCAGCTGCATGCTTGTAGAAAGAAAGGTCGCCAAAGTTAGGCATGCCGATGAATCCGGCGCCGTCGCTGCCAAACATAAATCCGAAACCTACGAACCAGAAAAGAACGGAACCGACCATGAAGTCGACGAAGTTCTTGAACAAGATGTTCGCGGTGTTTTTACTACGGGTGAAGCCCGCCTCGCAGAGGGCAAAGCCCGGCTGCATGAAAAAGACCAACATGGCTGCCAACAGCATCCACACGGTATCTAATGAAATTCCTAAATCCTGTACACTCATAATCTTTTTACTGTTTAGTGTGTAGTGACTGTTGTCTTGTCAGGCTTGTGTCCTCACTACACAAGATTAATTAAAAACTTTAAGAAAACGTTTAATGCCCTGTCTCCGTTTGAAGTGTCTGTGTCTGTCCTTTGTTAGAACTTTTATCCTTTGCTTGAAATGTAGTCCTTACAAGTAAACACTAAGCATTAAACTTTATACATTAATCATTATTTCTCCTGCTCGGCATTATAGAGGGCGATGTCGCCTCGCTCGCCTGTACGGATACGGATAGTGTCCTCTACAGGGATGACAAAGATACGACCATCACCAATCTCGCCTGTGCGGGCTGCCTCCTGGATGGCATTGATAGTTTTCTCTACGTTCTTGTCGCGTACAACGATATTCATCAGCACGCGCTCGATACTGCTCGTGTCGTACATCACACCACGATAGATGCGTGCCTGTCGCATTTTACCCTCGCCACGTACATCGTAGTAAGAGAACCACTCGATGTCGGCTGCAAGCAATGCTTCCTTCACATCCTCGAACTTGGTCTTACGGATGATTGCTTCAATCTTTTTCATAACTAATCTCTCCTATTATTATAGATTTGTAACTATTTGTTCTATTTCTTTTATGAAACGATAACAATATGTATGTTTACGACTGCAAAATTACAACATTTTGATAGTTATTTAATGATAATAACTTACTTTTTGTTATAGTATTTTTCGTTTGCTTTCAATAATAAACTATTTTGCTTATTATAGTTAGCAAAGTGAAAGTAAAACTGTGTGCTTTAGTTTTATTTTGATATTTTTCGTCTTTTTCTCGTTATAGGCTTCTTTTGGTGAGGTAGAAATAGGGATGGAGAAGATAATATTGAATTTATTCGAGCTGTACGGTTGAAACGCCCCAAAAAGGGAAAAACTCTTAGAAGCAGCATGCCCTACCCAAAAGGTGGAAAAACTCTTAGAAGCAGCACGCCCTACCCAAAAAGGGAAAAACTCTTAGAAGCAGCACGCCCTACCCAAAAGGTGGAAAAACTCTTAGAAGCAGCACGCCCTGAAGGGGCAGAAGCTCTTAGCCCAGGGCAACGCCCTGGGTTATTTTGTAGCGTTAGCCTATCGCCCTGTAAGGGCAAAAGCTTTAAAACTCGTGGCAATTTACAAAGCTTTTGCCCTTACAGGGCGCCTTGCAGATTGGCATTATACCCAGGGCGTTGCCCTGGGCTAAGAGCTTCTGCCCCTTCAGGGCGTGCTGCTTATGTCCATAACAACCTGGGCTAAGAGCTTCTGCCCTTTCAGGGCGTGCTGCTTATGTCCATAACAACCTGGGCTAAGAGCTTCTGCCCCTTCAGGGCGTGCTGCTTGTGTCCATAACAACCTGGGCTAAGAGCTTCTGCCCTTTCAGGGCGTATTGGGTAATTTCAACCGTACACTTCTTTAACTTCTGAACTTGCGAAAGTTGAGCATATATATAATAAGGAGTTGACTCCTCAAATTAACTCCTTGACTCCTTTTTCGAAATTTCTTCGAAAAAAATGCCCAAAAAGTATACAGTTGAAGAAAAAAGTAGTATATTTGCCACAGGAAAATGAAAAACAACAATGGGATAGGAAAATTAAGGTAGGAGTGTAGATGGATGCAAACCCACTAAGACTCTCGATGTGGTGGTGTCGAAAGGCAACTCGTCGAGCGCAGTTTGTGTCGTAATCGTCCTGTCTCTGTATGATGACAAGAGGCTACTGCAAGCAAAATAGTTTCAAGTTCTTGTACTTAGAAAAGCGAAAATGACTAATGACTAAAAAATAACAGTTAAATGATGGTTTATATGTTGTGTCCGTCCTGTTGTTTCCCCGATTCTGGTGGCCGGGCCTTTGTCTGCGGGAGAGGCGGATCTTAAGAAATAGTTGGGGCATTTGTTACAGCCCTTGTGTCGGGTGTCTTGTTGGTTGCCCGATGTCGTCTGTCGGCCTTGGAGTAGTGCTCTTTTTGGGTCTTAATAGATGACTGGCGCCTGTCGTCTATTGTGACCGACCTTGGTCGTAATAGATGCCCCCTGAGAGGCTCTTGTCACACTTCCTTTGGTTGACGATGCAAAGATACAACAAAAAGCAACTTTTTGCAATAGTTTGTTCGGACTTTGTGCTAAAAAGTGCCCATATTTTTAATATTTATACTGAAAATCAAGCAGTTACAAAACCATTAAATGTAAGCCATCATAAGAGGGAAAGTGTGTCATTTTTGTCAAAGTCATTTTTGTCATTTTCAAAAAGCAAAACACTTTTTCTCCTCTATAAAGAATATATATAAATATATATAAATATAAA
>NZ_VZAD01000023.1 GCF_009495355.1 Segatella copri
ATATTTGTGAGACTACCAACTTTTTTATGAACTATTCTTATCCCGAACTGGGGTAATGATATCACCGAAATCAGATGTGCCGTCTACAAAAAGAATGTTCTCGAAGAGAGCAAGCGAGGCACGTACACGCTTGATACCTTCGGTAAAGTTGTATTCTATCACCTCCTGACTTACGTTGTGCCCGCCCATGACTTGGCGCTGCATGACGCGTGAAAGGGAGTCCTCTTTGGAAGAAAGTCCAAAATAGATGAGGCTGATTTTGTATCCTGCATCTTTGAATTTTTGGATAAGATGAGTTGCTAAATTTGAAGAAAAGTTGGTTTCGAATGCATAGTTCAACTTGTTTTCTATTGCATTATCCGTCTCTTTCATCAATGTAGAGATGACTGTGCCGTCAATCCATCGACTGACCCAGTCTGGATGCTCTTTCTTAAGAGTCATGGCAAGCCTGTCTCCATCAAAGGCTTGTACATTCGAGTAGAATATGCCTAATCGGCTTTTGCTGGCTCCGTTAGGACCTGCAATAATCGTAAACTCTGGTCGTCTTTCCATGGTGCTTTTGTTTTATGGGTAAAATGACGGAACTATGCTTGCAGCAAGTAGGACATTTTTCCTTTACCTGGTGCAGCAACTTGTCGGATGATGGTGTATTGGCGTGTATTGAAATCTAAGGAAGCTTCATCGTCGCTTCCGTCGGGATTGGCAAGAAAGGTCTTGCCACCCTCGAAATATGGCACGGAGATGCCTTTCGACCACGCCTCTAAGTAGATGCGTTCCACCTCATCGTGCACGGCATTGTTGATCTCCCTGATGGTCTTTCCGTTCGATAGACGCCAGCCTTCTATTTCTTCATATTTGCACATAAGCCTTATTTTTTTTTTGATAAACCATTGCAAAAATACAAGGAATCCCTCAAACCGCCAAATGTTTTCCTTTTTTTTTCAGTATGCCAAAGCGAAAAGCCCGCGGCTCCCTGCTGTGAGGGGCTCGCGGGCTTTGGGCGAAGAGAGGATGAGAGGGGCGTTCAGAGATGCCAGTCAGGCGTGGCGGAAGGCCTAAGCCAGGGTGCAGCTGGTGATGCCGAGCGTGGTGGCAATAGCAGTCAAGATGCTGATGGCGATCTGAATGAGGGTTTTCCAAGTGTCCTTTTTCATAGTGATAGATGTTTAAGGGTTCTGTGTTTCGGTGAATGATTCTCGATAGGGGAGTTTTCGGGCAACTCCCCTTGGCGTTGCTCAGGAGTCAGGATGCCTATTCTCCGTCGCCGCCTCCGGTGCTTTCAGAGCCTCCTGGATTGCCAGTGCCTCCTGGATTGCCAGTGCCTCCGGGGGTGGTGCCGCCAGTGGTGCCGGAGCCGCCTGCGCCTCCGTTGTCGCCAGTGCCGGGCGAGTCGGTCTGAGTGCCGTCAGTGCCGAAGGCGTCGTACTCCTTGAGCTTGCACTTCTTGCTGAGCTCCGAGTTGCTCCAGGTGCGGGTGTTGCGCACGATGAGGTGCACCTTCTTGATGCTCTGAGCGCTCACGTCCTTGGCAGTCTCTTCGGCCTTCGAAGCCATGCCGATGGAGAAGAGTCCCAGGTCGCCGAGCCGTACGCTCTTGCCGTCGAGGATGAGCTCCTGCAGGCAGTCGAGTGCATCGGTGAGTACACCGTTGATACAGCCTCGTGAGTAGGGCGAGCCGTGGTCGGAGATGTGGTTGACGAAGTCTTCGAACGACAACTCTCGGTCGGTTACCACCGTGGCGTACCACTTTTCCTTACCAGCGTTTTCACCTAAGGGTGGAATGCGCTTTACCTTGCGATACTTCAATGTTCCTTTTGTGTTGTTTGCCATAGTTGTAATGTGTTTTAATGGTTAATGTTTTTCGATGTTTCTATATCTGTTTGCAAAGATACCACCTTTTCTTAGAATGACCAAATTTCGGTATGCGTAAACTGGCGATTTTCAGCAAAAATGCGTTCAGTAAGTTTACCCTACGGAAATCCATAGCTTTCGGCGCGCGCAAATTTAGTTTTCTTCTCCCGAAGTCATAGTTTCTCACGACCTCGCTTTAATGTGACACCCTTGCTGACACTGACACTGACAGTCCGATTTTCCGCACCCCTCTTTCTTTTCTCCTGTGAAGGAGTAGAAAAGTAAAGAAATGTTAATAATATATTTTTATATTTATATATATATAAATATAAACTTTCTCTTTCACCCTTTTTCCCTCAATAGTAGGGTTGCGGAATTTTGGACTGTCAGTGTCAGTGTCAGCGGATTTGCTCCACGACCCGAAAAAAATCCTCCAAAAGAAGTGGTTTCTCAGATTTTATTTGTAACTTTGCCATGTCTATCGTTGGATTTTTTGTTTCTTTTTGCAACACGAAGATACGTTGAATTTTTCGACATGGCAAGACCCTGGGCCGCTTTTGTTGCTCAGGATATCAAAAGTATAATAAACTATAGTGCTGCGGAATAAAATAACTAAAATGAATATGAGAACATTTACTTTCAAAGGTCTGTTTTTAACAGTGCTATTTGTGTTGCTTGGGAGCACGGCAATTCTGGCTGCAGATGATGGCTTGATTACCAGACAAATAAAGCTGGATGAGGCTGGTACTTTACCTGATAAGATTAGTGCAAACGAGAAGAATCTGATTACCAATCTGAAGATTGTTGGTAAAATTAATGGCACGGATTTGAAATTTATCCGTGAGATGGCTGGTTGTGATGTTAATGGGAAAGAAACCGACGGAAAGCTATCTATATTAGACTTGTCTGATGCTAAAATTGTAGAAGGTGGAGATGCTTATTATTCGGACCGCGATGATGGCTTCATTTGTACCTCTAATGATAAGTTGGGCAAATATGCTTTTTCAGGTTGCAGTGGATTGACAAACTTGACCCTCCCTTCCAGTGTTACTAAGATAGGCTGTTATGCTTTGTCAAGTTGCATTGGATTGACAAGCTTGACCCTCCCTTCCAGTGTTACTGAGATAGGCGAGGGTGCTTTTCTGAATTGCAGAGGGTTGACTAACTTTACCATCCCTTCCGGTGTTACTAAGATAGGTGGAGCAGCTTTTATCTGCTGCTATGGATTGATTAGCTTGACCCTCCCTTCCAGTGTTACTGCGATAGGTTCTGGAGCTTTTAAGTATTGCAGTGGATTGACCTCCATTTATGTATATATGGAAAAATTACCAGAGACGGGGTCAAATCTATTTCTTGGATGTGACGAAAAGAATTGTACGGTTTATGTACCAAAAGGAACTGGTAATGCTTATTTTAGGTCAGCAGAATTTGGCTATTTCTATAATATAGTAGAGTTCGATGCGACGGGCATTGATAAGGTTGCAACCTCTGCCAATGTCAAGGAAGTCTCTCGCTATTCAGCAAATGGCCAGCGATTATCAGCTCCAGCCAAGGGCTTGAACATCGTGAAGTATAGTGATGGAAGTGTGAAGAAAGTTGTTGTTCAATAGTTTCGGCTAACGAACGCAATATAATGATAGATCAAGTAATTTGGGCACGAGCAATCGTGCCCTTTTTGGTTTATGATAGGTCTTATATCTTAACTTTTTGTCTTTTATTTCCTCCGATTATAGAAAGACCATGTGGAGCATATTTTTATTGCCGTTTGTTTTTTTCTCCCTTTTCTTTCCGAAAACCCAAATAATTGTGTAACTTTGTAGGCAGTAAGCGTGGGCTGATGCCCAGAGTGGGAAAAGTAGAACTAAAAAACAATTATCAAACCTGAATAACCTTATGGCAAGATTTGCGCATTTTTTTATCAAGTACAAGCATGAGTTCGCCCCGCATCACTGGGAAGATCGCCAGCGACACTTGGGCAGCCTCTTCGAAGAGGACTCGAGTATCGACTTCCGGCTGGGCGAGGGCGAGACGCAGAAAGTGTTCAACCACCGAGTGTATCACCTGTTGTCGGCACCCGAAATCATCGTGATGCAGTTCGCCAACAGCATCGACATCCCCATCGAGAAGCATTACGAGCCCAGCGTGGCGAGAGACGAGCCTTCGTGCTTCGTAGTCATCGATAACCGAAGTGGCCTTCGCACCGTCGCCATACACCGCCGCAAGAAGGCATTCGGCAATCCGCAGCAAGTGGCGCGCATCCTCTCCCGAACCATCAACGCCAGGCTCTTCGCCGATTATTGCTACACGATCGACATCCTGCCCAGCTACTACGCAGAAGACCTCTTCAAGACGTGGACACGGCTGCAACAGCACTCGCAAAACCTCATCTTCGGTACGCCCGAGGGACTGACGGAGAGCGAGATCTTGCAGCGAGTGGACCGGTTGAGGGGCGAGGGAAAGGAGTATTTCGACGACTCGCTTATGTCGCTCGTGCTGCCACTGGCGTTGGCTGCCAAGAGGGACAATTACAAGTCGCTCTACACGGTGATGCCCGAGGAGTCGAAGACCGCACTTTATGTTGACAAGACATCTGTCTTCATGAAGAACCTGCTCACGCTGAGCCGCGCCACCGATACCCCTGTGGAGCTGATTACCAGTGACGGTGCCCACTACTCTTGTCTCATCGACTCCGAAGAGTCTCTCTCCGACAAGATTGTAACCCAGGAATTCGATGCCGTCCTGCTGGAGTGCCTCTTTCATGGCACCGACAAGGAGGGTGCACCGCTGGAGCAGGTGAAACGCATAGAGCTGGAAGCCAAGGTGATAACGATGATGAACAGCATCAAGCACGAGTCTGAGGACGAGGAGTCTCGCTCTCTTCTGGGAGATTCGTTGGTAAATCGAGTAAACTAACTGAACTTTCGCATATCAGGAAGTTAAAGGAGTTAAGGAGTTAAGGAGTTAAGACGTATGTCTTGCTGCTTAAAAAAACTACGCCAAAAAGACTGTTGTCTTAACTCCTCAGCGACCGTAGGGAGCGATAACTCCTTTAACTCCTTTAACTTCTGAACTTGCGAAACTTGAGTAAACTAAAAAATAAATGATAGAACGACTTACACCTCATCAGGCTCGTTCCTTGCGCCGCCGGATGCTTTCCGATACGGTCTATGTAACCTTCCACGATGCCTTGAAGGCGTGGTACAAGGAAGGTAAGACCCACCTCACGCCTCAGGAGATTTGCCTCTCGGCAAAAAACCTTTGTGATGTGATACTCGGGCTTCCCGATGCGCAAGAGGGCATCGATGACGAACTGGAAGACTTGGAGGAGGAGGCTTCCTGTATCACTGAGGCCTATAGCGACGGCGGCGCTGCTGCCGATGCAATGCTTATCGAGATGGTGGCAGCCTCGATGTTAGTCGCCTTGTCAGCGAAGCAGGGCCAGGCACCAGGAAAGATACTTGAGAAGTCAAACTCGCAGTCTGTCATCCTCTGCATCATGAAAAGGTGGTGCCACCATGAACTGTTCGATGCCCTGCTCGACGAGGGATGCAAGAAAGAAGAGGCCCGGTTTGCGGAAGGAAAGCGGGCCGACTTGTTGCATTATGAGCTGATGGAGTGGAAGCGGGAAGAAGGTGAGAACCCTGATGCAATGCGACAGTTCATCAATCAGCTGCTCACCCCGGCATACGGCAGGAGCGTGGAGACCATCAAGGAGATGCTGCTCTCGCTGAACAGATACAACATCGAGCACCGTCACTTGTTCGACGTTCCGTTGCTCGAACTCTACAAGCGGCTCGACGGCGAGGCTCAGGGCGTAAGTGCAGGAGGCGACAACTGTGGCATCATGACCGGGGGTGACTTGAACGCAGGATTCCATTTTACCGACCCTCAGGCGGAGATGCTGGCAAAGGCTATCGCCGCCAAAGAAACCCAACCTCTTTTACAAAAACGATAATTATGGCAATCAATATCAATGGCAACAACTATGGCATAGCTGTCGATGGCAACCTCACCATCGAGCATGTGAACTTCGGATTTGGAGGCGGCGTCCAGTCGGCCTCGGGCATCCACCGGGAGGAGCTTGCCGACTCCCTGCGCAACTGCATCTTCGACACCAGGCTCTTCGACTCTGACGATAAGCTGAATGCCTTGCTCGGTGAGATTGCCAGGAGCATCGACCTTGGCGAGTACAACGCCATCTACGGCCCTAACGAGCATGGCAGAATCAACCCTTCTGCCAAGAACGAATGGTATTATATCTTTGAGGCCTTGCTGGAAGCTGGCGTGTGCCGACAATCTGTGGGCGACAAAGAGTTTGTGGAGCAGATGATGGAATGGTTTCCTATGGTGTTTTCCTATGATACTCCCGAGGAAATGAAGTCGATGACCGACAAATTGCGCAAGTCTGTCTCTCATGAACGCACCTTGTGGAAATACGGCGAATCCAAGGAGGTAACCAGGTTGAAGGACATGTGGGCAAGGCGCAATCAGCTCGGTATCGCCTACGAGAAGGTGAGCCGATTCTACGAGATAGCCTACAGGGGACTGTACGTGCGGCTCGTGGAGATGAAAGAGGAGTTGAATTGCATAAAATAGCTTAATTTACCCAGTTCGGGATAAGAAATAGTTCATAAAAAAGTTGGTAGTCTCACAAATATTTTGTATCTTTGTGTGTGAAAATCAATTAGTTACAAAAATATTTGATATGACTACCGATTGTAAAGTTACGATAGTGGTGCTACATCTCATAAAAAAAGATATATTTAGCACCACTATCGCCATATTTGGGCATGCGGCTACCCAAAATCAAATCTGAAGTCTATCATGTATGCATCATTGCTTGTGTATATGTTCAGCATGTGCAGTCTTGCAGTCTTACCCCATTTGAATTTCCTATATAATAATGTGTATTTCTTGTTTTGGTCTTAACTTTCCGTTTTTTCTCTTGTTTTAAATATTTCTAAATGTTAAGGGTCTAAAAATGTGTTAACAATTTAGGGGGGGGGAGGGAAAAAATGTAGTATATTTGAGACAGAAAGAAACAACTAAATCTAAGACGTTATTTATTAGCTATAATTATGCCCTTAAATGAAAGAGGCAAGAGAATATACAACACTAAACTGATTCAATAAGTAAAATATAAATTGTAACTCTTATGAAACTACTGATTAATCTTGCAATATTATTCCTATGCTGTATAGGTGTGTCTGGGCAGACTTATCGCAAGGAGATATGTGTTGGTTTCCGTGTAAACTCAAGCGAGATCGATCTTGACTACGGTGACAACGCTTCCAATCTCGCCGAGATTGTAGGTTTGCTGACCGACGTTCAGCGCAATCCCAATATGGAAATTACGGGTGTGTCGTTCTGCGGCTCAGCTTCGCCAGAAGGCAAGTCTCTGCAGAACAAGCAGCTTGTGGTAGACAGATGCGCAAGCCTTGAGCATTATATCAGGCAAAGGGTAGACTTGCCAGACAGCGTAGTGTTCAAGAGCGACAAGACAGACGTGTGGCAGAAGCTCGCCATATATGTCGAACGAACGGACATGCCACACAAAGACGATGTGCTCTATCAGATAAGGCAGACTCCAGAATACACCTACAACGCCAAAGGTACTCTTGTTGACAGTCGCAAGAAACGACTGATGGACATGAATTTCGGACGCACATGGAATTATATGCTGCGAGAGTTCTTCCCCTTGATACGCAATGCGAGCGTACTGATGGTATACATTAAGCAAAATGAAACTAAACAGACAGAAATACCCCAAGAGGTAAAAACACCCGTTCAATCTGTTGACACAATACCCCAAGAAACATCACCCGAGGAAACTCAGCCTATGCCAGCCGCGAAGAGTAGCCGCTATTTCGCCATAAAGACGAATATGCTCTACGACGCGCTTGCCATTCCAAATGTCGGGGTCGAGGTGTCGCTTGGCCGACGATGGTCTTTAGCAGCCGACTGGATGTACGCATGGTGGAGCAACAACAGCAAGCATCGCTACTGGAGAGTGTATGGCGGAGGACTGTCGGCAAGAAAGTGGTTTGGACACGCTTCGGAGCAGAAACCCTTGCAAGGCCACCACATCGGAATAAACGCCCAAATCCTGACCTACGACTTTGAGTTTGGAGGCAAGGGACAAATGGCTGGCGAACCTGGAGGCTCGATTTGGAGCCGACTGAACTATGCCTTTGGTGCCGAATATGGCTACTCAATGCCAATAGCCGAGCGGCTGAACATCGACTTCAGCCTTGTGGCTGGATATATGGGTGGACGCTACTACAAATACATTCCTATCGACGGACACTATGTGTGGCAATCTACTCACAACCGACACTGGTGGGGACCTACAAAGATTGAGGTGACGCTGGTGTGGCTCTTAGGCAATAACAATTATAATGTGAAGAAAGGAGGCAACAAATGATTAACGTGATGAATAAAGGCAGAGTGGCTGCCTGGGCTGCGTCGCTCGCCGTTGCTACCATGACTTCGTTGTCTTCATGCGACCATAAGGAGCTGTGCTTCGACCACAACGCCCATGCGCCAAGATATCAGTTGCACGTGAGTGCCAACTATCAGCAGGAATGGGAGGTAGGAAAGGATGGGTCGACCCACTGGATTGACTTCCCCACATGGCTCGAAAGCTACGGTATGCAATACGACGACCTGCGACCGCTGATTCCTGCCGGATTACGAATGCACGACTTCCCAAAGGAGGGACAGAGCGACATGATAAACATGGCGGCTATGGGCGAAACCGTTGGTCTGCGTCCTGGAGAGCATCAGCTGTTGTTCTACAACAACGACACCGAATATATCGTTTTCGACGAAATGTATTCGTATGCCTCTGCTAAGGCTACTACACGTACCCGTACTCGATCAACCTATTTGGGCAATCCATTCAACAGCCAAACCGGAGCGAAGGAGAACACCGTGAACATGCCCGATATGCTCTACGGCAACTACAACAAGAGCTACACCTCGGAGAGAACCTCAGAGCCTACGCTTATGGAGGTGACAATGCACCCACTGGTGTTCAAGTATCTTGTGCGCTATGAGTTCAGCAAGGGATTGGAGTATGTCAAGCTGACGCGTGGAGCCTTGTCGGGCATGGCAGCCTCGGTTTATCTGAATAGTGGCTACACATCGAAGGAGGCGGCAACGCTGCTCTACGAATGCACTATGGAGCCGTGGGGAGTACAGGCTATAATAACCTCGTTCGGCGTGCCCGATTATCCCAACGGGTTCTACTCCCCAACACGTGCCCCGCACAGCAATGCCCTGAATCTTGAGGTGCGACTGAAAAACGGCATCATAAAGAACTTCAACTTCGACGTCACCGAACAAATCAACAACCAACCGCAAGGTGGAGTGATAGTGGTGAGTGGCATAGAGATTTCGGACGAGGACGGAAAGCAAGGCAGCTCTGGATTTGATGTCGGAGTAGAGGGATGGGGCGAGTTTGAAGATGTCATTATTCCTCTAAAATAATAGAGGCAAAAATAACTTTTACTTTAAAAATAATCATTAACAGTTTAAAACCTATCATTATGAAAAAACTATTTTTAATTGGTATGGCTGCAGTTAGTATGATGTGGGCTTCTTGCAGTAGCGACGAGTATGTAGAGATGGCAAACAACAAGAATGCTATCGAGTTTAAAACTTTTGTGAACAATAGTACACGTGCTACAGACTTAACAACAGCTTCCCTCATGAAATTCAAATTGTGGGGTAGAATGGAGAAGGAAGATGGAACCAATAAGGGTGGTAAGCCGTTTGATGGAACTGACTTCAACAGAACTGGTTCAACTTGGAATTATACTGGAAATGTTTACTGGGAGAAGGACTATAAATATAGTTTCCAGGCTCTTGCTCCGCACGATGCTTATACGTTCAATGCTCCCGACAATTACGGCGAATGGGGTTCACTTTCCTTTGATAATAAAACTGGTGAAACCGACCTTATTTATGCTGGCAAAATAGCTGATATATATAGAGGTGGAACATGCCCAGCAGCAGTAAATCTTAATTTTAATCACCTTCTTTCACGTGTTCGTTTCCAGTTTAAGAATGGTATGGACGACGGTTCTGTAGTTACTGTTTCAAACGTTAAGATAACAAATGCTTACTCTAAGGGAACAGCAACTCTTGGTGAGAATTTGGCGGATGTTGTTTGGACTCCAACTGACCCTACAGAACTTGTGTTTGGAGATATGACAGGAAAGGTAGATGATTTTACTGGCATATCTGACCATAAGTACATGATTCCTGCAACAGCTACAGATTATAATATCACATTTGTGGTAACACGTGTTCACCATGGTGTAACAGATACATATAATCATAGTGCAAAGGTTTCTGGTTTGGTATTGGAGAAGAACAAGAGCTATCAGCTGGCAGCTACTCTCGATGCAACCAACATCGATCCTGAGAATCCTGATCTTTGTAAGATAGAATTTAGTGTTACAGTAAATAATTTTGAAGACTTTGTAGACAATACAGTGACAGTACCTGGCAACTAATTCTTTTCTGAGGGGGAATAATCTTCCCCCTCACATTTAATTCACAACCCCTTAAACCCAAATCAAAATGAAAGGAAAAAAACTCTTACACAAGACAGCTGGCATGGCTGCTGCGCTCCTGTCGTTGTCACTCTTTTCATGCAGCAGCGATGGAACATTAGACTCTTTTGGCAAAAGCCAGACTGACTGTATCCGCTTTGGTATTTCCGATGACGACAATGCCACACGTGCCAATGGCAATGGCGAGGACGTTACTTCTACCAGCTATGTGCTTAGGTCGGATGAGACGACCGACACTTTGTGTGTGCGTGCTATAGTGAGCGACGGAATAGAAGCCAACAATAAGCAACATGCCACACGTGCCAGTATGCTTACGGACATGTACGACAAATTCAAGGTGGTGGCACAAGTAAAGAACGCCGACGGCACCTTCGGCACACAATATTATATGGATGATGTTGCCACAAAGAAAGGCTCCTTGTGGCAGTCGGCTAACATCTACTACTGGCCCGGCAACCGACAGCTGAACTTCCTTGCATGGGCTCCTGCGGATGATGGCGTTTTCACGGAGACGCCTGTTTATCCTGCACCTGACGTGAAGAAAACAACGATAAAATATACAGTACCCGACGATGCTCTAAAGCAGCCCGACATTATGGCTGCATACACAGGCTTCATGTCCAATCCAGGCACGAGCTCGACGTGTGCTCCAGTAAACCTGCAATTCAAACATCTGTGTACAGCCGTGAGGATATTGACGGGAGCAGAGATGCCCAATGGCTCTATTCAGAGTGTGAAAATTACTAATGTGCACAAGTCGGGAACCTACGACATGGCTACTTCGAAATGGACGCTCGACGTGGAAACCACCGACTACTCTATAGCTCCAAACTATCCTACCACCACAACCACGCCCAACGGCACAATACTATACAACGGTGAGGCGGCTTTCATGCTGCTGCCACAGAGATTGGACAAGGACAGCAAGCTCGAAGTGGTGTATAAAGATAAGAATTCGGGTAAAGAACGAACCATTAGCGCGTCGCTCAATGGAGCTGAATGGCCTATGGGCAAAACCGTGACCTATAGGCTCTCGATTTCGCCTTACTACGAATTGGAATTTACCGAGGCCCCCAAACTGCAAGATGCCCACTATGTGATTTGTCCTATCAAGATAAGGTCGAAGTATCTGGAGAAGGGATGGACGCTGACATCAAAATCGCCAAAGGTGACGCTTTGCAAAGAGCTTACCGACTTGACCTCGCTTGGATACTGGGTGGAGGAAGACCGAGGCACGTCAAGCATTTCGGGCACAGGCGATGGCGAAGTGACGGTGTATGCCTTCCTTGAGGAGAACATAGATAGGGCAAACCGAAAGGTGGATCTTGAGCTTAAGCCAAACGACTATCCCAAACAGGCTCCTGTGGTATATACTATCGAACAGTTGTTCCCAAGCTGGAATACCGAAGGATTGGGTTGCGAGCGTTTCGAGGACAAGGTGTCGCCGTGGGGATTCTTGTGGGATAATTCGATGAAAATCACCTATGATATGAGTAAAGCTGGTGGCACCGGTTTTTGGGGTCCGTTTAGAAGATGGATTATGAAAATCCAGATTAAGTATTATGGTGATAAGTATCAGGACTATATCACTTATACACAATATTGGGGACAGCTGAGAACTGTTACTATCGACTTCAGTAAGGTGCCTAATCTTGATGTGTCGGACGATCCTGACGATGGAAACAAGAATACTTGGGAATTGTATAATTTCAATGGTGTTAGTGATGTGACCGGACTCATTAAGCAGCTGGAAGATTGGGGTGGAGTAGCAGATAAGCCTTTACCGGTTGACCCAGCAGAATATGCTGCCCGAATGTGTATATTGAAGAATAAGTTCAATAAGGAATTGCTGGACACCGACGCGCAAGGCAATAAGGCATATCGCCCGGTACTTAAGCGAGAAAACCTCGTGTGGTATTTGCCTGCCAAGAATGAGTATTCGAAGATAAAGGATTATGACTATCCGCTCTCTGGCGAGTATTGGACTTCCACGGCGTCGGATGTTGCCAACGACAACGAAAACGCTTATCAATATACCGAAGGCGTCGTAGGTGCGAAGTTGAGAATAAGAACCGCCAATCTGAAGCACCGTGCTGTGCGCAAGATGCCAGGAACAAAATAAAGGTTAGAGAAATAGAGTTCATTCCGCCTAAAAGTTAGGCATATATAAAGTTATGGAGTCTGCCGTATTTAGTAACTTCGGCGGTCTGCCATAACTTTTTTTATGCTCATTTGCTGATATGTTCAGCATGTGCAGTCTTGCAGTCTTAACACATTTTGCAGGGACAGAAACATACTGTGTATTCGGTCTTCCATCCGCGCAAGGCAAAGATATCGTCATACAACGATACACACCTGTTTGCGCGGATATAAAAATGCCGACTGTGCTTCTCTACCAATAGTTTCTCACTGATATTTTTAGTTACTTTGTATTGATACTTCTTTGTCAAATAAACCTAACTCGTTAGACACTTTGTTGGACGAATGAGACGAAAAGATATGCAATGATTAGACTGATTAGACCAGCTGATCATTGCATATTTTTTTCTTTTGGCATCCTTTTTTTTCGCTTTACCTTTGCTCATGGATTTCAGAACCATCGCCGAGTTCTGAGGTTCGTGGACATTCCTGTGTATGCCATGTTGTAAGTGGGACATAAGAATGATATTGCCATCCACTCGCTCTTTGACAAGGTTGAAACAACAAGAATGATGGTCTTTTGCCATGAAAATCACATTTTGTATTCAAAACATAGTATTAACCATTTTAATAGTTATAGCATATGAAAAAAACTAATGTAAAGGTTGTCGGTAGCAAGGCTGCTGCCAATCATGAGAGCGCCATCCGGGTGATGGTATTTGAGTGCTCTGAGTTCGGATGCATCCGCATCTTGACCGACGAGAAAGGTGAGCCTCAGTTTTGCGGAAATGACGTGTGCAAAGCTCTTGGATATGACCAGGCCCGCAAAGCTATCTTGCGCCATGTGAAGCCTACTGACGGTACGAAACGTACCGCGAGTGTGACTATACGAAGAAACGGATCTGTGTATGAACAAAAACGCAGTTTGCATTTCGTCAACGAGAGCGGATTCTATGCGCTGGTGCTTGGTTCGAAGCTCCCCACAGCGCAGCGGTTCAAGCATTGGGTCACCTCGGTGGTGCTGCCGCAAATTCGCAAGACGGGCGGGTTCATTCCGCTCCACGAAGGCGAGAGCGATGAGGCGGTCGTCCGCAAGACTGAGGAGATTCTTCGCAAGACGCTTCGGGAGAAGGATTCCTTCATAGCCCAGCAGGACAAGCTCATCAGCGAGCAGAAAGTGCTCCTGGAACAAAAGAACAGACGAATAGCCGATCAGGATGTGGAAATCGACCGGCTGCTGCCCAAGGCTCTCTACGCCGACAGCGTGCTCGAAAGCATCTCGTGCTACACCACCACGCAGATAGCCAAGGAACTGGGGATGACGGCACAGGAACTGAACCGCTGGCTTTGCGCTGAACGGATTCAGTACTACCAGAGCGGACAGTATATGCTCTATGCCGACTATGCCCACCGCGGACTGGCGAAGAGCCGAACCCACTATGACCTCTTTGTGGGAAGAGACACCGTGCTAACCCGCATGTACCTCGTGTGGACGGAGAAGGGACGGGAGTTTATTCATCTGAGGGCTAAAGGAGAAATTCTCAAGGAGTTAAGGAGTTAAAGGAGTTAAGGAGTTAAAGGAGTTAAGGAGTTAAAGGAGTTAAGGAGTTAAGACAACAGTCTTTGTGGGTGTTTCATTAAGCAGCACGCCCTGAAAGGGCAGAAGCTCTTAGCCCAGGGCAACGCCCTGGGTATAAAGGCAGTCAGCAGCACGCCCTGAAGGCACATATGCAGCACGCCCTGAAGGCACATATGCAGCACGCCCTGAAAGGGCAGAAGCTCCTAGCCCAGGGCAACGCCCTGGGTATAAAGGCAATCAGCAAGGCGCCCTGTAAGGGCAAAAGCTTTACAAATTGCCCCTGGAGTTTTAAAGCTTTTGCCCTTACAGGTAGGGTGTTCAAAATCTATCAATTTTTCGACACGTTTTTTGCGTCGAAATAC
>NZ_VZAD01000076.1 GCF_009495355.1 Segatella copri
ATACAACTTTGGTATCTATGTGTTAAAAGGTAAAAAGTTTAATGCGTTTGCCCTGTCAGAGCCTATAAAAGTTTTGTTCAGAGCCTATAAAAGTTCCGTTCAAAGCCTTTGAATGTGCGTTCAAAGCCTTTGAATGTCCGTTCAGAGCCTTTGAATGTCCGTTCAAAGCCTTTGAACAGAGATTTTAATGTGGTTTAACGATTTTAAAGTAACTACTTATGGCTATAGGGGGTGCTGAGTAGTTACTTTATTTCGCAACAACGTGAATTAAATATAATCATCGTTCAGAAAATAAAAATATTCTCTTTTTCTTTTCGCAAACTCAGAAAAATGCATTATCTTTGCATAAGATATATTAATTATTATCATGTCGATTCATTTAAACCAATAATAGCTTATGAGTGATAGTGTTGTAATTATTCCTACTTATAATGAAAAGGAGAATATCGAGAAGATTATCCGGGCCGTGTTCGGTCTGGAAAAAGACTTTGATATCCTTGTTATTGATGACGGAAGCCCCGACGGTACTGCTGCCATCGTGAAGGAACTGATGGCTGGTGAGTTTGCCTCCCGTCTCCATATCCTTGAGCGAAAGGGTAAGTTGGGACTGGGTACAGCCTATATCACTGGCTTCAAATGGGCGCTTGAGAAGGGGTATGAGTTTATCTTCGAGATGGACGCAGACTTCAGTCATGATCCCAATGACCTGCCACGACTCTACGCCGCGACTCACGACGAGGGATTCGATGTGGCTGTGGGCTCGCGCTATGTCTCGGGTGTCAACGTGGTGAACTGGCCCATTGGTCGTGTGCTGATGAGCTATTTCGCCTCGAAGTATGTGAGAATGGTCACGGGATTCAAGGTGAATGATACTACGGCAGGTTTCGTATGTTACCGCCGCAAGGTGCTGGAAACCATAAATCTTGACGAGATCCGTTTCAAGGGTTATGCCTTCCAGATAGAGATGAAATACACTGCCCACAAGATTGGCTTCAAGATCAAGGAAGTGCCCGTAATCTTCGTCAACCGACGTGAGGGTACGAGCAAGATGAGCGGTGGAATCTTTGGTGAGGCTTTCTTTGGTGTGATGCGCCTGCGCTGGGATGGATGGTTTAAGAAATATCCCAAGAAGGTGTAGGGGGCGAAGACTGAAGAGAAGTGGAAATACAGGAAATAGTACATATTTTTGAGCGGTCGCCCCAGGCGAAGGCGCTCCTGAAATTATTGGATAGAAAAACGCAGAAGACCGTTTTCCTCAGTGGATTGGTGTGCTCTTCTGCGCCTTTGTTTTTTGCCGCTGTCAAAGAGCGGTTGGCACGCCCGGTGCTCTTTGTGCTCAATGATGCCGACGAGGCGGGTTACTTCTATCACGACCTGGTGCAGATACTGGGGCAGGATCAGGCTTTCTTCTTTCCTTCTTCCTATAGGCGTGCCGTGAAATATGGGCAGAAAGACGCTGCCAACGAGATATTGCGTACCGAGGTGCTGGCACGACTGGCATCCTCGCAGCCACTCTATGTCGTTACTTACCCCGATGCTCTGGCAGAAATGGTGGTGTCGAAGAAGAATCTCGACGAGCGTATCATTAAGCTCGCAGTGGGAGACCAGGTGTCGCTGATGGACATCTCGCATCAATTGCGCGACTTCGACTTCATGGAGACAGATTATGTCTACGAGCCTGGTCAGTTTGCCATTCGAGGCAGCATTCTCGATATTTATTCCTACAGCTGCGAGTTTCCTTTCCGCATCGACTTCTTCGGTGACGAGATAGACACCATACGTACTTTCAGCATTGAGGACCAGTTGTCGCGCGACCGGCGTGAGAGTGTGGAGATTGTGCCCGAACTCTCGCTTGCTGAGGGTGAGAAACTGCCCTTCCTGCATTTCCTCGACAAGCGGGCTGTGGTGGCGATGAAGGACTTTATGTTCGTCTATGACCGTATAGACCAGATATACAAGGAGGGCTTCTCCTCGCAGAGCATGGTGGAACAGATGGAGGGAGCCACCGAGGTGGAGGCGGAACGGATAAGACGCGCCATGAAGAAAGAGCTGAACCTGTCATCGGCCCTGCAGTTTCAGCAGGGGGTGGCGGAGCGCCAGCGCATAGAGTTTGGCATCGCCGAACAGGGTGTGGCGGAGCGCAAGACAGAGGAGGCTGCCGACGTGGTGCCGTTCCATATCGTGCCTCAGCCCCTGTTCCATAAGAATTTCGACCTGATAGGCCAGATGATGGAAGACTATCTTCTGCAGCAGTACACCTTATATATATTGGCCGACAGCAGCAAGCAGCAACAGCGACTCAAGGATATTTTTGAGAGTGAGGAACTGAAGCGCTATCAGGTGAGGTTTGTGCCCGTGGACAAGACCCTACACGAGGGCTTCGTCGACAACGACAAGAAATGCTGTTTCTTTACCGACCATCAGATCTTCGACCGATTCCATAAGTACAGTCTGCGATCGGACTCAGCACGTGCCGGCAAGATGGCGCTCACGATGAAGGAGTTGCTGGAGATGGAGCCGGGCGACTATATCGTGCACGTGGATTTCGGCATCGGAAAGTTTGGCGGACTGGTGCGTGTGCCGGTGGGCAACAGCTATCAAGAGATGATACGCATCGTCTACACGAACAACGACAAGGTGGATGTATCCATCCACTCGCTCTATAAGATCAGCAAATACCGTAGCGGCGATACGGGCGAGCCGCCCCGACTGTCGACCCTCGGCACGGGTGCCTGGGACCGACTGAAGGAGAAGGCGAAGAAGCGCATCAAGGACATCGCGCGCGACCTGATCAAACTCTATGCCCGCCGCCGTAGGGAGAAGGGATTCGCCTTCAGCGCCGATTCCTATCTGCAACATGAGTTGGAGGCCTCGTTCCTATACGAGGACACGCCCGACCAGAACAAAGCCACCATGGACGTAAAGGCCGACATGGAGAGCGCACGACCCATGGACCGACTGGTGTGCGGCGATGTGGGCTTCGGAAAGACGGAGGTGGCGATACGCGCAGCCTTCAAGGCGGCATGCGACAGCAAGCAGGTGGCTGTGCTGGTGCCTACCACGGTGCTGGCTTTTCAGCACTACCAGACTTTCAGAAACCGACTGGAGGGAATGCCGGTAAAGGTGGACTACCTGAGTAGGGCACGCTCCGCCAAGGAGACCAGACAGTTGCTGGAAGACCTCAAGGAGGGCAGGACAGACATTGTAGTGGGGACACACAAGCTGATTTCCAAGACAGTGAAATGGCATGACCTCGGTCTGCTCATCATCGACGAGGAACAGAAGTTCGGTGTCAGCACCAAGGAGAAGCTGCGCCAGCTGAAGGTGAATGTCGACACGCTGACGATGAGTGCCACACCTATTCCCCGCACTCTGCAGTTCTCGCTGATGGGTGCACGCGACATGAGCATCATGCGCACGCCGCCGCCCAACCGATACCCGATACAAACAGAGGTGGTGACCTTCAGCGGTGATACTATGGCAGATGCCATCAACTTCGAGATGAGCCGTAACGGACAGGCGTATGTCGTCGTCGACCGTATATCGAAGCTCATGGAGTTGAAACTGATGATAGAAAAGTACGTGCCCGACTGCCGCGTGGCGATAGGACACGGACAGATGAAGCCCGAGGAACTGGAGAAGGTCATTATGGGATTCATGAACTACGACTACGATGTGCTGCTCTCGACAACCATTGTGGAGAACGGTATCGACATATCGAACGCCAATACCATCATCATCATCAATGCCCATCACTTCGGTCTTAGCGACCTGCACCAAATGAGAGGCAGGGTAGGGCGTAGCAACAAGAAGGCTTTCTGTTATCTCGTGGCTCCGCCGAAGAGTACACTGACACTCGATGCTCGCCGCCGACTGGAGGCATTGGAGACCTTCTGCGATCTGGGAAGCGGGTTCAACCTCGCCATGCAGGACCTCGACATTCGCGGTGCCGGCAACCTGCTTGGCTCGGAGCAGAGCGGATTCATGGAAGACCTGGGGTATGAAACCTATCAGAAGATTCTGTCGCAGGCTGTCACCGAACTGAAGAATGAGGAGTTTGGCGACCTGTATCAGGAGGAGATGGATGAGGGACAGCAGCTCACGGGTGACGACTTCGTGGACGACTGTTCTATCGAGAGCGACTTAGAGATGTATTTCCCCGACACCTATGTGCCGGGAAGCAGCGAGCGAATGTTGCTCTACAGGGAACTGGACCGCATAGAGAATGACGACGACCTGGCTGCTTACCGAAAGCGAATCATCGACCGCTTTGGACCTGTGCCCCGTGAGGGTGAGGAACTGATGCACGTGGTGAGCTTGCGACGCCTCGGCAAACGCCTGGGCTGCGAGAAGATCATGCTCAAACAGGGTACTATGCAAATGCAGTTTGTAAGCAACGTACAGAGTCCGTTCTATCGCAGCACGATGTTCTCGAAGGTTCTCAACTATGCCACGAGTCACGTACAGCAATGTGCGTTGAAAGAGAAGAACAACAAGCGATTCCTTCGTATCGCCCGCATCACGAGTGTGGAACAGGCTGTCGCCATTCTCCAGGAAATACAAAAGTAAAATCAAGAATACAAGAATAAGATAAAGTGTAAGACTAAGACTAAGAATAACAATAACAATCAATATCAACTTAAAAATTATGAGACAGAAAAAGTTCATCCTACAGGAAAAAGACATTCCTACACAGTGGTACAACATTCAGGCAGAAATGCCCAACAAGCCATTGCCACCACTTAATCCGCAGACCCACAAGCCCATGACGGCTGAGGACTTGTCCCACGTGTTCAACCTGGAGTGTGCCAAGCAGGAGCTCGATACAGAACATGCCTGGATCGACATCCCTGAGGACGTGCAGGAGAAGTACACCTACTATCGTTCCACTCCGCTGGTGCGTGCCTACGGTCTGGAGGAGGCACTGGGTACTACTGCCCACATCTATTTCAAGAACGAGAGTGTCAATCCTTTAGGCTCTCATAAGATCAATTCGGCCTTGCCACAGTGTTACTACTGCAAGCAGGAGGGCGACACCAACGTCACCACCGAGACGGGTGCAGGACAGTGGGGCGCAGCCTTGTCGTATGCAGCCAAACTCTACGGACTGGAGGCGGCTGTGTATCAGGTGAAGATCACCATGCGTCAGAAACCTTATCGCTCCAGCATCATGCGTACCTTTGGCGCTACTGTGGAGGGTTCTCCATCAATGAGTACACGTGCCGGAAAGAACATCATCACACGCGACCCTAATCATCCTGGTTCACTCGGTACTGCTATCAGCGAGGCTGTCGAACTGGCTACTACCACTCCGGGCTGTAAGTACACACTGGGTTCGGTGCTCAACCATGTGGCTCTGCATCAGACGATCATCGGACTGGAGGCAGAAAAGCAGATGCAGATGGCTGGCGAATATCCCGATCAGGTGATTGCTTGCTTCGGTGGCGGAAGCAATTTCGGCGGACTGGCTTTCCCATTCATGCGTCATAATCTGAGCGGAGAGAAGAACACTGAGTTTATCGCAGCCGAGCCAGAGAGCTGTCCTAAGCTGACAAGGGGTAAGTTCGAATATGACTTCGGCGATGAGGCTGGCTACACTCCGCTGCTGCCGATGTTCACCCTGGGTCATGACTTCAAGCCTGCCAACATTCATGCTGGTGGTCTGCGTTATCATGGTGCCGGTATGATCATCTCGCAGTTGCTCAAGGACGGATATCTGCACGGTGTGGACATTCCACAGTTGGAGTCGTTCCAGGCTGGTATGCTCTTTGCCCGTACCGAGGGAATCATTCCTGCTCCAGAGAGCTGTCATGCCATCGCTGCCACTATCCGTGAGGCGCTCAAGGCGAAGGAGAAGGGCGAGGAGAAGGTCATCCTCTTCTGTCTGTCTGGTCATGGTCTCATCGATATGCCTTCATACGACAGCTATATCAATGGTGACTTGCAAAACTATTCTGTCAGCGATGAAGAAATAGGAAAATTCCTCAAGGATGTGCCACAGGTAGAGATGTAGGCCAAGGCGTAAGTGTGCTTATGCTGATTTTTCAATATATATATGTGAGAGAAGGCGCAACTTCATCAGGCAATGATGCGCCTTCTCTTTCTGCTTCTAATAACTTGTTATAACTTGAAATTTTGAATCATTAGACTTATATTTATGTTTAGTAAAGAAAAAATACTGTTATTGCTGCTCGTTGTGATGTGCAACTTGGGCAGTCTGTCTGCTGTCCATGCCGCAACAGATCCAACCATGACGTCAGCTTTGAAACCATCGGGGACTTTACCCGTCATGTATGTTAACACTCAGGATGCACAGCCTATCACTTCCAAAGAAACTTATGTGTCAGCCACGGCCTATATTGATGCCTTGGGATTGGAGGGGTATGAGAATATGGCTTCTGCAGATAAACCAGAAACCTTGATAATTAAAGGACGTGGTAACTGGACGTGGAAAGGGTTTGACAAGAAACCTTATCGCTTGAAGTTTGATAGTAAGGTGAACCCTGTGGGTATGGTGAAGAGCAAGCACTTCTTGCTCATGGCTGGTGCCGATGATGATTTGGGTTTTCTCCGCAATCTGGTAGGCTATGAATTGAGCCGTCGTGTGGGCTTGCCTTATACCACAGATTCACAACCTGTTGAATTGGTGCTCAATGGAAAATATCAGGGCTTGTATTTCGTAACCGAAAAGATACGTGTTGATAAAAAACGAGTTAACATCGTAGAGCAGGCTGACAAGGCGACTGATCCTGAGGCTATCACGGGCGGATGGCTCGTGGAGATAGACAATTATGATACAGATCCTCATATCAATGTGAAGTTGGGCAGCCAGAACATGGTGCTTACTTATCATACCCCAGAGGCGCTCTCCGCAGAGCAAGAGAACTATTTGCAGACACAGTGGAATGCCATCGCCAAGGCTATCTGTAGCAATAATGAAAACGATACGGAATGGGAAAAGTATGTAGACATCGAGTCTTTGGCAAAGGTGTATATCGTGCGTGAGCTGTTGCAAGATGAGGAGGGATTTCATGGCAGTTGCTATCTCTACAAGGAACAAGGTGCAGATACCAAGTGGACTTTTGGCCCTGTATGGGACTTTGGTAATGCTTATAATGAAACCAATTTCCGTCATTTTATCTTCCAGGGAGATAAGTTTGAGCAGTTTATCATTGATTGTGCCTGGAATTTTAAGCACTTCCGCGACAAGGTGAAGGAGGTATGGCAGGAGTTTTATGCCAATCAATATGCAGAGATGAACGCTTATATTGATGGTGTGGCGGCAAAGATTTCCGATGCTGCAGCTAACGACTATCTATGTTGGAAGAATAGCAGCAATGTCGCCAAGAACCAAGATGAACTGGCCAAGGCTGCCGTTTTTAAGAACTATATGCGCCAAAAGGCCACATGGCTTGTTGAGCAATGGGGTGGTGGCGAGGCTCCTTCTGACAAGATGAACATCTATGTGACTTGCGACGAGGATCGTGTGCCTTACCTCTTTGCTTGGGGTGAAGGAAACAACGGAGGATGGCCAGGCAATCAACTGACCGATACCAGGATGATAGGTGGCAAACTCTTCTATCATATTTCTTTGCCTTATGGAACCAATATCATCTTCAGCTATGGTGATCAGGAAACGCAGACGGAGGATATCTTGAATGTGTCTCGCGACACCTATTATCGCTTCTATCAAGCTCCAAAGAGTGAGCATAAGGAGAAGAAAAATGGCCGTTTCGAAGATATCACACAGAAAGTGCTCACAGGCATCAGTGCAATAGTTACGTCAAAGCCGCAGCCCGCGAAAGCTGCGATATACAATATGAACGGACAGCGTGTGGATGATAGCTATCATGGTCTTGTCATCTGCAATGGTAGGAAATATATATCCAAATGAGGTCTGTAAATTCTGTGGTGTGATTCTTCTGTATTGACAGCCATGTGGCAAGAGATATGTAAATAGAAAAGCCAAATGTTTCATGCAAGTAAAACATTTGGCTTTTTTGATGTTTGAGGGATAGATTCCTACAAACGATGATGGCGATATCAGAAAGTAGCGATATTGCACATATTCGTTGATTCTTATGAATTCAGAAGTTCCTCTATTTGCTTGGCGATATTCTCAAACTTCTCGGTAGGCTCAAAGCGGGCAACAACCTGACCTTTCTTGTTGATGAGGAACTTGGTGAAGTTCCACTTGATGTCGGCACTCTCCTTGTAGTTGGGGTCGGCCTCGCTCAGCATCTTGTCGAGGACAGGGTAAAGAGGGTGTGACTCGTCCCAGCCAGCGAAACCTTTCACCTCCTTGAGGAACTTGTAAAGAGGAGCGGCGTCATCACCGTTTACCTTTATCTTCTTGAAGCGTGAAAACTCTGTGCCGTAAGTAAGCTTGCAGAATTGATGAATACTCTCGTCGGTACCGGGTGCCTGCTGACCAAACTGGTTGCAAGGGAAATCGAGGATTTCAAAACCTTGTGAGTGATATTTCTCATAGAGATTTTCCAGTTCCTCATACTGTGGGGTGAAGCCACACTTCGTGGCTGTGTTGACGATGAGCAGCACCTCGTTGGCATACTCCTTGAGGGAAACGTCCTTTCCCTTTCTGTCCTTGACAGAGAATTCGTAAACGGTTCTCATTTTCTTTATGTATCTTTTTATAGTTTTAATCTCAGTTATCGTATCTTTAACGAGTGCAAAGATACGATTTTTCTTTCATATGTGTCTATAGTTACTGATATTTTTTTATAAAAAAATCCGGGAATTTCACAATCCCCGGATCACTTTGAATATTCCTTTCGTTGTTGAAGGAAAGGAGTATTCAAGAATTAAACTATCATTTAACTTTTCTAAGAACTGGTGCAAAGGTACTGCTTTCGTACAGAATCAAGGTGTAAATTCTCGTTTTTTTCGTGCACCAGGTATAAAAAAGTGTTATTACTTTGAATTTTCTCTATATTCGCTTGGAATGATACCCATTTCCTTTTTGAATACCTTCGAGAAATACTTAGGATCGCTGAAGCCCAAAGAGTAGGCGATGCTGCTAAGTGTTTCGTCGGTATTGCAGAGCAACTCGGTGGCACGCATGATGCGGATGTGGCGTACGAAGTCGATAGGCTTCATGCCCACAGCATTCTTGATCTTGCCGTAGAGCACGCTGCGGCTCATACCCATGGCTACGGCGATGTCATCGATTTTGAGGTCGGGATTGCTCATGTTCTCATTAATGAACTGTACGATCTTCTCGGTCAGAGCGTCCTCTTCCGTCATGCGCTTATTAGTAGCCGGGCTTCTGTTGTCGCCCTGTCCGGATGCTGTCTGTGGATATTCGTGCGTGATATGGAATTCGGCACCCTCGGCTCGTTGTATCTGTTTCAGCATGTCTTGCTGCAGGGCATGACGCTGATTGATGACAGCCTCGATGCGTCCCTTGAGGTAGGTGGCCGAGAACGGCTTGGTGAGATAACCGTCCACACCTTCCTCGAAGCCTCGCAGGTGGTCTTCCACACTGGCTTTAGCCGACAGTACGATGATAGGAATATGGGCGGTGTTGGTGTCCTGCTTGATGTAGTGTACCATCGTGAAACCGTCCATCACAGGCATGGTGACGTCGGTAAGGATGAAGTCGGGCATCTTGTTTCTTGCCATTACCAAGCCTTCCTTGCCGTTTTCGGCAAGCAGTACATTATAGTCTGTCTTGAGGATGGTGAAGAGGAACTGGCGCAGGTCGGGGTTGTCTTCTACGACGAGGATGGTGATGTCCTTTTCTGCCTGTTCAGTTTTGTCGTCCTCTTCTGTCTCTTCTACTTCCTTGAGATAGCCTTTGGCTGTCTTGTCGCTGATGCTGCCGTTGTTCTCGCTTGACACGAATGCCTGATCGCTTCCTTCGTCAAGATAGAAGTCGCTTCCGTTGTCAAACTTCAGCATCTTGTTGAGCATATTGAGCATCTCCTTGGCATTGCGCTGAACCATCTGCAGCAGGCTGCGGCTCTCGGTAGAGAGGTTGTCCTCCTTCTCTAACACCTCGTCTATCGGACCTCCGATGAGCGTGAGTGGAGTGCGAAGCTTGTGTGAAGCCTTGCTGAAGAACCTGTTCTTCATCTCGTTCATCTCGTGGTTGATGCGTTCCTTCTGCTGCTTGTTGTATGTGATGAAACACAAAGCCGTAACACCGGCAATGATGAGGATGATGAGCAGCTTGCCCCAGATGCTTTCCCAGAACGTCGGTTGCACGTCGAGTTCCAGCGAAGCCACGTGTTTGCTCCATTTGCCATGCGTATTGGTGGCGATGACCTTGAGCACATAGTTGCCATGTGAGATTCGGTTGAAGCCGATGCGGTTCTGTCCTCGAAGGTCGATCCATACGCCTTCGGGGGTATTTCCGTCGATGCGGTATTTATAGTACTGCTGGTACTTGCGTGTATAGTCGAGTGCGGCAAAGCTGATGGACAGGTTGCGTTTGTTGGCTGGGATGACTATCTTCTTCTGGTGCAGGATAGGTATGTACTCGTTGCTTCCGTTGTAGTGCAGCTCAGTGAAGATAATGCGGGGCTGATAGTCGGTCTGCTTCAGTCTCGCGGGGTTGAACGTCAGGCTGCCCGTAGCAGTGCCTACTGTGATGTTGTCGGTTACAGGGTCGTGAATGGGGCGTGCCTCCGAGAAGGTCATGTTGAGGTCGAAGTCGTTGGGACCGAAGACGGTCAGTTTCCTTGTCTTGGGGTTGTATTTATCGACACTCGACTCCCTGATGAGCCAGATGTTGCCACTGTTGTCCTCTATCATGCTCTGCACATTTCCCTCGCTGGTATTGATGAAATTGCTGTATCTCACCTTCAGATTGTCCTGCAGCAGGTTTTCGCTTGTTATCATGTCGAGGGTTCCTCCGATGCTCGATACATAGGTGTCGCCGTTGGAACGCATCAGGATGTAGTTGATGTCTGATGCGGTGAGCGATGTTGTGTCGTTCTCCCTGTAGGAAGTGGTATGGAATTGTATGTTTTTGGAAGGGTGCTTTTCTTCCTTGAAGGTGACGAGGCCGGCTGTGGTTCCGATGAGCATTTCGCCACTGGCGGTACAGGTGATTCTACGTACTTTACTGTAATGTTCCTTTGGCCATCTCAGTCCGTTACGAGAAGTAAGGAATGTGATGTTGCCCTGTGGGTCTTCACGCATAAGTGCCAAGCCTCCTCCGTATGTGGCTACCCAGATGTTGCCCTGTCGGTCGCTCACCACATCATAGATGCTGTTGCCCGGGAGGGAATTTCTGTCGGATGCATTGTAGCAGAAATGGCGCATGGTGTTTCGGTCATACAGATACAGTCCGTCGCCGTCTGTGCCTATCCACATTCTGTCCTTCATGTCTTGATAGATGGCATAAATACCTGTGCGTGAGAAGGGTGTCTGCTTCTGGCTGATCTGTCCGTTGGACTGCAGATAACCAATCTTTTTGAAGTGGCTGTCGCTGATCTTGAGGTGTCCCGACTTGAAACCATCCCAGTGGAATCCGTTGTTAGTGTAAGCCATGGCTCTTACTTCCGATTCTCCTTCTTCGAGCTTGGTCATGTTGTAGTTGTGGAACTTGAAGTTCACCTGCGTCAGGTCGTGTATGCCTATCAGCCAGAGTATGCCTTGATCTGAAACGACATATTTCGAGATATAAGGTATATAGAAGTTGCCTGACGAGTTGCTTTTCAGCATATAGGGAACGAGCTTTCCCGTCTTGCGGTCGTAGTAGCTGAAGGTGCCATAGTTGGGAATAGTCCACAGCGTGCCGTGCTCGTCTTCCATGATAAAGAAGCTGTTGCTTGTGGTACGGTCGGCTGGCGTTGGAGTGTCGGCATAGAGCCATCGGGCGGTCATTGTCTGAGGATTGATTACCGTCACGCCCTGTCCTTCGGTAAATGCCCATACCATGTTGTGCCCGTCTACGTAGGCTTTCTTCACTTCTGCTACGGGCTGGTTGGGATTCTGCACACTGATGACGTCGGTCTTGAATGTGCGTGGATTGTACACTACGAGTCCTATGTTGGTAGCGATAATCAACTGATAACCAGTATTCTTCAGCTCGTTGATGCGAGTGACGCCTGCTGGCATGGGAATCCAGGAGAGATGGTTTTGCTTGTCGTAGACAGCCACCTTGCCATCAGTCGTGGCGAGGAAGATGGTGTTGCCCACTTCTCTGAACCACTTGAAGGGCGTAGAGGTATGGAAGTTCTTGCCGTAGATGAATGTTCCCTTGTCGGTGAGAATCCACTCACGGCCTTGCTTGTCTTGCTTGATAAACCATACGTTGCCGCTTTGCAGTCCTTTTTCGCCCACCTTGATGAGCTCGGGCTTCATGCTCTCTATGTCCTTTCCTTGACCTACACGAATCAGGAAGTTCTGTTTGTGAGTCGTAATCCAGGTGTGTCCATTGGCGAGTGGATATATCTGGCTCGACTCCAAATGGATGCCGAAACGCTTGCAGAGCATTGTGCCAACCTTGATAAACTGGCATTGCTCTGTATCGAAGATGTATAGCTTGCGGTCGAAGGTGACTACCCACACATTGTTGTCTGGGCTTGGGAAGATGGCGAGTATGCGGTTGGTACTCATGATGTCGATGTCGTCGGGCTCGTCACGGAAAGTCTTGAAATGATAGCCGTCGTAATAGGACAGACCATTCAAGGTGCCAAACCACATCATATTGTCGTAGCCTTGTGCCAAATCGGAAATGGAGTTGGCTGCAAGTCCATCGAGGATTGAAAACTTTCTGACATCGCAAAAGGGTTCTGCTGATGAAAAGATTGTTATAAATGATAGTATAATTAAAAAATGTAAGCGTTTCATGCTTTTTTTAATAAAGTTTGGTACAAAGTTAGGCATTAAACTTGATATTTCCAAACATTTTAGGGAAAATCCGCTTTTTAATAGGGATTTTTCCTTAAAATAATCTACTATTCCCTTTGCCCTAAGAAAAGAATAAGGTATCTTTGCACCAGAATTTAACGAAAATATTAACTTATAAACAAAAGCGATATGAAAAAGATTACTTATTACTTCTCAATGATATTCATGGCTGTCATGATGCTCTCGCTCACTTCATGTGATGAGGATGCCGAAATTGCCTATGCCCTCAATGGTACATGGAGGGGAAATATGCAGACGCAGCTGGATTATGAAGGACGTTATTATCAGTCTAATATGTCTGAGGTAACTTTCAATTCGGGTTACGATTCTGGCGACGGTTACTGGATAGACTATTACAGCAATGCGCCCTGGGACTATGTAGCCAACCGCATTTACTGGAAGGTGAGTGGCACAACCATTTACATTACATTCCGTGACACACAGGAGAAGGCTGTCATCCGCAACTATCACCTTGACGACAATGGTTACTTCTGTGGCGATATAGATTTCAACAGTACGAACAGATGGATCAGCTTCGAGTTCTACAAGGTAGATACGCCCGATTGGGACAATTATTACTGGTATGATTCCGACGGCTGGAATAATTCTTGGGGAAATTACGGCTACGCCAAGACACGCAGTAATAACAAGGAAGAACAGCAGGAGAGTGCTCAGGAGCAGAACGACAGCACCATGCTACCGAAGCGATTCTTCCCGGAAAACAAATAAATTCTGATTAAACTACTATTGATATGAAAAAAGTATATTCTTTGCTGACAATGGCTGTGATAGCTGCCATGTCGCTTACAATGACCAGCTGCGATGGTGATGATTATTGGTATGATCCTTATGGCTGGTACGACCATTATGATGATTGGGGATGGAGCAACAATGATTGGAATAATGGTTGGCAAGGAGGTTCGCAGAATAATGGACTTGTTGATATGGCACGGTTGCTTACAGGCGAATGGTATGGACCAGTAACCTATTCTTATCTTTCAGATGATGGGCAGTCACGACAGACTAATGAGTTCTATGCCGATATGAAGTTCTTCCAATATGCTAACACTCGTGATGCTTTGAGTGGAGAGGGCGTGGAGACTGACTATAAGTATAACGATGATGGTTCTGTCGCGGATCAACAGACCTTGGAGTTTAAATGGTATATTGATGATAATTACGATATTTATATCCAGTATAAGAACTCTGGGGCTACGTTTGTCATGGACCATGGCTCTTCACAGGCAGGCTTCCACTTAGGGGCAGAAAAGGGATATGACGTGGATACTTTCTGGGGCTATATGATAGGTACTGGTAAGGTGAAGGGTGATGTGATACATATTGACTTAAAGCGTGTCAACCCAACCAGTCAGGCCAAGGCCTTCGGTTCTTCTAAAACCAATGAGAAGACCATTAAGAAGTCGTTTGGCATGGGTGCGACCATCAAGCCTCTCAAGGCAGACTCTTCTCGACTGAATAATCGGAGATAACGAAGGATGTTACGATAAATACAAAGTTGCCTTATAAAAAATCGCATGTTTCGGCAGTTCTGTAATGAACTTTTGAAACATGCGATTTTTTTTTGTCTTACTGAAGTATTACTTGTGTATAGGAAATCCAAGCTAAATGGCTATTATCCTTTGATTTCTTATTTTTCTATACTTCCCCAGTCGCTAAGTATTTTTTTGCTTTCAACATCCCGCTCGATATCGTCGGGAAGATTGCAGAAGAAGTCTATACCAGTCTTTGCTTCCAGATCCTTGATACTCATGGCGTAATCAGACAGTTTGTCGTCTCCATGATATACATTGGTGTGTGGGAACCACATACCGATAGACTTGTAGTAAGCCTGTCCGTTGACCATCTTCTTGACGAGGACTGCCACAAAGAAATACTTCGGTACGATGAGCTTTCCCTTTATACGGGTTAGAATGTGTTCCTCCTTATCGATAGTTCCGCCCTTGCAAACATACATCGTGTCTTTATCGTAGAGTTTGAAGTTATGTAGATAGTTCTCCATCTTGATCCAAATACCTGAATATGGATGGTCTTTATGGCTTCCGTTAAACACAGCATATTGTGGCTGCATATTGGTGAGATAGAAAGTTTGATAGTTGACTTTGGAATTATACATACGATCGTTCGAAGGACAGATGTGTCCGTGGTCAAAGCCAGAACTGTAGATGTAGTCTTTCTCCCATCTGTTAGAAGCTGCCAAATCTGGGTCGTAGGGATATTGGTTGTCCTGGCTGTAATAACGTTTTATATTATCGGGATTGCCGCTGTTCTGTTTGGTGATGATGTAGCAAGACCAGCGCTGCGATTTCTTGTCGCAATCCCATTCTACTGAATAGTTTACGTTGTCCGGGTCGTACTGCTTGCTGTTGCCGTCACGATAAACACGGATAATGCTGTTTCCGCCTTTCAGTTTAGGAAACTCCAGTCGGGTGACAGCCTTGTCGGTTGTTACCTCGTTCTTGTTGGTGTTGATTTCATTCGAACCATTTCCGTCTCCGTCGTCGCTGCTTCCGCAGGCTGTCATAGAGAGCACAGCGAGGAGAGCGAATAAATAAATCTTGATTTGTTTCATAACATAGTGAATGTTAAATGATAAAATAGATAATAAGATGTTAGGATGAATCTTATAAGAAAGAGTGGGGTGATAAAGAAAAGGTAAAAGGTGCGCACTAACGCATATGCAACTACGTTAGAACGCACCTTCTATCTCGTATTGATAATATATCCTTATATATAAAAAGGTATATTACTTCTTCAACTTGCCGTAACGGTTCATGAAGCGGTCAACGCGACCTGCTGTATCAACGAGCTTGCTCTTACCTGTATAGAATGGGTGAGAGGTGCTTGAGATTTCAATCTTTACTACTGGGTAAGTCTCGCCTTCGAACTCAACAGTGTCGTTGGTCTTGCAAGTTGACTGTGAGAGGAACATGTCGCCATTAGACATATCCTTGAATACTACTGGACGATAGTTCTCTGGATGAATACCTTTTTTCATTTTGTTTTTACTTTTATTTGGGTTATTAAAATTAGACGTTATGGGGATGTTGCCATCATTTCATGTCCTTGCGGTGCATGCCCATTATAGCCTTTTGACTTAACAGGGTGCAAAGTTACGACTTTTTCTCCTTACTGCCAAATATTTCCAGATGTTTTTCTCTCTTTCCCTCTCTTTTCCTGTAAATTACTCCACTTTCTCCAGTTGTTCAAGTACGGGCTGAAGACCTCATATTATCAGCACGCCCTGAATGGGCAGAAGCTCTTAGCCCAGGGCAACGCCCTGGGTTATCATATTCGCAAACTTGTCGCCCTGTAAGGGCAAAAGCTTAAAAAAATGCCTGAGTTTTAAAGCTTTTGCCCTTACAGGGCGCCTTGCTGATTGCCTTTATACCCAGGGCGTTGCCCTGGGCTAAGAGCTTCTGCCCCTTCAGGGCGTGCTGCTGCAATGAACTGCTCTTTTCTTTGCGTTGCCCTGGGCTAAGAGCTTCTGCCTTTTCCCTTTGCTTTACCCTTCGGCCTGCGATTTTCAATTCTCTTTGGCCGGTGACCGTTGGTTCTGGGCGTGTGGCTCTTGCATGCGAAAGTTGAGTAATTTAGCAACCAAATGAAATAAAAATCCCCATTGCCTGATGAGAGGCAATGGGGATAGTTAAAGTTATTTGTAATTGAGTGGATTACTTGGCATAAACAATTTCGATTGACTTGATGCGAAGTTGTACACCACCACCTGTTGTACCTGTAAACACATTGGTGTAGGTTGCAGTCTTGCCCGAGAAGTTTATGGTTGCAGTTTCGTTACCAACACAGTCTGTGTTCTTGTTGTTGTCATGAGTGCAAGTCAAGATGATTTTAGCAATGTTTTTGGAGCCTGTTATGGTCATTATGTTGTTGGCATAAATGCGAAGTTCTTTTGCTTTTTCGTTGTAAGCTGGCTTTGTCTTGTTGCCATTTGAATCCAATTTGAAAATAGTGCCGTCAGAGAGTGTGAACTCTGTTGGGTTTGCATCTAACTTCAATGTACTAAGATCTTCTACTTTTAAGCTTTCTCCAGCTGTGGCTCCACTATTCGTCAATGTAACAGTAAGTCCATTTACTGAGATACCTTCGGTTGTAGAAGGTGTATCTGGAGTTCCCGGCTCTACAGTAGGAGTACCTTCCTTAACAGTCAATTCCTTTATCTGCCATGTACCTGATTTAGCCTCGCATGCATAGTGTAAAGCGATAACGATATCCTTCTTACCCTTGTAAGGAGTAAGGTCGTAGGTATATGTAGACCAAGTTTTCCAGTCAGTTCCTTCGGTTAGAGTACCAGTGATATCGGTCCATTTTGTTGTTGTAGGATCGCCAGTGTAGTTCTCTGTAATGAGCACCTGGTTCTTCACGCCTTCTGTAGGAACACCATTGAACGTTGCATAACGCAAGATATAAGAGAATTTCAAGGTTGCGCCCTTTGATGTAGAGAGGTCAATAGCTTTTGAAACGAGGTAGCTCTCTGAAGGTGTTATTACCTTACTTACGTTCTCATAACCTGTAGCCTTAGCATAGCCGTAAGAATCAATCACCCATGGGGTACCCTTAATGTTCTTCAGAGTAAATGTACCGAAGTTCTTGCTGAATGTCTCATTGATGTAGCCATCAGTTGGAGTATCAGGAGTGGTAGCTCCACCTACGCCATTAAGAGAAACAATGTAGTTGCCTATTTGGAACTCTTTGGTTCCGCTATATACGACAAGGTTACCGCAGATAACCACTTCATCGCCCTGCTTCAAAGCATCTTCGCCAGAGAACTTAGTGCGGTTAGGACCAGCATAGCCATTGTAAACATAGAACTGGTTGGTAGGAGTACCGTCGTCTGAAATGTAATATTTCAAGCTACCGTAATTTGCATCGAAACTGCCCTGTTCTACAGAAACAACTTTACCTTTAACGTATTTCAACTCAGATTCGCTTCCACCATCTTCGATGTACTTTACTGCACCTGCCACATTGAAAGGGTCGGCAGCAGTACCAGTACCTGAAGGCAGAACTTTCTGAGATTCATCCTCTGTAGGCATATTGTAAGGAGCAGGAACGTCCTCGCAGCTGCTGAATGTTATGGCTGCCATAGCCAAGAACAAGCATGAATAAATGAACTTTTTCATATTGATTATTCTTTTTATAGTTTTCTACTTGAGTTAGTTTTATTTGATGGAAACGATATAGTTTCCACTGTCGATTTCCGGAGTTACACCTAGGTAGAGTATGAGCTTGCCGCAGATGACAACTTTCTGTCCCTTCTTGATCAAGTCCTTGTTGGCCTCGGTGTACTTCTCGTTGTTGAGATAATAGTTGCGGAATACCTTGATGGTCTTGGCAGGATCGCCAGTTCCGTCAGCATTCATACCCTTGCCGTCTACAGAGATGTAGAATTCTGCATTACCATACTGTAGATTTACCTTTGGCTCAGAACAGATGACGCCTTCTGTATAGACCATAGCATCGGTAGTCTTTCCGTCGTTTATCAATTTGAGAGCTTCCTCCACGGTGTAAGGGCATTGCTCTGTACCCTTGAGTAACTGCACGTCGTCAATTGTACGGATAAGAATCTGCCATGTATCGTTCTTGCTTCCTGCATAACGTGTGAAGATACCTGTAACACTCTGTATACCTTCTGGCAGGAGAGCATTGGCAAACTTGGCATAGGCAGAAGTGCGAATCACCAGGTTGTTGGTGCTGATGCCAGAGAATCCGCGGTTTACGCAGTTGGCATTGTCTTTATCTGCCGTAGCGGCAAACACCTTCTTGCCGGCATCGGCGAAGGTTACACCCTCTATTCTCATCAGCTTGCCTGAGCAAGACTTCAGATAGTCGGCATCCTTGATCTTAGTCTGGTCGAACACCTCAACCATTGCCTCAGCCTTGGCCTCGTCGGCCTCGCCGATAATCTTGTAGTGCTTCTCCCATACGTAGCGGTCTACCTTACCGATAGACTGTGAGCCCTTGTTGGTGTTGGTATAGACACCGCCCAACTCAGCCTGCTTGCCGTAGCCACCGATGTAGAGGCCCTTGCAGTCGATAAGCACTTGCTGACCTACAGGCAGTTCGCCATAGAGTCCGCTCTTGCCGATGCAAACCAAGATACCGCCCGTCTTGTCCTGCAGGCAAATCTGGTTGTAGAGGTTGCCTCCGAGGTCGTTACCAGTAACGATACCCAATATCTTGATGTCCTCGTCCACCTGCTTGTACAGGCCACGTTCTATCTGTGTAGCATATTTCTCCTTCAGTTCGGAGATGGTGATGACATTGGTAGCCTCCAGTTTGTTGTTGCCGATGGCAGGGCCGGTATAATCCTTTTCTCCCACGGAATCAGCATAACCGTCGCCCATGCATGAAGCCAAGAGCAGGGCAGCAAATGCCATTGCGATATATTTTAACTTTTTCATATCTTTCTCTTCTTTTAGAATCTGTATGATACCTGGAACATTCCGTTGGTTCCGAATACGTAATACTTCTTAGGGTTCTTAGAGAACTTGTAGACGCGATCCTTGGCCTCGTTTTCCTTGTTGAGGGTGTAGTCGCTTCGGCTCTGCTCGTAACCACCTGAAACAATCTTGCGGTTGTTGAGGATGTTGGTTACCATGAGGTTGAAGTTCAGACTACCATGCTTGAGGCGGATACTCTTGCCGATGCTTCCGTCTACCATCCATCCGCCGTGGCCCTTAGCCTGGTCAACAGAACCAGGGAGAGGCTCGTCGTTGAAGAGCATGTCGCGGTTCTTCAGAGAAGACTTGTAGCGATAGCTTGGTGAGTATGACAAATAGATGCGGTCGTACCAGTTGGCGTTGAGGTTGACGAACCAGCCGCTCTTATGGAAGTCGAGTGCAAGGCTACCGATAGTAAGAGGAGTTCCGCTTTCGCGCATGTCCTTAATATATGCGTAGTCCTTAACCACCTCTGCCGACTTGGAGAGCATGTAGTTCACGTTGGCATTGTTGATGTTCTTGGCGTCGCTGATGGTTCCGATGGCCTTGAAGTTAAGGAAAGAAGCCACCTTGAAGTCGAGACCTGCCTCGATACCATAGTATTCTTTCTCCAATCCTGTCATGCTGAGGTAGGTGAAAGAGTTCTCGTCATCGTTGTAGAAGTTCTGCCACTCAGTGACGTGGTCGAGGCGGCTATAGTATGCGTTGACGTTGGCGTGTACCCAGGCATTCTGATACTGATAGCTGAACTCGCTGCTGAAGACATGTTCGTCGCCAAGGTTGAGCACGTAGTCGTTGCAAATCTCAGGAGAGATGAATGCTGTGTTGGCCATTGGTGGACGCCACTCGTAACCTACACCAATCTTGAATACATGACCCTTGCCGGCATCGAAGTTGATGCTACCCTTGGCACCGCCCTCACCGAAGCGTGCGATGCGGCTATTGCCCTCAGAGTTGTTGGGGGCCATACCATTGCGCATATATCCATGGCGACGCATATTGGTCTGTCCGAGCTTAGCGCTGATCATGGTCTGGAAACGTCCCATCTCAGCAGTGTAGGAAGTCCAGAGCAAGCCCTTCATTACCTCAATCTTATAGTCGTAACCGAACTTGTCGCCTTCGTAAACGAGAGAGCCGAGGTTGTTAGGTCCGGCAGTGTTGAGGTCGTATTGTACTCTTGGGTCGCTGGCAGGATAGGTGCCGAGCGCATAAGTATTGATGTTATGGAAGAAAGAAGCACCCAGCAAGTCATCCATGGTCTGATAGTGACGGTTGCTGTTGCTGCCCAATACCAGTCCGCCTACGAGCGTAGAGCGCTTGGTAACCTTAGCCGACAGGGTGGAAGCCATGTTGAACATCAGGTTGTCGCTGTGCTTGGCCTGGATGAAGTAGAGTGCATCATGGCCCTGGTTGGCAGCCTGAGTGTTGGCATAATAGAGGCGTTCCCAGTTAATCTGTCGGTTGGCCTTGCTTGCTGTCCAATAGTTGTAAGAGTTCTGCCAGCTTTCGAGTGCATACTGATTGTTGCCAACAGCGTCTGGATTCCATACATTGAAGTAGCTACTTGGCAGATTCTTCCAGTAGTCTGGCTGTGGGTTCTCAGCGTTGGCGTAGTTGAGCTTGGTGCTCTTGTACATAGAGTACTTGCCAAAGACAGAGGTGGTGAGCTTCATCTTGTCGTTGATGTTCCAGTCCCATGTGGCGATGGCTGATGGCGCAAAGTCGTTCACAATGCGTGAGTTGCGCTTGTGGCCATTGTAGTAGCCCCAGTATGGGTTGTAATAGTAGTCGTTGGCGAGCCAGTAAGTCTCGTCGGTTGCTGCTCCCTGTGTAGAGCGCTCTGTAGGATTGCCCCATGTGGTGAAGCTTAGGGAGTGACCGTTGTCCCACTTCTTCTGCACACCGAAGTAGTAAGACAGCGCATTGTAGAAGGTTCCCTCTACATAACCGCGGTTTGCCCAACGATAGGTAAGACCCGCTGAGATGGCCCATCCCTTGTCGTTGAATCCACTGCTATAGGTATAAAGACCACGAAGCGTGTAGTTGCGGTTGGCAACTCCCACAGAAGCATAGTGGCCAGTCTGCATGCTTCCGGCACGGAAGTCATAGTTGTTGCTGCCTCCCATACCTGTCATGGAGTAGTTGTTGCCCTCGAAAGGCAAGGCAAAGTCAACGTTTCTTGAGAATCGGTTCAGACCTCCGATGTTAGAGAAGCGGAACTGACCAGACTCCATGTCGTTCATGGGAGCACCATTGATGTACACATCATTGTACTTCTGATTGAAGGCACGATAACGGAAACGCACTGGCGAGAACAGGTAGCCTGCCTCTGATGCGTAAACATTTGAGTTAGAATTCAGAATGGTGACGTTCTGTGACATATCGTCATCCTCACCCAACTGTGCTTCGGTGAATGTGAATGCATTCTCGTCCAATCCCTTTGCTATCTTCTGCTCGGTGGCGTTCTGAGCGAAGAGCAATGGACTGTAGCAGAGTGCAATCATTGCTAATTTTACCTTTTGTTGCATAGTCAATAGTTTAATTAATATAATGTGTGTGCAAAGTAAATAAATAAATTTTAAAAAAGAAAGTTTTTTTGATTAAATTTTCATTAAAAATTCACTTTTTCCACTTTTCTTACTGATAATTACAATTTAATAGCTACTTTTGCAGTAAACAAATTTTAAAACTATAAATAATGAAACGACATTTGCTATTCTTGGCGGCTCTTTTGATAGTCAATTTGGCTGCCTCTGCCCAGAAGAAGTTCTCGGTTTACGCCGTTGGTTTTTACAATCAGGAGAATCTCTTTGACACCTGTCACGACGAGGGAAAGAAAGATTACGAGTATTTGCCTAACAAGGGCTGGAACGGCATGAAGTACACCAATAAGTTGCGTAATATGTCGAAGGCTTTGGCGGATATGGGAACAGACGTGCTTCCTAATGTGGGGTGTGCCTTCATCGGACTTTCCGAGGTGGAGAACCATAAGGTGCTTGATGCCTTGGTAGACCAGGCACCTCTTAAGGCCCGCAATATGAAATATGTACATATCGAGGGTCCCGACCGTCGTGGCATCGACTGTGCGCTGCTCTATAATCCTTCGCTCTTCAGTGTGAAGAATGTGAAGCTGTTGCCTTATGTGCAGGAGTTGGCAAAGGACAGCGCCTTCTTCACCCGTGGCTTCCTCACCGTAAGGGGAGAGATGGCTGGTGATGATGTGGCGGTGATCGTATGCCACTGGCCAAGCCGTTTCTCAGGTCCTTTCTATCGTGAGTCGGCTGCGCGACAGGTGAAGGTGATCAAGGACAGTCTTCTGAATGTGAACCAAGAGATGAAGATCTTTGTGATGGGCGATATGAACGACGATCCAGTGAACAAGAGCATGCACGTCTATCTGCAGGCTAAGCCCGAAATCAGTCAGGTGGGAGCTGGCGATATGTACAACCCCTGGTACAACGTTCTGGCAAAGGAAGGCAAGGGCACCTTATTCTATAGTGGCAACTGGAACCTCTTCGACCAGATAGTGATTACTCCTAATCTGCTCAACAAGGATGCCAAGAAGAAGGACTACTCTTCGCTGAAATACTGGAAGAGCCATATCTTCCGTCGCGATTACCTCATCCAGCAGGAAGGTCAGTACAAGGGAGCTCCGCTGCGTACCACAGCGGGCGGACGCTGGCTCAATGGCTACAGCGACCACTTGCCTGTAGTGATGTATCTCGTGAAGGAGAAGAAGTAACTTTTTACGGTAAAAAAGTAAAAAGGTAAAAAAGTAAAAAGGTAAAAAATGATAGAAAATCATCCTTTTGAGCCGTGGCTGCCATCGAATGCCCATCTGCTGATGCTCGGCACTTTCCCGCCTTCGCCCAAGCGCTGGTGCATTCCTTGGTATTATCCTAACTATCAGAACGATATGTGGCGCATCTTCGGGCTTATCTTCTTCGGAGATAAACTTCATTTTGTCGATGCAGAGAACAAACGCTATCGTGAGGCAGAACTGAAGAGCTTTCTGCAGGAGAAAGGTGTGGCTATCTACGACACGGCTCAGAAGGTGATACGTACCAAGAATACGGCTTCAGACAAAGACCTACAGGTGGTGGAGCCCTCCGACCTTGATGGTATGCTCAGAGCATTGCCCCAATGCAGGGCTGTGCTTACTGCAGGACAGTTGGCTACCCGCATCTTCTCCGAGCATTACGGCATTACAGCCACTCCGCCTATGGGAGGCTATGTGGAGTTCGGTTTCGATGGACGTATTCTCAGACTCTATCGCATGCCGAGCAGCAGCAGGGCTTATCCCTTAGCCGTGGAAAAGAAGGCTGAATATTATCGCAAAATGTTCGAAGATGTGCTCTAAGTGTATGTGCTACCAAAGTGTAGCTCTTTTAACTTCTATAACTTCAGAACCTGATAAAGTTCAATAAAAATTAAAACTATGGATAAAGACAAAATAACCATCATCGGTATAGCCGGAGGAACCGGCTCGGGCAAAACCACGGTAGTGAGAAAAATTGTTGAGGCTTTGCCTCCTCACTTTGTGGCTGTAGTGCCTCTTGACTCTTACTATAACGACACAACGGGCATGACAGACGAGGAGCGTCATGCCATCAACTTCGACCATCCTGATGCTTTCGACTGGAAGTTGTTGCACAAGCAACTCAACGATTTGCGTAACGGAAAGGCTATCGAGCAGCCTACCTACAGTTACCTCAAGTGCAACCGTGAGGCAGAGACGATTCATGTAGAGCCCAAGCCTGTCATTATTATAGAGGGTATTATGACGCTGCTCAACAAAAAGTTACGCGATTTGATGGATCTAAAGGTTTTTGTGGATGCCGATCCCGACGAGCGGCTGATCAGAAACATTCAGCGCGATACTATCGACCGCGGACGCACGGTCTCTATGGTCGTAGACCGCTATCTGAAAGTGCTCAAGCCCATGCACGAGCAGTTTATTGAACCTACCAAGCGCTATGCCGACATTATTATTCCTGAGGGCGGTGAGAATGTGAAGGGTATCAATATTCTTTGCCGCTATGTGGAAGGTTTGGTGAAAGATATAGAAGCTAAGTAATTTGTCTGTATTTTTATGCTGTATATTCATACGGTAATAGCCAAAAAAACGTTTCCCAGTTAGGTTTTTTAATCCGCCTAATTGGGAAAATATTTTTTCCTAACTATGAATTTTTTTTTCATAGTTAACTAAGCTATGGCTGTGAATATATATGCAAAAGTATTCTTGCTGTCTTATTCTTGTTTTATAGCAAGAAATAGAACGTGCAGCACAAATAATAACCTCCGCTTTAGCGACTGTGAAAGCGGAGTTTAACATATTATTTCCCTTTGCCGTAGAATTGTGCAAAGATACAAAATACAATTTGTGGGAATGTCGAAGAGTGTTGCAGACTGTCGTTAAGTACATGACCTAAAGAAGCGCTTCCTTAGACCCTAAAGAAGCGCTTCGTTACACCTTAAGGAAGCGCTTCGTTAACACCTAATAAAGCGCTTCGTTAAGTCTCATAGAAGCGCATCATCAGAATGGATGCTTGCGCTTCCTTAAAATTGCCTTATTTTATCACCACTTTCTTCTTGCCGATGATGTAGATTCCCTTCGTCAATTTGCTTGCATCATTGCCGAGGTAACGACCATCGAGGGAGAAGATCTGCTTTGTAGTCATATCAGTTTCATCTACAGAAGGGAGCTGGATGGCGCTGATATTATTAAGATAGTCGAAGGTGATGACTCCATTTTCTTCCTTGATATTATAGATAGGCTTCTCTAAGGTGCTGTTGTTGAGTACGACACTCAAAAGTTCGGTCTTATTTGTAGCACCTGGGAAAGGATCGCCTTGGAGACTTTCCTTGTACTGATCGTCTGTCCATTGTTTGCCATCACCATGGTTGTAGTCAGAGATTACATAACCATCAGCTGGAACAATCATAACTTTTGGCTTGCCTATAGTGTTATTTGGATTGTCAAAGAGGTTGACATCTTTGTTGTTATAGTCAATTCGCCAAACCAACATACCTGTTTTGTAAACTAATGCTACACCTGTCCACCATCCGCCTATCTGGATGTTTTGTAACAAGAGGTACTCATTGTTTTCTCCCTTTATTTTATAAGCTACCCTTTCTTTGCCGTATGATTTGAGAGTAACAGTCTGCTTTTCATCGCTCAGTTCTATAGGTGTAGCCCATCCCATGGCATCCATTTCCCAAGGTGAATAAGGAGTGGGGCAGTAGCCGCCATTATAAGTATATTCTCCTCCATCCATCAAATCCCACATTTCTGGGTTTTGGTTATCTACTTTTGATGCGTCAACAGTAGGGTAAAGGTCGGGCAGACCGAGCGTATGAGAGAATTCATGGCAGAACAGTCCGATTCCGCTAAGTAAGAAACCGTTCTTTTGGTTCAATTCCCGTCCAAAGTTGAGTTCTGCATGAACTCCATATCTGCAGACCTTTTTGCCGTCATAGGTTCCGAAACTGTCATTACCAGGTCCAGACTTTGGCCAAATGTCATTTGGATTGCCCGACATGCTGGCAGGATAACCTGCATAGATGAGATACACGAGATCTACCATTCCGTCACCGTCTGCATCATATCGTGAAAAGTCAACATCTTTATCGGCTGCTTTACAGGCATCGCTGACAAGGGCATAGGTGTTGTCTTTGTCACCTTGTCCATAGTAAAGAGAAGAATGATTGAGTTTATACGGACCTACAACATCAAACTTTGGAGTGTATGTGCCCTTACTCATGTCGTAAAAATAGTCAGAAACACTTCCTTTGTTGCGTAACTTATTATTCTTGTATGAACCTGTATATGCCTCATAACCATCAGGTAAGTTGTTCTCATCCTTTCCTTTAAGAAAGTGCTCAAAAACATTCTTGGCTTTCTCTCCACTTTGGAAGGGTGTGTCAGAAAACTCAACCAGAATAACCAATGCTTTTGGACTGCCACTATGTGGGAAATACTTCACTCCGCTGTTTCCGGTACCCATTGCTTTTGCTGGTGATGCCTTTTTAATGGCATAACTTCTAAAGCGTGAAAGGTCTTGCTTTTTGATGGCTTTGATTTCTGCAGGCACACGTTTGTTGGCATTATGGGCAATATAGTTTGTTGCTTTCAATGTGCCGTATGAGGTAGTTTCTGCAATATAGTAGTTGTTTCCTTCTTGTACAAGAAGAACTCCATCCTCTGTGGTGAGCCAATTGAAATGTTCGTCACCGTATATTCTGACGTTTAATTCTGTTCCGTCGCTCTGTGTGACAGTGACTATGCCTGGGTATGCTTTTGCCGCAAATCCGCTAACGATGCCCATCAGAGCAAATGTGATGCTAAGTAAAATCTTCTTCATTTGTCTATAGAATTATTTAGTTATTATTCAAGTTTTGGTAGGTGATAGACAGTTACACCTATTTATAATAATATTGTCCTTTCTTCTGTGTCTGTCTGCCAAACTCGATGGCATGATGTGGACAATGATGATAGCAAGAGAAACAGGTGAGGCAGTCGTCGTGGTGGAGCCATACGGGTTGCTTGCCTTTGCCTCCAGAGATGTCACCCACAGGGCAGACGTTGGCACAGATGCCGCATTTCACGCATCGCTCTTCCACTACATGGAAACGCTTGTCGGTGATGAGCACATGCTCGAAGAATCCTCCTACTATGTGGGTGAAGAACCAGGGAAGCGGACCTTCCGTCAGATGGCTGATACCGGTCTTTCGCTCTCTCAGGTCTTCGCAGATGGCTTTCAGCTGCTGTGCTGCCTTCTCCTTCTTGCGCTTCTCCTTCTCGGAAGGATCTACATCCATGAATGGTAAGCCCACATACGACTCAGGCATGATGAGCGAATAAGCTGAGTCGGGCTGGCTGATGCCCATCGCCTGCAACTGATGGTTGGCCTGCAGGCATTTGTTGAGTGTGTCGATCGTTTTCCCGATGCTGTCGCCTGCAGTGCATACTGCATAGCAGAAAGGTTTGCTGTCAGGAGAAATACCATCGCCGAAGGGTTTCAGTCTCAGTCGGCTGACGAACGAACGCACCAGTCTTGGCACTCTCCAGCCATGAACGGGGAAAACGAAACCAAGCCGTTCACCTTCTTTCAAGGCAAACGGCTCGATGTCTTTATCGGCTGAAAGATAGTCGGAATAGTCGGCTATGTTGATCAGTCGTTCTTGCGTGGCAGCCCCAATCTGAATGGCGGCCCAGCGTGTATTTCCTGTTCCTGAGAAATAGAATATCATTACTACTTCTTGACTTCGGTCATGACACCTTCTATATACAGACGAGTCATCTCTACAGTGCCGTTGGTACGTACGGTGATGCTCTTCTTGAAGTGACCGGGCCATGTGCCGTCGCTTTTGTAAGTTACCTCAATCTGGCCCTTCTGACCAGGAGCTATTGGAGCCTTGGTGTACTTGGGCACGGTGCAGCCGCAGCTTGCCAATGCCTGATTGATGATAAGAGGCTTGTTGCCTACATTGGTAAATGTGAATGTAGTCTTGTGGATCTTCTCTGTCTCAGGGAATGAGCCAAAGTTGTGAGTCTGCTTGTCAAACTTGATTTGAGCCTGTGCGTTGGCGCTCAGAGCGCAGCAAACTGTCATACATATAAAGAGTACAAACTTTTTCATTTTCTTTCTTTTTTAAAAATGTAACGTTTTCTGTTCTTTTAAGTTTTGGATGCAAAATTACACATAAAGTTTAGTATGTCTCTACTTTTTTACATCTTTTAGCATCTCTTGTGGCGTATTTACCTCAGTTTAATAGCTTTTCGCCTTATTTTGGCAGATATTTCTTCAGAAATTGTCCTGTGATGCTGCCTGGGCAGGCTGCCACTTGCTGAGGTGTACCGCAGGCTACCAGGTTGCCACCCTTGTCTCCTCCGTCGGGGCCTAAGTCTATGATATAGTCTGCACACTTGATGACATCGAGGTTATGCTCGATAACCACCAGTGAGTGTCCGCGCTCTATCAGGGCGTTGAAGGCATGGAGCAGACGTCGGATGTCGTGGAAGTGAAGACCGGTGGTAGGCTCGTCGAAGATGAAGAGTGTGGGTTCCTGTTCCTCCTTGCCGATGAAGTAGGCGAGTTTGACACGCTGGTTCTCACCTCCCGACAGGGTGCTTGAGCTCTGACCGAGCTTGATATAGCCCAGGCCCACTTCCTGCAGAGGCAGAAGTTTTCGTACGATGATGCGGCACTGGTCGAAGTCGTCGTCGCTATGCGAGTTTTTCTCGTCGCTGAAGAACTCGATGGCTTCGTTCACAGTCATGTTGAGCACATCGTTGATGTCCTTTCCTCCATATCTCACGTCCAGTATGTCGTGCTTGAAGCGCTTGCCGTGGCATGCTTCGCAGGTCAGGGTGAGGTCTGCCATAAACTGCATCTCGATGGTGACATATCCGGCACCCTTGCATTCCTCGCATCGTCCGCCTTCGGTATTAAAGGAGAAATACTGTGCTGTAAAGCCCATCTGTTTAGCCAGAGGCTGGGCGGCAAAGAGCGTGCGGATGGCATCGTAGGCTTTCAGATAAGTGGCAGGATTGCTGCGTGTACTCTTGCCTATAGGGTTCTGGTCGACAAACTCGATGTGTCGGATGCTCTTCCAGTCGCCTTCCAATGAGGCAAACTCGCCAGGAGCATCAGCCACGAGGTCGAGTCGGCGGCGGAGGGCAGGGTAGAGTATGCCCTTGATGAGCGACGACTTGCCCGAGCCCGACACACCTGTCACTACTGTAAAGACATTGAGAGGTATCTCCACATCAATGCCTCGCAGGTTGTTCATGCGAGCCCCTCGGATGGTGATGCACATGTTCCATGCCCTTTGTGAGGCAGGACATTCTATCTCCTCGTCGTGGGTGAGGTAGCGTATGGTGTAGCTCTTGGGGTAGCGGTCCAACAGTTTCTGTTGGGCGGCCTTGTCGGTAGTATCGTACTCGGAGGCAGGTCCGGCATAGACCACCTCGCCACCTAAGCGTCCTGCATCGGGACCTATATCTATGAGATAGTCGGCAGCCCGCATGATTTCCTCATCGTGTTCCACGACAACCACGGTGTTGCCCAACTGTTGCAGTTCGCGAAGTACCTTGATGAGGCGGTCGGTGTCACGGCTGTGCAGTCCGATACTTGGCTCGTCGAGGATGTACACACTGCCCACGAGCGAAGAACCCAGGCTCGTGGTCAGGTTGATGCGTTGGCTCTCACCACCCGACAGACTGTTGCTGAGTCGGCCTAAGGTGAGGTAACCCAATCCTACATCGAGCAGGAACTGCAGGCGGTTGTTGATTTCGGTAAGCAGTCGTTTGCCGATGCTCTGCTCGTGTTCTGTAAGCTCCAACTTGTCGAACCAAGCTTTCAGATTGGTAATCGACATTTCCACCAGTTCGGTAATGCTTCTTCCGCCTATCTTCACATAGGTGGCTTCCTTCTTGAGTCGTGTGCCATGGCAGTCGGGACAAACTGTCTTTCCACGGAAACGGCTCAGCATCACTCGGTATTGTATCTTGTACTGGTTCTCTTTCACCATTTGGAAGAAGGCTTCGATACTCACCTGCTCGTGGATGTCCTTTTTGCGGTCGCAAGGCAATCCGTGCCAGAGCATATCCTTCTGTTTCTGTGTCAGATTAAAGTAAGGCTCGAAGATTGGGAAGTCGTACTGTGCAGCACGGCGGATGAACTCTTTTTGCCACATGCCCATCTTCTCGCCACGCCAACAAACCACGCACCCATCATACACACTCATTGAGGTGTTGGGGATGACGAGTTTCTCGTCGATACCTATCACACTTCCGAAGCCCTCGCAGGTAGGACAGGCCCCTAAGGGAGAGTTGAAGGCAAACATATTGTCGGAAGGATCTTCGAAGGTGATGCCGTCTGCCTCGAAGCGGGTAGAGAAGTCGTAGCAGATATGGCTGGGAAGGAACAGAAGGCGGCAGGCACCATCGCCCTCATAGAAGGCAGTCTCAGTAGAGTCGGTGAGTCGGCTGATGTCGCTCTTCTCCTCGCTTACCGATGAGCGGTCGATAACAAGGTAGATGTCCTGAGCTTCGGCTTTTCCGTCGAAGTCCTCGATACGTACGAACTCATCTTTCACCAAGATGCGCGAGTAACCTTCCTGCAGATACATCTCCAACTGGCGGTCAAGAGTGCGTCCTTCTGCCACATGGATAGGGGCAAGAATCACAAACTTGGTGCCAGGAGAATACTGTCGGGTGCAGGCCAGGACGTCTTCAGTGGTATGTCGCTTCACCTCCTCGCCGCTGATGGGTGAGAAGGTTCTTCCTATGCGTGCATAGAGCAGGCGCAGGTATTCGTAGATCTCGGTAGTGGTTCCTACTGTGGAGCGAGGATTGCGCGAGATGACTTTCTGCTCGATAGCAATAGCTGGCGGCAAGCCTTTGATGAAATCACATTCGGGTTTGCTCATTCTGCCCAAGAACTGGCGGGCATAGCTTGACAATGACTCTACATAGCGACGCTGGCCTTCGGCATAAAGAGTGTCGAAAGCCAATGACGACTTGCCCGATCCCGATACGCCTGTTATGGCTACAAACTTGCCCTGAGGAATCTTGATGTCGATATTCTTCAGGTTGTTGGCCCTGGCTCCTTTGATCTCAATATATTTTTCTTTTGCCATTTAGTAACTTTTTTTATTTCCTCCTTTTTTACCTTTTTACCCTTTTACTTTTTTACCCTTTTACTTTTTTACCTTTTTACCTTTTTACCTTTATTCATGATGATATGGCTCACCTTTTATAATAGTGCATACCCGATAGAGGGCTTCGGTGAAGATAAGTCTTACCATCTGATGGGAGAAGGTCATCTTGGATAGCGAAATCTTCTCGTTGGCACGGTCGTATACCGCCTGAGAGAATCCATACGGACCACCAATGACGAAGACGAGTCTTCGTGAAGTAGCCTGCTTGCGCTCTATCCATTTGGCAAACTCGATGCTGCGAAACTCCTGTCCATGTTCGTCCATCAGCACTACTGTGTCAGAAGGCTGCAGCTGTTTCAGTATCAGTTCGCCTTCGCGCTCTTTCTGTTGCTGTTCACTCAGACTCTTTGTGTTTTTGAGTTCGGGAATGGTGGTGATGGTGAAAGGCATGTAATGGGTGATACGCTCGGCATAATCCTTGATGCCAGCAATGAAATGCTTGTTGATGGTTTTGCCCACCAGTATGAGTTCAGTCTTCATTTTCCGTCTTTTACTTTCGTTCTTCGTCCTTCACCTCATCCTTATAATAACCCTTGCCGATGCGCTTGGGATTTTTAGGAAACCATCCTTTCTCGCAACGTTGTTTCTGCTCGAAGAGCTCACCGATACTCCAAAGACAGGAGGCTCCCAAAACGCCATGAATAGCCGACAGAAGAACGTCCTCTATCAGGAATGCCGCAGCGATGGTGGCTAATCCCAGAACGAGAAATACCCACCAGTAGCGGGTGCCAGTGTAGTATTCGGTCTTGATGACAATAGGGTGGAAGATTCCTATAATGAGAAATGTGCTGACGGCAATGATGATGCCTGTGAAATGTAATTCCATGTTTAATATTTTTATTGTTACTGATATTGTTACTGAAAATGGTACAATCTTGTCCAAAAGATGACCAAATATATTTTAGAATGCAAAAATACAAAAAAATCTTCAATCTTGCTTTTGTTTCTCGGATATTTTATATATCTTTGCAAAAAGAACTAAAATAACAATTATATAATACCATTAACTATGGCTAATAACACAGAATTAATTAAGCAGTGTGAAGAAAGAGCTCAGCAGTGGCTCACACCTTCATTCGATGAAGAAACCCGTAAGGAAGTAAAGGCAATGCTCGACGCAGAGGACAAGTCTTCTCTCGTTGATGCATTCTATCAGAACTTGGAGTTCGGTACTGGTGGTTTGCGCGGTATCATGGGCGCAGGTACCAACCGCATGAACAAGTATATCGTCGGCATGGCTACCCAGGGCTTTGCTAACTACATCCTCAAGGCTTTCCCTGGTGAGGAGAATCTGTCGGTAGTGGTAGGTCACGACTGTCGTAACAACTCTCGTCTCTTCGCTGAGACCGTAGCTGCCATCTTCTCTGCCAATGGCATCAAGGCTTATCTCTTCGAGAGCCTCCGTCCTACACCAGAGATTTCTTTCGCTATCCGCGAGCTCGGTGCCAAGGCTGGTGTCAACGTAACAGCTTCTCACAACCCTAAGGAGTACAACGGTTACAAGGCTTACTGGAGCGACGGTGCTCAGGTTCTGGCTCCACACGATACAGGTATCATCGAGGAGGTAAACAAGGTTACTATTGACCAGGTGAAGTTTGAGGCTAACTGGGATAAGATCAAGATTATCGGTGGTGAGATGGATTACGACTACATGACAGCCGTTCATTCTGCTATGATTGACCAGGATGTCATCAACCGTCAGAAAGACCTCAACATCGTTTATTCAGCTATGCACGGTACAGGTCGTGTCATCGTACCTCTCTGTCTGCGTTCTTGGGGCTTCCAGAATATCAATGTAGTTCCTGAGCAGATGGTTGTAGATGGTAACTTCCCAACAGTAGTTTCTCCTAACCCAGAGAATGCAGAGGCTATGACCCTCGGTATGAAACTCGGTACTAAGTTGAATGCTGACCTCGTGGTTGCTACCGACCCTGATGCTGACCGTCTGGCTATCGTTTGCCGTGACGATAAGGGTGAGTGGATGATTATCAATGGTAACCAGACCTGCATGATGTTCTGCTACTACATCATCGAGAACAAGAAGAAGTTGGGCAAGTTGAAGCCAACAGACTTCCTCGTGAAGACCATCGTAACTACAGAGGTTATCGCTGAGATTGCCAAGAAGAACAACGTAGAGTTGCGCGACTGCTACACTGGCTTCAAGTGGATTGCACGCGAGATTGCTATCTCTGAGGGCAAGCAGCAGTATATCGGTGGTGGTGAGGAGAGCTTCGGTTTCTTGCCATACGACAAGGTTCGTGATAAGGATGCTCCTGCTTCTATCTGCCTGATTTGCGAGATTGCAGCCTGGGCTAAGGACCATGGCAAGACTCTCTACGACCTCTTGATGCAGATTTATGCAGAGTATGGCTTCAGTAAGGAGTTTACCGTCAACGTGGTTCGCCCTGGCAAGACTGGTGCTGACGAGATTAAGCAGATGATGGCTGATTTCCGTGCCAACCCTCCAAAGGAGTTGGGTGGCAGCAAGGTGGTTACCTGGAAAGACTATCAGACATTGGAAGAAAAGCATGCTGACGGCAGTGTGGAGAAACTCAACATGCCGACAACAAGCAATGTGTTGCAGTGGTTCTGTGATGACAATACTAAGGTAAGTGTTCGTCCTTCAGGTACAGAGCCAAAGATTAAGTTCTATATTGAGGTGAAGGATTCTACCTTCAAGTGTGCTGGTTGTTACAACCGTTGTACAGCAGCTGCTATGGAGAAGATCGAGGCTATCAAGAAGAGCTTGAACTTGGAATAGACAGGTTTTTAGTTATGGAGGTAATACCTCTATAGTATCTCTTATTTATAACTGCGGGTGACTGAGAAGTTGCCTGCAGTTCTTATTTTGTATAAAAGACTGAACTTTAGCAAGTTTAGAAGTTGTAGAAGTTAAAGAAGTTATCACGTTAAACCACACTCCCTTCGGTTTTGAATAGAAAAGCTTCGAAAAATGAAAGCGGCTTCGATAGTCAATAAAGCCTATTGCGTAGAGCAATGAAAGCGGCTTCGTAAGCAGTTGAAGCCTATTGCATTATTCTGATATTTTGCGAAAGTTGAGTAAAAGAAATAACCCAGGGCGGAAAGCCCTGGGTTTATTGTTGTACTTTGGGTGCTTTTGCAGCTATCCCATTGTGAGGTCTTTGCTCTTTACTCAGACTTAATCGAAAAGTTCGGCAAAGGCTTCTGCTGTCTTTCCTTCGTAAACCACCATGTCGGTAACAGGTTTGTAGCTGAAGTCGACAAAGCGAAGCAGCTGGGCTCCTACAAACTGATGGTCTTTAGAGATGCAGGTGTCCAATCGCATGTTGCCCATATCGCTCTTGCTGTACTTCTTGCCCTTGTTGCGCTGTTCCATAATGGTGTTGTTGCCGCCATTGAGCAGTTTCTCTAATTGTCCGCCTACTTCTACCGAGTATTCATTCTGGTTAACTTTGATGACACTCTGTGAAGGTTTATAGACAGCCTGAGTGAAAAGTCCGAAGCATGTTTTCTTTATTTCGATTTCTGGAAGCGCCTTCAGTTGGTCGCACATTTCCAAATGGTTGATACTTGCCATAATTTAAGTTGTTTATATATTGTCTGTTTTTTTTGAATTTGATATAACTCACCAGTCCTATGCCCGTCTTCGAACATAGGTAAACAGTGAGGTTGATGACTTCCCGAAAAGGAAAAACTCGTGATTCTTTTTTGTACAGGCAAGTGTCAGCAAAGAAGATGCCGCAGGCAAATGACATAATATTTGCTTGCAACATCAAAATGGATAGGCGCCGATTCCTGGCGCTCGTGTCCACGGTAGGTGGTTAAAAGAAAATGATAAAAATGATTCTTGAGTGGTAGCTTGTTGGGCGTTGATGTTTCGGAAGCCCAGCATGGTATCACTCTCTGTGGTCGGGCGTTACAGATGCGATAAATGTTGCTCGAATCGGTAAGTACCGCCTGTTGTTGAGGCTTATGCTCTTCTACTTTCTGCAGTCTGTCTTTAGTGACAGGCGCAGCATGGCTCTCTCCATAGCTTCCGAAAGCCATGGCAAGTACCAGTGTGATGAAAAGTAGAATGCGTCTTAGCATATATTGTTCTTTCTATTCTATACTTTATATATAGGCACTTCGCCTACACATTATATTATATATAATCCACAAAGCCTATATCTTTTTATATATAGCTTCTTAGGGTACATTGGTTTATAGTGTGATTTCACCCGCAAGCGATTGTTGTAACTTCTCACGTACTATCTTGTTGTCGCTGTATCGGCCTTGCAGGTACATCAGCTTGGTGACAGCTGCTTCCACGGTACTGTCGCGTCCACTGATAACGTGGGCTATCTTTAGCTGGAAGCCGGCTCCGTATCTGCTCATTTCCACACTTCCCGTAAGACATTGACTGATATTGATGATGTTGACACCGCGATGGGCAGCCTGGTCGAGCAGACGCATAATCCAAGGTGCCTGAGGAGCATTGCCCGAGCCGTAAGTTCGCATCACAATGCCTCGTAGAGTAGGTGACTCGAGTACATGACGCACGATGGCATCCTGTATGCCTGGAAAGAGACTGAAGACGATGACGTTCGGATCGAGCTTCAGGTGTGGAACCATAGGCTTGTCATAGTCTGGCGTCAGGATGTGATGGTCGTGGAAGGAGAAGTTGATGCCCACATCGCAGAGATGGGGATGGTTGAAGGAGTCGAAGGCATGAAAACCTTCCGCATTAATCTTGATGGCTCGGTTGCCTCGCAGCAGTCTGCCATTAAAGAAGATGCATACCTCTGGAACCATAGGTCTTCCTTCCTTGTTCTTCATCGAAGCCAATTCTATAGCAGTCATGAGGTTCTCCTTTCCGTCGGTTCGCAACTCACCAATAGGCAGCTGGCTTCCTGTGAGGATGACAGGTTTGGTGAGGTTTTCCAACATAAAGGAAAGGGCTGATGCTGTATAGGCCATGGTGTCGGTTCCATGCAGGATGACAAAACCGTCATATTCTTCGTAATTATTGGCTATCAGTCCTACTAATTCTGCCCACCGCATAGGATCCATATCACTGGAGTCGATAGGTGGGTCGAATTTACGTACATCGATGTCGGCTTGTATGAGCTGGAATTCGGGCATTGAGGAAACTAAATGGTTGAAGTCAAGAGGCTCAAGGATACCAGTCTCGACATTTTTTCCCATGCCGATGGTTCCTCCTGTGTATATAATCAAAATCCGAGCTGCCGCCATATCTTGTACTTTTAATCTTTTTATTCCTTAAACTTATTGTAGGGTTATGCATTTTTTTTGTTTCTACCTCCTCTTTTAGTGTAGAGATGGTGAAAATAAATGTTTCCTGTCTGCAAAAATACAATAAAAAATAGTCAGAACAAAAAAAAGTTGGAAAAATATGTGCGTCGTATGCAAAAAAGCATTACTTTTGCATTTGATTTAATAAAAATACTAAGTTGTTATGGTAAAAATCACATTCCCAGACGGATCTGTTCGTGAGTATGAGCAGGGCGTAACTGGTTTACAAATCGCCGAGAGTATCTCACCGGCTCTCGCTCGCAACGTTGTATCTTGCGGTGTAAATGGTGAGACAGTAGAGTTGAACCGTCCTATCAATGAGGATGCTAATGTAGAACTCTATAAGTTTGAAGATGAGCAGGGCAAGCATACCTTCTGGCATACTTCTGCCCACTTGCTCGCAGAGGCTCTTCAGGAGCTTTATCCAGGCATCCAGTTTGGTTTCGGTCCAGCCGTAGAGAGCGGTTTCTTCTACGATGTGATGCCAGCTGAGGGTCAGGTGATTTCTGAGAATGACTTCGCTAAGATTGAGGCTAAGATGATGGAGCTTGCCAAGAAGAACGAGCCTGTGGTTCGTAAGGAGATTGCTAAGGCTGATGCACTCGCTGAGTTCAAGGCCGACGGTCAGCAGTACAAGTGCGAGCACATTGAGCAGGACTTGGAGGATGGCACCATCACCACATATACCCAAGGTAACTTCACCGACCTCTGCCGTGGTCCTCACTTGATGAGCACTGGTCTTATCAAGGCCGTGAAGATTACAAGTGTGGCTGGTGCTTTCTGGCGCGGTGATGCCAAGCGTGAGCAGATGACCCGTATCTACGGTATCAGCTTCCCTAAGAAGAAGATGCTCGATGAGTACCTCGTGGTTCTCGAAGAGGCTAAGAAGCGCGACCACCGTAAGATCGGTAAGGAGATGGAACTCTTCATGTTCTCTGAGCGTGTAGGTAAGGGTCTTCCTATCTGGTTGCCAAAGGGTACACAGCTCCGTCTGCGTCTGCAGGAGTTGCTCCGTTCTCTCCTGAAACCTTATAACTATCAGGAGGTTATCTGTCCAGGTATTGGTGGCAAGAGCCTCTATGTGACATCTGGTCACTATGCTCATTATGGCAAGGATGCATTCCAGCCTATCCAGACTCCTGAGGAGGATGAGGAGTATATGCTTAAGCCAATGAACTGTCCTCACCACTGCGAGATCTATGCTCGTAAGCCTCGTTCTTACAAGGATCTTCCTTTGCGTATTGCAGAGTTCGGTACCGTGTTCCGCTATGAGAAGAGCGGTGAGCTCCACGGTTTGACTCGTGTCCGTACATTTACTCAGGATGATGCCCACATCTTCGTCCGTTCAGATCAGGTGAAGTCTGAGTTCGAGAATGTAATCGACGTAATCTTGAAGGTATTCAAGATCTTCGGTTTCGAGAACTACGAGGCGCAGATTTCACTCCACGATCCTAAGGATACCGAGAAGTACATCGGTTCTGAGGAGATTTGGGCAGAGAGCGAGAACGCTATCCGCGAGGCTTGCAAGGAGAAGGGTCTTGAGACTCGTGAGGAGGTTGGCGAGGCTGCCTTCTATGGTCCTAAGCTCGACTTTATGGTAAAGGATGCCATCGGTCGTCGCTGGCAGTTGGGTACTATCCAGGTGGATTACAACTTGCCAGAGCGTTTCAAGCTGGAATATACCGCTGAGGATAACTCAAAGAAGACTCCTGTGATGATCCACCGTGCACCATTCGGTTCATTGGAGCGTTTCACAGCCGTTCTCATCGAGCATACAGCCGGTCACTTCCCATTGTGGTTGACTCCAGACCAGGTTGCTATTCTTCCTATCTCAGAGAAGTTCAACGATTATGCCCAGAAGGTACGTCAGTACTTCGACAAGCAGGGCGTTCGTGCTTTGGTAGATGACCGTAACGAGAAGATTGGCCGTAAGATTCGTGACAACGAGTTGAAGCGAGTTCCTTATATGGTTATCGTAGGTGAGAAGGAAAGCGCTGAGGGTTTGGTTTCTATGCGTAAGCAGGGTGGTGGCGAGCAGGCTACCATGTCAATGGAAGAGTTTGCTCAGCGCATCAATGCTGAGGTAGCTGAGCAGTTGAAGGCTGCTGAGGAGTAGGCCTTTTCAAGCTGATATATATATTAGTCACGCAGATTTCGCAGATTTCGCAGAATTTCTTTGGGTATTCTTTGTGGGGGTATTCGGAAAATTGGCGTAGTTTGGGTAATCTGCGTGATTTTTTTAGGGAAATACTTGTTGTTTCATAGATGACGGGAACCTCATCGCTACAATATACTTAATGCTTAAGAATATCGCAAGAATGAAAAGACTACGTCATCTACGAAATCTGCGATCCCTAAAACAAGCCTTGTAAGTGAATTTTGCGTGATTTTTTTATTACCAGCAGCAAAATATGTGGCAAAAATTAAAAATAACTCTTTGAAAATTTGGAGAGTTGACTAAAAAATCGTAACTTTGCAGCCGTTTAATAAAAAATTGACATTAGAATAGTTAATGAAGAATGACAAAATGAAAAATCAGTATCGCGTAAATGAACAGATACGCGTACGTGAAGTAAGAGTAGTGAGTGAAGGCGGATCTGAAGTGATGCCAACACGCAAAGCCCTTGATATGGCTCGCCAAGAAGGAGTAGACCTCGTGGAGATTTCTCCAAATGCACAGCCACCTGTTTGTCGTATAGTCGACTATTCTAAGTTCCTTTACCAGCAGAAGAAGCATGCAAAGGAAATGAAGCAGAAGCAGGTGAAGGTAGAGACAAAGGAGATTCGTTTCGGACCTCAGACTGATGAGCATGACTATCAGTTCAAGTTGAAGCATGCACAAGACTTCCTTAACGAAGGTAACAAGGTGAGAGCCTATGTGTTCTTCCGTGGTCGAAGCATCCTTTTCAAGGAACAGGGTGAAGTTCTTTTGCTTCGTTTTGCCAACGACTTGGAAGAGTATGGCAAGGTAGAGCAAATGCCTAAGCTTGAAGGTAAGAAGATGTTCCTCTATCTCAGTCCAAAGAAGGCTGGTGTAGCCAAGAAGAGCCAGCAGAAAATGGATCGTGAGAAGCGTGAGGCTGAAGCCAAGGCTGCTGCGCAGGCAGAACGTGATGCCAATGCAGAGAAGAATGGTTTGCTTGCCAACGCTAAGGGTGGTGATGCCCTGAAGAAACTCGCAGAGAACAACGAGGATTAATAGAGAAAAAAGAGATGCGTAACGCCGTGGTATATGCGTTGCCATCCGTTAAATAAATAACAATTTAAATTAAAAGTAAAAATGCCAAAAGTAAAGACTAATTCCGGCGCAAAGAAGAGATTCCGTTTCACCGGTACAGGTAAGATCAAGCGTCATCACGCTTATCACAGTCACATCTTGACTAAGAAGACAAAGAAGCAGAAGAGAAACCTCCTTGGTGAGACTCTCGTAGATCGTTCAAATCTGAAGCAGGTACGCGACTTGCTCTGCCTTCGTTAATTATTAACTTTTTAGTCGAACTTTTAAAGAAAGAAAATTATGCCAAGATCAGTAAATCACGTTGCATCTAAAGCAAAAAGAACAAAAATCTTGAAGCTCACTAAGGGTTATTATGGAGCTCGCAAGAATGTATGGACAGTAGCTAAGAACACTTGGGAGAAGGGTCTTACCTACGCTTATCGTGACCGTCGTAACAAGAAGCGTAACTTCCGCGCATTGTGGATTCAGCGTATCAACGCTGCTGCGCGTCTTGAGAACATGAGCTATAGCCAGTTGATGGGTGCTCTGCACAAGGCAGGTATCGAGATTAACCGTAAGGTTCTCGCTGACCTCGCTGTAAACAACCCTGAGGCTTTCAAGGCTATCGTTGACAAGGTTAAGTAATCGAGTCACTACATTAAGCTAAAATAAAAGTTGCATTTCTCACGTTTTATTCGTGGAAATGCAACTTTTTCTTTTAGTATGAAACTACGAGGATGTTCTGTAAATCATATTGTTGTTGTGTGTAGGGGGCTGTTGCTCCTGTCTATGATTGCTTAGATGTTCTTTTTTTGAGGCATTTTTGGAAAAAAGTTAATGAAAAATTTGGTGGAATCAAAAAATAGTACTACCTTTGCAACCGCAAATCAGAAATGCAGTTGATACTGTGTACAAGATGAGCTAAAAAGAATATAAACGGGGTGTAGCGCAGCCCGGTAGCGCTCCTGGTTTGGGACCAGGTGGTCGCAGGTTCGAATCCTGTCGCCCCGACTTATTCTTAGTTCATTTATGTATTGTATTTCGGGGTGTAGCGCAGCCCGGTAGCGCTCCTGGTTTGGGACCAGGTGGTCGCAGGTTCGAATCCTGTCGCCCCGACTTATTCTTAGTTCATTTATGTATTGTATTTCGGGGTGTAGCGCAGCCCGGTAGCGCTCCTGGTTTGGGACCAGGTGGTCGCAGGTTCGAATCCTGTCGCCCCGACTTATTCTTAGTTCATTTATGTATTGTATTTCGGGGTGTAGCGCAGCCCGGTAGCGCTCCTGGTTTGGGACCAGGTGGTCGCAGGTTCGAATCCTGTCGCCCCGACAATAAGGCTAAGAAGAATTTTCTTCTTAGCTTTTTTGTTATATGTAAATTGATACACTAAATAGTTTTCAGTATGATAATAACAATAGCAAGGCAGTGTGGTTGTGGTGCTGCAAATGTTGGTAAGTTGCTTTCGAAGCATTATGGTATTCCTTTTTATACTCGTAAAAACTTGCTGGAGATGGCTGACAAAAGAGGTATGCTTGACGAGATGGAATCTTTTTTTGATGAACGTCCTGTCGATGAGTTGCTCTTTGCCATTTCTTCTTTTGGAGAGAATAGACGCGACTTGACGGAAAAGCCATTGCATGCTCTTGCTGCAATGATAGGAGATGAGGACTGTATCATCATTGGAAGATGTGGTAATTATATTTTCAGAGAACGCAAGGATCTGGTATCGCTCTTCTTGAAAGGAGGTCTTGATGAGCGTGTGGATGCAGTTCAACAGGAACAACATATTTCTTTTGCGGATGCCAAGGATTTCGTAGAACATACAGATGAGTGCCGTGAGGCTTATCACAAATATTATACGGAGTTGACATGGGGTAATGCTCAGGATTATGATTTGTGTGTTGACAGTGTGCGTTTGGGTACAGAGAAAACAGCGAGATTTATTGAGCAGTATATTCAAGAAATAAAAAACAAATAATGTTTTCTTAGAAAACCATATAGTTAACAATGAAATATCTCATACAGTTTTTGATTATCATCGCTTTTTCTTTTATGGGTGAATTGCTCCATTACTGCCTGCCGTTGCCCATTCCAGCGAGTATTTATGGTATTGTCTTGCTCTTTATGGCTCTTGAACTGAAATGGATCAAAGTGAAGGATATTCGTGAGACAAGCAGCTTTCTGATTGCAGTCATGCCGGTAATGTTCATCCCCGCTGCTGTAGGACTCATAGATTCGTGGTCGGCTATCAGCAATGCCTGGTTGCAATATGTAGTAGTTACAATCGTCAGTACGTTTGTTGTAATGGGAGTGTCGGGAGTTCTGACGCAATATGTTATACGAAAAGGAAAGGAAAAGAAAAAATGATGTCTGTATTTCAAGATTCGGTATTTTTCGGTGTGCTGCTTAGTTTGGCATCTTACAGCATTGGTCTGGCTTTGAAAATTAAGACGGGTTGGTCTTTGATGAATCCTCTTTTGATATCTATCGTGTTGGTAATTGTGGTTCTGTTGATAACAGGTGTCAACTACTCTTCGTATAATGCCAGCGCCAATTGTATCAGTTTCCTTCTCACTCCGGCAACCATATGTCTTGCTGTGCCTTTGTATCAGCAGGTGGAACTATTGAAGCGTAATTATAAGGCAGTGCTGATAGGAATCTCGTCGGGTGTGCTTGCCAGTTTGTGCTCTGTATTGATTCTGGCAATACTTTTTCATTTCGATCATGCCGCTTATGTCACTTTCTTGCCAAAGTCAATCACGACGGCGATAGGTATTGGTGTGGCAGAAGAGTTGGGAGGACATGTCTCTGTATCGGTAGTAGTCATTATCATTACAGGAGTGTTGGGAAATATCTTTGCTGAGATCTTCCTTAAACTGTTGCGTATAGAAGAACCAATTGCCAGGGGTATAGCCATAGGTTGTTCGTCTCATGCACTTGGTACAGTCAAGGCCATGGAAATGGGAACGATAGAAGGAGCTATGAGCAGCCTCTCTATTGTGGTATGTGGTGTGATGACCGTTATAGGCGCTTCTATCTTTGCCTTGTTCTTGTAGGGTAAGTTGGTGGTGAGTGCACGAAGGGAACTTTTGGTGTGCATTATTTCTTAAATAGCCTTAACTTCTCACATGTGAAATGGCATAAAGCAATAAGATGGGAATTTTTTCGTTATATAGATAATGAAAAAGATTAAAGCTATATTTTATATAATATGTGTAGTCTTCGGACTGATGACAGCCTCGTGTGTAGATGATGACAGTTTTACAACATCTGCAAGTGATGTGCTGTCTTTTTCCGTGGATACGTTGAGTCTGGACACAACTTTCTCTAACGTACCTACACCTACTAAGACCATGTGGGTTTATAATCGCGCGGGCAAAGGTATCAGATGTCAGTCTGTGCGACTGGAAAGTGGTAATCAGAATGGTTTCAGAGTCAATGTAGATGGTACTTATCTTGGACAGACTTCTGGTTTTCAGACTCAGGATGTGGAAATACGCAAGGGAGATAGTATCAGGGTGTTTGTTGAGCTTACTTCCAAATTGCAGCATACTGATGTGCCCAATCTGGTAGAAGACAATCTGATATTCCTGCTTGAGAGTGGTGTGCAACAGAAGGTGAACCTCAATGCATATTCCTGGGATGCCGAGTTTTTGAAAGATAAGATAATTGCCAAGGGGGTAAACGAAGTCTTTTCGAATCAGGGAAAACCGATTGTCGTATATGGAGGCATCAAGGTAGACAGTACTGCCACATTGACAATCAAGCCAGGTGTGAAACTTTATTTTCATGAGAATGCCGGACTTGATGTATATGGAACACTGAAGATAGAAGGTGAAAAAGGCAACGAGGTTTTGTTGAGGGGAGACCGCATCGACAATATGTTTGACTATCTGCCTTACGACCGTACTCCTGGTCAGTGGCAAGGTTTGCGACTTCGTAGTTCCTCGGTTGGAAACAAAATTCAGTTTGCGGATATCCATAGTGCGTATAATGGTATAATGGTTGATTCTTGTCATGACGAGACTGTCTCAAAATTGTCAAAATTAGAACTGTTGCAGTCTACTGTTCATAATTGCCAGGGATATGGAGTCATGGTAGACTCTGCTGCCATTGTCAAGATAGAGAATTGTCAGATATCCAATACGCTGAATCATTGTCTTTATGTCTATGGCGGTTCGGTAACTATGAATTATACAACCTTGGCTCAGTTTTATCCATTTGATTCTCGCCGTAAGTCGGCATTAGGATTCAAGGCGCCTGTATATCAGTTGGATGTAACCAACTCTCTTGTCACGGGCTATGCTGATGATGAAGTGGTATGGACGCCAGTAGAGGAACAACCTCTGAAAGCTAACTTCAGTTACAGTGTATTGCGTACAGTGGAGATGAATGACAAGGATAAGGAAAAGTGTCCTGATGTAGTCTTTGGTGACAGTATTCTCTATGAGAAAGGCGATTCTATAGAGCGTGAAGGTAAGTACATTTTCTTCGGAAAAGAACATTTCGTGAAATTTGATACAGATAATTTAGTATATGACTTCCGTCTTCTAAGTAAGTCGGCAGCTGTGGGATGGGCAAATCCTAAGTCTTCGGCACCTGATAGAGACGGCACAGAACGAGAACAAGAAAAACCTGATGCAGGTTGTTATCAGCATCGGGAAAAGGCAGAAGAAAGCGAAAGCGGCAAATAACAGAAATTGGCAAAGGAAAGGACATATATGCAGAACTTGCTATATAAGAGCAAAGGGTTGGCTACGAGATGGCTAACCCTTATTGCTTTTGTTTTCGTTTGCCTTTTGACACATGCCCAAAGCGCTCCAACCCACAACAAGCAAAAAGATGCAGAGCAATTGGGTAAGGCTTTGGAATACTTCGCTTCCCAGAAATATCATGAGTGTCTGCTTATCCTACAGGGACTGGATAAGCAATATCGTCTGAACCCTCGTTATAAAGCATATTTGGGTGTATGCTATTATTACGAGTGGGACTATGAGAATGCCGTAAAACATCTGACTGTCGCAATTCCCAAGTTGGTGAACTTCGCACCCCATGAGCGTTCTTTTTACTATTGGGCCTTGGCTGAGAGCTATTTTAATCTCAGGCATTACGAGAAAGCTGTACCCTGCTATCAAGATATGCTCAAACTGTGCTATGAAAAAGAGCGTGCCGAGGCATATTACCGTTTAGGTTTCTGCTTTCTGTTTGGCGAAGACTGGGCTGATGCATGGAGCAACTTTTATGCAGCCCAGAACTGTTTTCGTAAATATCGGCCAGGCGAAGAACCGGCTCGTATGGCGCAGATAGGAAATATGCTGAAGGCACTGAATGGCAAAGTGGCAGGCGAGGCTTTAGTGCATATTGGCATCAACAAAGCTAAAGGGAAGTAAGTCCTTGATGCTTTCAAACACATAGATGCCCTCTGTGCCGTATAGCAAGATGCGTACAGGTCGCTGGTAACGGTCTTCTATCTCGAGTACTACTTGTCGGCAGGCACCGCAAGGTGATATGGGCGACTTCAGCAATCCATTGACATTTCTTGCGGCTATGGCAAGGGTTGTGATAGGCTGATCGGGATGATTGGCCTGTGCGGCAAATATGGCTGTACGCTCAGCACACAGTCCAGAGGGGAATGCTGCATTCTCCTGATTAGCTCCAATAACAACATTTCCGTTTTCTAACAAGCAGGCTGCTCCTACGTGAAAGTTGCTGTATCGTGCATATGAATTATTTGTCGCGTCAATGGCTTTTTGTACCAATGCTTGTTCTGCAGGGGGCAGTTCGTCGGGTTGTACTAATAGATAATTGATGGCTGTTGTCAGTTTTTTCATATCGGTTTTCTCGTTTAATGGTTACTTAAAGAATTTTTATCTTTATTTGGTATAGAAATCTATGACGCGGCTGATAGCCTGTTGGCAGACTGGGCAGAACTCAGGATTCTGATTGGTTCTCATGCGGCAGTCTTGTGTGCCTCGGTATACGCCTTTGAGGCTGTAGCCAGCTCCTTCGTAGACGCCTACTTTGGTCATCACGTCTTTGGCTTTGCGTGAGAGTGGGGTAGGAATAGGCGTGCCAGGCTTGATCAGGTTTTCCCATTTTCCTTTGAAATCGACCAGTGTTGTGATGTTCGATTCCCATGGTTCCACATCGTGTGGATACATCGGAATGGCCTCGTCCTCGTATGCGTATTCATCAGCCAGTCCGGCAAAAGAATGTCCGAACTCATGTACTACTACGGGCTTGAACCATTCGTTGTGGGTCATTGAGAGATTGTAGGAGTTCAGAATTCCGCCTCCGCCATATTTCTCAGTATTTACTAATATAATAATGTGTTCGTAGGGAGTGCCAGCAAGCCAGTTGTGTACATCTTTGAGATGGAGTGTAGTAAGATATCTGTCACTGTAGAACGTATCGAAATGTGAACTGAGTGCAGTGTTCTTCCAGATGCCTTTGGATGGCTCGCTTGTTCCGCTTTCTTCTGAATCCGACTTGACGGCTATGATGTTAAACTTGTCTTTCTTGCTTTTGAATGGTTCGTGCGCAAACAATGCATCGGTAGCTGTCTGTGCATCTTTAATGAACAGTCCCATTTCTTCCTGCTTGTAGCCTTCTGCCAGATAGGCAATATGGATGCAATTGGTGGTGTCGGCTGCTTGATGAAGTGTTACAAAGGGAGTTGGATTCTCGCCTTTGTGTCTTATCAGGATGTCGTCGGGCACTATCTGATGGGTGAGTGTACTCATGATTTCGCGACGGTTGTTGCGCAGGTCGATGGTTACATCAATCGTGTCTTTAGGCATGGGTACTAAGAAGATGTTCTCGAAACTCTTGGTCTGCGTTTTGGCTTCTGGGTAGGTGAGCCATTCCTGAAAGAGTGTAGAGAAGGAATTGCGATAGATTATATTGCCGGATTGATGGTCGCGGACCGTGATTTGCCCATTACCTTCCATTGGCAATTCGTTGAGCCGATGCTTCTTCCCATACCATCGTGGCATGACATTGAGCTCGTCGACTGCAATCATCTGCTTTTGTGAGTTGCCGGCAAAGATATAGTCGATTCGTAGAGTTTTATCTACGAAGTATTTGCCAAAGTCCTGTGCACTTGTGATGCCTGGCATCATTGTGAGGATTATGAGAAGTGTCAATATGCTTTTTTTCATCAGACTGTCTTGTTATTTTTGTTTATCTTTATCTTACTTTCAACTGTGCGCCCGGACGGATTTGGTAGTCCGGTGACAGATGGTTCATCTTGTACAGGTACTTCAGACGTATGCCGTATTTCTGTGAGATGGTGTACATGCTCTCACCTGGCATTACTGTATGAGGACGGCGCTTGTACTGTTTGGGTGCCTTTTTGCGTTTCTTCTTCAGATAGATGACGTCGCCCTTGTGCAGAATGGCCTTCTTGTCTCTTTCGTTGTATTTAGCCAACTTTCGCCAACTGATGTTCACTTCTCTTCCTATGCTTTTGAAGGTATCGCCTTCACGAGCATAAAGATAATAGTTGTCGTTGAAAATGTGTATGGGGTGTAGTGTCCCTTCTGCATTGATGGGAACATCTGTTCCGCTGTGAGTTGCCATAAAGCGGTCGTAGCTTTTGGCTTTGTCATAGTCTTGTAGCCTGTAAAGTTCTATGATTTGAATGAGTTTGTTGGCATATTGGGGATTAGTGGCATAACCGCACGACTTAAGTCCATGAGCCCATCCTTTGTAATCTGTGGTGTTGAGACTGAAAAGGCGTGAATAACGAGGTTGCTTGGCCAAAAAACGGCTGTGGTCTTCATAACTCTCTTTGGCATCCTGATACACTCTGAAGCATTCGCCGCGTGCGTCGTCGTCGTGGTATTGGGTAGGACCTGTCCAGTTATGGCATTTGATGCCAAAGTGGTTGTTGCCTTGTCTTGCGAGATCGCTCTGTCCAGCTCGGCTCTCAAAGAGTCCCTGGGCAAGAGTGATACTTGCGGGTATGCGGTAACGAAGCATCTGCTCGATGGCGAGATCCTTATACTGGTTGATGTATGTCTGATAGCTTTGATTCCATTTCATTTGTGCGCTACTGGTGGCGCACATAAGTAGCATGGCGAAGCTTATGATATGTTTACGTATGCAGTTCATATTGCAAAAATATAAAAAAATACGGATAACAGGTGTTTTTTTTAAGTATTTTCACTAACTTTGCACAGCAAAGAACCAAAAAGGTAACTATAGTGACAAAAATTATCATTTCTTTGGGATCTAATACGTTTCCCGAGCAACATATAGAACAAGCCATCTGTTTGCTGCGACAAGCTTTTGGTGAACTCATGGTTACTCGTCAGCTGTGGACAGAACCTATCGGAATGGAGTCTTCCTGTAAGTTTTTGAATATGCTGGTGATGGTTTCTTCTGCAAGGTCAATGCAGCAGGTGCAGGAAGAACTGAAGCGGATAGAAGTTCTGTGCGGAAGAAAACCTGAAGATAAGGCTAAGGGGACTGTGGTTGTTGATGCAGACTTGCTGCTTTACAACGACAAGCGCTGCCATTTGAATGACTGGCAACGCGATTACGTGAAAATATTGATGGCTGAGTTGGATGCTTCCTATGCAGATTTTTCAGCAAGCAATGATATTGTGTGATGTGTCTGTCAGAGTTGTGGGTTAGGGTTGTCTTTTGTGAAGATGAGTTCTACTACTTCACCTTTTTCCAATGACTTTCTGACGTTGATGATGCGCTGATTGCTGCTGCCACGGAAGAACAGTTCTTCATCGCGCAAGTCTTTGATAAAGGGACCGTCTACCAGTACATCTATCTGTTGGAGCAAGGCGAGTTGCTTGGGGTTTTTCAGTAAGTTTTCATATTTGTATCCGGTAAAACACCAAATGGTTTTGTCACTTTCTTTGCGTATCGCTTTTGCCAGTTCTGTAAATCCTTCTGCCTGGAACATAGGATCGCCACCAGAGAAAGTGACATTGGCAAAGGGATCGCTCATGATTTCTTTCATGATGTCGGCTGTCGATGTCATGGTTCCGTTTTTAATGTCCCACGACTGTGGGTTGTGGCATTCGGGACAATGGTTAGGACAACCTGCACAATAAATAGAGGTCCGGAATCCCGGACCGTCTACCATTGTGTCGTGTACGATGCTTAAAATGCTAATCATCTTTGTGTTATGCAATTGTCAGAATTTTCAATTTTTGTATCTTCATCACTCAACTTTCGCAAATGGGGAAGTTAAAGAATTTAAAGAAGTTAGAGAAGTTAAAGCCATATGCTTTATAGCTAAATATACAACCAAAAAGGCTATTGGCTATAACTTCTAACGACCGAAGGAAGTGATAACTTCTTTAACTACTATAACTTCCGTACATGCGAAACTTCAGTCACTTATTGCTTGGGTGTGTCAATATGGGTTACGCGGTCATGGAGTTCGGCCAACTTTCCGCTGTTCCAACGATCGGTAGTACCTACAAGATAACCGGTAATTCGCTGAAGCTTGTCGATGTGGTGGCTTCCGCACTTAGGGCATACTTCCAGATTGGCATCTGCATTCTCATATCCACAGTCAAGACAGCGATTGCGGTTGTGGTTTACTGATCCATATCCCATGTTATATTTGTCCATCATATCAACTACACTCGAGATGACTGAAGGATTATGGGTTGCGTCACCGTCAATTTCTACATAGAAAATGTGTCCACCACGTGTGAGGTCGTGATAAGGTGCCTCAATCTGTGCCTTTTTCAAGGCTGTGCACTTATAGTATACTGGAACGTGGTTGGAATTAGTATAGTAGTCGCGGTCGGTCACGCCAGGGATAATACCAAACTCCTTGCGGTCTTTCTTTGTAAACTTACCGCTGAGTCCTTCGGCTGGTGTGGCGAGAATAGAGTAGTTGTGATGATACTCCTCGCTGAATCCATTGGCTCTGTCGCGCATATAGGTCACAATCTTGAGTCCGAGTTCTTGTGCTTCCTCGCTTTCACCATGGTGGTGACCAATAAGGGCTACAAGGCATTCTGCCAGACCGATAAAGCCTATACCCAAAGTTCCATGGTTGATGACACTTTCTATAGATTCTTCTGGTTTCAGTTTCTCGGCACCTATCCAGAGATATTTCATCAGCAGCGGGAACTGCTTGGCCATTGCTGTCTTCTGGAACTGGAAGCGTTCATCAAGTTGCTTGGCTGTAATCTGCAGGATGTTGTCCAATTTTGCAAAGAACATGTCGATGCGCTGCTTTTTGTCCTCTATGCCCATGCATTCGATGGCAAGTTTAACAATATTGATGGTAGAGAAACTGAGGTTTCCACGTGCAATACTTGTCTTTTCTCCCCAACGGTCTTCGAACACGCGGGTGCGGCAACCCATTGTGGCAATTTCCCACTTGTAGCGTTCAGGATCATCTGCATGCCATTTCTCATTTTGGTTGAATGTGGCATCGAGGTTGAGGAAATTGGGGAAGAAGCGACGTGCTGTCACCTTGCAAGCTAATTGATAGAGATCATAGTTGCGGTCTTCTGGGAGATAGTTCACGCCACGTTTTTTCTTCCAAATCTGGATAGGGAAGATGGCTGTCTCACCGTTGCCCACACCTTCGTAGGTGCTTTCCAGAATCTCGCGCATGATGCAGCGGCCTTCAGCACTGGTGTCTGTACCGTAGTTGATGGATGAGAATACTACCTGGTTTCCACCACGTGAGTGAATGGTGTTCATGTTGTGGATGAAAGCCTCCATTGCCTGATGTACGCGGTTTACAGTCTTGTTGATGGCATGCTGTTCCAATCGCGCGTCTCCTTCCAGTCCCTCGAGGTCTTTCTGCAGATAATCGTCAATCTCTATATTATAAAGGTGTTTTAAATCCTTTCCTGTCAACTTTTCGAGATTTTTCACCTCTTCCTGATACGACATGCGTACATAGGGAGCAAGATAGAAGTCGAATGCAGGGATGGCCTGACCTCCGTGCATCTCGTTCTGGCATGTTTCCAGCGAGATACAGGCCAGGACGGCTGCTGTCTCTATGCGCTTGGCAGGACGGCTTGAGCCATGACCGGCTGTGAATCCATGCTGCAGGATGACATCGAGTGGATGCTGTACGCAGGTAAGACTCTTGGTGGGATAGTAATCCTTATCGTGTATGTGGAGGTAGTTGTGCTTGACGGCGTCGCGCGACTCTTCGCTCAGAAGATAGTCGTCTACAAATGGTTTGGTGGTTTCTGAAGCAAACTTCATCATCATGCCGGCGGGTGTGTCGGCATTCATGTTGGCGTTTTCACGGGTGATATCGTTATTTTTGGCATTCACAATACTCATGAATATATCGCGAGTCTTTGCTTTACGGGCAATACTACGCTGGTTGCGGTAGGCAATATAGCGTTGTGCCACGTCCTTGCGGGCGCTCTTCATCAGCTCCAGTTCTACTGCATCCTGAATGGCCTCTACGCTCATCTGGCTTTTGCCACGATAAGCCACATGGTCGGTTATTTGCTCAATGAGGGAGCTGTCTTCACCCTTGTCGGTATGGAGCATTGCCTTGCGGATTGCTGCCATGATTTTTTGTTCGTTGAAACCAACGATGCGTCCGTCGCGCTTAACTACAGTTTGTATCATTTTCTTGTTTTACTTTAAGGTATGTATTTAATTTGCTTAATACTAATTTATTACGTCAAAAGAAGGTGTAGAAACCTTAGTTTTGGACAATGCAAAGATAGTAAAGATATTCCAAAGTTGTACGTTTTGGATAACTTTTCTTGTGTTAAAATATGTCAAGTCGCTGAAAATCAGGCGTATAAAAAATCGTTTTGGACAACTCTGTAAAATGGCGGTTGTCCAAAACGAATAACTTCTTGTTTATCAGTCCTTTCCTGTAGATGTGTATGGAAGAGGGCTTTGGTTGAGGTGTTTATATGCTCTATTTTTGTTGACGCTTGTAGTCGAGTGCCGCACCTATGGCAGTGCAGAATTCAGAATACTTGGGTACATGGAATCTTACTCCGTACACCTTCTCCATAGCTGGATAAACTTCTCGGCACAAGGGTAAAAGCGACAGGTTGCCTATGAGTACGAAATCTTTGATGCCCGATTCGAGCGAAGACAGAATAGTGGCAGAACCGATGCATTGCAGCACCATCCAGATAAGGCCCTTTGCGATGTCTTCTCGAGAAGCATTGGTCTTGGCATTGCTGAAGAGTGACGCCACGGCACTCATAGGAAGTCCAGGAAGAGGTTTGGCGCTGATGTCTTTGATCAGGAGATTGATTTTTGATACATCTCCGTCTTTTGCAAGGTTCGTTATCTGTTTAATGTCATCGGTTTTAAGCATTATTCGGCTCAGACCGGCAAGTGTACCTCCACCGATTCCAATTCCTCCGATGTGCTTGATGTTTTCACCATCGCATTTTACCAAAGAGGTGCCTGTGCCCATGCTCACAACGATCATTCGGTCAAGTTTGCTTTCGTATTTTGCTCCCAATCCGTCTGCTATGAATTCTTCGCTTTTTGAGGTGGGCAAGCCGTATATGTGTTCGTCAATATAGGCTGCGCCTACTCCGGTAAGCATGACATGCTCTATTTCGTCCAACTTGATTTTGTTGTCGTGCAGATACTTGCCAAAGGCTCCGTAGAGCGAAGTGATGGGGTCGGTTGCCTTGATACGGATAGGGCTGATCACCATGCCCTTCTCGTCAATTCCTACAATCTTTGTTGTTGATATTCCAACGTCAATTCCGATTACTATTTTCTTCATTCGTGACTTTAAGTTTCTTTTTTTTGCTATTTACAAGACTCCCATCTTGCAGAAAGTGATGAGTACAGCATATCCTATAATCATACTGATGACTCCTATGCTGAGACCTGCCTTCACCATGTCGGTTTGCTGTATCAAGCCGGTAGAGTAGGCGATGGCATTAGGAGGAGTGGAGATTGGGAGCGACATGGCGCATGAAGCGGCAACAGCCACACCTATTATAATGGTAGAAGTGCCACCTATGGCGTCGAGCGAATGTCCCATACCGGCACAAACCACGGTAAGGATAGGTATCAGCAATGCTGCTGTTGCCGTGTTGCTGATAAAGTTACTCAGTGTAAAGCATACGAGTCCTGAAACTATCATGATGACAAATGGGTTGAATTCGCCGAAAGGAATGCTCTTAACTGCTGCTTCGGCAAGTCCTGTTCCGTTCATGGCAAGTCCAAGTGCAAATCCGCCGGCAACCATCCAGATCACGGCCCAGTCTATTTCCTTCAGGTCGTTGGCTGTAATTACTCCCGTGAAGGCAAATACTGCTATTGGCAGCATGGCCACGGTGTTGGCGTTGATACCAAGATAGTTCTTGCCGAAAATCCAAAGCAGGATAGTGAGTACAAAGGTGCCTGCCACAACGATTGTTCGCCAGTTGAACTCGATTTCGCCTTCAATCTTCAGGTCGATGGTTTTCTGTGAGAATGGGAACATCTTGCGGATGATAAACCATGCAATGACGAGCATCACGATCACCATCGGGCACATAATCATCATCCAGTCGCCGAAACCGATATCGAGGTTCAGACCGTCTGGAGCTGTCAGTACCTTATAGGCAAATGCGTTAGGAGGTGTTCCGATTGGCGTTCCCATACCGCCCAGGTTGGCTCCGATGGGGATGGCCATGGTGAGAGCTATTCGCCCCTTGCCATTGGCAGGCAGAGCCTTGAATACCGGTGTCAGGAAAGTAAGCATCATGGCAGCGGTGGCGGTGTTGGATATAAACATGGAGAAAATACCTGTGATGAGCATGAAGCCCAAAAGCACATTTTCAGAACGCTTGCCGAAAGGAGCGATGAGTGTCTTGGCCATGAGTACGTCGAGGCGACTTTTGGTAGCAGCTATGGCCATGATGAAGCCTCCTAAGAAAAGGATGATGGTTGGGTCGGCAAAACATGCCATGATACCTTGGTATTCCAGCAGGTTTCCGTATTCACCCTCAGAACCTTGCATGATGTTGAAGGCTGAGTTGGACGCGCCAAACAGCAATACGAAAATGATGACCACGGAAGTGGCCCATGCCGGTATGGCCTCTGTCAGCCATAACATCACAGCCATCACAAAGATTGCGATGATGCGTTGTTGTACTACGGTCAGGCCTTCTATGCCAAAACAGTCAATAGGTAGATTCCATACCAAGACAGTAAGTAGGGCAGTGATGAGGAACATGAGCCCTTTCTTGCGATTGAAATCGCCTGTCAATGCTTTTTTTACAGTTTCTTTCATGTTTATAGTTGAACCTTTATGTTTCTTATGGACTTCGACTATGTATTTTTAGTTTAGGGGCAAAATTACATATATTTTTTGATATGGCAATAGAAAAGTATTTTTTTTTGCTTTTTTTTGTGTAATGTATGTGGAAGTTTGAAGATAATTCATTATATTTGCAGCGACAAGTAATGCTTTGGGCATTGTTGAGAGAATGTGAATATCTAAATTTTATAAACAATTTATTAACTGTTATATATCATGAGCAATTCGAATTTGATCCTCTTAGTGGTTTTGGTAGTAGTCTTTGCTATTATTGTTTTCTCTTATCTTCACAAGCGTCATCATGAGTACAAAATGGCTGATATAGAGAAGGCGGTTCGCAAGGCATATGTTGGTGAGGCTACCTCTGTTAGCAAAGAGGAACTTGTCAAGGTGGTTAAGACTTATTTTCACTGCTCGTCTAAAGAGGCTTTATATATAATAGGTGTAGCTCGCCGTAAAAAGATCGTTGACATTGCTGACGGAAAGGTTTCGCTGCTTTAAATCGGGTGCAGTAGGCTTTTGCAGGCTTTTTCGAGGCTGTTGCATTATTTTTTAAGAATGACAATACATGACGGGGAAGTTTTCTTCGGCCATAAAATTCTTTGGCTTTTGCTGATGGGCGTTTTTTGTATTCTTTGACAGAATGATGAGGCTTAATAGATGGCAGGCCTTGGTCTTAATAGATGACAGGCTTTGGTCTTAATAGAAGGCTTGCTTTGCCCGTTATTGTTGTACGTTTCGGTCTTAATAGACAGGTTTAGTCTTTGTTTGGCTGATTGGGCTTAACAGAAATGTTTTAAGATCTCGCAACAAATCCAGAAAAAGGTGACAGGAAAGCCTTTGTATATTTATTCGCCAGTAAGCTATACTTAATTGTGAAAAAATAATTTTGTAGTTGGGAAAAAATATTTTTCCAGTTGGGGCGATATTGTTTTGCAGTTGAGATTTTTATTTTTTTTGCAATTACTGCATGAATATACTAATGACACTTTTTGCCGTTAACCTCCCATGAAAAACAAAATAATGCTAAATTCGTGCTTTTTTTTCGATTTAACGGCTTTTATTGAATTATTATTTGTACCTTTGTCGAGAATTAGCATTTGGCAAAAAACGCTTAGAACGCAAAAAAATAGCCTTAGAGGCGATTTTGTCGCAAAAATGAAGAATAAAAACAATTAAAATACAACGTTAAATTTAAATGGACGAAAATCAGACTCTTGATCATGACAGAATCATGAAAATCAACATCGAGGAGGAGATGAAGTCATCCTACATCGACTATTCTATGTCGGTGATCGTGGCTCGTGCCCTTCCTGATGTGCGTGATGGTTTCAAGCCTGTACATCGCCGTATCCTATACGGTATGTTGGGTATTGGAAACACCAGTGACAAACCTTATAAGAAATGTGCCCGCGTAGTAGGTGAGGTGTTGGGTAAGTATCACCCTCATGGCGACAGTTCTGTTTACGGTGCCCTTGTTCGTATGGGACAGGAATGGAACATGCGCTATACCCTTATCGACGGACAGGGTAACTTCGGTTCTGTGGATGGCGACTCACCTGCAGCCATGCGTTATACAGAGTGCCGCCTCTCCAAGATGGGAGAACACATCATGGACGACCTGGACAAGGAAACCGTTGACATGATGAACAACTTTGATGACACCCTGCAGGAGCCTACAGTGATGCCTACCAAGATTCCTAACCTCCTCGTCAATGGTGGTAATGGTATCGCCGTAGGTATGGCTACCAATATTCCTACCCACAACCTGGGTGAGGTGATTGACGGTTGCTGTGCCTACATCGACAATCCTGATATCGATACCGATGGATTGATGCAGTATATCCCTGCTCCCGACTTCCCAACAGGTGCCACTATTTATGGTATCCAGGGAGTGAAGGATGCTTACGAGACAGGTCGTGGCCGTATCGTGGTTCGTGCTACAGCCGAAATAGAGTGTGGCGACAGTCACGACAAAATCGTTATTACCGAGATTCCTTATGGTGTCAACAAAGAACAGCTCGTGATGGCCATTGCCGACCTTGCGAAGGAAGGCCGTGTAGACGGAATCGCCAACGTGAACGATGAGTCTGGTCGTCAGGGTATGCGTATCGTGGTAGACGTGAAGCGTGACGCCAACGCCAATGTTCTGCTCAATAAACTCTTCAAGATGACTGCGCTACAGAGCTCGTTCTCTGTGAATTGTATCGCCCTTGTGGGTGGCCGTCCTCGCCTGTTGAGCCTGAAGGAGTGCGTGAAGTATTTCGTAGACCATCGTCATGATGTGACGATCCGTCGTACTCAGTTCGAATTGAAGAAGGCACAGGAGCGTGCTCATATCCTGGAAGGTTTGATCATCGCCTGCGACAATATCGACGAGGTGGTACATATTATCCGTGCCAGCAAGACTCCTTCTGATGCTCAGCGCAACCTGGAGAAGCGTTTCGAGTTGGATGAACTGCAGAGCAAGGCGATTGTGGATATGCGTCTGAGCCAGCTCACAGGCTTGCGCTTGGAGCAGTTGCACAACGAGTTTGACGAGTTGATGAAGACCATCGACTATTTGAACCAGATTCTCAATGACCCTGAGCTTTGCAAGAAGGTGATGAAGGACGAGTTGAACGAGGTGAAAGAGAAGTATGGTGACGCACGCCGCACCATGATCAAGCCCGACGACCACGAGTTCAATCCAGAGGACTTCTATCCCAACGACCCTGTAGTCATCACCGTGAGCCATCTTGGCTATATCAAGCGTACTCCATTGTCAGAGTTCCGTGAGCAGGCACGTGGTGGAGTAGGTGCCAAAGGTGCCCGCACACGCGACAAGGACTTCACCGAGTATATTTATCCTGCCACCATGCACCAGACGATGCTCTTCTTCACCAAGAAGGGACGATGCTATTGGCTGAAGTGTTACGAGATTCCTGAGGGCGACCGCAACTCTAAGGGCCGTGCCATCCAGAACCTTCTCAATATCGACAGCGATGACCAGGTGAATGCTTTCCTCCGTCTCAGAGGTTTGAACGATGCCGAGTTCATCAACAGTCATTATATAGTATTCGCTACTAAGAACGGTACGGTGAAGAAGACTTGTCTGGAGGCTTACTCACGTCCTCGTGCCAATGGTGTGATTGCCATCAATATCGTAGAGGGCGACGAGGTGGTTGACGTTCGTCTGACCAATGGTCACAACGAGCTGATTATGGCCAACCGCAATGGTCGTGCTGTACGCTTCGATGAGAATACTATCCGAACGATGGGACGTACCTCAACGGGTGTTCGTGGCATGCGTCTTGATGGTGACGATGATGCGGTAGTAGGTATGATCGTTGTCAACGATCCTGAAAAGGAAACCGTCATGGTGGTGAGCGAACGGGGTTACGGCAAACGTTCGGATGTGATGGATTACCGTGTGACCAACCGTGGTGGTAAGGGTGTGAAGACCCTGAATATTACCGACAAGACCGGCCGACTGGTAGCTATCAAGAATGTGACCGACGAGAACGACCTGATGATCATCAATCAGAGCGGTATTGTTATCCGACTGGCTGTGTCTGAGTGCCGCGTCATGGGACGTGCCACACAGGGCGTACGCCTCATCAACCTGGCCAAGAAGAATGATGTCATTGCCAGCGTATGCAAGGTGATGAGCTCGGAACTTGAGGCTTCGGTAGAGGAGGAGAGCAAGGCTGCATGGGCCAAGAAGAGCGAGGAGATAGAGGGTGAGACAGCATCTGCAGAGAGCGAGGAAACTCCCGATACAGAGGAAACTCCCAACATCGACTTCGAATAATGTGAATTAACAAATTAACACAAACTTAATTGATAAAGAACATGAAAAAGTTTATTGTTGCTGCTATGTTGGTACTAGGTGCCACATCAGCTTTTGCTGGCGACAGCGATGCTCTCAAGGCTGTGCTCAGTGCCAAGAAGTATTCTGAGGCCAAGGAATTGGTAAAGCAGAATCTTGCTTCTATGGCAAGCGACGCCGAGAGAGCCAAGGCTTACAACTACCTGGTAAAACTCAGTATGGATGCCTTCAACAAGGAGTCTGCCAAGGAATTGGAAGACCAGATTAAGAAGACAACTACAGCCGACAAGGAGTCGATGTACAAGAATGCCTACAATGCGCTTACCTCTGCCATTGAGTGCTACAAGTACGACCAGCTCCCTGATGCCAAGGGTAAGGTGAAGCCTAAGTATAATGGCAACAAGGATCTCGTTTGGTCAGCCCGTATCCAGCTCGTTAATGCTGGTCAGGATGCTGCCCAGAAGAATCAGCCAGAGAACGTGCTCAAGTACTGGGGTCAGTTCCTCGATACAGAGAATGCTCCTCTCTTCGATTCTAAGGTAAAGGAGAAAGAGGCAGAGAAGGATTACCTGGGTCAGGTGGCTCTCTTCGCCGCTCGTTATGCTTACCAGGCTAAGGACATCAAGCGCTGCGAGAAGTATTGCGACATCGCTATGAAGGATCCGGAGCAGGCTAAGGATGCTCTCAACCTGAAACTCTACGTGATGAAAGACGCCTTGAAGAATCATGCTGACTCTCTGGCTTACGTCGAGAAGTTGAAGGCTCTCTATGTCAACGACGAGAATAATGATGTGATTCTGGACGGTCTGAACAGCATGTACTCTTCATTGAAGATGGAGAAGGAGCAGGTCGAGTTGCTCGACGGTGCTATTGCCAAGAATCCAAACAACTTCGTAGCTTTGGCCGACAAAGGTATGTATTATATCAGCAAGAACGATGCCGACAAGGCTATCGAATGCCTGAACAAGGCGCTTGCTGTACAGCCTGACAACGTGGTTGTGATGACTTATCTCGGTGCCTGCCTCAATGTGAAGGCTTCTAACCTTAGCAAGGAAGAGGGTAAGGCTGTTTACGAGGAGTCTATCAAGCACCTCGATAAGGCTAAGGAACTCGATCCAAACAAGGAGAAGGCCAACTGGGGCTATAACCGCTTCCAGGCTTATTATGGTCTCTACGGTCCTAACGACGCCAAGACAAAGGCTGCCGAGGAGGAGAGCCACTAAAAAATGACGAAAAAGCGATAAAATCGCTCTGAAACCGTGATATTTACCTCGCGTTATATCTTTTTGGGATATGGCGCGAGGTTTTGTTTTGTAAAAAAATCATATTAGATTTGGGAGGAACATATTTTTTTTGTAACTTTGCGCGCAAAAGAAAATAAACAATATAATATAAAGGTAATATGGCTAAGAAATTTGCCGAACACAATGGTCTCAACTTGACAAAGACCAACAATGACGTACTTGCAGAGTGGGAGAAGAATGATATCTTCCACAAGTCTATTGACGAGCGTGAAGGCTGCCCTCAGTTTATCTTCTTCGAGGGACCTCCATCTGCTAATGGCCACCCTGGTATTCACCACGTGCTGGCGCGTAGTATCAAGGATACGTTCAACAGATACAAGACGATGAAGGGATTCCAGGTTCACCGCAAGGCTGGATGGGATACTCACGGACTTCCTGTTGAGCTTGGTGTCGAGAAGGAACTCGGCATCACCAAGAAGGATATCGACAACAAGGCTTCTGAGAAGTATATCTCTACAGAGGACTATAACCATAAGTGTCGTGAGAATGTGATGAAGTTTACTGCCGAATGGCGCGAGCTGACCGAGAAAATGGGTTACTTCGTGGATCTCGATCATCCTTACATCACTTACGATAACAAGTATATCGAGACACTCTGGTGGCTCCTCAAGCAGCTCTACAACAAGGGTCTGCTCTACAAGGGTTACACCATCCAGCCATACTCTCCAGGCGCAGGTACAGGTTTGAGTTCTCACGAGTTGAACCAGCCTGGTTGCTACCGCGATGTAAAGGACCTCACCACCACAGCCCAGTTCCTCATCAAGGATCCTAAGGCTGAGTGGACCAAGTGGGGCAAGCCATACTTCATCGCATGGACCACTACACCTTGGACTTTGCCATCAAACGTGGCTCTCTGTGTAGGTCCTAAGATCGACTATGTAGCTATCGAGACCTACAACCTCTACAATGGCGAGCCTATGACACTCGTGATGGCTGAGGCGCTGGTAGGTTCATATCTGAAGGCTGACCAGGAGTGCAAGGAGGGCGATCTCCTTCCATTCGACAAGGAGAAGAAGCAGTGCCCATGGCGTGTTATCGACCACATGAAGGGTACCGACCTCGAAGGCATGCACTATGAGCAGCTCCTGCCATGGGTAAAGCCATGCGAGAAGGTAGATGCTTTCGCTCCAGCTTTCGTTACAGAATATGCAGCAGCTCATCCTGAGAAGGTATTCGCTTCTGAGGATGGTCGCGATAAGTTCGTAGAGATGGATAGCGAGGCTTTCCGCGTGATCCTCGGCGACTATGTTACTATCGATGACGGTACTGGTATCGTTCACATCGCTCCTACATTTGGTGCTGATGATGCCAAGGTGGCTAAGGATGCCAACATCCCTGCGCTTTACCTTATTAATAAGAAGGGCGAGACTCGTCCAATGGTTGACCTGCAGGGTAAGTTCTATCTCATCGAGGACCTCGATGCCAACTTCGTGAATGCTTGCGTCAACAAGGAGGCATACGCTCATCACGCAGGCGACTACGTGAAGAATGCCTACGACCCACAGTTTAATGTGGATGGTGTCTGGGATAAGAAGGCTTCTGATAAGGCTGAAGACCTGAATATCGTACTCTGCTACGAGTTGAAACAGGAGGGCAAGGCATTCAAGAGCGAGAAGCACGTGCACAACTATCCTCACTGCTGGCGTACCGACAAGCCTATCCTCTACTACCCATTGGATAGCTGGTTTATCAAGGATACCGCCCGCAAGGAGCGCATGGTGGAACTCAACAAGACCATCAACTGGCAGCCAGAGAGCACCGGTACTGGCCGTTTCGGCAACTGGCTCGAGAATCTGAACGACTGGAACCTTTCACGTTCCCGCTTCTGGGGTACTCCATTGCCTATCTGGCGTGACGAGAACCGTGGCGAGAAGTGCATCGGCAGCCTTGAGGAGCTCTATGCTGAAATCGAGAAGTCTGTGGCTGCCGGCATCATGCAGAGCAACCCATTGAAGGAGAATGGTTTCGTGCCTGGCGACTACAGTCAGGAGAACTATGATAAGATTGACCTCCACCGTCCATACGTTGACAAGATTGTATTGGTTAACGAGGAGGGCAAGCCAATGTATCGTGAGAGCGACCTGATCGATGTTTGGTTCGATTCTGGTTCAATGCCTTACGCCCAGCTACACTACCCATTCGAGGGCGAAATGGCCCGTGGTACAGAGGCTGATCGCGATGCACTCATCCACAGCACCTACGAGGGATATGCTATTCCTCCTAAGTTCTATCCTGCCGACTTCATCAACGAGGGCGTGGATCAGACCCGTGGATGGTTCTTCACCCTGCATGCCATTGCTACCATGGTATTCGATAGTGTAGCCTTCAAGAACGTCATCTCTTCTGGTCTCGTTCTCGATGCCAAGGGCAACAAGATGAGTAAGCACGTGGGCAACGTGACCAACCCATTCGAGATGATCGACAAGTATGGTGCCGACCCTGTTCGTTTCTATATGATGACCAACAGCGAGCCTTGGGATAACCTCAAGTTCGATCCTAACGGTGTGGACGAGACCCGTCGCAAGTTCTTCGGTACCTTATATAATACCTACAGCTTCTTCGCCCTCTATGCTAATGTAGATGGTTTCGATGCTGAGGCTGCTCAGGTGCCATTCGAGAAGCGCCCAGAGATTGACCGCTGGATTCTCTCTTCACTCAATACCCTCATCAAGGGCGTTGACAGAGAGTTGGCTGGTTACGATCCAACCCGCGCAGGACGTCTTATCGATGCTTTCGTCAACGATGACCTCTCCAACTGGTACGTTCGTCTGAACCGTAAACGTTTCTGGGGTAAGGAGATGAGCGAGGATAAGCTCAGCGCTTACCAGACTCTCTATACCTGTCTGATGACAGTGGCTAAGCTCTTGGCACCATTCGCTCCATTCTATGCTGACGAGTTGTATCACGACTTGGGCGGCGAGTTGGAGAGTGTACATCTCGATAAGTACCCTGTAGCCGATGAGGCTGCTATCGATGCCGATCTGGAGGAGCGTATGGCCATCGCACAGAAGATTACTTCTATGGTATTAGCATTGCGCCGTAAGGTGAACATCAAGGTTCGTCAGCCACTGCAGCAGATCATGATTCCTGCCGTAGATGATGTACAGAAGGCACACATCGAGGCAGTAGCCGGACTGTTGAAGAACGAGGTGAACGTGAAGGAGGTTAACTTCATAGAGGGGCAGGGTATTCTCGTGAAGAAGGTGAAGTGTAACTTCAGAGTGATGGGTAAGAAGTTCGGCAAGCTGATGAAGGGTGTTGCTGCCCAGATGTCTGCGCTCGACCAGGACCAGATTGCAGCCTTCGAAAAGGCAGGCAACATCACACTGAACGTTGACGGACAGGAAGCCGTGGTAGAGGTAGCCGACGTGGAGATTATCTCAGAGGATATCCCAGGATGGCTCGTATCTAACGAGGGTAATCTGACCGTAGCGCTTGAGGTAGAGTTGACTCCTGAATTGAAGAAGGAGGGTATGGCCCGTGAGCTGATCAACCGTATCCAGAACCTCCGCAAGGAGACAGGTCTTGAGATTACCGACCGCATCAAGGTGACTGTGGCTCCTAACGAGGAGACCAATGCTGCCATAGAGGCTTTCGGCGACTACATCAAGACACAGGTGTTGGCTGACTCTATCCTGATAGCAGAAAACAATGGATCAGAAACTGAGTTCGACGAGTTCAAGCTCAATATTCTGGTAGAGAAAAATTAATCATACATTTTTATTAACTTAATACTTAATATCTATGGCAAGCGAAAAGAAAAGATACAGTGATGAGGAGCTCGAGGAGTTCCGCGACATCATAAACGAGAAACTGAAAGTGGCACGAGCCAATTATGAGGAAATGATGGCACAGCTCAATCATTCAAACAGTAATGACATCATTGATACATCACCCACCTACAAGGCTTTGGAGGAGGGTAGTGAGGCTCAGAGCAAAGAGGAGATTATCCAGATGGCACAGCGCCAGCAGAAATTCATCTTGGGGTTGGAGGCCGCTCTCATTCGCATCAAGAACAAAACTTACGGTATCGACCGTGAGACAGGAGAGTTGATTCCTAAAGAGCGTCTCCGGGCTGTTCCGCATGCTACGTTGAGTGTCGCTTCTAAGCAAGCCAGAAAGCATTAACTCAACTTTCGCAAACAGGGAAGTAAAAAAAGTTAAAGGAGTTAGACAAATGCTTTAGAGCACTTGAAATAAAACATCAAGGCTATTGGCTATAACTTCTAACGACTGAAGGGAGTGATAACTTCTTTAACTTTTATAACTTCTGAACTTGCCAAAGTTCAATTATTAATAAATGAAGCAATGTAAAATTCATACAGGATGGCTCGTCACGGCAATGGTGGTGATATTGCTGGTTATTGACCAGATAATCAAGCTATATATCAAAACCCACTTTTACCTTGGTGAGTCTGTTCGTGTTACAGACTGGTTCTTTATAGATTTCGTGGAGAACAATGGTATGGCATGGGGCATGTCGTTTATCAACAAGCTCACGCTGAGTTTGGTTCGTACTGTTGCCATCATTGTCCTGCTGTGCTATCTGCGCAACATCATCAAGGCCGGAACCCATCGCCTGCTGTATATCTATATGGTGGCGCTGGTTACCACGGGTGCCATTGGCAATATGATAGACTCTATGTTCTATGGTCTCATATTCACTTCTTCCGAACCTTTCTATGTAGCCAAATTTGTACCTTTTGGTCAAGGTTACTCAGCATTTATGATGGGTAAGGTGGTCGATATGTTCCGTTTTCCTTTCTTCACCTTTACATGGCCTTCGTGGTTCCCGTTTTGGGGAGGAAGCGAGTTTACGTTCTTCGATCCGGTATTCAACTTTGCCGACTCTTGTGTCACGGTAGGTATCATCTCTCTCTTGCTCTTCTGTCGTAAGGAGTTGGAGGCTTTAGGTAAGAAGGAGGAGGTTTTGGACAAGAAAGAAGAAACTTCGGATAAGAATAAGGAGAATTTAGACACGAAGAATGAGGAGGAAAAGGCATGATGAAAATGAAGCAGACTCTGTGGGTATTGGCTCTCTTGATGTCGGCATGCTGTATGTCGCTTACGGGGTGTAAGCCCAGCCTGCCCGATGACGTATTGTCGCAGGGCAAGATGGAGGATATTCTTTATGACTATCATCTCGCCTTGGCTATGGTTCAGAATGAGGGTGGCGATGAGACGCAGCGCTTTATCTACAAGGATGCCGTGCTGCGAAAGCATGATGTGACATCGGCAGAGTTCGACTCTTCTATGGTTTACTACATGCGCCATACCGACAAGATGTACACCATCTACAAGAACCTTAGTGACCGGCTCAACGATGAGGCTGTGTCGTTGGGTGCAGATGCCAGCGACCAGAGCCGCTTTGGCGATTTGGCTTCTTCGGGTGACACTACCAACATCTGGCGTGGTGCGCAATCATTGGTGTTCATGACAGCCAAGCCACTCAACTATTATAATTTCGAGGTGAAGGCAGACACGTCCTTCCATAAGGGTGACTGTATCATGCTCGATTTTGAGTCGCATTTCATTTATCAGGATGGTATACGCGACGGACTGGCTGTTTTGGCGGTTCAGTTCAGTAACGACAGTATCGCCTCGCAGGTAGTTCATGTACAGAGTTCTCAGCATTACTCCATGCAGGTGGAGGACCGTGATACGCTTGGTATCAAGAGTGTCAAGGGATTCTTCTTGCTCAACAGTGGTGACTTCTCCAACGACTTCAGTTCGGCAACAACGCTCAAACTGATGTTTCTGGATCATATCCGCATGATCAAGATGCACAAGAAGCCAGTACAGCCCGTTAATGTATCATCGGGTGATGCTGACAGGTTTGACAAGGACAGTATGGGTAAGCCCGGCGTCAATACACCGGCAGAAGTTGTGAAACCGGCTGATGAGTCGGTCTCTCCAAAGACAGTTTCCCGCAAGGCCGACATGCCTCTGAAGCCAACTCCTGCTGTCAACAGAAAGCTTATCGCTCCTCGAGAACTAAAGAAAATAGAGAAGGTGGATGTCAAGGCTATCAAATAGGTAGCCGTTCAAATGTCAGCCAATCAAACGGAAGTGAGAGAATGAAGAGATATGCAGCTCATCAGATCGTCCTGGAAGATGGAACGGCTATAGAACAAGGAATCGTTGAGTTGTCCGACGGGGGTGTTGTGACAAGGACTTTTCCCTTTTTGCACGAACAGCCCATGACTGAATGGCTTGGAGGCGTGATAGAAGTCAAGGCTGACGAAGCCGGACGCCTCAGAGCTTATCATCATGGACATCGGTTGGGAGTATAGAGATTTCACTCCTTCACTCCTCTTATCCGGTAGTTCAATTATAAACAAAGAGTAATCAATAAAACTAAAACGATAGATTATGTTAAGCGTAGATCAGTTAGAAGACAAATTGATAGACTTGGCTTTCGCTGAGGATATTGGTGACGGTGACCATACCACTCTCTGCTGTATTCCAGAGGATGCTATGGGTAAGAGCCATCTGCTCATCAAGGAAGATGGCATCTTGGCAGGTGTGGAAGTAGCCAAGAAAGTGTTTGCACGTTTCGACCCAACCATGAAGGTGGAGGTGCTCATGCAGGACGGTACTCCTGTCAAGAAGGGTGATATCGCCATGGTGGTAGAGGGAAAGATCCGTTCTTTGCTTCAGACAGAGCGACTGATGCTCAACATCATGCAGCGCATGAGTGGTATTGCTACTATGACAGCCAAGTATGTGAAGCGTCTGGAGGGAACAAAGACACATGTTCTCGATACCCGTAAGACCACACCAGGTTTGCGTATGCTTGAGAAGCAGGCTGTGAAGATAGGTGGAGGAATGAATCATCGTATCGGTCTCTTCGATATGATACTTCTCAAGGATAATCATATCGACTTCGCTGGTGGTATCGACAACGCCATCGACCGTTGTCATGCTTACCTGAAGGAGAAGGGACTCAACCTGAAGATAGAGATTGAGGTTCGCAGCTTCGACGAACTCGACCAGGTGTTGAAGCATGGTGGCGTCAACCGTATCATGCTCGACAACTTCTCTGTGCCTGATACCAAGAAGGCTGTGGACATCATCGCCGGCAAGTACGAGACGGAGTCATCTGGCGGCATTACTTACGACACCATCCGCGACTATGCCGAGCAGGGAGTTGACTTTATCTCTGTGGGTGCGCTTACCCATAGCGTGAAGGGATTGGACATGAGTTTCAAGGCCTGCGAGTAAGTAATTGAAGATTTAGAGTGAAGAAGAACGAAGAGGGAGGACTCTTTATGCTTTTCTTTTTGTTCTACAGTACAATATTCTTGAGGAGTTGGGAGTTTTTCCTAACTCCTTATATATATAATAAGGTGTAATTTTATGAATAAAATTTTTGCTTCGGCCTTGATGGCTGCAGCTTTGGTGGGCGGTGTCTCAGAGGCAGATGCCTGCACCAATTTCATTGTGGGCAAGAAGGCATCTGCAGATGGTTCTGTGCTCTGTTCTTACAGTGCTGACGATTATGGTATGTTCCAGAACCTTTGTCTTTATCCAGCTGCCAAGCATGCTAAGGGAACCATGCGTAAGGTGTTCGACTGGGATACCAACAAGTATCATGGCGAAATACCAGAGGCGCCAGAGACCTATAATGTAATAGGTAATATCAATGAGTGGCAGGTTACCATTGGCGAGACTACCTATGGCGGTCGCGAGGAGATGGTCGACTCTACAGGTGTTCTCGATTATGGATCGCTTATCTATATTGCCTTGCAGCGTTCCAAGACAGCCCGCGAGGCTATCAAGGTGATGACTACATTGGCCAATACCTATGGTTACAACTCAGAGGGTGAGACCTTCACTATCTGCGATCCCAACGAAGCTTGGATCATGGAGATGATGGGCAAGGGAGCCGGCAGTAAGGGAGTAGTATGGGTGGCTCAGCGTATTCCTGATGATGCCATCTGTGCTCATGCCAACCAGAGTCGTATCGATAAGTTCAACATGAAGGATAAGCACAATGTGATGTATGCCAAGGATGTGGTGGCTTTTGCACGCAGCAAGGGCTGGTATAAAGGCAAGGATGCCGACTTCTCTTGGAAGATGGCTTATGCCAAGCCCGATTTCTCGGGTCGTCGCTTCTGTGATGCGCGTGCCTGGGCTTTCTTCAATCATTTCAAGGACATGAGCCGTTACCTGCCTTGGGCGCTTGGCAAGGATCCTCAGGCAGAGGACATGCCTCTCTGGATAGTACCCGACCGCAAGGTGAGTGTACAGGATATGGAGGCTTGCATGCGCGATCATTATGAGGGCACTCCGCTTTCGGTAGCCGATGGTGACGACTTGGGTGGCGGTATCTGGCAGATGCCTTATCGTCCTACACCACTTTCATTCAAGGTGGATGGCAAGCAGTGCTTCAACGAGCGTCCTACAAGCACACAGCAGAGTGGCTTCGTCTATGTAAGTCAGATGCGCTCTTGGTTGCCTCGCGAGATTGGCGGTGTGCTCTGGTTTGGCAACGATGATGCCAACATGGTGGCTTTCACACCTGTTTACTGCAGCTCTACCATTCAGCCAGAGTGCTACAACACACCTGGTGCCGACGCTGTTACCTTCAGTGACAAGAACGCCTATTGGGTTTGCAATATGACAAGCAATATGGTTTATCCTCGTTACAGCCAGCTGTTCCCTTCATTGAAGGAGGTGCGCGACAGTCTCGACAATAGTTATTTTGCCGCCCAGAAAGAGGTGGAGGCAAAGGCACAGGAACTCTATGCGCAGAATCCTCAGCAGGCAGTCAAGTATCTCAACGATTATGGCATCGAGAAGGCTCAGCAGATGCTGACACGTTGGAAGCAGCTCTTCCAATTCATGGTGGTGAAATACAACGACATGATCATCAAGCCTACCGACAAGGATGGTAACTTCGTACGTACCAAGGAGGGGCTGGGTGCTCGTCCTGTACGCACAGGCTATCCTGAGAAATATGCCAAGGAGCTCATCAAGCAGACTGGAGATAAGTTTGTTGAAAGGTAAAAAGGTAAAAAGGTAAAAAAGTAAAAAAGAGTAGGAGGGTGGTGCTCATTCTTCTACTCTTTTTTGTTAATGTCGGTTAAAAGCCACAGGTGGCGTGCAATGATTGTGTCATAGTGGTGTTTAATCAGGTAAAAACAACAAATAAGAGATTATAATGATGAACAAGAAAATGACAACAGTGGCTCTCGCAGCTATGGCAATGGCGCTGACCACATCTTGCAGTACAAGCAAGAAAGCACAAAACCAGGTGCATGAAGGCACCACCAGTTTGGAAGTTTCTAAAGGTAACGCGGAGAATATGGATCCTGAATATCTCGTTCTTTCTGATGCTCAGGAGGCATTCGTCAAGAAGAACAATCAGTTTGCACTCAATTTCTTCTCGCAGGTGGCTGGTTTCGACTCCAAGGTCATCTCGCCGCTGAGTCTCACCTACCTCATGGGCATGCTTGCCAATGGTGCCGACGGACAGACACAGCAGGAGATACTGAAGGCTTTGGGATGTGAGGGTGATATGACTCTCGACGAGTTGAACGCTTTCAGTCGCAGCATGATGCAGTATGCTGCTAAGGCTGACCCTTCTACCACAGTCAATATTGCCAACTATATCGCGCTCAACAAGCATTATGCTTTGAAGAATGAGTTCGCCAAGGCGGTGTCTGCCAACTATCAGGCTGGCATAGAGTCGCTTGACTTCAGTAGTAGCAAGACTACAGCCCATATCAACGACTGGTGTAAGAAGCATACCGACGGCATGATTCCTACTATTATCGATCAGGTGGACGCCAATGCCATCTCGTACATCATGAACGCCATCTACTTTAATGGCAGCTGGGAGAAGAAGTTCAAGAAGAGCGAAACCAAGCTGGAGAACTTCAGGGGCTATACTCGCGACATCAAGCGCGTGAACATGATGCACCGTGCGGGCAAGTATTTCTTTGCCGACAATCAACTGTTCTCGGCCATCAACCTTCCTTATGGCAATGGTGCCTATGCGATGACCGTCTTGCTGCCACATGAGGGCAAGTCTGTCGACGAGATGATGAAATCGCTTGATGCAGAGAAACTGGCTGCTGTCAGCGGACAGATGGAAGAGTGTGTGGTAGACCTTAAGTTGCCACGTTTCACCACCGAACTGGAACTCCCGCTCAATGAGATCGTCAGCAACTTGGGTGCTCCAAGCATGTTTGATTCTGGTAAGGCCAACTTCAGTAAACTGGCAGAGGGCAATGTCTTTGTATCCAAGATGCTCCAGAAGGCAAAGATTGAGGTGAGCGAAGAGGGAACCAAAGCTGCAGCCGTAACTGCTGCCACCGTCATGATGACTTCCTTGCAGCCCGAACCACGTAGGGTAGTGTTCCATGCTGACCATCCTTTCGTCTATATGATAACCGATGTTCGCAGCGGCTCTATCTACTTCATAGGCCAGTTTACAGGCGAAAATTAGAATATTTGAAAAATAATTGCCGAAAAATTTGGTGGAATGAAATAAAAGCGTTACCTTTGCACTCGCATTTGAGAAATGATGCTTGAGTTCGGTTAACGAGTCCGACAAGGAAGGTTGGGTGAGTGGCTGAAACCACCAGTTTGCTAAACTGACGTGCGGGATTACCGTACCGGGGGTTCGAATCCCCCACCTTCCGCAAGCTGATTTTCGTGAGTGCAATTTTGGTCGATTCATCTAATGGTTAGGATACAAGATTCTCAATCTTGGCATAGGGGTTCGATTCCCCTATCGACTACATAACAACAATCCGCTGCAAATCATCGATTTGCAGCGGATTTCTTTATTATTTCTTTCTTTCCGATTCTTTCACGAAGCCATGTCTATAGGCATACAGCAGTTCTTCCAGGTCGGCAATTTGCTTGCGCAACTCCCTGCCTATGTCGGTATCTGCCACGAGCATGCGTCGGTTCGACATTTCCACAATCTGTGTGGTGCTCTTGATGTCGGTGCCTCGCAGGATGGCATCCTCTGTACTGGTGAAGGGTTCGTGCTGTACCAACTGGAAACCGCGGGAGTGATAAACCAAGGTGTAGCCGGCAATACCCGTCTCGTTGTGGTATGCTTTCGAGAAACCTCCGTCTATCACCATCAGCTTGCCATTGGCCTTGATGGGGTTCTCGCCCTTGGTGGTGCGTACGGGCACGTGTCCGTTGATGATATGGCGGTTAGGACCAGTCACTCCAAAGGCATCCATGATATGGTCGATGACTTGCTCGTCGTCACGCAAGAGGAAGTAATAGCCTTTTTCTTCCTTGTGGGTTTCTTTGTCGGTGATGAAGTATCGCTCAAAGGTAGCCATCTTGCTCTTGTCGAAGAGAGGACTGTCAGGACCGCACCATAGGTAGATGAAGTAGTCGATGGCGTATTCGCGCTCTTTAGGGTCGGAGTCAGACTGGAAGGCTGTGCGTATCTGCATGCCAGTCTGGTGCATGAGGTCGCGGCCTGCGAACTTCTTGCCAGGGAATATCTCAACCTCTTTCAGCGAACCGTCCTCATTGAGTGGGCACGATGCGTGGAAGAGCAGGTTGTTGTTGATGATGGTGTACATGCAGCCGTGCTGCAGCATTACCTTGATGTGCTTGTGCAGTTTTTCGCATACCATGAACGAATGGTGCAACTTTGCCATCAGCACCATTTCCTCTGGCGACAACTCGTAGGGTGAGGCGGGATTGATGGTAGGGAAGTGGCACGATGTCATGGGGTAGATCTTACCGTCTATCTCAATCTCCTTTTTCTCATAGTTGATGTGTTCGAAGAGTCGGCGCTTGTCCATCTTCCATTCGGGATGCTTGGCGATGAGTTGTCCCTCTATCTTAAACTGGATGATGGCAATGGCTTTGTGCATCTGGGATGTCAGGCGCTTGGTCTTTTCGTCTATGGCAGCTGCGCCACCACTCATCTTGGGAATAAATTCTGCACATTCATCATCCTTGTAGGCTTCCATGGCAAAAGTGGCCAGGGGGATAAGGTTGATGCCGTAGCCTTCTTCCAAGGTGGAGAGGTTGGCATAGCGCAGGCTCAGACGGATCACGTTGCAAATGCAGGCATTATTACCTGCGGCAGCACCCATCCAGAGTACATCGTGGTTGCCCCATTGTATATCCCAACTGTGGTAATGGCGCATCTTGTCGAGGATGATGTGTGCACCTGGTCCACGGTCGTAGATGTCGCCCAGGATGTGTAGCTGGTCTATGGCAAGCCGCTGTATCACATTGGCTATGGCGATGATGAAGTCGTCGGCACGTCCTGTCGATATGATGGTGTCGACGATGACGTTGACATAAGCTGTTTTGTCGTGGTCTTCGGTATGTTCGTGCAGGAGTTCCTGTATGATGTAAGAGAAGTCGCAGGGTAGCGACTTTCTCACCTTCGAGCGGGTGTATTTGCTCGACACATCACGGCATACTGCCACGAGCTGGTGCAGTGTGATGTGGTACCAGTCGTTGATGTCGGGTTCGTTTTGCTTTACCAGTTCCAGTTTCTGCTCAGGATAGTATATGAGCGTACATAACTCACGTTTTTCAGCTTCGCGCAAGGTGTTGCCGAAGAGCTCGTTCACCTTTCGCTTGATGTTTCCTGATGCGTTTTTCAGCACATGCAGGAAAGCCTCGTATTCGCCGTGGATATCAGCCAGGAAGTGTTCAGTGCCTTTTGGAAGGTTGAGAATGGCTTGCAAGTTGATGATTTCGGTACTGGCTTCTGCTATTGTCGGGAACGACTGTGCCAATAGTTGCAGATAACGCATATCTTTGTTTATCTCGTAATGTTTCATTCGCTGATAAAGTTTAGTTCTACATATCTTTTGCAAAGTTAGCTTAAAATTCAGACTTTACAAAGTTTTTACTGAAAAAAGTGTTTCAGATAATAGTTCTGTAACTGAATTTTCGCAAGTTCTAAACTTGCAAAAGTTCAAATCAGATTGAGATATACAACAAACGGGAGACAAACGAAACCTGTTCGTTTGTCTCCCGCTATATTGATTTGAGAGTAGGGGATGTGATTACTGCATCAGTTCCAAGCCTGCCTCAAATTTTGTAGTCTTGTTCATAACGTCCTTTGCTGAATTTACAATAGCCTTGATCATTATGACAGTACTATTTGTTTCAGCATCAGTGTTGCCGAGGCGATCCAACATAGCCTTGAGCGTCTGGTTGTCCAACAAAGAAGTGGCGAATGCCTTATCAATGTAGAAGTATGCCTTGGTGTTGTTGGCACTCCAACGAATGTTGACAGGAATACCATCCTTGAATATTTTGATTACTTCGGTGAGGGCTGCTTTCTCGTCAGCTTCCATACCTTCTGTTACCTTGGCTGTATTGAGAAAAACAAGAATTTGGTTGTTGTTTACCTTTTTGTAGGTAGCATAGTCTGAAGCAGTCTTCCAACCATCGTTAGCAATAGAAGTGGTTGCTGCATCCTTGTACACTGCTACAATCTGACCATTAGACTTGAATTCTACGCTCTTGAGAACTGATGGCAGGCTTGCGTTGCCCATATTCTCGACAAGTTGCTTAATGGCGGCAACAGGAAGTTGCATTTTATTTTCGCCTTCACCCCACTCGAGGCTTGTTCCTTCAGGGCAATCCCATGTTACCTGGACAGAGCCTGTGTATTTTGCGGCATCGTCAGGGTTAGTGGTTACATTGCCTGACGCGTCATACATTACTGTAGGCTCAAGGCTCCATACGTGTTCCAACTCGGTGAAGCCACCATTTTCGCCATCACCATTGTCATCACTGCCACACGCTGTGAAACTTATTGTGCAGAGTGCTGCCAATAAGAAATAGAATAGATTTTTCTTCATTTTCTTCTAAGTTTAAAATTATTTTAATTGATAAATAATGCCTATAGTTCCGTAGATGGGGTAGAGAGGTTGTTCGATAACATCAAAGTCTTTTTTGAATATCTCCGAGAGACCCCATGTCAGTCCTACAGAAGCTCCCCATCGTTTGGTGATATACCAGTCGGCACCTGCATCGATACCAAACTGCCAGTTACGCATGTCTGTAGAGAAATCATAGTCTCCACGCGAACCGTCGCCATTGCCAAGTTCTACTTTCTGTCCTGTTGGGTCGTCTTTAGAATGTCCATCCTCTCTTACACGGATGTAACCATTGTAGGCGTAACCGCTGAACTTGTGTGAGGTGACATACGAGAAGTAAGGACCTAACTTGACACGTACCTTTTTGCTGATATCGTAGGTGGCTTGTACGGGGATCGTAGCAAGACTTTGGTCTACTTTGGTTACTACACTTCCGGTAAACATACCTTCCAACTCCTCGTTGCCACGTGTTATCTTCATGTGGTAGTTCTTGACGGTAGCATCTGTTTTCATGCCTTTGTTCTCGAAATGAAGTCCAAACATGATTCCCCATTTGTCGGTAAAGGGATGATGGGCGTCTACACCAAGCGTGAAGTTGGGACGGATGCTGTAGCTGTCGAGTGAACGGATAGAAGCGGGCATGCCAACTGGTGCTGTTCCGCCCAGATTATAACCAAATCTGGCATAATAGTTATAGTTGTGCAACAGTTTGATAGCATTCCATGCATGGCTGTTTATGACAACCAGCAGGAAAAGAAATGATAATGTATATTTTTTCATTTGATTAGTTGGCATCTTCACATTTTACAATAATTTTGTCTACCCATAGTGTGCTGCCTATTGCTCCTTGGAAAATGGCTCCGTCCACACTTGATGAGCATACAACGGCCAGACTGTAACCGCCATTGGTAAGCTTCTCGGCATCTATATTTTTCTTATAGTTGAATGGGATATTGAAGTATGTCCATTCTTCTGTCTTTCCGATGTTTGGCAAGATGGCAATGGCTACAATTTGTGGACTCGTCTGCACGTCATCACCATGCAGGACGACTGCCTTTCCATTCTTATCGTGATTGTCGTATAAAACAGCATAGATGGTTCCTTCATCAATACGGTCTTTTATTTCCTTCATGCTGCGGTTGGTGAACTTTTCTCCAGGAAGATATTTGTAATAACCGCTAAAGTAGACAGGTTTGGTCTTGAAACTGAATGGCAGACCAAAGTGTGTGGCCTTCATTGCGTCCTTGAGTGCATTGGAGGCATCAAATGTTCCTATGAAAAGGTTGCCTGCTGCTATTGGCATTTTTACCATGTCGGCAAGTGAACTGGTGCGACGGGTTGTCAACTTGACACAGTTCTTATGTTCTTCACCGTCTGAGGTAGGTACTGTTGGGTACTCGTCCCAATTAGCGCTGCCGTTGCTTATCTTAAAACCAGGATTTCCTGTTGCCCAGTTGCGGAGTTCCTTTCCGTCTACCTTATCGTACCAAACGAAGTATTTGCTGTCATTGCTCAACTTGTAGTTGGAGAAATCGCATACTTTTGCTCCTTCTATTTCTTGCAACACGTCAAAATATATCTTGTAAGTACGGCTCCATTTTCCGTTTTCAGAAGTTACCGTGTACTCTACAGGATTGGAAGGGTCTGAAAAATCGTGTACACTGCCATTCTCTGGAGAGATGGTAGCTCCTTCTGTTAATTTGAAATGAGGAGCTATTGCTGTCAGGTCGGCACTGGAGCGCACGGTAAAGTGAATCTCTTTGTCGTCTGATGGTACATCTACTTGTGCATCAGAGGCATAGAAAAACATGGTTTTATAATCATCTGTGGTGATGTAAGCCTGTTCTATATCGCACTCAGCATTCTCGGGCTCATCTTTGAAACAAGAAGTAAGCGATATGCTGAGTAGCATGGAGGCTACTGCTAATTTGATTAATCTCATATAAATTAAACTTGTAATATATCGTCTGCAAAGTTACGATAAAAAAAGCTACTAACCAAATGTTTTCTAAAAATTTCTCAAAAATGAGGACTATAGATGAAAGTAAGTTAATTTATGCCTATATCGAACAAGGGATGCAAAGCTAATTGCATCCCTTGCTTCTCAAACGTATATGGTGTCTTATTTGTTGATGTACTTCTTACCATTCTTAATGATAATGCCCTTGTAGCTGTTGGAAACTTGCTGTCCTGCAAGATTGTACAGGGTAGATGATGTAGCGTTGCTGTCGCTTTTGATGTTGAAGATACCTGTAGCAGTCTTATCTGTGATGGCAACCTCGAAACAGTTGGATTTCTGCAAATCGTTAGAGGTAATGGTTATATACAGGGTTGACTTTCCTGTTTCGCTTTCGTTGGTTTTCAGAACCTTGCTGATGTATGCTCCCTCACCGTCTGAGGCGATGCTGAAGTCTGCTTCGTTTGCCTTACCCTCAATCTCGATAGCAGTTTTGTTGTTTGCAAACGAGAGGTTGGTATTCTTATACTGGGCTGATTTCAGACCTGAGTTGTATATCATTGCGATATCGTCTACATAGATAACATCCAGATTTTTCTTATCAGAACTTGCCTTACCTGCTTCTGCGTTGGTAGAAATCGTTACGAGCACACCCTTAGGGGTATTTTTGTTTGCGTATTCAAATGGGATGTTGAGTTCCTGCCATGCAAAATTATTGCTCTTAATCTGCGCGTTTGCTGCTCGTGCAATGACATTTTTCTTGTAATCATCTTTTTCTGGATCTTGTACTTTGTCATTTGCAAGAATTGCCTTCACAGTGGCGTTAGGGTAGTCTTTGACATTGCCTTTGAACTTCACCCATACCGTCATGGCATCTGGCTTGGTGGTGAAAATGGGGTAGAAGGGATCTCCATTGCCATCTTTGTCTGTTGCAGCAAAGTCCATCGTTGAGTTGTTGGCAGTATTGTTGGCTGTGGTGCTACCTGCATATAGGCGACCTGTCGTCATGGTTCCGTTGGCTGGTTGTTTGATAAAACCTAAAACACTTAATATGTCTGATTGTACCTTCACGCAATTAGTACCAGAATGCTTTTCTTTAGACTCTATAAAGGTATTGTTAGCTTTGCCAGCAGTACCACTTAGACTGCCTGTACAAGTCTTGAAGGAGTGCCATCCGTTAGGTTCTTTTGTACCTGACGCATCATGAAAGTTCTCGAACCCAGCATTTGGCAACTGTCCTAACTCGTCTGCTTTATCACCAATCATGGCGATATAGTTGTTGCCATTGATTGTCAAATTGAGAATGCCGCGGAATTTGCTGTTGCGTACCTCACCACGGAAGTTGGCAGCAACCTTTTCTCCTCCAATAGTGATATATTGTGGCTCTGAGGTGGCATAGACCATGGTGCCATCGCTATAGCCATTAATAACCTGAAGATTGGTAAGTTCTACATTGCCGAGGTCAGTGTTGTCGTATTTCAAACCATTGATAGAAAATGTATTTCCATTAATAAAGACAGTAGTATTACTCTTCTCAATGTTAGTACTGATGTTGGATTTGATGGCCATAGAACAATCTTTAAAATCTGTGGCCATGATGCTAAGAGATGATAGCATCAGTGAAACTATTGTATATAACTTTTTCATATTCTAAAATTGTATTTCTCTCAAATTTATGTTCCAAATTTTTCGCCTGCAAAGTTACGACAAAAACTGAGATTGTGCAAATGTTTTTAAAGAAAAAGATGCATTTAGCGTAAAAACGTTCATAAAATAGGAGTTTATTATATGTTTGATAATCAAAAGGATAACAAGATTCTTGTTTAAAGGAAAAAGGATGTTTAAAGGAAAAAGGTAACTACTCTGCACACCCTATAGCCACAAAGTAGTAATTTTAATACTATTCAACTAAAATCGTTAAACCACATTGAAATCTCTGTTCAAAGCCTTTGAACGGACATTCAAAGCCTCTGAACGGACATTCAAAGGCTCTGAACGGAGATTCAAAGTCTTTGAACAGAGATTTTATAGGCAAAAGAAAACATTTATATAGTATCTATTGAACTTTAGCAAGTTCAGAAATTATAGTAGTTGGAGAAATTTATCACTCTCTTCGGCATTGAAAGTGATGGTCAATAGCCTTAAAGGAATGAATATATGATTGGGATAAAAAAAAGGACCAGTTCTCGGAAGAGAACCGGTCCTTGGTATTTATAAGTGATATCTATTATGATTCAACTTATGCAGAAGACAGGCTGATGATTAAGCCTTGCCCTCCATCTGAGCCTTGAGCTTAGCAAGAGCATCGATGTCACCGAGAGAAGTACCAGCTGCTACGTTGTTGATAGCTGCTGCCTCGTTCTTGCGTGCACCACCGTTGTTGTGCTTGCGTGGAGCTGTTGTCTTAACATCGTCCTTGCCCTCCTCGAATGTACGAGAGTGAGAGAGGATGATACGCTTAGTCTCCTTAACGAATTCGATTACCTTGAAGTCGAGCTCCTCGCCCTTCTTAGCCTGGCTGCCGTCTTCCTTAACGAGGTGCTTTGGAGTAGCGAAGCCTTCACCACCCTCAGCGAGTGTGATAACGGCACCCTTGTCCATCAACTCTGTGATAGTACCCTTGTGTACAGAACCTGGAGTGTAGATTGCCTCATACTCATCCCATGGGTTCTTCTCCAACTGCTTGTGGCCGAGGCTCAAACGACGGTTCTCCTTGTCGATTTCGAGAACTACTACGTCGATAGGAGCACCTACTGTTGTGAACTCAGATGGGTGTTTAACCTTCTTGGTCCAAGAGAGGTCAGAGATGTGGATCAAACCATCAACACCTTCCTCGAGCTCTACGAAGATACCGAAGTTAGTGAAGTTGCGTACCTTAGCTGTGTGCTTGCTGCCTACAGGATACTTCACCTCGATTGTCTCCCATGGGTCTTCCTTCAGCTGCTTGATACCCAAGCTCATCTTACGCTCAGCGCGGTCGAGAGTCAAGATAACTGCCTCTACCTCGTCGCCAACCTTCATGAAGTCCTGAGCTGAACGCAAGTGCTGGCTCCAAGACATCTCAGATACGTGGATAAGACCCTCTACACCAGGAGCGATCTCTACGAATGCACCGTAGTCAGCCATAACGACTACCTTACCCTTCACGTGGTCGCCCACCTTCAGGTTAGCATCGAGAGCATCCCATGGATGTGGAGTGAGCTGCTTCAGACCAAGAGCGATACGCTTCTTCTCCTCATCGAAGTCGAGGATAACAACGTTGATCTTCTGGTCGAGAGCTACAACCTCGTGTGGATCGCTTACGCGGCCCCAAGAGAGGTCTGTGATGTGGATCAATCCGTCTACGCCACCGAGGTCAACGAATACACCGTAAGAAGTGATGTTCTTAACGGTACCTTCGAGGATCTGACCCTTCTCGAGCTTGCTGATGATCTCTTTACGCTGTGCCTCCAACTCCTGCTCGATAAGAGCCTTGTGAGAAACAACAACGTTGCGGAACTCCTGGTTGATCTTTACAACCTTGAACTCCATTGTCTTGCCTACGAATACGTCGTAGTCGCGTATAGGGTGAACGTCGATCTGGCTTCCTGGCAAGAAAGCTTCGATACCGAAAACGTCAACAATCATACCACCCTTAGTGCGGCACTTGATGTAACCCTGGATAACCTCCTCGTTGTCGAGAGCTGCGTTAACACGCTCCCAAGACTTGCTCAAGCGAGCCTTCTTGTGAGAAAGTACCAACTGACCCTTAGCGTCCTCCTGGTTCTCTACGTAAACCTCAACCTTGTCGCCTACCTTGAGGTCTGGGTTGTAACGGAACTCAGAAGCTGGGATGATACCGTCGCTCTTGTAACCGATGTTTACGATAACTTCCTTCTTGTCGGCAGCGATAACTGTACCTTCTACTACCTGGTGCTCGCTTACCTTGTTAAGGGTTTCGTCATAGGCCTTCTCGAGGTCCTCTTTGCTGACGTTTGCGTTGCCGCCATTCTCGAACTCGTCCCAATTGAAGTCGTCCAATGGCTTTACGTTCTTTAAATCTGACATAAAAATAATAATTAAATTTTAAATTAATAAAGTTAGACTTTATGTGAATATATATAAATCGGGCGCAAAATTACTCATTTTCTGTGAATTAGAGTAATCTTGCGCCCGATATTGTTGTCGCTTTATGTTTTTTTAACTTCTTGTATGGAGCCTTGTGGTTCTTTTAGCCTTTATACCTTAATATATAATAAGGTGTAGCTGTCCTTAGCATCGAGTTTATCTGATTCTCATCTTTATCACCTTGCTGTTTTGGCGTATGATGACGATGCTGTTGGCATTGGTCTGCGAAGGAGTCAACTTTCTTCCGTCGATGCTGTAAACATCGTAAGGCTTAGAGAAGTCGATGAAGTCTTTTGGCTCTGTTGTCGTTTCCTTAATGCCTGTCGAATTCTTGGTTCCTGTGATGGTGGCCTTCTTGATTTCCCAGGTGCAGCACATATTCGTATCGCTCTTGTAACGGAACGATATTGTTGCCTTGGTTCCTACAAAGTGTGACAGGTCGAGGGTGTAATCATAGTAAGTCCAGCTGTCTTCAGAAGGAACAGCAAAGTCGGTCAATGGGGTCTCTTCCACAGTTCCGTCTGAAGTATCTACAGATTTTAATTCTACTTTGAGATATTCCAGAGCCTTACCTTTGGCAAAGTTGATAGCCTGATTGATGGTAAGTTTGGCGTCGTCATAGCCTGTCAGGTCAACCTCTGGCAATGTGAGTGTTGCTTCTGCAGCATGGTTGCTCTTATTGTCTGAGTTGTAGGCTGTTGCTTTCCAGCCATATTTAGCGTTGCGTGTCCATATATTGTCATAAGGACTGTCATTGCTGATGATGCTCTCCTTGCATCCGCCATCATTTGAGGTGAAGGTGGCTTGATAGACATTCACCTCGGTAGCGTCAGGGTTGGGGTCTGGGTCGACAGAACCTCCACCTCCGCCATCTCCATTCACGTAACTTGAAGATTTGACGGTAGTCTCAGGATTGAAGGCTATGTTGGTGCTGTCGCCCCATACATATTCCATCAAGTTAGGGAAGTCAACGTAAGGATTTCGGTTTCCCTGAATCTTAGCTACATCATTGTTGCGCTTAATTTCTACAGCGTTAGGCTTGTCGGCTTTAGCCCACTGGATATAGAGCTTGTATGCCCATTCTTTAAGAGTGGGGTAGGTGTTGTTGTATAGAGAGTTTGATCCTTCAGACTGCCACTTGTTGGCGTAGTCTTCATAAGCCGTTACGATGTACATATAACCACGGGCAAAGTCTCCTTTCCATTCGTCGGCAGGCTCCCACAAACTTAATCCGTTGGCGCCACTTCCTACTTTCGTAGCGCCATTCGTGTTTGTTACTTTAGTAACGATGCCCATGCCTCTATTGCCTTTGCTGGAGTTTATCTTTGACTCGCAAGGCATGATATTGAATAAGTCTTTTTTAAGATTACAATTTGTTTTTCCCCACCAGCTTTGAGCAAAAGAGTGTTCTATATTCATACCACTGATACTGGAACCGCGTCTGCCGTATTTCTGCCAACTATTTCTGGGTGAATATCGGTCTATGCAATAGCCGTCATCAGTAACATCAGTAACATAGAATCCCCACCACGTACATTGGTCGCCAGAACCATACTCAAGTACTTTGGCATTTTTGATGATCTTCCATATAGCCGTCTTCAGTTCAGCGCCTTTTTTGCCTTTGAGTGAACTGTAATAGCCTTCGGGAATCTGTGCCAGCATAGGGAGTGCCGGCATTACACTTACCAAGAAAGCAAGTGACAAACGTAGTAATTTTTTTCTCATATAATTAATCGTTATTATATTGTTTTGGCGCAAAGTTACAAAATCTTTTTATAAGTTCCAACTTTTTGCACAAGATTTTGATGGCGTATATGCTGTTGTCATGATAATGTTATGGGTTGATAGTAAACTTGTAAAAAAGTCTGGCAACAGGAGCTGTTCCTCGAAGGGATGATAAACAAAAAAATGATGCATAAGCCACCATGTGACTCATACATCATTTTCTAAATTCATTTCTCTGTTCAGAGGTTATTTCTGCAGAGGTATCTTCTTGACGCGACGCTCGTGACGGCCACCCTCAAAGGTAGCTTTGAAGAACTCGTCGAGGATAGCCTCGGCAGTCTTGTTGTCAATGAAACGTCCAGGAAGCACGATGACATTGGCATCATTGTGCTGGCGGATAAGTTGGGCGATATCCTTGTTCCAAGCCAAGCCCGCACGTACACCTTGGTGTTTGTTAAGAGTCATAGCCATACCTTCACCGCTGCCGCAGATACCGATACCAGGATAGACATCTCCATTCTCAATGCCTTCTGCCAGAGCATGGGCAAAATCAGGATAGTCTACGCTTTCGTCGCTATATGTGCCATAATCCTTAACAGGATAACCCTTCTTTTCTAAATACTGCAAAACGAATTGCTTCATTGGAAAACCTGCGTGGTCGCTGGCCAATCCTACTGTCTTTACTTCCATAATCATTACGTTTTAAGTTATTTACTCTGCCAAGAATGCCTTCACTTGCTTGTAAACATTCTCGCCTGTATATCCCAATTTCTCATCGAGCACCTTGTATGGGGCAGAGAAGCCAAAGCTCTCCAAGCCGAATACCTTGCCGTTGGCACCTACCAGTCCCTCGAGTGTGACGGGCAAACCTGCTGTCATACCGAAGATTTTGGCGTTCTTAGGCAATACGCTCTCCTGATATTCCTTGCTCTGGCTGCGGAACAAGCCCTCTGAAGGAGCACTTACCACGCGTACCTTGATACCGTCCTTGCGCAAAGCCTCGGTACCAGCCTCCAATGTAGAAACCTCAGAACCGCTTGCTACGAGGATAACATCTGGATTCTCGTCGCTGCCAGCCACGATATAGGCACCCTTGGCTGCCTGCTCGTAGTCGTTGCCCTCTGGCAGTTTGGCTATGCCCTGGCGAGAGAAGATGAGCGCTGTAGGAGTATCGATGTTCTCCATAGCGAGCTTCCAGCAAACAGTTGTCTCGTCGGCATCAGCTGGGCGGAATACGCGTACACTGTCCTTGCCGGCATGGTTCTTCAACTTTTCCATCAAGCGAATCTGTGCTTCCTGCTCTACAGGCTCGTGGGTAGGTCCGTCCTCACCCACACGGAATGCATCGTGAGTCCAGATGAACTTGACAGGAACCTGCATCAAGGCTGCGATACGAATAGCTGGTTTCATATAGTCGGAGAATACAAAGAATGTACCCATTGCTGCTATCACGCCACCGTGAAGCATCATACCGATACACATATCTGCCATGGTAAGCTCGGCTACACCAGCCTGGAAGAATGCTCCAGAGAAGTCACCACGTACCATGCTCTTGGTCTTCTTGAGGAAGCCGTCGGTCTTGTCGGAGTTAGAGAGGTCGGCAGAAGCGCAGATCATGTTAGGAACCTGTTCTGCCAAAACACCCAAACAAGCAGCAGATGCTGCACGGGTGGCAGAACCTGCCTTCTGTTCTATCTTGCTCCAGTCTACCTTTGGAGCCTTGCCAGAGAACCACTCATCCATCTGGGCGCTCTTCTCAGGGTTGGCCTTGCGCCATTCTGCCTCGGCAGCCTTACGCTCGGCAACAATCTTCTTCAACTCCTCGGCACGCTTGGCGTAGAGTTCTTTTACATCGTCGAAGATAACGAATGGATTCTCTGGGTCTCCACCGAGGTGCTTGATAGTATTGGTATAGGCATCTCCACCGAGAGGAGCGCCATGAGTATTGATGCAAGCCTCATAGCTTGTACCATCGGCACGCAAGGCTCCCTTGCCCATCACGGTTTTACCAATGATAAGGGTAGGACGCTCCTGCTCCTGCTGAGCTGCTGTGAGGGCTTCACGAATCTGAGCTACGTCGTTGCCATTAATCTTGATGACATTCCATCCCCATGCCTGATACTTCATCTCGGTGTTTTCGGTCATCACAACGCCACACTCTGTAGAGAGCTGGATATCGTTGGAGTCGTAGAACATGATGAGGTTGTTCAAACCCAGGTTGCCTGCAATACGGCCAACACCCTGAGAGATTTCCTCCTCTACGGCACCATCAGAGATGTATGCATAGATTTTGTGCTGCATCATGGTAGAGCCCAAACGTGCCTCAAGGAACTTCTCGGCTACGGCAGCACCAGCTGCAATGGCATGTCCCTGACCCAATGGACCGCTTGAGTTCTCAATGCCACGAGCTACATCGAGCTCTGGATGTCCTGGAGTTACAGAACCCCACTGACGGAACTGCTGGAGGTCGTCCAAGGTAAAGAAGCCACGCATGGCCAAACCTGCATAGAGCATAGGGCTCATGTGACCAGGATCGAGGAAGAAACGGTCGCGGCCTGTCCATGTTGGGTCTGATGGGTCGTATACCAAGAACTCAGAGAAGAGTACGTTGATGAAGTCTGCACCACCCATAGCACCACCTGGGTGACCAGAGTTAGCTTTTTCTACCATAGAAGCAGCCAGAATACGGATATTATCGGCTGCATGATTCATAACTTTAATGTCGTTCATAAACACAAATTGTATTAAATATTTTGTATGGTCTTACTTGTGATTTTGAATTTTTCCACAAATATACTATTTTATTTTTAAAACAACAATAGATTTTGCCGGAATTTTCACTTTTAGCGCTTTTTTACTTATTTTGGCATCCTTGAATACTGTAGGCTTGACGTTTTGAGGGTGTTGTTTAGTTTATTAGGTCTTTGATACGAATTCAGGATTATGGTTTCTTGTTGGCTACTGCTGCCTGCTCGATAGCCAGTCCTGCCTTATAGGTCTCGATGTATTTGTCGAAGCCCGCCACGTCTAATTAATGCTTCTTTTTCTGTCCGTAGTATGCATTGGGACCATGTTTGCGGCTGAAGTGCTTCTCTACGAGCAGAGGGTTCATGGTGGTATTCTTGTTTATCGTGAAAGAGATGAACGCCATCTTGGCAACCTGTTCTGCCACTACTGCATGATAAACAGCCTCGTCGGCATCCTTGCCCCAAGTGAAAGGACCATGGTTCTTTACCAATACGCCTGGGGTATGAACAGGATTGATGTTTCCCTTCTTGAAGCGGTCTACAATAACCACTCCTGTATTGTGTTCGTATTCTGCCATCTGGTCGGCAGTCATATCGTCGGTGCAAGGTATGCAGTCGTGAAAATAGTCGGCATGAGTGGTGCCGATATTAGGGAGGTCCAAACCTGCCTGAGCCCAGGCTGTGGCATAGGTGGAGTGGGTGTGTACGACACCTCCCAATTCAGGGAAAGCACGATATAATACCAGGTGGGTAGGAGTATCGGATGAAGGGTTGAGATCGCCTTCCACTACCTTTCCTGTGGCTAAGTCAACTACCACCATGTCGCTTGCCTTCATTGTTTCGTAACTCACTCCTGATGGTTTGATGACAACAAGACCTTTCTCGCGGTCGATTGCGCTCACATTGCCCCAGGTGAAGAGAACGAGGTGATGCTTCACAAGGTCAAGATTGGCCTTGAATACTTTTTCTTTTAATTCTTCTAACATCGTTTCTTATGTTTTTTTATTGAAATATCGTAAATTGTTGAGTTAGGGAGTTGGGTTAAGGAGTTTAGACACTTCTCTTTTTATCCAAGCAAATAAAGGTTTACTTGAGTTTAAACGAAGGATTCTGTGCGTAAGCTTTCTTGTTGAAGCGATAGAGAGCAGCTCCGCGTCGTGAGCCAGCTTTGTCTATCAGTTCGGTCTTTTCTATGAAGTCGATATCCTTGATACGTTTACGGAAGTTGCGCTTGTCAATCTCTTCGTCCATCACCGCCTCGAAAACATGTTGCAGTTGGGTGAGGGTAAACAGATTGGGCAGAAGTTTGAAACTCAAAGGTTCTGTGTTGATGCGTCGGCGTATCTGGCTGATGGCATCTTGTATCATCTGGTTGTGGTCGGAGTAGAGCTGGGGCAAGTCTTTAAGGCTTACCCATTCCAAACCATGTTGTTCTCTGAGCTTGTCGTCATAGTCTACCACATTGATGAGGGTACAATAGGCAACCGATATAACTCGTTCGCCCGGGTCACGGTCTATATTGCCGAATGCTCCAACCTGTCTGATGTATAGGTTTTTCATACCTGTCAGGTCGAGAATGACACGATTGGCAGCTTCTTCGAGGCTTTCGTGTTGTCCTACGAATCCACCATAGAGGGACCATTCGTCTCTTCCTGGGTCCATCTTGCGTTTACCTATCAATACTTGAATGTTCTTTCCGTCAAAACCGAAGATGATGCAGTCAACAGCGACGAAGATTTTAGTATATTCTTTATAAAATTGAGTCATGTTTATAATAATATGTTATGATTCTATGGAATTCTTGTCTGGCACACTGAGTGATACTACACGACATTTTAAGGTACTGTATTAGTTGTCATTTTGTCTTGGGTGTAAAATTACATTAATTATTTTAAAGTTGTAGCATTTTTGCTAAAGTATTTTTCAGGTAAAGTGTGTCTTTAACACTATTTGTATAAAATAAAAGAGCAAGTCCTTGTCTTATTAAAGAACTTGCTCTTATTTGAGTGATATAATCGTTAATTATAAAATCTTGATATAGTCGCTATATATAATAATGTATTTATTTGAAAAGTAGTTGTTGTTAGCATACCTTGTGTGATCCTTCAGAGATGATGACAGGATAAACTTCAGGTTCATGACCATATTTGGCTGCAAATTTAGCTTTTGTATCTGCAATGAACTTATCGTAGATGTCATCCTTTACAAGGTTGATGGTACAGCCTCCGAAGCCACCACCCATAATACGGCAGCCTGTTACACCATTCTCTTTGGCTACGTCATTCAGGAAGTCAAGTTCCTCACAACTAACCTCGTATTCCTTGCTCAGACCATAGTGTGTCTCGTACATCTTCTGACCAACAGTTTCGTAGTCACCTTTCTCAAGAGCATCGCATACTGCCAGTACGCGGTCTTTCTCGCCCAATACGAAATGAGCACGGCTGTAGTCTTCTTCGCCCACTTCTGCACGGACCTCTTCAAGTTGTTCCCATGTGCAGTCGCGCAAGGTCTCAAACTTGGCTTCAGGATGTTTGGCAGCAATATGCTTTACCACGTTCTCGCAAGAGTTACGACGATCGTTGTATGGTGACCCCGCCAACTCGTGTTTTACCTTAGAGTTGACCAGACAGAGTTTGTAGCCCTTTGGTTCGAATGGGAAGTACTCAAATTCGCGGCTATTGCAGTCGAGACGCATGAGTTTGCCTTCCTTTCCGAATACGCTGGCAAACTGGTCCATGATACCGCAGTTGACACCTACATATTTATGTTCTGTAGCCTGACCTGCCAAGACTAGATCCCACTTAGAAATCTTGTTGTCACCAAACAAGTCGTTCAAGGCAAAGGCGAAACAACTCTCAAGAGCAGCAGAAGAAGACATACCAGCACCGAGAGGCACATCACCATAGAAGGCCGCATTGAAGCCTTTCACATCTACGCCCAAAGCCTTCATTTCCTGACATACACCATAGATATAGCGTGCCCATGAAGCACGTGGACCCTCAGGGTCGTCTACCTTGAACTCCACACGGTCCTTCAAGTCGATAGAGTAGAGCATGACAGTGTTAGTTCCGTTAGGACGGATTTCAGCCATGATACCTTTGTCTACTGCACCGGGGAAAACGAATCCTCCATTATAATCAGTATGCTCACCAATCAGGTTGATACGACCTGGTGACATATAAATGTTTCCAGTTTTGCCGTCGAAATGCTTAATGAAGCGGCTTCTTACTTTTTCAATATCCATAATCAGTTAAGTTTTTTTAGTTGTTCATTAAAGATTTGTCGGTTATATAAAAGCCCTAAGGCATTAAAAACCTCAGGGCTATCATATTTCGTAGTTTTTATTCTACAGGAATATCCTTGTTGACATTCTTGCAGCCAGCTACAGCATAGAACAGCATGTATGCCATACAGATGAGAGGCACAATATAACTTGTCATATAGCCTCCATTATCAGCGATGAAGTTCTGTACCAATGGAATTAATCCACCACCTACTACCATCATCATGAAGATACCAGAAGCCTGGGCGGTATATTTGCCAAGACCCTCGGTAGCAAGATTGAAGATAGATGCCCACATGATGGATGTGCAGAGACCGCAGAGAACCAGGAACATGGCAGCAATAGGTACGGTTACCATCTGGAAGGAAGTACCAGTGAATACAGGCATTTCTACCGTGGTAGACTTACCCAAAAGAACTGCGAGAAGGATGAAAATGATGCCAGCACCATTGGCAAAAATCATCATCTGGCGACTTGATACTTTATCAGCGATAAAGCTTGAGCAGAGACGGCCTACCAACATCAAGAGCCAGTAGGTACCTGCTACGAATCCACCGATAGCGGCAGCATTAGCCAATACGACTCCGTTGATCAAACCACCGCCATTGGCTGTAGTGTCAGAGATGTAGAAATTCAATGTACCAGGAATACCTACTTCAACGCCTACATATACGAAGATGGCGAGAACACCAAGGTTGAAGTGACGGAATGCCCAAGGTGAGTGCTCGAATACAGTCTTGTCTGTAGTCTTGCCCATCTCTGGATCCTGAATAGGAATGAAGATCAAGATGAAGAAGGCTGCTGCGAATACAGCAAGGGCGATGTAAAGTACCAGATTTACGTCTACTATCTTTGTGTTAGCTGTTACGGTTCCGATAAGTGCACCTACGAGCATAGGAGTTAAAGTACCAGACAAGCTGTTGAGCGTACCTCCTATGAGGTTCAACTGGTTACCACGATTGCCACCGCCACCGAGAAGGTTCAGCATAGGATTTACTACTGTATTCAGAATACATACAGCGAAACCAGAGATGAACGCTCCGAAGAGGTAAACGGCGAAACCAGAGATATCGGCACCGAACTTACCAGAAATGAACTGGATGAATACGCCTACAAAACCAGTAGCAATACCGGTGAGGGCAGTCTTCTTGTAACCAATCTTGGTGAGCAACTTGCCTGCGGGTATACCCATGAAGAGATAAGCTAAGAAGTTCATGGCATTACCCAACATACCTATCATGTTGGCACTACCGCTGTCGGCGAATACATTTTTCCAGATGACTCCGATAGGAGCTGCCAGGTTCGTTACAAACGAAATCATAGCGTAAAGAAACATCATCGTGATGATGGCGATGATATTACCATTTTTGTTTTGGCTTTCCATTTTTAATTGTTTGATAGTTGATATTGTTATTATTTAATTATTCCGGGTTTGTTCTCATCGTAAAAAAGAATACAGCTCTCTATTATAATCTATATTAAGAATGTTATTCAAGAATATGATTTTCTTTAGGAAATGTGGTTGCTTTTTTCAAACGAGAAAATGGAGCAGGCGCTTTTCGAGTACCTGCTCCATATATATAATAAGGTGTTATTTCTCTACCCCAAACTTATAAATAGTTTTCTGTGTGTAGGTGTCGCCTGGTTTCAAGCGGCAACTTGGGAAGTATGGATGGTTAGGTGTGTCAGGGAACTTCTGTGCCTCGAAGCAAACAGCGCTGCGGCGTGGGAATGTGGCGCCATGCTGACCAGAGATACCTGCCAGGAAGTTGCCTGTATACATCTGCAAGCCTGGTTCGGTGGTGTAAACCTCCATTGTGCGGCAACTGACAGGATCCTTGATCTTTGCTGCGAAACTCAACTCGCCTTCCTCTTTCTTATTGAGAACGAAGTTGTGGTCGTAGCCCTGTCCGTTCTTTATCTGTTCGTTGTCGGCATCGATGTCCTGACCTATGGTCTTTGGAGTACGGAAATCGAAAGGAGTACCCTCTACCTTGAGAATTTCGCCGGTAGGGATAGAAACCTTGTCTATAGGGAGATAATAGTCTGCGTTTACCTGACAGATAATGTTGTCGATAGTAGGTGTTGGGTTGGCAATTCCCTGAATAGAGAAGAATGCGTGGTGTGTCAGGTTGACTATTGTCAACTTGTTGGTTGTTGCCTGATACTTGATGACAAGCTCATCGTCATCAGTCAAAGTATAAGCCACCCATACGTTCAACTCACCGGTAAAACCTTCTTCGCCATAAGGACTTGCATATTTGAGAACTACAGCATTGCTGCTTACCTGCATGGCATCCCATACGTGTGCATGAAATCCTGTAGGACCGCCATGAAGATGGTTAGGACCGTCATTGCGAGCCAACTGGTATTCTTTGCCATGGAGTGTGAACTTGCCATCCTTGATGCGGTTTCCGTAGCGGCCAATAAGTACGCTCAGGAAAGGCTCAGGAGAATTGATGACATCCTGTATGTTGTCATGTCCTTGAATAAGATTGGCGTAATTTCCGTCCTTGTCGGGCATCATGATGGCTACAATGGCGCCTCCATAATTGGTTACGGCAACCTCATTACCGTTACTGTTTTTCAGTACGAACAAGTCTGTCTGCTTGCCATTGACTGTGGTCTGAAAATCTTCTCTTTTCAGACCGCACTTATTTGCTGGTTCTGTATTCATAATATCCCAATTGTTTAGTTATTCGAATGTTTTAAAGTTACATACTGCAAAGTAAATAAAAAAAAATGATTACAACAAATTTTTTTGCAACTTATTTGATTTAAAAAAACTAAAATATATTATGCCAGCAAATCGGCTACCACATAGCTCGAACCTCCCACGAAGATGAAGTCGGTATTCTTCGCTTCTCTTTTTGCTGCTTCAAATGCTTCTTTTACAGACAGATATGTGTTGCCAGCAAGATCATGTTCCTGTGCCATCTTGCATAGCTTTTCCACGGGTATAGCCCTCTTTGTTGAGGCTTGTGTCCAGTAGTAGGTTGTGTCTGTTTTAGGAAGCAACTCCAGTACACTTGACACATCTTTGTCGTCCACCATTCCGAAGACGATATGTCGGTGTGTGCATGGTTGTTTTTCGATCTGTTGGCTTAGAAATTTCCATCCAGCCACGTTGTGTCCTGTATCGCAGATGACAAGAGGTTTGTCGTTCAGTTTTTCCCAACGTCCGCGCAGTCCTGTCGTCTCGCATACGTTGGCAAATCCTTTTAGGATGGCTTCTTTGCCGACGATGCCTTTGTCGAGCAGGATAGATATGGCGCAAAGTATGGTTCTTGCATTTTCTTCCTGATAGATTCCCCGGAGTTCCATCTCTATAGGTCCGAAAGTATGGGTGCCTAACACGTGACGACCTTCCGCTGTTGTTGCAACGGTGTCGTTGCTGAAGGCAGATTCCTCTGAGAAGATGACGGGCGCCTTTCTTTCCTTTCCTATGGTTTCGAACACAGGACGGGTTTCTGTGGTGGTGGTTCCTATCACTACGGGCACATCTTCCTTGATGATGCCAGCCTTCTCGAAAGCTATTTTCTCAAGGGTGTCGCCAAGTAGCTGGGTGTGGTCGTAGCTGATGTTTGTGATGATAGACAGGATGGGGGTGATGATGTTTGTACAGTCGAGGCGTCCTCCCAATCCCACTTCTATGACGGCATAGTCTACCTGTTGTTCTTTGAAATACTTGAAAGCCAGGGCTGTGGTTAGTTCAAAGAAGGATGGATGCAAGGGCTCGAAGAAGGAACGTTCCTCTTCTACAAAGTCTACCACATATTGTTCGGGAATGCATTCGCCGTTGATGCGTATTCTCTCGCGAAAATCTACCAGGTGTGGCGAGGTGTAGAGTCCTACTTTGTATCCTTGTGCCTGAAGGATGGCAGCAATGGTGTGTGAGCAGGAGCCTTTGCCGTTGGTTCCTGCCACATGGATGGTTTTGAAATACTGATGGGGATGACCGAAGTGCTCATCCAGGGCATGTGTGGTTTGCAGTCCGGGTTTGTATGCTGTGGCGCCTACCTTTTCGAAAACGGGAGTTCTCGTAAACAGATATTCTGTCGTTTCTTTGTAGTTCATATATGTGTATATATAATAGGTGTGTGTCTTCATTAATGATAAAGAGCAATCCTGTTCTTCTTGTTTTGGAGAAGAGGATTGCTCTTAGTTTTATTTTGAAAAATTACTTGAACAGATTTTTCAAACTGTCGAAGAGCGTCTTCTTCGTAGCATTGTCTGCCTTGAAGTTCTCGCTGTCCTTCAGTTTCTTAATCAGTTCTTTCTCTTCCTTGGTAAGTGTCTTTGGGACATAGACGGTTACGTTGCAGATGATGTCTCCCTTGCCATATCCGTAGCCTTTTACGGCTGGCAGCCCTTTTCCGCGCAGGCGAATCTGCTTGCCAGGCTGTGTGCCAGGCTCAATCTTGACAGTGGTCTTGCCCTCTATGGTAGGAACATCTACCTCGCCTCCCAAAGTAGCAGTGGCAAAATCGAGAACCAGGTTGTAGTAGAGGTTCTGTCCGTCGCGCTCAAAGGTGTCGTTGCTTTCCTCGCTGATGAGGACCTGTATATCTCCGGGGTATCCGTTGCGCTTTCCGGCATTTCCCTTTCCTGCTACGGTGAGTACCATTCCGTCCTGAACTCCGGCAGGAATGTTGATTTCCACTACCTCGTCGCCTTTTACAACACCATCGCCGCCACAGGTCTTACACTTGTTTTTGATAACAGTGCCTTCTCCGTGACAGGTAGGGCAGGCGGCTTGAGTCTGCATCATGCCAAAGATGGAGCGAACGCTCTTGATGGTATAGCCTGTTCCATGACAAGTGTTGCAAGTTTCGGGCTTGGCTCCACCTTCACTTCCTGTACCCTGGCAGTCGGGGCACTTCAGGTCTTTATGAACTTTGAACTTTTTTGTGACACCGTTGGCAACTTCCTTCAAATTGAGTTTTACCTTGATTCTCAGGTCGCTTCCCTGGTGCATTTGTGGCTGTGCGCTGCCTCCGAAGCCGAAGCCACCACCTCCATGTCCGCCAAAGATATCGCCGAACATAGAGAAGATGTCGTCCATGTTCATGCCTGCGCCGCCTCCGAATCCTCCGAATCCACCTTGTGGACCATTGAATCCAAACTGGTCATACTGCTGTCTCTTTTGAGGGTCGCGCAGTACGTCGTAAGCCTCGGCGGCTTCCTTGAACTTTTCCTCTGCCTCCTTATTGTTAGGATTGCGGTCAGGGTGATATTTGATGGCTATCTTTCGGTAAGCCTTCTTGATTTCATCGTCGGATGCCGACTTGTCGACGCCAAGCACCTCGTAATAGTCTCTCTTAGCCATTTGCTAATGTTGAATTCTTTATGTTTATTTATTCTTGTTCTATTGTCCTACGGCAACTTTAGCGTGGCGTATTACTTTGTCGTTGAGTGTGTAGCCGGTCTGGATGCAGTCTATAACCTTTCCTTTCTTGTCATCGCCCATACCGGGCACCATGGCAACAGCCTCGTGATAGTCTACATCGAAATCTTTGTCTTGTGTCTCGATCTTCTTGACACCAAGGCTTTCGAGGGCTTTGCTGAATTTATTGAAAATCATCTGCACACCTTCCTTGATGACTTTAGGATCCTCGCTCTTGTCGGCGATGGCACGTTCAAAGTCGTCCAGAATAGGCAGGATGGCAGCGATTGTCTTCTCACCGCCATTGAGGATGAGGTCTGCTTTCTCCTTCAGGGTGCGCTTGCGGTAGTTCTCAAATTCGGCAGTCTTGTAGAGCAACTGTTTTTTGAGTGATTCTACTTCCTGTTCTGCCTTGGCGAGAGGATCAAGTTCTTCGGTCTCTTTCTCTTTACCGTCTTCGGCTGACAGGTTGTCAGTCTGAGCTTGTTCTGCCTGCTTTTCTGTCTGCTGCTCGTCAACCTTCTCGTTGGCGTTGGCATCATCTATCTTGATTTCTTTTTCTTTAGACATAATGAATGTTGTTTTTTTTGTTTAACACGTTTTGTGGCGTGTGTTGCAAAAAACATGCCAACCTACTTGTTCCTTTCGAAATGGTGGGGTTGGCATGTTGTTTCTTATACGTTGTACATCTTGGCTTTCTGCTCCTTGATAGCCTCGTCGTAGATGTACTCATCGTACGACATGAGCTTGTCGATGGTGCCCGATGGGGTCAGCTCGATGATGCGGTTGGCTACCGTGTTGATGAACTCGTGGTCGTGGCTGGCGAATAGCACATTTCCCTTGAAGCCTATCAGGTTGTTGTTGAAAGCCTGAATGCTTTCCAGGTCCAGATGGTTGGTAGGTGTGTCGAGAATCAGACAGTTGGCGTTCTGCAGCTGCATACGAGCTATCATACATCTCATCTTCTCGCCTCCCGAGAGCACGTTTACCTTCTTCAAAACCTCCTCGCCGCTGAAGAGCATACGACCTAAGTAACCCTTCATGGCCACCTCGTTGCCCGGACCGTACTGGCTGAGCCAGTCTACCAGGTTCATGTCGCTCTGGAAGAATTCGGTGTTGTCGAGTGGGAGATAGGCTGTTGTGATGGTTACGCCCCACTTGTATTCTCCTGCGTCAGCCTTTCTGTTGCCATTGATGATTTCGAAGAGGGCGGTCATGGCCTTGGGGTTATGAGAGAGGAATACCACCTTCTCGTCTTTCTCGATGTTGAAGTTTACGTTGTCGAAGAGAACTGTTCCATCCTCATCGACAGCTTTCAAGCCTTCCACCTCAAGAATCTGGTTGCCAGGCTCGCGGTCCATCTGGAAGATGATGCCTGGGTACTTACGGCTTGAAGGACGAATCTCCTCGACGTTGAGCTTCTCGAGCATCTTCTTGCGGGATGTGGTCTGCTTACTCTTAGCCACGTTGGCAGAGAATCGGCGGATGAACTCTTCCAACTGCTTTTTCTTTTCCTCAGCCTTCATCTTCTGGTTCTGAGCCTGGCGCAGAGCCAACTGTGAACTCTCGTACCAGAAAGAGTAGTTTCCGGCAAACATGGTTATCTTGCCGAAGTCGATATCTACGGTCTGGGTGCTCACAGCATCGAGGAAGTGACGGTCGTGAGAAACCACCAATACGGTTTGCTCCACGTTGCTCAGATATTCCTCCAACCATTCCACGGTGTCGAGGTCAAGGTCATTGGTAGGCTCATCGAGCAACAGGTTGTCTGGGTTTCCGAAGAGGGCTTTTGCCAGCATGACACGTACCTTCTCTGTATTTGAAAGCTCGCCTACGAGCTTGTTGTGCTTGTCTTCCTGTACACCAAGGTTCTGAAGCAGCTGGGCAGCATTGCTCTCAGCCTCCCATCCGTTCATCTCGGCAAACTTCAACTCCAAGTCGGCTGCACGGTTGCCGTCTTCCTCGGTCATCTCTTCCTTAGAGTAGAGGCGCTCGCGCTCCTTCATGTTTTCCCAAAGAGGCTGGTGACCCATCAGAACGGTGTCCATGACGCGGAACTCATCATATTTGAAGTGGTCCTGCTCCAATACCGAGAGGCGCTCGCCTGGTCCTAATTCCACGCTTCCCTTGTTGGGCTCCAGATCTCCGCTGATGGCGCGAAGGAAGGTAGACTTACCGGCACCGTTGGCACCAATAATACCATAAATGTTGCCGTGAGTGAACTTGAGGTTTACGTCCTTATAGAGGACTCTCTTTCCAAATTGTATCGCTAAATTGGTTACAGTTATCATTAACTTAAAAGTTTATTGTATGTTATTTTCAAATTTGGATGCAAAGGTACAAAAAATATTTGTAAATCAGAAATTTAGTGATGAAAAGGACTTAATATTTAGTTAAAAACATAGATATTTTTTGTCAATCGAACAAAAAGGCATAAATTTGTAGACCAAAAACGATTTACAACTGATATGCGACAAGAAAACAATAAGTGGCAGAAGCGCGCTGACAGGGGAGGGTTTGGAGTCCCCAATGAGTATGACCATTATGTGGTCAGCAAGCCTGCGCCTCTGTTGGAATGGCTGTTGGAAAACGTCAAGAGTTCGAGCAAGACCAAAATCAAGCAGATACTGCAAGGCCGTGGCATCCGTGTGGACGGCAAGACGATCACCAAGTTCGACTATCCTCTGAGACCCGGCATGAAGATTGCCGTCAGCAAGTCGAAGAAGAACCAGGAAACCTTCAAGAGCAAGTATCTCAAGATTGTTTACGAAGACCGGTATTTGGTGGTGGTGGAAAAGCAGATCGGCATACTGAGTATGGCGGCAGGACATTCATCGCTCAATGTGAAGACCGTGCTCGACGACTACTTCCACAAAACCCGTCAGAACTGTCAGGCTCATGTGGTGCATCGACTCGACCGTGATACCAGCGGATTGATGATTTATGCCAAGGACAAGCAGACCGAACTTGCCTTGGAGGATGACTGGCATCACAACGTATACGACCGCCGTTATGTGGCTTTGGTGTCGGGCGAGATGGAGGAAGATGAAGGAACTGTAGCCAACTGGCTGAAGGACAATAAGGCATATATTACTTATAGCAGTGATACGGACAATGGCGGCAAATATGCTGTCACTCACTATCATACGCTTCAGCGCTCAACTGATTATTCTCTTGTAGAATTTAAATTGGAGACGGGGCGTAAGAACCAGATACGTGTTCATACTGCCGATATGGGACATCCTGTATGTGGCGATATCAAATATGGAAATGGAGATGATCCTTGCCATCGCTTGTGCCTTCATGCCTATGTGCTTTGCTTCTATCATCCCGTTACGCATCAGCCCATGGAGTTTGAAACTCCTATCCCACCAGAATTTCGCCGAGCTTTGAAATCATAACATCTAAAGAAAAGACATGAATCATTTTGAATATTACGTTTTGGCCCTCATCGTGCTGATTGTGGGCTTTCTGATAGTGAAGAAAGTTGCTACCTGCTTGTTCAAGACAGTAGTAACTGTCATCGTGCTTGCCATCTTGGCCGGCATTTATTTCCTGGCAAGCTGAAAAAACAAAGCCGGCTTCGTTCGCCAACGAAGTAGCTTGCGATAGTCAACGAAGCTGCTTGCGATGGTCAACGAAGCCGGCTTCGTTTTTTCCTTTTACTACAACTACTTACTTCCGAAGTATAAGAAGAGCATACCGATGAGCACCAACAACAGGTCGACAAACTTGGCCTTGAGGTTTTTCTCGTGGAAGAGGGCAGCTCCGAAGAGGAAGCTTACGATGACGCTTCCTCGTCTCACCATGCTCACGATGCTGATCATGGCTCCCGGCAGACTCAGCGCATAGAAGTACACGAAGTCGGCAGCACTCAGGAAGATGCTGATAAAGATGATGGACCAGTGCCAGCGGAAAGGGGTTGTCTTGTGGCGTGCCGGCCACCATAGAATCATCATCATGAATCCCATCATGACTAACTGGTAGATGTTGTACCAGCTCTGCACAATCATGCGGTCAAGTCCCACACCTCCGTTCTCGGGCGGAGCCATGAGGTATTTGTCATACAGTCCGCTGATGGCTCCCAATACGGCAGCCAGGACGATAAAGTATATCCATTTGTCGTGCTTGAAGTCGATACCTTCCTTTTTCCCGCTTTTCGACAGCATGAGGAATGAAATTACTGCTAAGATGACACCTATCCATTGGTACAGGTTGAGTACCTCGCCATATACAAGCATGGCTCCCACGAGTGTCATCACAGGACGTGTGGCGTTGATAGGTCCCACAATGGTAAGGGGCAGATGCTTCATACCGAAGTAGCCGAAAGTCCAGCTGCTCAGCACGATAAAGCTTTTCAGAATGATGTATTTGTGTACTTCCCATCCGCCAGAGGCGACATGGAAGATTGTTCCGTCGAGTGCATTCGTCGTATAGCTCGTCACGATAAAAGGAACGAAGATGAGCGACGAGAAGAGCGTGTTGAGAAACAGTACCGGAATAACTGCGTTACCTGAAAGAGCCTTTTTCTTGAAGGCGTCATAAAATCCCAGCAAGGTGGCTGAGAGAAATGCTAAAATTAACCACATATTATATCATGAATTCTTTTTACCCTTTTGTCTTTACAAGTCGTATCTCACCTCCTCCAAAAAGAGGGCGTGTCCTGGCATACTCTCGCCTGCATCGCTGCGGGTTCCGTTGTGCAGGATGTCGAGAAACTGACTTTCGCTTATTTTCCCTCTTCCCACATCAATCAGCGTACCCACTACTGCACGCACCATGTTGCGGAGAAAGCGGTTGGCGGTTATCTCAAAATACCAGGTAGAGGGTGAGGTCTGTACCCATTGGGCTTGTGTCACCTCGCAGAGGGTTGTCTTGTTGTCGCCACCCGCCTTGCAGAAGGCAGCATAGTCTTTGTGGTGCAGAAAGTGGCGTGCCGCCTGATTCATCCTGTCGAAGTCGAGCGGAAAGTTCATCTGCAACGAGTAGTGGCGCTCGAAGGGATCCTTGCACGTATGTATATAATAATGATAGGTACGCGAGGAGGCAGAGAAGCGCGCATGCATGTCGTCGGCTACCCGTTTGATGTCTTTTACGGCAATATCTCTTGGCAGAATGCGGTTCAGACGATAGGTGAGCTGTGGGGCGTCAAGCTCTTCGCCTTCCCAGTCGAAGTGGGCAGCCATTTTTCTGGCGTGTACTCCCGTGTCTGTTCGTCCTGCACCCACAACCTCCATGTCGCGTCGTAAAAGAGTAGACAGAGCTTTTTGCAACTCCTGCTGTACAGAGTTGGCGTTGGGTTGGATCTGCCAACCATGATAATTGGTTCCGTCGTAACCGAAGAAAATAAAGTATCTCATTTTACTGCCCTTGAATTCTCACATGCATTTTTTGCTTCAATCGGCTGCAAAATTAATAAAAAACTACGAAATATGCGAAAATAGTACCGATTATTTTGTAAAATGATATAATCTTGAAAGAAAAACACAAATTTGTTTTGCAAATTGACAATTAAATTGTATTTTTGCCAACGATTTTGTATTAATAGATTATGGCACAGAATATATTCAAAGGCTTAGGTATAGCCCTGATTACCCCATTCAAGACCGACGGAACAGTTGACTATCAGTCGCTGAAGAAACTGGTTGAGTTTCAAATAGACAATGGTGCAGACTTCCTCTGTATCCTTGCAACTACAGGTGAGGCTCCTTGTCTCACCCAGGATGAGAAAAATAAGATTACCGAGTTGGTGAAAGAGGTGAACCATGGACGAGTTAAGATATTGAAATATTGCGGTGGCAACAATACTGCAGCCGTGGTGGAAGAAATCAAGTCTACTGACTGGAGTGGTATTGATGGTATCTTGAGCATTTGTCCTTATTACAACAAGCCTTCTCAGGAAGGACTCTATCAGCACTTCAAGGCTATTGCGCAGGTTAGTCCGTTGCCTATCGTTCTTTATAATGTGCCTGGTCGCACAGGCATCAATATGAAGCCGGAGACAACCTGTCGCATCGCCCGTGACTTCCCCAACGTAGTAGCCGTCAAGGAGGCCAGTGGAAGTTTGGAGCAGGTGGATGAGATTATCAAGAACAAGCCTGATAACTTTGATGTCATCAGTGGCGATGATGCACTTACCTTCTCTATGGTGGCAAGCGGTGCTGCAGGTGTTATCTCGGTTATCGGTAATGCGCTGCCCAAGGCCTTCAGCCGTATGATACGGCTCGAGTTCCGTGGCGAGTATGAGCCAGCGCGCAAGATTCATCATGCCTTTACCGAGTTGTACAGTCTGCTCTTTGTGGATGGCAACCCTGCCGGTGTAAAGGCGCTGCTCAATGATATGGGCTTTATCGAGAACGAACTGCGCCTGCCGTTGGTTCCTACCCGTATTGCTACCAAGCAGAAGATGAGTGACATATTGAAAGACCTTCGCATTTAAGCGATGAGATATTCTCAAAACGCGGGTCTGATGTTGTGAATGGCCGCATGATGGAGCTTCTCACAACATCAGACTCGTACTTTTTCCTACTTTACCGCACTTAAATCCAAATCTATTATTTAAAATATGCCAGAAGAAAGAAGAATCATTCATGAAATCACGCCTTTGATGGGTAAGGATGTCCTCTACATTGCCGACAGGCACAAGATGGAGTTTACTTATCCCATTCATAATCATTCAGTTTTTGAGCTCAACTTTGTGGAGAATGCTCAGGGAGTGCGCCGTATCGTAGGCGACTCGCAGGAGGTAATAGGCGAGTACGACCTTTGTCTTATCACCTCTGCCGAACTGGAACATGTATGGGAGCAGAATGAATGCAAGAGTGAGGATATTCGCGAGATAACCATACAGTTCGATTTCAGTATGGGCGATGAGACCCTCTTTGGACGCAATCCTTACTCCAGCATTACCCGTATGATGCAGGAGGCACGCAAGGGTTTGGTGTTCCCCATGAAGGCTATTATGAAGGTTTACAGTCTTCTCGACACTCTCAGCAGCATTAAGGATGGATTTTATGCCGTGCAGCAGTTTCTTACCATTCTCTATGAACTGTCACGTTGTGACAATGCACGTACGTTGGCTTCCAGCAGCTATGCCAAGGTCAAGGTAGAGGACGACAGCCGTCGCATCCTGAAGGTAAAGAACTATATATCCAAGAACTATATGGACGACCTGCGCTTGCCGATGCTCGCCGATTTGGCTGGTATGAGTCCAAGTGCTTTCAGCCGGTTCTTCAAGCTGCATACAGGGCGTAACATCAGCGAGTATATCATCGACCTTCGTCTGGGCTATGCTGCCCGTATGCTGGTTGATACTGCCAAGTCGATCAGTGAGATTGGTTTCGATTGCGGTTTCAACAATCTCAGCAATTTCAACCGTATTTTCAAGAAGAAGAAAGGCTGCTCGCCTACTGAGTTCCGCGAAAACTATCACAAGACCAGAATTATTGTTTAGGTAGAGAAGTTAGAGAAGTTAGAGAAGTTATCACTCCCTTTGGTCGTTAGAAGTTAAAGCCAACAGCCTTTAAGGGATGTATATTTAGCTGTAAAGCATATGGCTTTAACTTCTTTAACTTCTATAACTTCTCTAATTTCTTTAACACCTCCATTTGCGGTACCCTGTTATCATAAGAGGATAAAAAAATGATGCCTGTCTCGACAAACGAGGCAGGCATCATGCTTTTTTAGTAGGGTTACTACTTATTAATAGAACTTGAAGTAGTTGCGTGCGTTGTTGTAAGAGATATCCTCTACCATGCGTGAGAGGCTCTCCATATCGTTAGGCAGCAAGCCCTTCTCTACATCGTTGCCAAGCAGGTTGCAGAGCAAACGACGGAAGTACTCGTGACGTGGATAGCTCAGGAAAGAGCGAGAGTCGGTCAGCATACCTACGAATCGGCTCAACAGACCGAGAACAGAGAGGGCGTTCATCTGGCGTGTCATACCATCGAGCTGATCGTTGAACCACCAACCTGAACCAAACTGAATCTTGCCTGGGCAAGAACCGTCCTGGAAGTTGCCAAGCATTGTGGCAATCACCTCGTTGGCACATGGGTTCAGTGTATAGAGGATAGTACGTGTGAGCTTGCCTTCCATGTTCAACTCGTTGAGGAAGTGGCTCATAGCCTTGGCTGTAGTGAACTCACCGATAGAGTCGAAACCGGTATCAGCACCCAGCTTGTTGTACATCAATGTATTGTTGTCGCGGATAGCACCATAGTGGTACTGCTGTGTCCAGTCGGCAGCATAGTCCATCTCGGCACATACCTTCAGGAAGGCGTGCTTGTACTGGCGAATCTCGATAGCAGAAAGCTGCTGACCGCGCATAGCCTTGGCGAAGATGGTCTCAATCTGAGAGTCTGTATATGGCTCATCGTAGAACTCCTCGATACCATGGTCGCTCAACTTGCAGCCATTCTCGGTGAAGAAGTCGTGACGCTTCTGCAGGGCATCAACCATATCCTGGAAGGTAGTAACGGTAACACCTGCTACCTCGCCCAACTTGTTCATGTACTCAGCGTAGTCTGGCTTCTCGATGTTCATGGCCTTGTCTGGACGCCATGCAGGAATCATCTTGATCTCGAAACCGCTCTCGCGAGTCTGCTTGTGATAACGCAAGTCATCAATTGGATCGTCTGTAGTACAAACGCACTCTACATGGTAGCGGCGCATAAATCCACGTGCTGTATACTCTGGCTGCTGTAACTTCTCGTTACACTCGTCGTAGATTTCGCGTGCTGTCTTAGGGCTCAACTGCTTGTCGATACCGAAAGCTGTCTTGAGCTCAAGGTGTGTCCAGTGGTACAAAGGATTACGGAATGTATAAGGTACTGTCTCTGCCCACTTCTCAAACTTCTCCCAGTCGCTTGTATCAGTACCTGTGCAGAAACGCTCATCTACACCATTGGTACGCATGGCACGCCACTTGTAGTGGTCGCCGCCCAACCAAAGCTCTGTGATGCTCTTGAACTGATGATCATTGGCAACCATCTCAGGGATGAGGTGACAGTGATAGTCGATGATAGGCATTTTAGCCGCATGATTGTGATACAAATCCTGCGCAGTTTTGGTGTCGAGCAGGAAGTTTTCATCCATAAATTGTTTCATAATTGTAATTTAGTTTTTTAAGATTTGCTTATTCGACTTGCAAATATACATTATTTTTTTGCAATCCACCAAAAAAATACGTAATTATTAGGTTTATTTTACTAAAACGATTACGTAATGTACGTGAGTGGGGTGAGAAGAGGAGTCTTTCAATCACACAGGTCTGCGTAGTTTTTGTTTCTATTTTCTATCATTCCGTGTTTCTCTATGCTTGTAAGCCAAAAAATATAGTCAGAATCCTTCTGTATAATTTTTCATCTATAGGCGTTACTTAACTGTGAAAAAAATATTTCCCAGTTAGGAAATTTTTTTTTTCAGTTGGGTAGATTCTTTTTTCCAGTTAGTCCATGGTTTTGGGGCAATTATTGAATAAATATGCTGTATAATTATTCTTTTGTTTGCTTGGTTACTTAACATACTTACGATAGTTAAGTAATGAGCCCACTTTAAAAAGTCATTTTTACGAAAATCAGCTATTGATTCTCAAAAAGTTACAAAGACATAAAATGCGATTTTCGACTTTTTCAAGTGGGCTCAGTTCGGTAATAATAAAAAAGAGGTAGCTTTATTGAAAGCTGTTGATAGTTTCCGCTATATACTTAGTTTCTTCCGAAGTCATCATCTGATGGCAGGGCAGACTGAGTTCCTGTTGGTGGATGCGTTCGGTGATGGGCAGGGAAAGCCTGTTCCATGATTTGTAGCAGGCTTGCTGATGGGGTGGGATGGGGTAATGAATCATCGTACCTATGCCATGCTGGCTTAGGTAAGTCTGCAGTTCGTCGCGCTTCTCGCAGAAGACGGGGAAGATGTGAACCACGTTTCGGCTCCAGTCGTCATACATCTGATGGGGAACCATGACCTTGGGATTGTTGATAAGTGAGAGATACTCTTTGGCACGTTGGCGGCGAGCCTCGTTGAGTAAGTCGAGGTGGCGAAGCTTTGCCGTAAGGACGGCAGCCTGCATCTCGTCCATGCGCGAGTTGGTGCCCACGTATGGAAAGACATATTTACGGCTGCTGCCATAGTTGCCCAAGGCTCTCACAACCTCAGCCAACTCATGGTCGTTGGTAGTCACAGCTCCTGCATCGCCCAAGGCACCAAGGTTCTTGCCAGGATAGAAACTGTGGGCTGCCGCATTGCCTAAAGAACCTGTCTTTCTGTTGCCATACATGCATCCATGCGCCTGTGCGTTGTCCTCGAAGAGCAACAGGTTATGCTGCTGACAGAAACGCTCTATCGCCTCGGTCATGGCACATCTGCCGTACAGATGGACTGTCATTACCGCCTTGGTGCGAGGTGTAAGAACCTGATGGAGCAGACGGTCGTCAATCTGTAAGGTCTCCCATCTCGGTTCTACGAGTATGGGTTTCAACCGGCATTCTGTGATGGCAAGAATGGTGGCGATATAGGTGTTGGCAGGTACGATGATCTCGTCGCCCTCATGCAGTCGGCCCAGTTCCATTTCGCCTTTGAGCATCAGTTTTAGGGCATCCAGTCCGTTTCCGCACGGTATGCAGTACTGCGTGCCGATGTACTGGGCGTAAGCCTCAGCAAACTGCTGGTTGGCTTTGCCCTGCAGATACCATCCGCTCTCCACCACCTGATGGATGGCATCAAGGATGTCTTGTTGTAAAGGACTGTTGATGTCCTTGAGGTTGAGATAATCGATGTGTTGCATAGATATTTTTGTTGACTTTGCAAAGATATTGCAAAGATACATATTTTCTTTGAGTTGCGGGCATTGTTTGCCATAAAAAATCAGATGTTTTTATGGCTTGTGTATGGCTGGTTGAAAACTTTTGCTTATCTTTGCGCCTATGAAGCATAAAAATCTTTTCAGCCTCTTGTGCCGTATGGTGTGGCTATGGGTGGCAGGTGTGATAGCCTTGCCAGTCGAGGCACAGCGTCATGTGATTTATAACCAGCGTATTGCCAGTCTGCAGGTAGTGGCAGGACAGCGATGGCAGGAAATGCCCGTTGCCCAGCTTGGTGAGCCTGTGCACATCGATTTCGATGACATGACCCACGACTATGAGCGTTATTCCTACAAGATAGAACATTGTGAAGCCGACTGGTCGGAGTCGCGTGAGATCTTTACCAGCGATTTCCTACAGGGATTCAATGGCGAACTAACCATCGACAACTACGAACAGTCGCTCAACACCAATCATCTCTATACGCACTACAGTCTTACCATTCCCAACGAGCATTGCCGGCTGACGATGAGCGGCAACTACAAGCTGTCGGTCTTTGCCGATGATGATGACAGCCATCCTGTCTTCACCGCCTGCTTTATGTTGGTGGACCCACAGATGAAGGTTTCCATGTCGGTGACGGGAAACACAGATATTGATATTTATCACAGTCATCAGCAGGTGGCGATGGCGATAGACTATGGTGAGGTGAGAGTGACCGATCCTGCCCGACAGCTGAAGACCATCGTACTGCAGAACGGCAGATGGGATAATGCAGTGACAGCACCGCGTGCGGAGTATGTGAATACCGAAGGGCAGAGTTGGAAGCATTGCCGACAGTTGATATTCGACGGTGGCAACGAGTATCACAAGTTCGAGATGCTGGACCTCAGTCATACCACCATGGGGCTCGACAGCATCTTCTGGGACGGAAGCGAGGCACATGCCTATGTGATGGCAGACCTGCCGCGTCCCAACTATGTATACGACGAATCGGCGAACGGAGCTTTCTATATTCGCAACAGCGACAACATTGACAACACCTTTACTTCGGATTACGCCTGGGTGCACTTCTTGTTGCAGGCGCCTCGTCAGCAGGGTGATGTGTATCTGAACGGAGCTTGGACTCAGGACAGTTTTCTGCCTCCTTACCGAATGGAATACAACGAAGCAGCTAAGGCATACGAGGGTGCCGTCCTGTTGAAGCAGGGCTACTACAGTTATCGCTATGTGGTGGTGAATGCCGATGGTACTACAAAACCCGTAACCACTGAGGGCAGTTTCTATCAAACGAGAAACAAGTATCAGGTGTTAGTATATTATAAAGGTGTAGGCGACCGTACCGACCGCTTGTTAGGATACGGCGAAGTAATGGTAAAAGTAGAAAGTTAAAGGAGATTTCTTAGAAGTCAAAGGAGTTAAGGAGTTAACTCCTTTGACTTCTATTACTCCTTGTCTTTAGTTCTTGAAACTGTGGATAGGTGCAGGAATGCGTCCGACACGATTGACGAATGCAGAACAGCTGAACGAGTTGACAGGCATGATAGGTGCATGACCTAACAAACCACCAAAGTCAACACCGTCGCCCACCTTCATTCCTATGACTGGAATGACACGTACGGCAGTAGTCTTCTGGTTGATCATACCGATGGCAGCCTCGTCGGCGATAATTCCTGAAATCGTTGTAGCAGGCGTGTCGCCAGGAATAGCTATCATGTCAAGACCCACAGAGCAGACACAAGTCATCGCCTCCAGTTTCTCGATGGTAAGGGCACCAGCCTCTACAGCATCGATCATACCCTGATCCTCGCTGACAGGGATAAAGGCACCGCTCAGACCGCCTACGTACGAAGATGCCATGATGCCGCCCTTCTTCACCTGGTCGTTGAGCAGGGCAAGAGCAGCAGTAGTGCCAGGAGCACCAGGATGCTCAAGACCAATCTCCTTCAGAATATCTGCCACGCTGTCGCCAATGGCAGGAGTAGGAGCCAATGAGAGGTCGATGATGCCGAAAGGAACCCCCAGTCGATGAGAAGCCTCTTTGGCTACTAATTGTCCTACACGTGTAATCTTGAAGGCAGTGCGCTTGATGGTTTCGCAAAGCACCTCGAAACTCTCACCACGAACACTCTCCAAGGCATATTTCACTACACCAGGTCCGCTGACTCCCACGCTTACTACAGCATCAGCCTCGCTCACGCCGTGGAAGGCACCAGCCATAAAGGGGTTGTCGTCTGGAGCATTGCAGAGTACAACGAGTTTGGCACAACCCAAAGAACCCTTTTCCTTGGTATTCTCGGCAGTATCCTTTACGATTTCACCCATCAGGCGAACCGCATCCATATTAATACCGGTCTTGGTAGAGCCCACATTGATAGAACTGCATACAAAATCGGTCTGCGCCAAAGCCTGAGGAATAGAGCGTATCAAGAGTTCATCGCTCTTGCTCATTCCCTTGGAAACGATGGCAGAGTAACCACCCAGGAAGTTGACACCCAACTCTTTGGCACACTTGTCCAAAGTCTTGGCAATCTTCACGTAGTCGTCTGTTGTCTTGCAGGCAGAGCCACCCACCAGGGCAATAGGAGTAACAGAGATGCGCTTGTTGACGATAGGCACACCAAACTCCTTGGAAATATCCTCGCCCGTCTTCACCAAGTTTTTGGCCAGTCGGGTAATCTTCTTGTATATGTTGTCGCAGAGTACGTCCACCTCAGTCGCAGCACAGTCCAACAGGTTGATACCCATTGTGATGGTGCGCACGTCGAGATTTTCCTTCTCTATCATCTTGTTGGTTTCAATAACCTCAGAAATATTGATCATCTTAATTTATAGTCTTATTTCACTTAGATACATTAAATTTTCCTTTGACGAAGAAAAGTCCTTTCTTCACAGAATAGTCTGTCGTCTTACCGCTTAGCATCGGCAGACTTAGATAGCAATTAGATTCTGTGCATCATGTCGAAGATTTCCTCGCGCTGGCATTTCACCTGAACGCCCATGTCTTCGCCAATCTTTTTGAGTTCGTCGGCAATGTCTTCGAAAGATTTCTTCATTTTAGCCATATCGACAATCATCATCATGTTGAAATAATCCTGCACGATGGTCTGTGAGATGTCGAGAATGTTGATGTCGTTTTCTGCAAGATAAGTACACACTTTGGCAATGATACCTACTGTATCCTTACCTACCACTGTAATAATCGTTCTGTTCATGAATGAATTCCTTTTTAAAAATGGGTTTAAATTGTCTGGCAAAAGTACAATATTCTTGCCAAATAACCAAATAAATGGTAGAAAATCAATAAAAACGAGCTCGTTTTGCCATAAAAAATGTTTTTATCTTCGTCAAATCGGATATTTCATTTATCTTTGCAGAATCTATGCATTAAGATTATGAAACGACGACTATACATATTCTCCATTTGGATTGCCACAATGGGTATGCTTCTCTCGACGGTGATGCTTCATCATCATCATTATGAGCGTATCTGTATGGTTGTGGAGGTGTGTAGTCAGGACGGAAGTCTGAATGATGAGCATACAGAGCATCATGATACTGAGCACGAAGGCTGCCAGGTGAAGCAGATGCATCATTTCATAGTCAAGAACCGGGTGGTGAAGTCTGCCGTCAAAAAGCTTTTTGATGCCCATCATCTGCTGGTCTTTGTTCTTCCTGCAGAAGCGTGTTTCTTCTGTCTTTCTGCCTGTGTGGCAACAGAGTGGCAGGCTCTCACCTTGCCTTTGTCCGAAGAATCGTGTTCTGCTTTCAGCAGGCGCGGACCTCCCTTGTTCTCTTAATTGTTTTTCATATACAGACCCATGTTGCCCTTTGCTGTTTGAAGTAAAGGTATGATAGGGGGCTTGCGTTGATGTCTTTGCTGCATGCAAGGGCATATTAAAGTTCAATAATTAACAAGCAATTCAAGAGAAATGATAAAAAGAATTTTGATAGTAGTGGCAGCAACCGCTGTCGCCATCTTGTGCTTCACCCTATGGCAGAAGTCGCAAGTAGAGAATCCACATGCCGACGAGCATGAACATGAGGAACATGTGGATGTGGAAAATATCCTGTTGAACGAGAAACAGATCAAGGCCGTCGACCTGAAGTGGGGGAATGTGGAAACACGAGAGCTTGATGCCACGATACAGGTCAATGGAGCCCTGGTGCTTCGTGCTCAAAACATCGGAATGGTTACCTCACTGATGGGTGGCGTGGTGAAGAATGTTTACGTGAAGGAAGGACAGCAAGTTGCTAAAGGCCAGATTGTTGCTGCGATAGAGAATACTGATGTTCTTTCTTTGCAGCGGGAATACTTTACCACTTATCAGGAGTGTGAGTCTGCCCGACAGGAGATGGAACGCCAGAAGTTGTTGGCTTCCAATGGCGCTGGGGTGAAGAAGAATATGCAGATGGCACGGAAAGATTATCAAGTGGCTCGTGCCAGTATGGTGGGTATTGCCCGTCAGTTGCAGCAGATTGGCATTTCTGCACCATCGGTAGCCAAGGGCCATTTCACTTCTGTCTTCCCCTTGCGTGCTCCGGTGAGCGGTACGGTGAGTGAGCTGACAGCCTCGTTGGGAAGTTATGCCGACATGCAGACTCCTCTGATGAAGATCAGCAACAACAAGGCTGTGGAATGCGACCTCAACGTATTTGAAAAAGACCTGGGCAAGATAAAGAATGGCAACCGCGTGTTCCTTTCCCTTACCAATCAGCCAGGAGTGAAGTTGACAGGCAAGGTATACGGCATGAACGAAAGCTTCAACAAGGGCACGAAGAGTGTGGCGGTGCATGTAAAACTCGATGCGGCACCAGGCGCCAAACTCTTTGACGGCATGTATGTGTCGGGACAGATAGCCACCGGGCGACAGATGTGTTTTGCCCTGCCCAATAAAGCTATCGTGAGTGCAGAAGGCAAGCAGTATGTTTTTGCCCTCAATCATGAACCTAAGAACGGAGAGTACAGTTTCTCGCGCCATGAGGTGACGACAGGTGTCAGCACGGATGGATATACAGAGGTAGCCCTCTGCAAGCATATCAAGGAAGGACTGAAGATAGTTACCGACAATGCTTTCTATCTGGCTTCGATGACGGGTGAGCATGGTGATGAACACTAAGTATGATAGAATAAACACACATCACTATGTTTCAGAAACTTATCACATATTCGATACACCATAAGATGGTGGTCGGAATCCTGACTGTGGCTTTGGCAGTATGGGGCATCTGGTCGTTGGTGCATCTGCCTTTCGACTCTACCCCCGATATTACCAATAATCAGGTGCAGGTCATCACGCAGGCCCCTTCGCTTGGAGCCCAGGAGGTGGAACAGTATATTACCAGTCCGATAGAGATGGCGCTTGCCAACATTCCCCGTCAGGAAGAACGCAGAAGTATTTCGCGCAGCGGCTTGTCGGTAGTGACACTTGTCTTTGATGATGGTGCCGATATCTATTGGGCGCGTTCGCAAATCAGTCAGGTGCTCGAGGCTGTTGCCAAGGAGTTGCCTGCCAATGCCGATACCGAATTAGGGCCTATAGCTACAGGTTTGGGCGAGATATTCCACTATACTGTACGACCCGAGAAAGGTTATGAGGACCGCTATTCTCTCACCCAGTTGCGCACCATTCAGGACTGGATAGTACGCAAGCAGTTGGCAGGAACGCCAGGTGTGGCAGAGGTCAGCGGATGGGGAGGCTACGTCAAGCAGTATGAGGTGGCTGTAGACACAGACCAGTTGAATGCCAACGGCCTTACCATCAGCGACCTGTTTGATGCCTTGCAGCGCAACAATGCCAATACCGGCGGAAGTTATATCGAGCAGAACTCCAATCAGTATTACATCCGTGGACTGGGTGTGGTAAAATCGTTCGACGATATTGCCAACGTCACCGTCAAGACAATAGAAGGAACTCCTGTCAGAATCAAGGATGTGGCAAAAGTGCAGGAAGGACACGCCACCCGTTTCGGAGCCGTGACAAGAAACGGCGAGGGTGAAGTGGTGGCAGGTATCGCCATCATGCTGAAGGGTGAGAACTTCCAGCAGGTCATCAAGAACGTGAAGGAGCGTATCAATCAGATACAGAAGTCTCTGCCCGAAGGTGTGGTGATAGAACCCTTTATCGACCGCACTAACTTGGTGGAGCGAGTGGAGGGAACCATTGCCCACAACCTGATAGCAGGCGGACTTATCGTCATCTTCGTATTGGTTCTCTTCTTGGGCAACTGGCGTGCCGGTCTGGTAGTGGCGAGTGTCATTCCGCTGAGTATGCTCTTTGCCTTTGCTCTGATGAAAGCCTTTGGTGTGGATGGCAACCTGATGAGTCTGGGAGCCATCGACTTCGGAATGATAGTCGATTCGGCGGTTATCATCGTCGAGGCTGTGGTGACACATATCAACAGGGGCGATTTCTCGCAGCCTGGTGTGCGTGCAGCCTATATAGCCCGACATACGGCAGGAGGTGGTTTCGCCCTTACCCAGGCAGAGATGGATGCAGAGGTGCATTATTCCGCCTCGCGTATCAGACAGAGTGCAGCTTTTGGTGAGATTATCATCATGATCGTGTACATTCCGCTGATGACGCTTGTCGGTATCGAGGGAAAGATGTTCCGTCCCATGGCGTTCACCGTGTTCTTTGCCATCTTGGGTGCTTTCATCCTTTCGCTTACCTATGTGCCCATGGCGAGCAGTCTGTTCCTGAGTCGTAAGGTACACACGAAGGCTACTTTCTCCGACCGGATGATCAGTCGGCTTCAGACCTGGTATCGTCCTGTGTTGGAATGGGTGTTGCGCCGTCGTAAGGATGTGATTACCGCTGCCGTGGCACTTTGTTGTGTGAGTGTGGTGGGACTCAAGTTCCTGGGAGGTGAGTTTATTCCAAGTCTCGACGAGGGTGACTTTGCTGTGGAGATGAGTATGGCGCAGGGTACGTCGCTCTCTCAGATGGTGGAAACCTGCACCAAGGCAGAGAAACTCCTGAAGTCTGAATATCCCGAGGTGAAGCAGGTGGTGAGTCGAATCGGTAGTGCGGAGATTCCTACCGACCCGATGCCAGTGGAGCGTGCCGACATCATGGTGGCTCTGAAGCCCAAGGCAGAATGGACTTCGGCAACGACCACCAGCGACCTGATGGAGAAGATGGAGGCTACGCTGAAGAATATTCCCGGTATGGAGGCTGAGTTCTCACAACCCATACAGATGCGTAACAATGAGCTGCTTACGGGTATCAAGCAAGATGTGGCCATCAAGATTTTCGGCGACGACCTCAACACGCTTATCCAGCAGGCAGAGAAGGTGGGCAAGATGATCAGTAATGTGAGAGGTGTGAGCGGAGTCATGGTGGAACAGGTGGCAGGTTTGCCTCAGATACAGGTGAGGTGCAACCATGAGCGCATGGCGGAGTATGGTGTCAGCGTGGACGATGTGAACCAGGTGCTTGAGACTGCTTTTGCCGGAGGAATAGCAGGAGTTGTGTTTGAGGGCGAGAGAAAGTTTGACATCGTGTTGCGACTCGACAAGGATGTGCGCACCATAGAGGCATTGCAGACGCTTGCCATCCCCGTGAGTGCAGGTCAACAGGAAGGCCCGGCTGCTGTGACTGTTCCTTTGAACCAGTTGGCTGATATCGTCTACGAAACGGCCCCAGCCCAGGTGTCGCATGAGGACGGTGCCCGTCGCATCTATGTGGGATTCAATGTGAAGGGACGCGATGTTCAGAGTACAGTCGATGAGATTCAGCACTTGCTCGACAGCAAGTTGCAGTTGCCCGACGGTTATTATTACACCTATGGCGGAGAGTTCAAGAACCTGCAGAGTGCCGTCAACCGTCTGATGATAGTTGTACCTTTGGCGCTTGTCATCATTCTCTTGCTGCTCTATGCCACGGTGAAGAGTGTCCGCGAGTCGCTCTTTGTTTTCTCTGCCATTCCTTTTGCAGCCATTGGTGGTGTGTGGGCGCTGTGGTTGCGCGACATGCCTTTCTCTATCTCGGCAGGAGTAGGCTTTATAGCGCTCTTTGGCGTGTCGGTGCTCAACGGCATCGTACTTATCGGACAGATGAATCAGATGCAACGGGAGGGCGTGACCGATGTTCAGAAGCGCATCATAGACAGTTGTATGATCCGTCTTCGTCCTGTACTCATGACGGCGCTGGTGGCTTCCATGGGTTTCCTGCCTATGGCGCTCTCGCATGGTGATGGAGCTGAGGTGCAGAGACCTTTGGCTACTGTGGTCATAGGTGGACTTATCACCTCCACTTTGCTCACTCTCCTTGTCCTGCCTGCCATCTATAAGACGTTTACGAAGGGAAGTGAAGAATTAATGAAATGAAGAGTGAAAACTTCTAAACTCAGCGAAACTTGAGTAAAAATAAAAAATATGAAACGAATGAATATGATGATAATAGGACTCTGTGGTTTGGCTTTGCTGCCACAGACAGTCCTTTCGCAGACCCGAAAGGTGAGTCTGCAGGAATGTATTAATATGGCTCTGGAGAAGAATCCGCAGATGCAGGTTTCCAATAAATCAGTAGAACGTGCCAAGGCTCTGCAGGGGACGGCATGGGAGATAGACAAGACCGAACTCTCGCTGTCGCAAGATCCCACATCGGGCGGCAGTCCTGACAATGCTCTTTCCCTGTCGCAGAGTATCGAGTTTCCTACTTATTATATAGCACGCCACAAACAGTTGAAGGCCGAGACGCAAGCAGAGAGAAGTAAGGCTGCTGTGGTTCGCCTGTCGCTCGAGAATGATGTGAAGGCAGCTTATTATCAGGCTGTCTATCAGGCAGAAAAACTTCGCGTGTTGGAGAGTCAGGACAGTTTGCTGGCACAGTATCGCACGTTGGCAGAGAAGCGATACAAGGCAGGAGAGACCCGACAGTTGGAACTGCTTTCGGCAGAACGCCTGCAGCGCGAGAACAAGATGGAAGTGTTGGCGGCTCACAACGAGTTGGAGACAGTCCAGCTCTTGCTCTCACGTCTTGTGGGAAGCGTCGAGACGGTGGAGCCAAAGGAAGATTCGTTGCTTCCGCTCGACTGGAAGCAGGCCTCCTATAACTATAGTCAGACCCCCGACGGACAATATTCAGCCGACCGTCTGAAAGTTTCCGAACAGGCTGTACGTGTGGCAAAGAATGGTTTTGCCCCATCGCTCAGTCTTTCATTGCGCAACCAGCTCGTCATCAGTTCCTGGAATCCCTATGACCAGGACAGAAGCCGCTTTGACGGAGGCAACTTCATGGGCTTTGAGGTGGGAGTGGGCATCCCGCTCTTCTATGGTGCCACCCGTGCCAAGGTGAAGGCAGCCAGGAAGGAGCGCGAGATGATAGCCTTGGAGATAAAAGAACAGGAACAACTTCGCCAGCAGGAATATCTCTCAGCTTTGAGCCGAATGAATGCAGCCTATGTGAGATACACCTATTATAATGAGGAAGGCAGAGAGAGGTCGGACAAGATGGCAGAGCAGGGACTCTTGGAATACAGCCAGGGTGAGATTTCCTATCTGGAATACATGAATGTCCTGCAGGAAAGCATCGACCTGCGGCTCAAGCGTGCCTCAGCCCTCAACGATTACAACCAGTGTGTCCTGGTCATGGAGAAACTCTGTGGCAGACAGTGACACGCTTTGTGCCAAAATAGTGCAGCAAAACGTACTTCGTGGGGTTGTTTATCGTTCAATCGTGTGACGCTTATCGTGTAATATGATGAAAAATCCATTGAAATGCGATAAAAATTTGGTTGTTACGAAATCTTTTATTACTTTTGCCCTCAGAAATGTTTTGAAAAAATCAGCAAAAAACAATAGCGATGAAACAAACAATTTTGGTGACTGGTGGTACAGGCTTTATCGGAAGCCACACCACAGTGGAGTTGCAGCAGGCAGGCTACAACGTAGTGATAGTAGACAATCTGTCCAATTCTAAGATAGAAGTACTGGACGGTATTGAGAAGATAACAGGTGTGCGTCCTGCTTTCGAGCAGGTAGACTTGCGCGACAAGGCTGCCACAGAGGCTGTGTTCCAGAAATATCCCGATATACAAGGCATCATCCACTTTGCTGCCAGCAAGGCAGTAGGAGAGAGTGTGCAGAAACCATTGCTCTATTATCGCAACAATGTGGTTTCGCTCGTCAATCTGCTTGAGCTTATGCCTCAGTATCATGTCAAGGGCATCATCTTCTCGTCTTCCTGCACGGTATATGGACAACCCAAGCCAGAGAACCTGCCTGTCACCGAGGATGCTCCTCACCAGAAGGCTACTTCTCCTTATGGCAACACCAAGGAAATCAACGAGCAGATTATTGCCGACTATATCCACAGTGGAGCCAATGTGAAGAGTATCGTGCTGAGATATTTCAACCCTATAGGTGCACACCCCAGTGCAGAGATTGGCGAACTTCCTAACGGAGTGCCCAACAATCTCATTCCTTACGTCACACAGACAGCCATGGGCATCCGCAAGGAGTTGACCATCTTCGGTAATGACTATGATACTCCCGATGGTACATGTATACGCGACTATATTTATGTAGTCGACCTTGCCAAGGCTCATGTGGCAGCCATGGCCCGTGTGCTCGATCAGGAGACTGAACCAATAGAGTATTTCAACATCGGCACAGGCAAGGGTAACTCTACACTCGAAATCGTAGAGACCTTTGAGCGTGCCACAGGTGTGAAGCTCAACTGGAAGTATGGTCCTCGCCGTGAGGGCGATATCGAGAAGATATGGGGCGACTGTACCAAGGCCAATAAGGTGTTGGGATGGAAGGCTGAGGCCAATCTCGATGAGGTGCTTGCCTCTGCGTGGAAATGGCAGCAAAAACTGAGAGCTGACGGCATCATGTAATGCATAAGCGTTAAATATTCTGAAAAGTGAGAACTTTGGTCGGTGATAAAGGCCATAGTTCTCACTTTTTTATTAATTTTGCAAAAAGGAATATTTAAACACGTATACGTATATGAGAAGAATCTTACTTACTTTTTTGTTTGCACTAAGCTTGATGGCTGTCTTGCCACAGCGTATGAGCGCAGCTGCAAATATTGAAATTATAGATAATGACTTCCAGCAGATTACCGTAACGGTAACCAGCGCAGGGGCGTTGCATGTCACAGGAGCCAACGGTTATGTGCTGCAGGTTTATAATGTGCTTGGCGTAAGGGTTGCTTCTATCAAGGTGGAAGGCAACGACAAGCGTATAGACTTGCCGCTGAAGTCGGGCTGTTACATTGTCAAGGTAGGCAATGTGGTACGCAAGATTTCTATCAACCGATAGGTCTTTCTTCCTGGCATTGCTGTGGGCTATTGCCGTTTTTGCCCTTACTGGATGCCAGGAACATGAGCCTAATTCCAACAGGTGGGTGACTGTTGAGTCGTTCAGAGAGTTCTCTGAACCAGGACAGACCATCAATTCGCACCGTATACGTAATTTTATCGACAGCCTGATGAGGGCAGACAAGGATGCTACGACGGCAGATCATCGTACCCGCAGCTATTATATGAATGAAGGAAAGTTCTTGTGGATTGACCGCAAGGGCGTGGATGGTCGTGCCGATACCTTGCTCCACTGGCTTAGGGGAGTAGGCGATATGGGATTCTCTACTCGCCGTTTCTGTGTGGGGAGTCTGGAACAAGACCTTCGTTCTGTCCGCACGCTTCAGCTCGACAGTACGCAGCAGGGTAATGTCAATGCCGTATTGGCACGACTGGAATATCGGCTCACCAAGGCTTACTTCCGTTATGTGGCTGGTCAGCGTTTCGGTTTTACCAATCCCTCTTATCTCTTGAATCGGCTTGACACGATAGAGCCAAGTCGTTACGACTCTGTGAAACGTCCGGTTCGCTATCGTGGTCTCTTCGATATTCCTGTGGATCGTGTAGGTCGCGACTTCTTTCTCATGGCAGTACGCAAGGTGGAAGTCGACTCTTTGGGCGTTTTCCTCTCTGAGGTGCAGCCTCGCAGTGAGTTCTATCGAGCCCTGCAGAAACGGCTGACGGAGGTGCGGGGTGACAAGAACCTGCGTGCCAAGATACTCTGCAACATGGAACGTTGCCGGTGGAGGGAGAAAGATCCCATGCAGAACCATAGCAAGTATGTAGTGGTCAATATTCCTTCGATGCACCTCATGGCCATCGATCATCACGACACACTCTCCATGCGCATTGGTTTTGGCAGTCTGAAGACTAAGACTCCGCTGCTTACCAGCCGTATCAAGTATATGGAGGTGAACCCGCAATGGGTGATTCCACGGAGCATCATTGACAAGGATGTGGCGCATCATGCGGGCGACTGGCATTATTTCCACAGCCGCAACTACTATGTGGTGGACCGCAAGACGGGTAAGCCTGTTGACTTCTCACAGGTCAGCTTCTCTATGTTGCGCAATCATAACTACAGCGTAGTACAGCGAGGAGGCAAGGGCAACAGCTTGGGCCGGCTCATTTTCCGGTTTGACAATAATTTCTCAGTCTTCCTTCACGATACCTCAAGTAAGGGAGTCTTCAGCCGTGAAGACCGCAGCGTGTCGCATGGTTGTGTGAGGGTAGAGAAACCCTACGAGCTTGGTGTCTTCCTGATGCACGAGAAGAACCAGCAACTCATGGACAAGTTGAAGTACTCGATGACAGCCGACAGTCTTGCCAACAGACGGATGATAGTGAGGAACATCAAGGTGGACCCTCAGGTGCCACTTTATATCACCTACCTCACCCTTTATCCGATGGCAGGTGGGCGCATGGCAGAGTATGCCGATATCTATGGCTTTGACAAGGTGATATACTCAGCATTGCAGCCTTATCTATAATAAAAAACAAACAAACAGAATGATGATAAGTGACAAGGAAATGACCGACATGATAGCCGATGCCCGCACCCGGCGTGAGGGTTTTGAGGCTCTTGTGCGCCAGTATAGCGAACCGCTGTACTGGAAGATACGTCATATTGTCATCACTCATGAAGATGCCGATGATGTGTTGCAGAATGCTTTCCTGAAAATATGGAAGAGTCTTGATTCCTTTCAGGGCAAGTCTTCTCTTTCCACCTGGCTTTATCGCATCGCCATCAACGAGGCCTTGGATTTTCTGCGCCATCAGCGCCAGTCAGCCATGTCGAGTGTCGACGACAATAAGAAAGTTGCCAATCAACTGATGGCAGACGACTATTTTGATGGCGACCGAATGCATGCTTGGTTGCAGGAGGCTGTGGCTCAGTTGCCAGAAGTGCAGCGCACGGTGTTTGTCATGAAATACTTCGACGAGATGAAGTATACCGAGATTAGTGAGGTCTTAGGAACGAGCGAAGGTGCCCTCAAGGCTTCTTACCACCTGGCAGTGAAAAAAATAACAGAATATTTGAAGCGGTTTAATTAAACCAAATGTTTTTTGATTCGTCTATATATAATAAGGAGAAAAAATATGATAAAAGAAGAACAGATATTGAAATCCAGGTATGGCACCCAGAGTTCATTCCGTGTGCCTGAAGGCTATTTTGACGAGCTTGCATCGCGTGTCATGGCATCGGTTCCAGAATCGCAGCCTGCTCTCGATATGCAGTCTGAGTCTGCCTCGCAGGGTGCCCGTATTGTTCCGATGTGGCGTCGTGCTGTAGTGCGCAAGGTGGCAGTTATAGCCGGTGTGGTTCTTTTGTTGGGAGGAGCTTCCATAGGTATCGGTACTTCTCTTTCTTCACGACAGGCAGGCAAGTCTGTGGCAAGTGGTGGATGGGCTTCGGTCATGCATTCGGAGGATAGCTCCTTTGATGAGGCTGCCGACTATGCGATGCTTGACAATCAGGACATCTATGCCTCTCTGCTGTCAGAATCGTCAGGTTTTTAAATGATCAGTTTTAATGGTAAGAGTAAAATGAAATCTAAGATGATAATCGCCTTTTTGAAGCGAACCGTTCTTGTGACTATGCTGTTGGTCTTCGGACTTTCCACAGTTACTGCGCAGCATAAGAAACGTCCTCATTTCGACCCGAAACGTTTCGAGGCGGAGTTGGAGCAGTTTATCACTACCAATGCTTGTCTTACGCCAGGAGAGTCGGCAAAGTTTTTCCCCGTTTATCGACAGAAGATGAAGCGTCAGCGTATGATATTCGACGAGATGCGCCGTTTGCATCACATAGATACTCGTGACAATAAGACTTGCGCCAGTGCCATCCGTCGTCAGGATGAGTTGGATGTGGAGATCAAATTGTTGCAACAGGAGTATCATTCCCGTTTTATGCTCATCCTTCCTGCTGGCAAGGTGATGCGCATCATCAAGGCAGAGGAAAAATTCTATCGGCAGATGTTCAAGCGTATGCGTCCTAAATGAGGCTGAGGAAATAAGCTTCTTCATGAAGCGTTTACCTTCATATAAAGAAAAGGCTATGCCGCAGGATTTGTCCTGTAAGGCATAGCCTTTTTTCTGTCATTATCAAAGTTTTCTTATTTAAAGTTTTGTTGTCTCAGAAATAAATTATAACTTTGCACGTCAGAAAAGAAAATTATATAATTTATATATTTATGTACAGGACAAACACTTGTGGAGAGCTTCGACTCTCTGATGCCGGCAAGGAAGTGACTCTTGCCGGATGGGTACAGCGCACAAGAAAGATGGGTGGTATGACCTTCGTAGACTTGCGCGACAGATATGGCATCACTCAGTTGGTTTTCAATGAGGCCGATGATAAGTCATTATGTGATGCAGCCAACAAGTTGGGACGCGAATACTGCATCCAGGTGAAGGGTGTGGTAAGCGAGCGTCAGAGCAAGAACCCAAAGATGGATACTGGCGACATCGAGATTTTGGTAAAGAGTCTGCAGGTGCTCTCTGAGAGTGCCACACCTCCTTTCACTATTGAGGACAATACCGATGGCGGTGATGATATTCGTATGAAATATCGTTATCTCGACTTGCGCCGTCCTGCTGTTCGCAAGAATTTGGAGTTGCGTCACCGTATGACAATCCTTATCCGCAACTTCCTCGACAATTATAACTTCATGGAGGTGGAGACACCTATCCTTATTGGTAGTACACCAGAGGGTGCACGCGACTTTGTTGTGCCTTCACGCATGAATCCAGGTCAGTTCTATGCTTTACCTCAGAGTCCTCAGACACTGAAGCAGCTCCTGATGGTGGCTGGTTTCGACCGTTATTTCCAGATAGCCAAGTGCTTCCGCGATGAGGACCTTCGTGCAGACCGTCAGCCAGAGTTTACACAGATAGACTGCGAGATGAGTTTCGTCGATCAGGATGACGTTATCGACCTCTTCGAGGAAATGGCTCGTCATCTCTTCCGCGAGATTCGAGGTGTAGAGTTGCCTAAGCTTCAGCAGATGACATGGCATGAGGCTATGAAGCGCTTCGGTAGTGATAAACCCGATTTGCGTTTCGGTATGGAGTTCGTAGAGCTCAAGGATGCATTTGCCGGTAAGGGCAGTTTCTCTGTGTTCGATGAGGCTAAGTATATTGGCGGCATCTGTGTGCCAGGTTGTGCCGACTATAGTCGCAAGCAACTCAACGAACTGACCGATTTCGTAAAGCGTCCACAGGTAGGAGCCAAGGGCCTGGTTTACATCAAGTATAATGCCGACGGCACCGTGAAGAGCAGCATCGACAAGTTCTATTCTTCTGAGGAGTTGGCAGAGATCAAGACCGTGATGGGAGCCAAAGATGGCGACTTGGTATTGATTCTCAGTGGTGACAATGCCAACAAGACCCGTATCCAGCTCTGTTCTCTTCGTCTTGAGATGGGCGATCGTCTTGGTCTTCGCGATAAGAATGTATTCAAGTGCCTCTGGATTATTGACTTCCCTCTCTTTGAGTGGAGCGACGAGGAGCAGCGTCTTATGGCTACCCACCATCCATTCACTATGCCTAATCCTGATGACATCCCATTGCTGGATGAGCATCCGGAGCAGGTACGTGCCAAGGCTTACGACTTCGTATGTAATGGTATCGAGGTTGGCGGCGGCTCACTCCGTATCCACGATACCAAGTTGCAGGAGAAGATGTTTGAGGTTCTCGGCTTCACTCCCGAACGTGCAGAGGCTCAGTTTGGCTTCTTGATGAATGCCTTTAAGTATGGTGCGCCACCTCACGCAGGTCTGGCATTTGGTCTCGACCGCTTCGTCAGCATCATGGCCGGTCTCGACAGTATTCGCGACTGTATTGCTTTCCCAAAGAACAATTCAGGTCGTGACGTGATGCTCGATGCGCCTTCAGCCATTGATCAGAAGCAGCTTGATGAGCTGCAGATTAGTGTTGATGTTAAAGAGTAATAATTCTTATAAAAATTCTGCTATAGATACCGCATTTGCTTGATATATATCAAAAAATGCGGTATTTTCTTTTAAACAATGCAGATTTAGCTTGAAAATCGTGATATAATCGAATAAAAGTATTAAATTTGCAAAAAAATATAATACAAAACTCCCGATTAGAGCGAGTTTAATTAAATTTTTACTAAGAACATGGCAGAAAAGAAAACAACAAAGACAGCTGTTAAGAAGACAACTACCACTACAGCTGCAAAGAAGGCTCCAGCAACCAAGAAGGCTACTGCAGCAAAGAAAGAGGTTCTTTACTTGAACGAGGAGAACGCAGGTTTCAAGGCTGGTGATGTTTATCAGGCATTGGCAGCAGCAGGTAAGGCTCTCTCGCTTGCAGAGATTGCTAAGGCTGCTAAGATTACCGCAGAGGATGCAATCCTGGGTATAGGATGGCTCCTGAAAGAGGGTAAGATTAAGAATGAGGACAACAAGTTGGTTCTCGCTTAAATAGAACACTACAGGAAGGACCGCACCTCTATCAAAAATAGTTGGGTGCGGTTTTTTTTTGCCTTTGGTGATAATGGTTATTTCAAATATAATTCTGTTTTCATGAACTATGATCGGGAGATTCTTGCTGTGCTGACTCAGGCAGGAGAGCAGGGTCTCAAATTGGAACATATAGTACGGCACGTGTACAATGCCTGTAATTCAATGTTTACTCCGTTGAATTACAAGGATGTCTATGCTTATGTGTCGCAGTATTTGATGAAGAACAGTAAGATGCAGGGTTCGTGTGTTCAGAAGACTGGTTACGGTGTGTATCGGCTTAATCTTGCCACGACAGAGGCGCAGCAGCTCATGTTGCAGTTTGGCAGTCATCCTGTACAGGAAGAGGTGTCAGAGAAGGGCTCTGTTGACTCTTCGCTTTCTCTCTTCGGAGATGATGATTTTTAGAAGGATATGGCATTGCTCATCAAGGCAATGCTTTTGGCTCAGCCGATAAACCAGGGGGAAGATTCTTTTATTCCACAGAAAATTTATACCTTTGTGCCATGAATAATCAAGGACTATTATCATTGGCACAGTTGATACTGCCATCAGAGATACTTTCAA
>NZ_VZAD01000012.1 GCF_009495355.1 Segatella copri
CCTCATCGAATTCCTTCGCATTGAAAAGATAAGGTGTATTCCAAATGTTGTTGCGCTCCTCAACGAACACTTCACCGAAAGGAACATACTCGATATGTTGCACCACCTCGCCATCAAGATTGGTGATGTAACTACTGCTACCCAAATGGTCTGGGTGGTAGTAGAACTGCATCTTCTCGTAGTCGTCGTTCTCCTTGAAGTTATTCTTTGCAGCTCTCGCTAAAGTTCGTGTCTGAGCAGCCTCCAAGCTGCCGTCATTGCAACAGAAGCCCTTGCCATCGACATAATCGTTGTTGTCATCGCCATTGTACGGCATTGCAAAGGTTGCCTCCTTTTTTTCTATTTTATCTGTCATATTTATATTCATTTTTCCAATATCACAAATTGTGACCTTAAACGTATTGTTGTTATATTGCGTACAAAGGTAGTGCTTTTAGCCTTTAAGCCACTATTGCACAACCCCTTTCTTTGAAAAGAACGTAAAATCAATAGTATTATTGCGATGATTGTACTTCGATTAACATAAAGCACTAAAGCAGCCAAAGGAGAACAAGAGCAAGGAAGCCGTGGAGAACAACAAGGACATCGAGCAGTTGTTGCTTTCCATCCAAAAGGCTTTCGATGTGCTTGTGGAAAAGAGAACGGATTTACCTATTCCTACCATTCGGGACGACACTCGTTCGCCAGCCTCATTACGCTGGAGGCAGGTGTGCCGATGTAGACCATCTGCAAGATGCTCGGTCACAAGGATGTGAAGATGACGCAGCGGTATGCGAGAGTGACCCAAAAGAAAGCGCATCCTTCGTTTCGACAAAATTAAGACCAACGGCATTCGCATCGTATTCGATAGCTCAAGGGCTTGTCCGTGCATCAACAATGTTTATTCCTCTTACCATTGGTAGGAACAACTCTAACAAAAATAAATCTCATTATTTGAATATTGTGACGTAGTTTTATATTTCTATCTATCACTTGTACTTAAAACAAAAGGCTTACTTTTTTTATATTTGACATTACTAATGATAGAATGTGTTCCAAAATTTAGAATAATAGAGTCTGGGATTACAGAAGTAGAATCAATCACGAATAAGCGTGGAATAGTAATTCTTTGTCCAATTTCATTTCTATCTCGATGATTTATGCTATTTACCAAAGAATCAATATTATAATTTTTAGAAAAAACTAAGTAATCGTCGAGCCATAAATCATTGTCCTCAATTGTAAGATTATGAAACAACGAGGATATATCATTGCCATTGGAATCTATTATTTTTATAGATTTAATTGACTCAATTGTACCATTCAAACCAGGTTCTATACCTCCTCCCATAAAAGTTAAAGAACTATTGCAATAGTCTACCATGAATTCTAATAGGAAATATCTATTTCCCTTTCTCAAATTCAAAAGAGAATCTTTGATAACAATCTCAGAAAGTGTAATGTTCGTTATCTTGTAATTTCGGTATTCTTTGTGTGATAACAACATACAAAACACAACGCAAATTATAAGAGTTGCTATAATAAATTTTTTTTTCATAATGCGAAGTTTAATACATTATCATATTCAATTGGTTTTAGCTCAAGTGATTCTCTTATGTGTTCAGTCGCATCTCTCTATATATGCGACTGAACACAAAATAGAAATAATCTGATTGGCTTAACGCTGTATCAGAAACGCTTGTTTAATACCATTAAAATGTCCTTGTTTTTTGTTGACACATGGATTATCTACATAAACGCTTGATAAAATCGGAGAACGAGTTTTAAAAAATTACTTTATTCTCACAAAGAAAACCTTGTCTATTAGTGTCGGTTTCTTGTAAGTTTTTTGCGGAGTTGGGGAATTTATATATATAATCGTATCCCCATCGTCAAATTCCCCCAATTGATCTATAATGCCATTATGATAGACAATTTCATTCCATTCATTCATTCCTCCAACCTTCCATGTTCCTACAGTATCAGCCATAAAGGGTACGGAAAATGATAAGGAAAATGTCATATCAGAATTAAATATTAATCTTAAATTATTATATTTTTCAATAGAATCCTTATAAATTTCAGAATCAGTATGATTAAAATCTAATTTATAAATTCCTACGATACTATTTATTTTATTATATCTATAATTATAATCAGATATGCACCAATATAGCGCATATCCAATTATAAAAAAGAAGAATATTATAGTGAGTCTTTTCATTTTGGGTTCTTTATATATAGATTAAATGTTTGACTAACATTTCCATATGGAACATTTTTGCCAAGCCCCCTCATGTATGACTTTGGATAAAGTTTTTCCTTGGGGGCGATTTCCTTTCCCAAAGCTCCAGAAGTTAGACTTGTTATAATAAAAATAGTTATCTTTAACATATTATTGACACCTATTAAAATAAAAAATGTCTCCACTTGATAAACTGTCTTTATCATTATAAGGGAAAAACAATAGATTTGGTATAGAATCCTTTAGTTCAAATATAGACCTACTTTTTGTTTCATAATTATATAAACAAAGAGTATTTGATGTAATTTTAATCTTGTAAAAGTTGTTCAATCCGGTAAATTCTCCATATAATTTTCCCTTTAAGAACAATCTTATAGAAACTGCCGCTCTTTGTGAATCTTGATACTGACCTGACAATATTTTTTGTTGTATTACTTTAAAATTATTTTTCTTAATTTTTAATGAACCTAAATACTTGTACTCATAATCATTAGTTAAGTCTTCTGTTTTTATTCTTATAGAATATGTTACAGAACCATTATGCGATTCTAAGCATAATTTTTCTAATTCTGTTTCATATTTTTCCACAGAATCATAGGCGTTGTCTCTAATAGTTGAAGTACTTTTTTTGCAACCAATAATTAGAAAACAAATAGTTATATAGATACAAAAAGTAACAATTTTCATAAAGCGTATTTTTACAAGTATAGAAAAGGGGGTGTCACATTGTCCCCCTCATTCATTAATTTCAATTTTCATGACTCTTGCATAAATAGTTATATATGGATATATCGACTGATATTTTTTCCATTCTTCTACCCAATCTTTACTTCTTTTTAGTACTTCTTTATCATCCGTACTATAGGAATAGTATTGACATGATTTTAATTTGCATACAGTTTCCGTCGCACCATCTGACTGTGGATCAATAAAAACACATAGTGTTTTATCTTTACATATAAAAATAGCAGCTATGCCTATATTGGAAATTCTAAGATAATTATCTTTTGGCGGTAATACTCCCCAATATTTATAAGGTGTTATATAGCATCCCTTATATGTTTTCCAAACAGTGAACTCTACTTCATTGATAATATAAAAAGTTCTATACCAAAATACCCTAAACAAAACAAATGCAAATATACAAAATCCGAGAAGGAAAGTTTTATGTACCTTTCCTCCTCGAAAGTATTTGCCTCGTTTTGTTGATACTTTCATACGTCTTATTTTATGTTTTATCTAAAGAACGATTGACATTTGATTTTTATTGCATAGAATTGCAGCATTATCTCAAAATACTGATCTATCAATGGTTTTATACGTATTACGCTATATTTAAATAATCATAGAAAACTTGGCAATATGCATATATTTCAATTAAAATCGAATGATATGCTTTATAAAATAGAGCCAGCTTGGATTCTATTACTGGAACATATTACGGTGTATTACCGTCTGATGTTGAGACAACACTCACGTTAAATGCTGATGGTACCTTTTTGTTGATACAGTCATACAATGAAAAGTAGAACAAACAGGAAAGGTTAAGAGGAACTTTCCAAGTGCTTGACTACAACATCCTGATGCTTGTGCATCCTTCAAGTGGTGAGCATACCTTCTACAAGGTGAAGGATGGCAACCATATTGTTCTGATAGATTCGTTCGGTAATGATCCCCAAAAAGAGGATAAGAAGAACTATATTCTAAAAAGGAAAGTATAGAAAAATATAAATAAACCGCGTCTAACTATAACTTTTATAGCTTGACACAGTTTATTTTACACTCTCCTTATCTCAATAAAATTGGTAAATTTATTTTTCAGTCAACCAATTTTTACGGATTTTCCCATAATCATTCCAGTTCCAATAACAATTTATTTTTACTGGGTAACATTTTCGGTTCGGGATATCCAACATTGAAAGCTGCTCTAAATTGTATATCGGTGTCAAATCCATATCTTCTATTAAGAAATTTTTCCCAAATAAAGCAAGAGCTTTAATCCTTTTTAAACCAGCCAAAGACTTGATTGAAGCCAATTTATCTGTTTCTATTATAACAACCTCAATATTTTTTGAGTTTGCTAAAAAGTTGATGTCGTGAAGGTTTTTGACGCCTCTAATCTCTATTCTTATTAAATTTCTAAGAAAAGAAATGTCCGAAAACGACTGTACCTTTTTGCAATTTAGTATAGTTAAACTTTTAAGTTGCAATAGTTCCTTCGCAAAAGATAGAGATGTTATATTGGAATTAGCTATTGTTAAATCTTTCAGGTTTTTCAAATTCCCAATACAATGTTTATCCCCAATTTTAAAATCATCAATATATAGTTTTTCTATACTATTACAAGAAAATAAAGAATCATTTCGTTTATCACCATAACAAAACACATTTTTTAGATGGTAAAAGGCATGATAATCAATATCATTAGCATTGGGTAAATTCAAACACAATGTTACCAACTCATGCTGTTGCTCAACATTTTTAATTCCAACAGAATGAGTATCTATTATTTCTAATGTTTCTATCGGCTTTATATATCGTAAAAAAGTATAGTCTGAACATTTCCATCCTAATGAATTGTTCAGGAATAAATGCTTTATTTCATTTTTCTGGATGATGTTTACAAACGAATCTTTCCATTCGCTGTAAATAACCAAACCTAATCCATTTAATTTTTCCTTATTATATGGATTCTCTGTTACTATTCTATATTTTTCTTTATACCACATATTTCATTGTTATTATGATGTGCAGTTTTTACAAAGCATAACTTCGTAAATTCTGCACATCATTTACTTTTAATTTTTACTTTATTGGTTTAACTTTATATTTGCTCCAATCAGAAGGGCGTATTTCATTTCTTTTATTGTCCAAATGTAGTACACCTCCTCTTTGATTCATTGCATTTTGTTCAGTTTTTTTACACGCTTGCAATTGCTTTCTTTTACTGTTCGGCTACAAGCTATTAGTTACAGAATGGAAAACAAATTACCATATTTGGAGTTATTTGATATTGTTTTAATATTATGGTACTCTATACTATGTTTGAGATGTAAATATGAATACGATAAATTAGAGCTATTATAAATTTCAATATCAAAATATTTATAATCAACGGTTCTAATGGTATTGCATTTTATCCTCTGTAACATATTTCGTATTGAATCAACTTTTGAATAGTTCCATCCTAAGTTTTTCAATAATAGATTAAAATTCTTGTTATCTAACCTTTGTGAGTTAGCTTTTTGAGTGACTCTTTCTCCATTAATTACTTTTTTGCTTATTATAATAATATCAACACTATTATTTTTATCATTAATATTAAAAGTAACATAATTTTCTTTTTTTAAATTTATTGGAATAGAGTTATTAAACAAATTAGTAACATCAAAAAAAAGCTCTGCATTATTTTCAAAATTTTTTTTCATCCACAACACATCGCGACTCTTACTGTAATCACATGATTGCAGCAGTTGTAAAAGTATTAAACCAAGTAATATTTGCATTAAATATTTCATACCTGTTATTTTAAATTTCTCTGAAGGAATGATATTCCTCAATCTGTGATTTTGAACATTCCTCCATTGTTAACTGAAACCTAAAATCAGAAAGGAACCTCTGAATGTTACGTTTGACTGCTTGGTTCAAAGTTCTTGTCTCTATACCATATAGCGTTGCCAAGTCTTTGTCAAGCATAACTTGCTGTCCTCTAATTACTTTTATTAGAGACTCTATATTATCTACTACAACCAACTGGTCACGATTTGTGACCAGTTCGCCGTTTTCTGTCTTTTCCGTTATGTCCGCCATATTTCTATCTTTATTTTTAAAATCACAAATTGTGAGCTTAAACGTATTGTTGTTATATTGCGTACAAAGGTAGTGCTTTAAGCCTTTAAACTACTATTGCACAACCCCTTTCTTTGAAAAGAACGTAAAATCAATAGTATTATTGCGATGATTGTACTGTTAGTAATTGCTTAACTCGTTGCACCGTACTCACACTCTTACCACTCAGCTTCGCCACATCCCGAATGGAGTATCTCTTGCTGAGCAAATCTATTAGCTGCCCATACATCGGTTGTCCGCTAAAATGTGTACCTATGTTCATAATTACTTGAATTAATAGTAACAAGAAACAAGGTAACTAAAAGAGCTAAATTCCAAGCAGGTGCATTACGGTTATGGCTCTAATTGATTATCTATGATGTTAAACGTGTCTGTTATTATTGTTAAAAGTATAAAAGCTAATTTAATCTGTTTCATTTGTTTATTCTCATTCTACAATTTTTATTGTTTATTCCATAGCTACTTTATCCTTTTTCAAAGCTAATCTTTCACTTAAGATTTCCATGACATACTTGGCGAGAAGTTGACTATTGCCTTTTACATCAAATGCCATAAGGCTCTGTTCATGACAAGGAGTCATTCCTCTACCATCATCAGCTTGTTGCCAAAGTTCTAAATGAATTATGCCTGTTTGAACATTCAACTTTACTATGCAAGCCACGGATTGTTGATAGTAACTTTTCAACGAACGTTCTTTGATAAACTTCAGATAAGCAGATGTGGAATTTATTGAAGTTCGTATGACCATACTACTTTTATCCAAACAGAAAAATATCGCATTGGCCAATTCTTCCTCGGATGCTGTAGCAGGAAGAAAAATAATTGGTTTATCTTCTACTTGGCATCCCTCAAAAATCCGATAGAGAGTTATCACCTTGAAACCTTTTGATGAAAAGGAAATGCAACAAGACTTTTTTCTATGGGAATAGAGAAGTTTGCAAAGCCAAAATTTTATTCTTTTACACATAAACATAGTGAATTCATATTTCTCCTTCCGAAGTTTATTTATAGCAAAGTTGAAATTTGCAACATATATTATTTGAAATCATTTTCACAAGGCGCATTATAATTACATGTTAATCGCCATCCATCTTCCAATAAAGATAACACCTCTTGAGATACAAAGATGTTATTTTTCCTGGTAAAACATTTATTCATAGCTCTCAATATTTCTTTATAGATTTGCATGGCTTCGATTGAGCTATCAGTAAAGACTGCAACACGACCTGCGATTAAAACATTTTCTGCATTGTCGTATATTCCTCCAGTACTTAACTCAACACCTGTAGGATTAGATGCAAGATCTACGATGTAATGAAAAGAGCCATTTCTTTGTTTCACAATTCTATACTTCACCTCATTATTTAAGGGGAGCACCATGTATCTATTATCCAAAGAAATCCAATTGGCATAGCCTGTATGACCAAGTTTAGAAAAATTTGATATGGTGTTTTCTCTTCTTATCGTCTCCTGTTTAAATGCCCCCATCAGGGTATATTCTATTGGAATTCTTATTTCAACCATAGACATCATCTTGACTATATCTGATTTTGTCAGAAAGAATATTTGCTGCTTACTTTTCATCCGTCCATCATTCGTCAGCCTTTTATCCCCTTTCCTATTTTGTACAAACAGGACATATATTCCACCAACAAATAAAATAAAGAAACTTATAATTCTCAAATAATAACCTATCGTCAACGTAAAATGGTGTATATTCCCCCAAGTGTCAGTTTCTGTTCTTGGACAAATAATCAAAAGGCTACTCAATATTATGGTGATGCAAATCCACAATACGAAGTGTTTTCTATTTCCCTTTATTAGATGCCTTATAGCAACAATGTATGTTATGTTTGAAAACCATGCTAAAGAATATATTTTCGTAAATATTTCCGGAAATATGAAACAAAACCAGCCAAAGAACAAGTTGAAAAAGCCATCACCATAACAAAGATTAGTTGCTTCATCATAATAATATGGTACGAACCCACAGGTTATAAGATAGCACAAAAAACTAAGTGTTATCACGCTTTTCTTTAATATGCGAGTATTCAATATTTTCATATACTATTCTATCTTTACAAGTAAGTTCTTTGTTGTTTCCGAATATTAACCTCAATAGCTGTTTGTGAACGAAGAACACTACTAAGCATAGCCACACCTTGCTATGTAAAAGCAAAAGTTGAATAGCGGTTGCCGCCTCTTCCATTTGAGATCACAATTTGTGACCTTAAACGTGTTGTTACTTATTATTATATGCAAAGGTAGTGCTTTTAGCCTTTAAGCCACTATTGCCCAACCCCTTTCTTTGAAAAGAACGTAAAATTAATAGTATTATTGCGATGATTGTACTTCGATTAACATAAAGCACTAAAGCAGCCAAAGGAGAACAAGAGCAAGGAAGCCGTGGAGACCAACAAGGACATTGAGCAGTTGTTGCTTTCCATCCAAAAGGCTTTCGATGTGCTTGTGGAAAAGAGAACGGACTTACCTGTTCCTACCATTCGTGGAGTCACAACAAAATCTTTTATTGATTGAATATCAACGAATTAAGTATTTAAAAGAATGTAACTGCTAACGATTTAGGAACGAGCTATATTCTTTTTCTTTCACAACTTTGCAATATACAAAGAACGCTTTGTTTACGAGTGCAAAGATAAATCTAATATCTGAAAAACAATATATTTTGCTTTGTTTTTAAATATTATTAATTTTTTGTTGTGTACAAGGTTCTTTAAAACAACACAGCATATTTGAAACACAGATAAATTCTATATACGGCATCAAAAGCAGCGAAAAAGTTAAAAACAATCCCATTTCTTATAATACAACAAAAATTATTCTTGTATGTGGATTGTTTTTCGTATTTTTGAAATTAGAATTATAAATGAGTATTTTTTAGGGATTATGACTAATAATATACTCATTTTGTGAGTAAAGAGAATGTTGAACATCTAAAAACATCAATTTATGAAAACTCGAGGACGCAATATTTGTGATACGCTCAAGGCAATACGCAAACAAATAGCAGATGCCAATGGGATAGACTATTCACCTGAAGAATGTAATTATAAGGGTGAATGTATGGGAACTTGCCCTAAATGTGAGCAAGATGTAAGAGACTTGGAATATGAGCTGCACCTCAAACAAATGGCTGGAAAAGCCATTAAGGTAGCAGGCATAGCAGCAGGACTTGTCGCTATGACAGCTTGTTCGGATGGAAAGGTACAAAGAATATCTTCGGATGCTACTCAAGGTGAACTTAATATAGTGAAAAAAGAAGAGCCTATACCTGGAGACAGACAATTGGAAGGAGATATCTCGTTTAGTGATGAGGCTAAATATGCAGAAGAAGAAAATAGAAAATTAGGAGAGATTCCAAGCAATCCTCGAATGGAAATAACAAAAGAGCGAACTTCAAATGATAGGAAAGGTACCACATCCAAGAAATCCAAAAAAGGCAATACCGCTTTAATGCAATCAGCTGTTGATACAGACTCCATAGAAAACAGCAATATATTTGGTGTTGTAGAGGAGATGCCTTCATTCCCAGGTGGTATGGCTGCATTGATGAAATACATCAAGGATAATCTACGTTATCCAGAAATTTGTAGGGAAGGTGCTGCTATGGGCAGAGTTAATGTTGTCTTTATTGTAAACGAGGACGGAAGTCTGAGTGATGTAAAGGTAATTAGAAGCATTATCCCTGAACTTGACAAGGAAGCCATTAGGGTTGTGAAAAGTATGCCAAAATGGAATCCTGCAAAACAAAATGGCAAAGCTGTGAAAATGAAATATGTTGTTCCTGTAAATTTCAGACCTGAATAAGATGAATACAGCTCCACTTATCAGTATCGACCGTCATCGCCTTACAATTGACGGTGAGGGGGTTACTACGCTCGTAGCATTTCATGGTTGTCCTCTTCATTGCAAGTACTGTCTCAATCCCCAATGCCTTGATGCTGACGGCGTATGGCAGGAGGTGGATACAGAACTGCTGATGGCGAACGTGGAGATGGACAATCTCTACTTCCTTGCTACGGGAGGAGGCATATGCTTTGGTGGAGGCGAACCACTCTTGCATAGTTTGTTCATAAAGGAGTTTTGCGAACAATGTCCTGATGGATGGCAGTTTACGATGGAGACAAGTCTGAACGTACCTCGCTACTACTTAGAAGAGGTAGTCCCTTTCATCGACTCCTTTATCATCGACATCAAAGACATGAATCCTAACATCTACAAAGCCTATACAGGCAAGAGCAACCAGCATGTAATTGATAATCTTGTCTGGCTATGCGCACATGCCAAGCACAAAGAAAGAATCATTATCCGTCTACCACTCATACCTGAGTTCAATACTATAGAGGACAGGAAACACAGTCGCCAAGTCTTAATAGAATTAGGATATGAGAATTTTGATGAATTTGAATATGTTATTAGAAACAAATAAACAGTTTTAATTATATGTCCCAATGAAATGGATTTGAATGTAAATTCCATCTCATTGGGGTATTGGATAAAAATTATTGGTAATTTTTAATAGTACGTTTTATGCTATTAGACTCTCTGCGAAGTTCATTAGCTACACTGTCTTTGTATGCAGCTATCCGTACCATTTCATTGTATTTGAGAACAGAATCTTCGTAAGCTGCAACACGATTTTTGACATAGTCTATGACATTTTCGTCTCTGTTTACAGAGAAGTGCTTCTCTATATATAAGATGTTTGGGTTATCAGCAGACAGAACCATCTTCAAAGCTCTATACTTCAAGTCTGCCTCCTCCCAATCTTGGTGCTCTCGCCATTGGGTGAGGTTGCCCCAAATGGAGAGAACGAGAGATAGAGCCAAGCCGCCAATGAAAAGAAGAACATACTTTGATGTAGGCTCGAAGCGATGGGTGACAAGTTTCTTCTGAGGTGAATTGTTCATCACTTCAACTTTGCCAAGTATTTTAATGGATTTGTAGAGAAGAAACAGAAATACTACATAGGCTTTGCGACAGAAACTTCAGAAAATGTATGGTGGTATGATGGAAGTAAGGTTATGAAAAGTATCCTATGACTACCTTTAAACGTGTTTTGCGCATTTCTCGCACCTAGGTAACAAAATAGCATATGGCTTATGGTGTAAATAGTGTTAAATATAGACTTATTGTGATCAACAAATAACTATTTTTAGTAACTTTGCATTTAAGAAAAGTATAAATAGTAAAACAATTTCTTCCTTTAGTGCATTGTAATTGGGGATAGGGAGGACAAGGTAATGGATATTATTTATTTAACGTCTTTGATATGCAATATTTAGATCCCCATAAGACACGTGCTACTTATAATTCTAACATATCTGCTTATGTTAATATTTCTCCAAAAAAATAAAATAGATATTATGCAAAGAGTGATTGTCACTCTTTGCATAATATCTATTCCTTTTTTTCAATCGTTTTCTAAAAGGCATTCAAAGACAAACTTAAAGATAGATATTCCTTCTGAGAATATTCATTTTAGAATGCAAGTATATAAAGGCAAAAACTATTTTATTTTACCGAAAGTAGCTTCACACTCTTTAAATAAATATATGGATAATGAAAGAATTTGGCAATGGGAGAAAACATATATTATTGGCAAAACAAATGTAATATTAGACAGTTTAAAAGTTGGAGACATCGTTGGAGATATATGTACTGGTTTTTATAAAATTCGTAAGAAAACTTCTTTTAGATTATTATATTTTATTCCACCACAAAAAATAGGATATGTCATATTATCTTATATGTATAACGAAAAAGCAAATAGACTTTATATTAAAAATATTAGCGATTATATAACTACACCAGATACAAAATACCTCTATTCTATAGATGATAATCACCTTATATGGATAGAAAATACACCATCTTATGAAAAAACACCAAATGAAGTATGTCGTTTGCAGATATATAATCATCCATCTCTAAGCGTAGAGAGAGAATTAAAGGAAGAATATCTTAAGGAATAATAGTCCTAATGGCATAAAATACATCCAAATAGCTTTGCAGAAAGGTAAAAATAAAATAAAGTTCGATAAAATTAACATTTTTTGTGACTAATAAAAATCCATTCTATTAGTAGCAATATTATGCATATTAAAGAAATAGTATATAGGATTATATTATCATTCATATTTTAAATTATTTTACAAATCGTTTTGTATAGCTTTTAAATACATGTACTCACATATATAAACAAGCAATCCTAAGCCTATATATAAGAATCTCTCATAAGGCATAGATGAAACGCCCCACCAATTATATACAAAAAACAACAGAAATGCGATGCTTAATGTACCAAACAAGATTCTATTAAACTTATTACTACCATAGACCATAAATGTAAAGATATAACCTACAATATATAACATATCATTATAAATATACAATAAGCTTAGTGCTATATCAGTTTTACCTCTAAAAAACACATGGAATATATGTGATATAATAATGTATGCAACCAATCCTATTATTATAGAATATATTTTTTGTGGTTTCATATTTTATTCCTCTTATTTTTTCTTTTTGATGGTGTATGCCCGCATATTTTTAGGAGAATAACTTGTAACACGATTGTCGTTTTACGGAGTATTTTCTAAATAATATAAAAAATTAATTCTTTTTATATTTATCTGTGGGTGTATATATCTTTTTTTTATTATTTTTTTATCGGAATCAGGTATGAAATGCGTTCCTACAATTTTATATAAATACAGCCCATCTTTGGCGCATCTGAAATAAAAATAACGACTGTAAAAATTCTCTCCTCCACCATAATTGCATTCAAGAATACAATCATTATTATTATTATTTATATTAACACTCAAGTTCTTTACATCTTCAGAAGATGGGAATGCTATACGTGCAATTGTTTTCTTGTTTTTTTTAACAATTAAAAATCTTGTATAAAATCCTTCTTCAGTTAATCCTCTTAACAATTGAACCACGAAATACTTTTTTTCTTGTGTTCTTATTATTATAGAAGATTCAATGTCTTGAATCTGTGATTCATTTGTATTACCTTTCCCCATTTGGGAAAAGGTAATACATAATAGAAACGAGATTAAAATACACTTTATCATTATTCTACCCTCCAGACTATTGAACGCCCTGCGGTTCCAGTAGCTCTTATGCTTTGAGGAGCTCTTGACGCTTTTGGCCAACTATATGTAAATTCACCTAAGCAAAGGTAATGTTTTTAGCTTTTAAACTACTATCACACAACCCCTTTCTTTGAAAAGAACGTAAAATCAATAGTATTATTGCGGTGATTGTACTTTTATTAATCGCTTCACTCGTTGTATGGTACTTACCCCTTTACCACTCAACTTTGCAACATCCCGAATGGAATACCCCTTGCTATTGGCTATACAATTCCCGCTATTAGGGCTTGTTAGGGACTTGCACCCATTAGAATAAGCTCATGCCGATCATACTAAAATAGGTATAGTACGCTCTATACGCCTATACCTATGTACCATTATTTTTGCGTCTAACTTTATGAGCACTTTCTCCACTAAACTGAGTTAGCTTGTATATTTAAAACGCATACCTCAATAAATCAATACTTCTAGAAGTGTTGAAAATTTTTCGTAGGCAGTAGTGAATTGTTTCTTATTATTCAATATTCTTTTTATTCGAAAATGTAACTAAGATTTTAGTTATGCATTCCTTTATAAAGCAGAAAAAAAACTGATTGTATTAGAATGTTTGCAGGCATTGTGAACAGTATTAATTTTGGAACTTGGTGGTCATCTAAAAAGAAAGGGTAATCATTGTTAATCAATGATAATGGTAAAGATAAAACTTCTTTTAAAAAAATGTGTACATAATCAGCAAGTATGGGTGATTCACTATCACTCATAGACAAAAAAATTAAAATAACAAAAGTGACAATATCTATAACGAAAATTGATACACCTATAAATAAACAATCTTTAGTATAAAAAAGAGTTCTTTTTTTTAAATTTCCCATATGTATTACCTTTATTTGTTACTTTTTTTACGGCACTCAATTGGTTTTTGACCTGTTTTTTAATGATACTTTCATCTATTATTTCTTTTATGTTATAGCTAAAGAACGATTGGCTATTGAATTTATTGCGTTGATTTGCAGCATAATCAGAAAACGCACAATAATATGTCTAACATTTTTTCCATGTCTCACCAAGCAGAGATAACTTGGCGACACGCATATTCAAGTCATACACGTTT
>NZ_VZAD01000030.1 GCF_009495355.1 Segatella copri
GAATGCGTACTTGCCTATTGAGGTAATACCAGCAGGAAGGGTTAAACTCGTTAATCCGCTACAGTCAGAGAATGCGTACTCGCCTATTGAAGTAATACCAGCAGGAAGGGTTAAACTCGTTAATCCGCTACAGCCATAGAATGTGTCATCGCCTATTGAGGTAATACCAGCAGGAAGGGTTAAACTCGTTAATCCGCTACAGCCATAGAATGCGCGACTGCCTATTGAGGTAATACCAGCAGGAAGGGTTAAACTCGTTAATCCGCTACAGTCCAGGAATGCGTACTTGTCTATTGAGGTAATACCAGCAGGAAGGGTTAAACTCGTTAATCCGCTACAGCCAGAGAATGCGTACTCGCCTATTGAAGTAATACCAGCAGGAAGGGTTAAACTCGTTAATCCGCTACAGCCATAGAATGTGTCATCGCCTATTGAGGTAATACCAGCAGGAAGGGTTAAACTCGTTAATCCGCTACAGCCATAGAATGCGTACTCGCCTATTGAAGTAATACCAGCAGGAAGGGTTAAACTCGTTAATCCGCTACAGTATGCGAATGCGTCATAGCCTATTGAGGTAATACCAACAGGAAGGGTTAAACTCGTTAATCTGCTACAGTCATAGAATGCTTTCTCGCCTATTTCATCATTAGAAGTATAACAATTATCACCAGGATAATAACTATCCCCACCTTTTACAATCTTCGCCTCAGACAAATCTAATACAGAAAGCTTTCCTTCTGTACCATATCCCCGATTATCTCTTCCTGCCATCTCACGAATCATGTTCCAATCCGTACCATTTATCTCACCAATAATCTTCAGATTCGTAATTTTATACATCTCACTACTTGCAATCTTGTTAGGTAAAGTACCAGCCTTGTCCAAGTTGATTGTAATCTGCTTGGTAATCAAGTCGTCATCTGCTGCTTGAATTGAGAAACAGCCAAGCAACATAAATACCGCAGTTAAAAACAGTCCTTTAAATGTAAAATTTCTCATAGTTCTATTATTTTAGTTTATATTCTTTTGAAACATGTGTACAGACATAGTCAGCTATCGCTTTCCTCTTTGCCCTGTTCTACATCAAAGGGTCGTACCATAATCGTACTTTTTTAATGTGAAACAATTGATTTATAAACAACAAGGAGAGTATGTTTAAACTCTGTTTGAGCAGAATGGGTATCTGTCTGCAAAGGTAAATAAAATATTTTTAAATGTAACACCTTTTTCAGAATCTTTTTTGATACAAAGTAGCAAAAAAGATAAATGATCTCTTTAGCCTATAAAAAGTTCTGTTCCGCGCTTTGCAATGTCTGTTCAAAGGCTTTGAATGTCCGTTCAAAGGCTCTGAATGTCCGTTCAAAGGCTCTGAATGTGCGTTCAAAGGCTTTGAACGGAGATTTATAAGTTGTTTAAGAACAAATTCATAATAAACAGGAAACAATTTGTATGCTATTAAAGTAAAAACACATGGCTATAGGGGTGCTGGGTAGTTACTTGCAAAAGTTGGGTAATATTACCAACTTTTGTCCCCCTATTTCTTATCCCGAACAGAAGTAAAACTCTGCACATATTTTAAAATCTGTGCAACAAAACCTTCTTTTTCCGTTAATATGTTTTAAATAAGCGTACCTTTCTGTATCCAAATAGAACATTCTTCTTACCTTTGCGGACGTTTTTATTTAAAATTATTAAAATGAAGAAACTAAAATTAGTTTGTGTTGCCATTGCGATGGCCTGTGCAACACCTACATTGGCAGGTGGTTTGCTCACAAACACAAACCAGCACGTAGCATTCAACAGAATGATGAGCCGTGAGGCTTCAATCGGTATTGACGGAGTTTATTACAATCCGGCCGGAGTTGTATTCATGAGTGAAGGTCACCATCTCGCCATCAACTGGCAGTTGGCTTTCCAGACACGTACTATCAACAATGACTATGCTTTGTTTACCAACAATGTAAACAATCCCATCACTCCTCGCGATTTCAAGGGTACGGCTTTTGCTCCTGTTATACCTTCTTTCCAGTATGCTTACAACAAGGGCAAATGGTCTTTCCAGGCAAGCTTCGCCCTCACTGGTGGTGGCGGTAAGTGTACTTTCGACGACGGACTGGGATCATTCGAGAAGATTGTAGCCGAGACTGCCATTGCCGCTTGCCAGTTGGCTGGTGCTGTCGACCAGGTAGCAGGTGCTTATGGTGTACCAGCCATATTCTCAAGCAACCAGTGCTTCGGAACTGAAGGTAAGTACAGCTACAACAGCTATATGCACGGACGCCAGTATTACTACGGTCTCTCTGCAGGTGCCGCTTATAAGTTCAGCGACAACTTCAGTGCCTTCTTGGGTGTTCGTGGTGTTTATGCCCTGACCAATTACTATGGTTATGTAGAGAACATTCAGGTAGGACAAATGCCTCTTTATAAGGTACTCAACCCAGCTAAGGAAAGTTCTGCCAATATCGAGTTGAGTTGCGACCAGAGTGGCGTAGGCTTCACTCCTATCATCGGCGTAGATTACAAGACCGGCCGTTGGAACTTCTCTGCCAAGTATGAGTTCAAGACCCGTATACGTCTGAAGAACAAATCAGTAAATCAGATACCAAGTATCGGCAACCTGCCCGACAATCTGCGCAATGCCTACATCGCTAATGGTGTGCCAGAGGCTGCTGCAGACGCTATTCTGAGCAACCCAAAAATTCAAGGAGCCATGGTCACATTGAAGACTCAGTTTGACTCAAAGATAGACAAGGCCATCGGTGAATATGAGGACGGCAAGAAGATTGCTGGCGACATTCCTGCTTACTTGGCTTTGGGAGTAGGCTACAGCCCTGTAGATGCAGTAAGAGTAAACGTAGGTTTCCACTGGTTCGACGACAAGAATGCCACATCTTACAACAACCGCAACAAGGAGTTGAAGCGTGGTACCCTGGAGTATAATGCCGGTGTAGAGGTAGACGTCAACAAGAAGATCACTCTGAGTACAGGTTGGCAGAACACCAACTATGGTTTGTCTGACGAGTATATGGATGACAAGTCATTCGTTGTAAGTTCCAACTCTGTTGCCGTCGGTGGTGTTTATCACATCAACAAGAAGATGGATCTCAACGTGGCTTACTTCCACACATTCTATCAGCACAAGAAGACTACCGAAAAGGTACAGTTCACAGCAGACAGAAGCTTGAACTACTCTTCTGACTATACCCGTAACAACAACGTCTTCGCAGTTGGTCTCGACATCAACTTCTAAACGAAGCGAAGAGCGAAGAGTGAAGAACTCTACAGCTTTAGCTCTTACGACATAAAACATAACTACACACACAGAAAGGCAATCTTGCTCTTGCGAGTTAGATTGCCTTTCATTTTATATTTTGGCATTTTAATTGGCTTTCCCTTCGGTCGCCGAACGTTGTTTCTTCATTCTTCGTTCTTCACTCTTCACTTACAACGGGTCGACATCATAGTAAATCTGCAATGCGCCATAGCGAGGATCCTTCGACATTTGCTCCTGGGCGTATCTGAGATATTCTCTCACCTTCTGCTGGTCAATACCATTTTCCAGTTTGATAACAATCTTACGGATGTTCATAGTCTTCACCTTTGCCACCGCTGGCTTGTCGGGACCAAGAACCCTGTCGCCAAACCAGGAGCGCAAAGTCTGTCCCAACTCCATACCCGCCTGATGGCATACCTGCTCGTGCTTATGCTTCAGGAAGACATAGACAAGATGGTAGAAAGGAGGATAATGGAAAGCCCTTCGTTCCTCCAACAAGTCTTGGTAGAAGCCTGTATAATCGTTATGAACCACCTGCGAGATGACAGGCAACGTGGGCGACTTGGTCTGCAATATCACCTTGCCTCGCTTGCCCTTTCTCCCGGCCCTTCCGCTCACCTGAGCCATCATCATAAAGGCATGCTCGTAGGCTCGGAAGTCGGGATAATTGAGCATGGAATCGGCATTCAGTATGCCCACCACACTCACCTTGTCGAAATCCAGTCCCTTGCTGATCATCTGCGTGCCAATGAGCAGATTGGTCTTACCCGACGAGAAATCGTCTATCAGCCGTTCGTAAGCATTGCGGGTACGGGTGGTGTCCAAATCCATACGGGCGATACGAGCCTCGGGGAATATATCTGTCAGTTGGTCTTCGATGCGCTCGGTACCCAGCCCTCGCCCCATGAGTTCTGTACTTCCACAGTTGGGGCACTCCACTGGCACAGGATAAGTATATCCGCAATAGTGACAGGTGAGCAGGTTGATATTCTTATGAAGGGTAAGCGACACATCGCAGTTCTTGCACTTAGGCACCCATCCGCATACTTTACACTCCACCATCGGTGCAAAGCCACGACGATTCTGGAACAGAATGGCCTGTTCGCCATGCGACAAAGCCTCGCGTATGGCTGCTAAAAGTTGAGGAGAGTAGGCACCAGTCATCATCTTGCGATGCCGCAAATCCTTTACATCCACCACCTGGATTTCGGGCAACTGTATGTCCTTGTATCGGGTTTTGAGCTCCACCAATCCGTACTTGCCTTCCTGCGCATTGTAATAACTCTCCATAGATGGTGTGGCTGTACCCAAAAGAACCTTACAGTCGGGATACATACCTGCCAACACAATAGCAGCACTGCGGGCATGATAGCGGGGAGCAGGATCTTGCTGCTTAAAGGAGGTCTCGTGTTCCTCGTCGATGATGACAAGTCCGAGATTCTGAAAAGGGAGAAAGACTGCACTTCGAGCCCCCAGAATAACATCGTAGGGATGGGCAGACATCTGTTTCTGCCATATCTCCACTCGTTCGGCATCGCTATACTTGGAATGATAAATGCCAAGACGATCGCCAAAAACTTTGTGCAGACGTTCCATGATCTGTACCGTGAGAGCTATCTCGGGCAGAAGATAAAGCACCTGCTTGTGATTGTCAAGAGCCTGTTTGATGAGGTGGATATACACCTCGGTCTTGCCACTCGAAGTCACGCCATGAAGAAGCACCACATTTTTCTTCATCATCTGAAGGAGAATCTGGTTGTAAGCTTCCTGCTGGGCTATAGAAAGTGGTTTGATCTGCTCGAAGTGACTCTCACCTGAGGTATTCAGTCGTCCCACCTCCTCCTCGTAAGTAAAGAGGATGTCGCGGTCGATGAGCGATTTGACGATGGCAGAAGTGCAATGAGCCTCATTCATCAGTTCTTCCTTGGTGACCTTCTTGATGCCTTCGCGAGGCGTATCGTTCTCAAGACTGTCCCAATGGGAAAGGCTGAGAAATGTTGTAAGGGCTTTAGATTGCTTCAGGGCACGCTGCAACATGTTAAGAGCCACATGCAGGGAAGCTTCGTTGCGGTATTTGCTCGTAAGCTCCACATACAATTCCATCCTGGGTTTGAACTTCTCTGCAGACTTCATGCCTGCAGGCATTGCGGCATTATACACATCGCCCAAAGGTGACATATAATAGTTGGATATCCACGACCATAACCTGTACTGCCGGTCAAGAAGTGTAGGAGTAGCATCCAGCACCTGCTCTATCGGCTTGACCTTAAAGGACGGCTTCTCCTGATGCACCTTTACCACCATGGCAATGTACTTCTTGCTCTTGCCCAATGGCACAAGCACCCGTTTACCAAAAACAACACACCCTTCCATCCCTTCGGGGACAGAATAGGTAAACATACCAGGTAGCGGCAAGGGCAATATGACATCGACATACTTCATACCCTGCAAAGGTAACAATAAAAAAGCAGATACCCAACATCAGGTATCTGCTTTTATATATTTTAATATGTATCTCCTATGCTTAGAACCAATAGCCAAGAGAAATCTGCCAGGTATTGTTTCTTCCCTTCACGACAACAGGATTACCATTGGCATCAGAAACTCCCATATCCATACTGCCGGACTTGTTGCATTCAATGTTGTAATTGACTGAAGCCTGCAGATGGCTCAACAAAGTTACACCGGCGCCCACATTCACACTGAAGTTTGCCTTTTTCAAGGAATAGCTGGTGGATTTATCCCATTTGAAATTCTTATTTCCTACATTGATTCCCCACTGCGGACCTGCAAAAAGGAAGATATTAGCCAGACTGCTCAGCCCAAAACCATAACGGACATTCACAGGAATATCGATGAATTTTTGTGTAACTGTGGTTGAATTATAAGTTCCGCCCACAACATCGTCGGCAACTTTCACCTTAGCCTCCTTCTGATCATATAAAGCGGCAACGTCAAAACTTAAGCCAGTAACAGGCACTGTCACCTTAACCATAGGACCAAAGAAAAATCCTGCACGGTTTTCCGCATCCCAGTTGTCTCTACTGAGCTTCAAATTGCTGACATTCAAGCCACCCTTTACACCTAACTTAATCTGTGCCTGAGCAGGATTAGCAAAGAAGAGCGAAACCGCCAACACAATAAATGATAATACTTTCTTCATACCTTATATTATAAACCTATTATTAATGACGCTGACGACGAACCGAAACTCGGGCTGTACTGGATCCTGACGAACCGGAACTGCGCTGACGACGGGTCTTGACTGTAGACGAAGAACCAGAAGTTCTGCTTCTGCGATTCTTCTTCACACCCTTCACGCCCTTCGCATTCTTCTTGTCGGCATTGGCAATACTGTCAAGAGAATCTTTGCGCGCCTGATCGCCCCAGATATTCTTCTCGAAGGCAGCCAACTCTGACTCTATCTTCTTCTGCTCCTTGCTCAGAGCTGAATCGGTAGGACAATATTGAGCCAAGGTTTTACCCAACATATTGGTCGTCTTGTATATCTTGCCCTTATACTGGTTCTTGACAAAATAATCGTCTATACTCATCATGGCAGCATTATTGAGATTGCTCGTCATTATCTGCTGCTTGGAGAGATAGGGAGCAAGGTCAGAATACTTCATCCAGAAGAGAGGATACTTGGTTCCGGCATCACCAAAATCGTCTTCACGTGTCATAATAGGACACAAGGCGATTACCTTGGTATGGAATGTGGCGGTATGCTGGTCGTAGTATGTGGCTTCTTTCACATAGTAAGACTTTACCTCACGAGAAGGAATATCGCTGTCATCGAGTGTCAAAGCTCCATTCTTACGCTCATAATAGATGTGATAATTATCCATGAAGGCCTTAGGCACAACACGATCCTCGTAGTTGAAACTCTCATGACCATCCAAGCGATACTGGTAGGCACGAACACGACCGCTCAACATCAGCTTGAACATATAGGTAAAGAGATTCATCTGACCACCGACAGGCTCCACAGGATAATACAAGGGTGCATTGGCATCATCATTTAAGTCGAGTTCACGATAGATATCACGTCTCCATACCACATCATCGCCCATAGTAGCCGATGTAGGGAACATTATCTGCGCACGAGTAGTCATGTTGTTGGCATTCGACTGCTGCTTGGCTTTCTGCTGTGCCTGTCTACGAGCCTCTGGTTGGGCATTCGCACCGATTGTCAGGCCCGCAAGCATCAATAACAAAAATATCTTTCTCATTATAATATCTTTATTTCTAAACAATAAGATTCTTCACTCTTTACATTTCTCTACCTCACAATCACCTCCATGGCTGCAGGGAGGTTACGGGTTATTCCATCAGGCCCCACAGCCTTGATGTGAGAGATATAGAAACGACGGTTTCTCGACAGTCTGCGGAACTCCTCACGCTGACGCTCAGAGAAATTGGCTCCTGCCGAAGCCAAAGGTACTGCATTACCCATATTGTCGAAGAAAACAGTCTCAAAACTCAATACACGGAAAGGAATATCCAACAATCCGTCATCGATTGCCGCATGAATACCTGAAGCGCCCATCAGGGAAGCTTTCGACAAGGCGCCACCACGGAAGCGGTTGGTACCCAAAGCCAAGTAAGCTGTTGGATCGGGTAGTTTCCTTACATGAAATACAAATGGAGGCATCGTTCTCGTCTGACCCTTGTCGCGGGCAGTAACATGTATCGTCACGTCCTTACCCACTGCTGACGGTACAGCCACAAAACGTCCGTTGCCCTTCGATATGAACGAACCACCTGTCATGGTTGCAGATACAGCATTGGCAGGAACTCCTGGCACACTGATGCTGACAGGATTCTGGAAACCTGCATACAATACATTCATCATATCGGCTGCCACTGTGGCAGTATTAGGTGCAGGAATTACAGTATACTTCTGCAGGAAGTTTCGACGCATCACATCGCCTCTGGCATTCTGCATCAGGATATAGCCACCAAACTGGTGCTCGCCAACTCCACCTGCTGTGAACGAATACTGACCATGAGCAGTGTTCACTCTCACTCCATTGACATAGATCTCAGGCTGCTGAGTTGTATCGACTGCTGCCATCACGATGTTGGCATTGAAACGCTCGCCAGGATAAAGAGTTGTCTTCTCGGGAATAACAAAGGCGTCAAGCTTGTTGACTCTTATATCTTTCATGTCGATATTGGAAACCAAGGTATGCAATACTTCACCCTCGGCATAACGAACATCGCTCTGCAACTTAGACAACAAAGTAACGGCTGCTGCCACGGGCATATTCTCAAACATGTACTCCTGCCAGTTCTTGCCCAAATTCTTTGCATCCTTAGGCACACGGGTAGAAAGATTGCTCTGGATGATTTTCTTCTGATGCTCATCGGTGACCATCATCAATATACGATCACGATAGCTGTTGATGGCACGATATAATTTGCCACCCTTACCAGAACCAGGAGCCAGCATCACTATACCTGCCGCCTCAAGATTATCCTTATTCTCTATATGCAATACATCTCCATCGCTTCCATCAGCTTCACGCACGATAGCTTCCTTCAGCTGCTGGGCAAAGTTGTAGAGCGAATCGCTCATTTCCTTAACCTGTGTCGCCTTCTCAAACCATGCCTTTACCTTGGCAGGATTCTGCTTCATCTGATCAGCAAAATTACTATATAAGGCAGCATTCTCGGCAGAAGAGTTGGCTGTTGTACGGTTCAGACTCTCCTCTACTATAGAAAATCCATTGAGCACCTCGGTAGAGATGTTCAATGCCAGCATAGCCATCAAGACGAGATACATCAGGTTGATCATCTTCTGGCGAGGCGATATAGGTCTTTTCTTTATTGCCATTCTTTAATTTGCTTATTTCACTTGTTTTCTCCCTCTTCGTCCGTAGAGAGAGTTCGTATCTCTATGCTTTTTAATCTTCACTCACATGGGGTGCGGCTGCCCTCATATTGACAGTCATCGCCTCAATCATACGAGTATAGATCTTGTTGAGTTGCTCTATCTGCTGAGCCATCTTGCGACTCTGCTCATTTATCTGGTCGATAGTGCCAATTTGCTGACTGGCACCCTTCAACTGCATTTCATAAACCTTACTGATACCGGTAAGAGTACGGTTCAGATTCTCCATCTCCTCGCTGTCACGAGTAAGACGTTTGCTTTGCTCATTCACCTTCTCCAAGGTCTCTACCAACTTCTTCAACTCTTCCACATAGTTGTTTTGAGCCTCGGCCATCTCGGGAGTAGTATTCTGCTGACTTCCTATCCAGACACCATTGGCTACAGACTGCTGCGTGCTATCATCACTGCCACAGGCCACTGTCTGAACAGGCTTCTCGAGAGAATCGCTTACCTCAGGATCTGCCATACTGATAGTTGATGCAGAAGAAGAGGTCTGAGGATTGCCTACGACAACGACAGAAGGCTGAACATTACCAACAGGTGAAGCCTGAGAGGAAGCAACACGTCCTTCTTCATAGGTCACCTTACCTGTCTCGAGATATTCCTCAGTCACATGAGTAGGGATATCTCGCCCGTCAGCAGTCTTGTCGAAAGGACGGTCGAAGGCGGAAAGAAAGAATACCACAACCTCGGTTCCCATACCAAGGAACATCATGAAATTAGCTCCAGGCAGATGGGTCAACTTAAACAACGCACCAGCAATAACGACAGAAGCACCCCAACTGTAAGCATAGTTCAGAAAGGTCTGACCAGGCACACTGTCCATCCATCTTTGCAGACGGTATACGATATTGAATTTACTATATTCGCCCATGGCTATTATCTCCTTTTCTTTGTTTTTATTGTTTTTTGTTTAGCACTCGATGTGGTAGCAAGACTTCTCACACATCTGAATCCTATATATGACCGTGGTTGATTCTGATATTCCCAGGAACGCCATGCCGAACGGATAAATGACTCTGGATCTTTCCATGACCCTCCGCGTACACTCTTCTTTTTCAGACGATAGGGATCTTCCTTGGCTGCATTGTAGACAAGGGTCGGATTCAGGTCGTTCATGGCATCAACACCAGCCTCTGTAAATACCGTGCTGGTCCATTCTGCCACATTACCGGCCATATCATACAAGCCATTGGAATTGGGTGAATAAATAGCCACCTTGCTGGTTATCAGATTGCCATCCTTGGTGTAGTTACCACGATCGGGTTTAAAGTTGGCATAGAAACAACCATCGCCGTTCTTTACATCCTTGTTGTCCCATGGAAACTCGTTCTGATCCTTGCCTCGAGCGGCAAACTCCCATTCTGCCTCAGTAGGGAGACGGTAACGCTGAACGAACCTTGCCTCAGGGCCTAAGCCTTTCAGCAGATAATCTGTACGCCATGCACAGAAGGCATTGGCCTGTTCCCAGGTAACACCTACTACGGGATAGTCGTTATAAGCCGGATTGCTGAAATAGCTTCTCAGATAAGTCTCATTGTCTGAATTTCTGAAATCGTTGACCCAACAAGTAGTATCGGGATATACATTAACAATGTAGGTGTTGAGGAAATCCCAAGGACCCGACAACTGACGGTTAATGGTTTCACTGACGATTTTTCCTTCATCATCCACATAAGCTGTATCCTTGGATATCATCACCACCTCGTTTGGATCAATATTGATATCTGTATTCAGGTTTCGCTCCTGTGGATTGATACGGTTGCGACGCAAAGCCGCAGCTGTATAGTCATAAATCTCATATTTATAGTTCAACTGGCGACAGTCTATCAATTTCTCCCCCGTAACAGGATTGACAGCATAAAGACTCTCTATCGCCCGCTGCTCATCTTCGTTAGGTTTCTTGGGAAGTTGTTTCTTCCAGTTGACACGCGGAGTTACAGGATTACCCTGCTTGTCCTCAGTAATCATATAGGTTTCATCGCCACCATAGGCGGGATCTGCCAAACGGGTACGAAGAATAGAGTCCCTCACATAGGATACAAACTGCTTGTACTCTGAATTTGTGATCTCGGTGTCATCCATCCAGAAACCATCTACAGAAACTTCCTTGCGAGGAGTCTTCTCTCCCCACAGCGAATCTTCTGTTTCTAATCCCATCTTCAGGAATCCACGATTGATTTTTACCATTCCATAAGGTGCAGGTTCTGCAAAATTCCTTCCACCGACGCCCACGACCTCACCGCCTCTACCGGAGACCGAGGCTGACTTAGCTCCAAAGCATCCAGTTAATGCCAAGAGAGCTACTGCCGAACAGAGGGATAATATACATTTCTTCATATTCATGTTTGCTTATAATATTCTTACGCTTTTGTGCTTGTTTCTTCCTTTTTTAACAAGATTGATATCGGTCTGATAACCTACAAAAAGTTCGTGGCTACCATTACCTGGTGAGATGGCTGAAGTATAGAACTCATAGCTATAACCTAACACAACACCATGAAAACGGCCACCTATGAGGCCGGTCACAGAATTGGTGGGACTATAAGAGACGCCTCCATAGAGCATCTTCTTCTCATGAGTATACACCAAACGACAGCTAACATCTCCTCGCCAAGCTACTCCGTCATACTTCACAAGAGCAGAAGGCTTCACTGATAAAAACGGATTTCTCAACTTAATATTGTATCCTCCTGTCAAATAATATACAGGAGAGATGTCTATTTCATTGGTTTCACCTAACTCTATCTTGGGAGAAGTGAGGTGCTGGGCAGAAACGCCTACGTACCAAGCGCCATGCATATAGTAAACACCTGCACCAATATCAACAGAATTTCCATTTACATTAGTCTTCGGTAAAGCAGGGTCGTTGCCTTCCTCTACATCCACCTTGCTTCCATCGAAACTTTCAGAGATAAAACCTGCCTGTATACCTGCACTCAACATTCCACCAAAAAGTCTTCGCTTGAAGGCATATTGGGCTGCCAGGCGCTGATGGGTGAAAAGGCCTATCTGATCGTTCATCAGTTGAAGACCTACGCCATGATAGTTTTTCAAAAGATAAAAAGGCATGTCAGCCGATACATACATCGTTCGTGGGTTGTGTTCATAACCTGCCAGGTCTATGGCATAAGCGCCCGTTACGTTCAATTTAGCCTGTTTTCCAACTGAAGCTGGATTAAAAGAAGGCTCCATATCGAAATAATGACTAAACGAAGGATCATACTGAGCATTCACAGACTGAACACCCAGCAACAGGACGTATAATATAATGAGACGTTTCAACACAATTAAATAACGCAACAATACCAATTTTATTGTATATAGGAAATATACGATTTACCTTATATCATTATAAGGCATACTGAATATTAATAACCATCCTAAAGATAGATTACCTTTTTATAGTAACAACATATCTTATATACCTATTTATATATAATATATACGGGAAACACAAGATAGTACAAAGTGCAAACGATAAAGGCTGCCCAAAATGAGCAGCCCTATCATCGACTTTTTTAATATTCGTCGTCATTCCATAAGAAGTCATCCTTTGAAGGATAATCGGGCCAAATGTCCTCAATGCTTTCATAGACATCACCCTCATCTTCTATCTCCTGCAAATTCTCCAGAACTTCCAGAGGCGCACCCGAACGAGTTGCATAATCTATCAACTCTTCCTTTGTAGCAGGCCATGGTGCATCTTCAAGCTTTGAAGCTAATTCAAGTGTCCAATACATAGCTGTCTTTTTTTAGATTTATATTTGCGTGCAAAAGTAATAAAATATATTTTATCTGCAAGCATTTGGAGCATTTTTTCTTAATAAAAGAGAAGAATAATGCAATTATTACATTATTTTATCCATATTTGCCCACAATAATCAAAAATTCACCTCATAATGCTGCTTGTAAACGGACTTATCGAAAAACACAATGCCACAATAATATAGATGGTAAGTAATACCGACATGTACATCAGCCTGAAGTTTTTTCCACAAAGCACGATTCTTATTGTTAATACCATTAACTACCAACAAGGTTTGAGATGTGCATTTGGCCAACAATTCATCAAGCACATCAGCTGCATATTCCAGGTCAACCCAAATCAGTATGCGGTCCGTGTTCGGAACGCAACGAAATGCACTTTTTTCCAAAAATTCAGAAATCGCACCTGACTTCATACGATGAGATCCGGCCTGAGCATACTTCAAAAACTGAGGTTGATCACAGTAACAGAAATCTGGCTGCCAAAAATTAGCTAAACGAAAGAACAGCCTCCCCAACTTATGTTGATGTTTGGACAACATATTCATATGCTCCTTCAATTCTTCATAAGCATAATAAGGATAATGCTCATTTATGACGTAACGGATAAAACGATACGCCGAAGGAGACTGAACACCAAAACCGCGACAATGAGTACATCGTTTCAGCCAAATCCATGAAGATTTCAAAAAATAAAGCATAATCACATAGAATGAATAACAAATATATAATTTCAAAATTGAAATGTCACAAAGATCGGTGTAAACCCCAAAAGAGATACACCAAAGAACGGACATCACTCATATACAGAATGAACCAAAGATTAGAACGAATCAAAGATCAAAATGTGACAAAGTATGGATGCAAAGATACAAAAAAAACCTCAATTATCAAAAGATAACTGAGGTTTCTTATAAAAGGAGGCGGCTACCTACTCTCCCGCATTGCATTGCAGTACCATCGGCGCAAG
>NZ_VZAD01000033.1 GCF_009495355.1 Segatella copri
CCCTGGGTATACTGGCAATCAGCAAGGCGCCCTGTAAGGTAGGGTGTTCAAAATCTATCAATTTTTCGACACGTTTTTTGCGTCGAAATACAAGCTAATTCACACGAAATCAACGTGTTAAGAATTCAAAAATGTGACTTTTTTTAGTTCTGCGCAATATTCGTGTCGATAATTATTGAAATATCAGTTAGTTAAACCGATTATTCGACTAAAAAACGTGCCAAATTTTAAACGGATTTTGAACACCCTACCTGTAAGGGCAAAAGCTTTACTAATTGCCTGGAGTTTTAAAGCTTTTGCCCTTACAGGGCGACAACCTTGCGTCCATAACAACCCAGGGCGTTGCCCTGGGCTAAGGGCTTCTGCCCTTTCAGGGCGTATGGATAAAGCTGGCAATATTTGAATCAAAGTAAACATTAAAACATACAAATAATGGAAAACCAAGAAATGAAATACGAAAAAGCTGTCAGCGAACTGGAGGAGATCGTGGACAAGATGGAGCGCGATGAGTTGGACATCGACCAACTGTCCGAACAACTGAAGCGTGCCAAGGTTTTGGTGAAACTCTGCAAGGATAAACTCACTAAGACGGACGAGGAAATCAAAAAGTTGCTGAGTGAAGAATAGGGGGAAAGTTAAAGGAGTTATCTTTTTAAGGAGTTAAGAAGTTAAAGGAGTTATCGCTCCCTTCGGTCGCTGAGGAGTTAAGACAAATGCCTTGGAGGGCAATGTTTAATTTCAAGTCCACAAAAGCTGTTGTCTTAACTCCTTAACTCCTTAACTCCTTAACTCCTTTAACTCCTTAACTTCTTAACTCCTTAAAAAGATAACTCCTTGACATGCGAAACTTCAATAAGCTGACTATTTTACTAAATATTAGATAAAAAAGTTGCAGATTAACGGATTATTTTGTACTTTTGCAGCTAAATATAAGTAGAACATTAAAAAAGTAAATGTTATGAAAGACTTGGATTGGTCTAATCTGTCGTTTGGCTATCGCCAGACCGATTACAATGTTCGCTGCTACTATCGCAACGGAAAATGGGGCGAAATAGAAGTTTGCTCTGATGAGTATCTCAAACTGCACATGGCTGCTACCTGCCTTCACTATGGACAGGAAGCTTTCGAAGGCCTGAAGGCTTATCGCTGTCCTGACGGCAAGGTGCGCGTATTCCGTATGGATGAGAATGCTGCTCGCTTGCAGAGTACATGCCGTGGCATTATGATGCCTGAAGTACCTACTGAGATGTTTGAGGAAATGGTAAAGAAGGTGGTTCGACTCAACCAGGAGTGGATTCCTACCTATGAGAGTGGTGCTACACTCTATATCCGTCCGCTCCTCATCGGTACCAGCGCACAGGTGGGTGTTCATCCTGCCACAGAGTATTGCTTCCTCATTTTCGTCACTCCTGTGGGTCCTTACTTCAAGGGTGGTTTCTCTACCAACCCTTACGTCATCATTCGTGACTTCGACCGCTCTGCTCCTCTCGGAACAGGTATATATAAGGTGGGCGGCAACTATGCTGCTTCGCTCAGAGCCAACAATATCGCTCACGAGAAAGGCTATGCCTGCGAGTTCTATCTCGATGCAAAGGAGAAGAAGTACATGGACGAGTGTGGTGCTGCCAACTTCTTCGGTATCAAGGATAACACCTATGTTACGCCAAAGAGTACTTCTATCCTCCCTTCTATCACCAACAAGAGCCTGATGCAGCTCGCTGAAGACCTCGGTATGAAGGTGGAGCGCAGACAGATTCCTGAGGACGAGCTGGATACATTCGAGGAGGCTGGTGCTTGCGGAACTGCTGCGGTTATCAGTCCAATCAGCTACATCGACGACCTCGATACTGGCAAGCGCTATAACTTTGGCGAGAAGCCTGGTCCTATCTCTAAGCACCTGTACGATACTCTCCGTGGTATTCAGTATGGCACCATCGAGGACAAGCATGGCTGGACCACAGTTGTTATCGAATAACATTCCTTATTTGCAAAAGTTAAGGGCACTCCTGTCAGATAAGTCTGGCAAGAGTGCCTTTTTTCATAAAAAAACTGTAACTTTGCACGCAAAAACAACAAAGACAGATACATGAGCAAAGGAAAATTAGCAAAGTTTGCAGACATGGAGGCATTCGAGAATGTCTTCCAGTACCCTTATAGTGTGGTAGACGACGTGCCTTTCGAGATGAAGGGCAAATGGCGTGAGATGTATTTCCACAACGACAATCCCATCGTTCTCGAGTTGGGATGTGGTAAGGGCGAATATACCGTAGAACTTGCCAAACTCTATCCAGAGATGAACTTCATCGGAGTAGACATCAAGGGCGCCCGTATGTGGACTGGAGCCAAGAAAGCCATTGAGGAAGGACAGAAGAACGTGGCTTTCCTGCGTACCAACATCGAGATCATCGACCGCTTCTTCGTCCAGGACGAGGTGCAGGAGATATGGCTTACCTTCAGCGATCCACAGATGAAGAATCCTCGCAAGCGTCTTACCTCCACTTATTTCATGAACCGTTATCGCCACTTCCTCGTGGATGGCGGCATCATCCATCTCAAGACCGATTCCAATTTCCTCTTCACCTATACCACCTATATGGTGCAAGAGAATCATCTGCCTGTGCTCTTCCGTACCGAAGACCTCTATCATCATGAAGGCATCGACGACGTGACACGCAAGATTCTCTCCATCCAGACTTACTATGAGAGTATGTGGATAGAGCGCGGACTCAACATCAAGTACATGAAGTTTGAGTTGCCACGTCAGGGCGAACTGGTGGAGCCCGACAAGGAGATTCCTCTCGACGATTATCGCAGCTATCGTCGTGACAAGCGCACACCCAAGGAAACAGGCAAATAGCCCGACTCCTCTTCTTCTCTTTCTGATAAAATCTTACTCAACTTTTGTAACTTCCGCTAATGGGGAAGTTACAAAAGTTGCAGACGTGCCGGCACTTACATCTTGTTGACTGTCGGTATGGCATAATACTCACGGTCGACATCAAAGTCGAGAACCCATTGGTCGAGGATTACGGAGTCGTCGAGAGCGGTGATGTCAATGGTATGGTCGCCCTTCTCGAGAGTGATAAAGATGCTCTTCAAGGTCTGTCCGCGCCAGATGTCGCTCTTCCATAAAGAAGAGTTGTAGTCATCGTGCAGCGATATGACTACAGGTTCGCCTTGGTCGATGCGGATGCTTACCTGCTGATTGCCTTTGTTGCCCGCATAGTCGGGCAGAGAAGCAAGGGTGAAGCGGGCGTCGCCTCCCTTCAGAATGCTGAAGGTGTAGTGGAGCGTCGACTCCTTGGGCAACAGGACACACTGGTTGCTATGGCCCGACAGGGGAAGGAGCGTGGCGGGCTGTTTGCCCGATGTGCTGTTCCATTCGTATGCATTCTTGGCGATGATGTCGTTGCTCATGGCACGCAGAGGGCGCAAGTCGGTCTCGCGGTCAAAGGCTTCCTGCTTGTATTGACTTATTTGCTCGTTGCTCAGACGGCCAGGCAACTGTGGCATCTGTAAGGCTCCGTCGTTGGGGTCGATGATGTTGCGCCATTTCCCTTTCCCTATGCTGCAGTAGTGTTGCACCAAAGTCTTGAGCTGCTGATAGGCGTCAAGGCTGAGGGCTGCTGCCGCCTTGGCTTCATCGTCCTTGTCGAACAGTCCCGGACGGGCAATATGGCGTGCTTCCTGTGCCTCCAACTCCTTTTCGGCAATGAGGGCTGCCGAGAAGACGGGGTATTTCACCAACTGGAAATAGGTATCGCTCAACTCATTGGGCACAGAGCGCTCTATGCCAGCCACCTTGGCCTTGAGCTGGTCGTAGGCATAGAGGTAACGTTCCAGTTCGTTGCCAAACTCGCCGGAGTGGAACTCCATGTTGCCGAATGGCATAATCATGTATTCGGGCTGACGGATGGAGGTGAGTCTGTAGTACTCCTTCATGATGGGCAGGAGATGACGGCCCAGGTTGCTGCCCAGTTGAGATGAGAGCCATGACTGAAGATGCTTGGTGAGGGTGGAGGCGGATACACTCTTGCGGTTCCATGCCATGTCCATGACGAGCTGCAGCTGATAGGCTGCACTCTTGGGGTTGTACACATTGGCGATGCAGGCTTCGTGTTTCGTGCTCATTTCCTGCACGATGACGCCGGGGGCGCTGCTTCTCAGCCACAGCTGGGGATTGCTCCACAGTATTTTGATGTCGCTGATGGTGTGTTTGTGCTTTTTGTGCTTCTTGCCCTGTGCCTGCAGCACCTTGTGCCCTGAGCCTATGATGATGTCGAAACTGTCTGTGACAGCCTTGTCGTAGAGTACTTCGTGATGGGAGCTCTCCTGCCACAGGGTGTTGGCACGCAGTCGCAACATCAGGCGGGCGATGCTGCTGAAGTTCCGGCTGTTCATCCATCGTGAGGAGTTGAGGGCAAGTCCACGATACTCGGTGTCAGGTATCTGCAGACTCTCGTATCCCTGCTGTGTGCCTATGGTGCTCTGCTTATGGGGCTTGGAGTCATTCCAGTCGGTCCATGGCGATACGCCTGCCATGCGCGAGAGTTCCAATATGCCGTAGGCTGTGCCGCGGGCATCGCTTCCCACCACAACGAGCTTGCCGTTGCGGGTAGCAATATAGAAGGATTCCTTCTTGGTGATGAAGTGATGGATGGGGAGATTGTACTTCTCGAGTATGGCGAACTCCTTGTTGCTGAGCTGGTCCATCTGGAATATCTGCAGGGGTGCATTGGCTTTCTCCTTGGCAGCCCTGCCAGTAATGGTCTGCATGTCGTGGGCGAAGAGCTGCAGGGCTATCTTCACCACGTCGGAAGTCTTGGCATTGACAGAATAACTGACCTGCGAATTGCCGTCAGTCCAGAATACTTGTCGGGCAGCCTCGGCTGCCTGAGTCTTGAGGGGTGTGCCGCACAGGGTAATGGCGGCTATGATGAGGGTTGTTATGGTTTGTATTTTGCGTTTCATTCTTGCAAAGTTACACAAAACCGGGAAATATCCGTCATTCTCTGGTCATTAACTGCAATAATTTAGTTTTTATTTGCTTATTCGTGATTTAATGCGTAATTTTGCAGCAAAAATACAGAGAAAGAAATGACATTATATCCTAAGTTGATTATGGATGCCCTGGCAACAGTGGTGTATCCTGGCACCAAGAAGAACTTGGTGGAAAGCGGAATGGTGGCAGATCAGCCTGCCATCGACGGAATGAAGGTGAAGGTGATATTGGAGTTTCCTCGTGACACCGATCCATTCCTGAAGAGTACGGTAAAGGCTGCCGAGGCTGCCATACATTATCATATATCGAAGGACGTAGAGGTGGAGATCGTCACCGAGTTCAAGTCGGCTCCACGTCCTGAGGTGGGAAAGATGCTGCCACAGGTAAAGAACATCATCGCCGTAAGCTCGGGCAAGGGCGGTGTGGGCAAGAGTACAGTCTCTGCCAATCTCGCCATCGCCCTGGCGAAGTTGGGCTATAAGGTGGGTCTGCTCGATACCGATATCTTCGGTCCTTCTATGCCTAAGATGTTTGGAGTGGAAGATGCACGTCCTTACTCGGTACACAAGGAGGGACGCGACCTCATCGAACCTATCGAGAAATATGGTGTCAAACTGCTCAGCATCGGTTTCTTCGTAAGCCCTACCACTGCTACTCTTTGGCGTGGCGGTATGGCTTGCTCGGCGCTGAAGCAGTTGATAGCTGATGCCGACTGGGACGAGTTGGACTACTTTATCCTCGACACTCCTCCAGGAACCAGTGATATTCACCTCACGCTGCTTCAGACACTTGCCATCACGGGAGCTATTATTGTGAGCACACCGCAGCAAGTGGCTTTGGCTGATGCACGAAAGGGAATAGACATGTATCAGAACGACAAGGTGAATGTGCCTATCTTGGGACTGGTAGAGAACATGGCTTACTTCACTCCTGCCGAACTGCCCGAGAACAAGTACTACATCTTCGGCAAGGAAGGCTGCAAGAATCTTGCAAAGGAGATGAATGTGCCTTTGCTCGCACAGATTCCTATCGTGCAGGGTATCTGCGAGGGCGGTGACGACGGAGCTCCTGCTGCCACCAAGGTGGATACCATTACGGGGCAGGCCTTCTTGAGTTTGGCACAGAGTGTGGTGACGGTAGTAAACCGCCGAAACAAGGAACAGGCTCCTACCAAGATAGTAGGAACAAAATAAGAAGAAATATATCTATAATAAAAAAGTTAGGAATGTAGACAAACATTCCTAACTTTTTTATTTGTGTTCTGTTTCTTCTTCATCCTCTTCTTCTGCCACTTCTGCAGTAAGATGGGCCTTGAGTCTGGCTGAGCGCAACTGCTGGCGGAATACCAAGCAGGTGGCAAGGAAATAGACAGCTGTCTGTATCCAAAGAGCACGGAACTCGGGGAGAATATCTGCAAGCGAGGCGCCCATGCTGCTGATTCTGAGAAATCCCCTGATGCCGAATGTGGATGGGAATACCCAGGAGAAGCCCTGCCAGAAGGAGGGCATGTTGCTCAAGGGCCATGAAACACCGGTCATAAAGAGCAAGGGTACTGAGGTGAATACTACTAAGAGCATCACATTCTCGCGGTATCTTACCAAGCACGAAAGCATCAGACCGAAGAAGACGCAAGACAAGATGTAGGGCAAGAGGAAACCGAGAATGGTGGTCCATGTCACCATGCTGACGAAGCCAAACAACTTGGGCACTACCAATGTCAGATACATTCCCATCACGGCATAAACCATAAAATAAACCAACGCCTTGCCGAATACAATGCGGTAGATGCCGCCGTAATGCTGGCTTACTGGGATTAACTCGCGGTTTCGGTGCAGTTCTCTGGATGTTCCTGCTGCCATTCCGATGCCCAACAGCATGGTTTGTTGCAGGATAAGAACCAATACCGCAGGCAAGATGGCATTGCCATATCCCATGGTGGTATTGAATATAGGTACTTCATCAAAAGCAAGTGGTTCGGTGGTTATCTCATCGTCTCGATCCGTAAAGCCGCCAGCCTGCGTAATCTGAATGCCCGAATTGATGTGGCTCGCCACAGCAAGAGCTGATTGGTAGATGGCCTTGTAGGTAAGCATCAGACTCATGTCGGTATAAACACTTACGTGGGCCTGTTCGCCACGGTTGAGACGGGTGTCGAAATCGGACGGGATATAGAGAATGCCGTGAACGGCTTGTTTTTGTACCAGTTGCTTCGCCTCGTCCAGACTGTTGCAATAGTAGGTGGCCTTGGCATCGGGCGTAGCATCATATTCGCGAATAAACTCCCGCGAGGTATGGCTGTGGCTCAGGTCGACAATAGCTGTGTCCACCTCGCGCACTACCTCGTTGTTGTAAATCCATGAGTAGAGAAGCGGATAGCCTAATGGCACCAGGATGCAGAAGATGAGAACGCCCTCATCGCGAAACACATTGCGCATTTCGGTCTTCCAGATGAAGCACATATCCCAGATGCCATTGATGATCTTATATAATAAACTACTTTTTAACATAGAATATTGGACTTTTAACATTGGACTTTATGATTAGTAAAGCCGTTGAATTGGCTTTCCCTTCGGCCGCCGAACGTTGTTTCTTCACTCTTCTTTCTTCATTCTTCACTCTTCGCTTTCCTATGGCAAGTACTTGTAAACCAGCATGGCTTTCTTGATGTTCCATATGGTGAGGATGGGAAGGGCACAGAAGAGCACCATGGCGCACCAGTGCAGAGCGGCATCGTTCATAGGGAATCCATTGAAGATGTTCATCTGGTAAATCATGTAGTAGTGACGCATAGGGAAAAGTTGTCCGATGGCCTGTATGGGTGAGTCCATAGAGAAAAGCGGATAGGTGGCGCCGCAGATGGAGAAACTCACTACACCCCACAGCGAACACATACTCATCGACATGCGGAGTGAAGGTGTCAGACCAAAGAAGAAAATGCCAAAACACTGGCAAGCCAACACGCTCAGCAAGCCCAACAGCACGATGGGAAGAACGCCGCCAGGATGGGGGAACTGCAATACATAGTAGATGTAGAACTCGAACAGGAGGAAGATGCTTAGGAAGATGAGCGTCTGTGGAAGCATCTTGCCTGCGATGGCGAGATAGGGATTGTTGTGGGCCATTCGCATCCAGTCTTTTGCCCTGTTGAACTTCAGTTCGGTACCTATAGAATAAGGTGTAATCAGGAAGATGAACAACATGATGATTCCTGGCACCATTACGCTCGACAGATAGTAGTTGTAGTTGGCGTAAGGGTTGCCCGTCATGTGCAAGTCGATGGCTATGGGCTGCAGGAATGTCATGATCTCGTCATTCGTCTTGCCCAGTGCGGAAAGCTTTGCCATTCCTGCTGCTGCACCTCCAAGAGTAGAAATGGTCTTTAAATCGCGGAAGAGCAAGGAACCTGCTGCAAGCGAGACACTGCTGTAATAGAACGATATCTTGGGCTGGTTGGAAGTCATCAGCCCGCTCTCTGTTCCCTTGGGAATCAGGAGGAAGGCATAAATCTCATTGCGCTGGATGGCCTTGCGGGCTTCGGCTATGTTCTCGTAGTGTGAGACGACCTTGGTGGTCTGGAAGGCATCGAGTTTGTGGATGAGTTGGCGTGATGTGGCAGACTGGTCCTGGTCTACTACGCCTACAGGCATGTCGGTAGGTACTCCTTCTGTCATCAGACTGGTGAAAAACAGAATGACGACAATGGGGAATATCACCATGCAGAAGAGGTAAATGGGATTCTTCCGCATGATGCCACATTCGCGCAGGGCAATATGATATAAGCTTTTAAACATAGAACTTTAAAAGTTGAACTTTGTACTTAACGAACAGCCTAAATTTTATGTAATAAAACAATTGAATTCTTCACTCTTCGTTCTTCACTCTTCACTTTTTTATTTCTTGATGATGAGCGACATACCTGGGCGCAGTCCTTCCAACTTGGAGATGGGGCGTGCCTTCACCTCGAAGGTCTTGCGGTCGTAGTCGCCATTATCCTTGGTAGCTTTCCAGGTGGCAAAAGACCCCTGGTCCTTCAGGTAATAAACCTTCATCTTGATGTCTTTGCCAAAGGCTGGAACAAAGGCGGTGAACTCGTCGCCCTTATTGAGACCTGCCAAGTGGTCTTCACGTACATTGAAGGTTCCCCACATGTCGCTCATGATGGAGATGCTCATGATGGGAGAGCCGAGACCTACTAATTCTCCTACCTTGGGATAGACATTGCTTACCTCGCCTTCCACCTGTGCTATCTGTACGGTTTCCTTCAGCAGGTTCTTCACTACATCGACAGCGCTCTTTGAGGCTTCTGTGTTGCTGGCTGCCACTCGCTTCTCTTGTTCGCGGGCGCCGTTGCGTGCCATGTCATACTGGCTCTTGGCTGCTTCTACCTGGGCTTCTGTAGCCTTATAGGCAGCAAAGGCCTCGTCGCGCTTCTGGCCACTGATGACTCCCTCGTCATAGAGGTTCTGCATACGACCATAGGTCTTCTTGGCTATTTCTGCAGCTGCCATGGCTTGCTGATACAGCTGATAGGCTCCCTGGATCTGCTCCTTTCGGGCGCCGGCATCGGTAAGGTCTTTAAGGGCTTCGGTGGCCTGATTGGTGGCTTTCAGCATTTGCTCCTGCGATTTCATCTCTGGTACTTCCAGGATGGCAAGGGTGTCGCCTACATGCACATAGTCGCCTTCCTTGACGCGAAGTTCTACAACTCGGCCTGGCAACTTGCAGGATACTCGGTATTCTGAAACTTCCACTTCGCCCTGTATGGTGTCTTCGTCGCGCTCAAGGGTAAAGAAACCTATGATGCCTACGAGAATGACTACTGCTGTAAAACCGATGACGGCCAGCAGAATGTTGTTATGTTGTGATTTCTTTGACATGGGTATATATATAATAATGTGTAATAACTGAAATGTATGTGTAATGCCTGTTCTCTCTAAAAGGTTTATCTCAGGATACCGAGTGCCTTGTTGAGTCCCACCTGGGTGAGTTTCACATCGATCTCGGCGTCTATCTTCTGGCTCTGTGCCTGCTGCCAGGCTGTCTGGGCTGCCATGACATCAGTCACATCCATCACGCCTTCCTTGAATCCTAAGTTGGCACAACGCAGGTTCTCCTCTGCACTGTTGATGTTCTTGCGGGCCATATTGAGTTTTTTCTCTGCTTCCTTTACCTTGAACTGACTCTGTGTTACCTGTAACTGAATCTTCTCGCGGGTGTCGTCGAAATTCATTTGGGCTATGTGGGCTGTGGCTTTGGCTGCCCTTACCTTATAGGCTCCCTCGCCCCAGTTCCATACAGGTATCTGCACGAGCACTCCTACGTTCCATACGCCAGTGAAGTTCTTCTGGAAACCGTTCCATACGTTAGGATTGGAAATCATGTAGCCGCCAGTAAGTGCCACATGGGGCAGGAAGGCTGCTTTCACTAAGTTGGTGGCTTGCTTGGAAGCATCGGTCACGTTCTGCAAGAGTCGAAGCTCTGGACGACAGCTCAGCGATGAGTCGCTGAGTGCTGCCTGTTGTTCGGCGTGGGTGCTTGCGATGCTGAGGTTGAGTGCGTCCTTATCCTCATCGGCAAGGGTTATTTCCTGATTCATTGGAATGCCGCAGAGCTGACAGAGGAGCATCTTCGAGAGCGCCAGTCCGTCTTCTACTTGGGTAATCTGCATCTCGGCTTCGTTCACCTTTACGTCTACCTTCAGTCCGTCGGCTCGGGTGGCTACTCCTTGTTTAATCATCTTGTGAACATCTTCGTTAAGTTTCTTTACCAGGTCGCGGTAGCTGATGGCGAGTTTCTCTTTCTGCTTGAGTGATACGACCATCCAGTAGGCTTGGTCGATGCTGAAGAGGGTGGTCTGGGTCTGAAGGTCCAGATCGTTGGCTGCCATGTTCTCGCCGATGTCTGCCAGTTTGTTGGCTGCTATGATGGCACCGCCCATATAGATGGGCTGTCGGAGCATTACGCTTCCGGCAAATATGTTGCGTGTATCTGTGCGGAAGGCGTCGACGATGCCTTGGCCTGTAGCGTTCAGCTTGTTGGCTACGGGAGCCATCTTTTCGCCAAGTACTTGGCCTAACTGCTGTGCTGCGTCTGGCGATATCTGACCTTGGCTTACCATCTGACCGAGCAGTTCGTTCATGCCGCCTGATAAGCCAGACGACAGGTCGGTACCGATGTTGCTCAATGTGGATTTCTGCCCCTTGTTGAGCAATGATATCTCGCGGCTAAACCATTCGTATCCTCCCATAGCGTCAACTTTGGGAAGGTACTGGGTTCTGGCTGATTTGCGCAGGTTGTAAGCCACATCTTTCTTAAGTCTGGAGACATTGATCTGCTTGTTGTTGCGGAGTGCCATGGCACGGCAACTGTCGAGGCTCAATGTGTTTTGGGCTTCGGCAGACAGCAATGTTCCTAAAAGTGCGAAAATAGTTACAATCTTTTTCATTCCTTTATCTAAAATTCCTTTAATCGCATGCAAAAATATGGAATTATTTTTAAAATGCAAAACAAATGATATTATCATTTATTTAAGAAACTAAAATTGTCTTGCTTTGTGGAAAAAAGGAACATTACAGTTCTGATGTGGAAGGACTTATGACTTAGAACTCTGCTTCTATATATCCATCCCAAGTGGGGTCGAAGTGGAAGTCGGCTGTACTTCCGTCTTCCTCGCCATCAAAGAGGTTCAGTGAGCAGATGGTCTGGTTGTTCTGCTTGATTTCCACGTCTTTCAGGTCTTTCTTTGTGATTGTATTACCCTGCTGATCATGGACGGTGATGATGATGTGCAACTTCTTGCCGTCGCTGTGGGGCAGGGTGTAGATGCGGTAGTCTTTCTGTTGTGGGTTCATCTCGCGTTCTTCTTTCTGTCTGCTTTTTACGCATCCGTATCCTGTAGTTGCATTGAGGGTGCTGCTGCCTCCTGTGTAATAGAATTTTATGGTCTTTGCTGTTGATGGAATAGCGTCTTTAATGTGGAGTACAAACATTCCTGTGACCCGATGGGGAGTGATGTCTTTCCTGAGATTGTCTTCGGTGACATGGAATGATTCGTAGTAACAGAATGTATCGGTGGTTTTGTTCTCGTAGAATGTGATTTTCTCGGGCGACGAGACGGTGGCGTTCCCTTCTCCATTGTGCCCTATCACGACTGCTTGATAATCGCCTTCTGTGAGGGCAAAGGTGGCTGCTCCAAAGGTGGAGGAGGGACTCTGCTGGTTGATGTTCTTCACCTTTCCTCCATTGCGGAAGATGCTGTATGTAATTCTCTTGAAATGAGATATCTCTGCTTCGGTTATTTGTAGGGTCACGTTGCCGTTGCTCTCTGAAGTTTCTCCTGTGTCAACGGATTCTTCGAGCGCAAATTTCTCGCATGATATCAATGTCAAGGCGAAGATTGTCAGAGTTATAAGAAAGGTTTTTCTCATGTCGCAAAGATAATGCTTTTTTCGTTATTAACAAAAATAAATAGCTTTTTTTCATTCAAAACTTTTGAAATGATTATCTTTGTAGGCAAAATTTAAAAATATGATGGATAAGAAGATTAAGGCTTTGTTTTTTGATATTGATGGCACACTCGTCAGTTTCCGTACTCATAAGATTCCGCAGAGTACGGTAGATGCGCTGGAGGATGCTAAACGAAATGGGGTGGCTGTTTACATCTCTACGGGACGTCCTATTATGCTTATTAATAACTTAGGTCAAATAGAACATCTCATAGATGGATATATAACTACTAATGGAGCTCGATGTTTTGTAGGCAATCATACTGTTTGTCTGCATCCTATTTTACGAGCTGATGTGGATGAGGTTGTGGCTGATGCTGATCGTAATGATTATTCGGTCATCGTGGTGGGAGAACGTCATCTTGTGGTTTATCATCCTACTGATATTGTCCGAAAAGTTTTTGTTGAGGGACTTGGTGTTGTCAACCTGGATTTCGGCACGCGTCTTGATGACTTGAAGAACGAGGATGTCTTGCAACTTACGCCTTTCTGCAGCGCAGAACAGGAGGCTGACTTGATGCTGAGATTGAGCAACTGTACATCGGGCAGATGGCATCCGGCATTTACGGATATAACATCGGGCGAGGCTGATAAGGGAAAGGGCTTGCAGGTTATGGCTGAATACTTGGGACTTGATATTTCCGAGACGATGGCTTTTGGTGATGGGGGCAATGACATTTCTATTATTCGTGAGGCAGGAATTGGGGTAGCTATGGAAAATGCTAATGAGGAGGTGAAGGCCATGGCTGATTATGTGACTTCTTCGGTAGACGAGGATGGCGTCAAGAATGCACTTGTTCATTTCGGAATCATTCAGGCTTCATAGATGGCTGACGTTGGTCTTAATAGACGACCGGGCTTGGTCTTAATAGACGACCGGGCTTGGTCTTAATAGATGGCTGGCGTTGGTCTTAATAGACGACCGAGTTCGGTCTTAATAGATGACCAGAAATGGCCTTGATAGGCGAGGCAAGTCTTTGCCTTGTGGATTTTTGTTTGATAGGAAGTCTCGTTATCTCGCAATAAAATCAGAAAAAGGCAGCAATAATATCCGGAAAACAGTGGCAGGAAAGCTTCTGTATATTTATTCGCGGTTAAATTGTA
>NZ_VZAD01000098.1 GCF_009495355.1 Segatella copri
GCACCAAGTTAAGTGAAAATCCTGACATATGCAAGTCTTTGCAAACAAATGTTTGTCAAGGACTTGCATTTATAACAAATAATTAAGCTGCGAATTTAAGGTAATTTTAACATAGATAATCACAATTATAGTTGTTTAGCCAAAGTTTCCTTCACAAAATTTGTGAATATCGAATTTATATATTATCTTTGCAACATCAAAACATAAAGGTTATGATAGTAAATTTCAACGAGGATTATCTGCGTGATCTATATAGTTCTGGCAAATCTGATAAAAAGCATCGCTTTCAACCGCAAATCGTTAGAAAGTATATTCGAGTGATAGACCTTATGATATCGGAAGATAACGTTCAAGGCCTATGGAAATATAATTCTCTCAATTATGAACGGTTAGAAGGAAACAAAGAAGGATTGTCCTCGGTAAGAGTGAATGATCGTATCGAATAGAATTTGAAGAAGAATTTGAGGATGGTCAGACTATTGCAACCATATGTAATATAACAGAATTATCAAACGATTATAAATGAAATAGTTATGAGCAACGATAAAAAAGCAATAAAGGAAATGCGGGCAAATGATATGACTCCGGCTTTTCCTACGCATCCTGGAGATGTTCTGAAGAATGAGATAGAATATCGTGGAATTTCTCAGCGACAGTTGGCGGAGGAAATGGGGATTGCCTATTCTGCTTTGAATGAAATTCTGAATGCTCGTCGTCCAGTAACGGAAAAAACAGCCCTGCTCTTTGAGGCTGCACTTGGAGTGAATGCTGAGCCTTTGTTGAAAATGCAGATGAGATATAATCTGCAATCAACAAAAATGATTCTACCTTTATGGCCAGATTGGCAAAAGTTAGAAGGGTGGCTGCAGCCTTGTAAAAAGAAGGCCTGCATTTTTTATTCCAGTCCACACATTTCAGTAGATTGCTGATAATGGCACAGGCATATACGCTACGCTCCCAGTAGGAAGGTTAATCCGCTGATTCCGATATAGGCATAGATGATGTATTTGAGCAGGGAGCCGCTGAGATGCCTGAATACCCAGGAGCCTATCAAGTTGCCAATGAAGACTCCGGCTATTCCATACAAATAACCTATGGAGACCGTGGTGGTGAAGAAACCATTGTAGGCTCTTGCCAGTGTCATCATCAGATTGCCTGCCAGGAAATAGGTCTGCGTCATCGCCAGATAGTGTTCCTTGTCTGGCTCAGAACTGACGAAATAGAGTACGGCTGGTGGTCCCTGCATTCCGAAGAATCCTCCCATCAGTCCGCTCAATGTTCCTGCCGTAACCTGCACAGGCAGCGTTGTCTTTACCTTGATGCGCTTGCTGAAGAAGGCGAAGTAGATGCTCACAATGATCAGTGTAATGCCTAACAATATGTTCAGAATATGATATTCCATCCGCCGGAGCACGAAGATGGCTCCGATGGAGATGATGATGAAGGTGAACAGAATGGGCAGCAGCCGCCTCCAGGTGATGTACTTGTATTTCTGAATAACGATGATCAGGGAGGTGGTCATCGCCAGAATGCCCGAGAGGGTTGTTGCCTCACCGAAGGAAGGCATGATAGAGGGGAGCATCGTCATGATGAAGATGCCAAAACCGAAACCAGTGGTGCGTTGTACAAAACTGGCTCCGATGCTCAACAGGAAGAGTTCTACTACTATCTGATCCATTCTATAGTATTATTTATCTGAGCTTTCTGATAACTCTTGCAGGTTTGCTTTGTGGCAAGCACTGCTATACATACGATAGTTAAGTTACTTGTATGTCTGAGGTTGAATATCGATTGCGAAAGTACAACATTTTATTCAACGGTGCAAATACAATAAACAAAAAATGACCCGACATCTCACTAAATTTAAATTTAGTTTGGTGTCGGGTCTTATTATGAAGTGATTTATCTTGTTTTTATAGCACTTTCTTATGTACGGAAGTTATGGAAGTTTCAACTTACGTATTTGAGAAAGTAGAGTCATATTACTCTCTGCATGTCAGCGCTTTACTTGATCATGCTGACGCTTCTCTTGAGGAAGGCGTCGAGGGCAGCACCCTTGAGCATGCCGTTCTGCAGCAGGGCGAGGTCGATGAGCTGATGTACGATATTGTTGTCCTTAGCGTAATCGGCTATGATGTTGTCGCGCTTCTGCTTCTCGTCGTTCACGGCCTTCTGGGTATTCTGCAGGTCGTCCTTCTCTTCCTGGGTAATCTCCTCGGGCTTCTTCTTGTCCTGCGACTGGTGCAGAACAGCCAGTCGGGCTTCCTGTCCCTTCAGCTCTGCCAGTACAGGCTTCAGTGCCTCGGCTGTATGCTGCTCGGCATCGGCGAGAACCTTCTTCACGAGTTCGTGGTCGCTGTTGAGCACGATGTTGTAGCTGTTGGGCATCTGTCCGTAGAAGTTCATGCCTGCCTGGAACTGGCTCATGGCCTTCATGCGTCGCATATACTCGTTCTGAGTGATGAGTACAGGCTGGTTGGCTTTGCCCAAGGCCTGTATCTCTACGAAAAACTCAGTCTTGTCGAGCTTAGGCATCTGTGAGCGGAATACCTGTGACAGATTGGCAGTCTGCTCGTCTGTCAGGTCTGTCTTCTTGGCATCCTCCTTGACGATGAGTCGGTCGATGATGTCGGCATCTACACGTGTGAAGCGCGATTTCTCGAGCTTCTGCTCCAGCATGTTGACCATTGGAGTGTCGAGCTGTCCGTCCATCATGAGTACCGAGTAGCCCTTGTTCTTGGCAGCCTCGATGTAGGAGTATTGTTCCTCCTTGTTGTTGGCGTAGAGGTATACCAGGTTGCCGTCCTTGTCGGTCTGGTTATCCTTGATGAGGGTCTTGTATTCCTCGAAGGTGAAGTACTTGCTGTCTACGTCCTTGAAGAGGGCGAAGTCCTTGGCGCGGTCGTAGAAGTCTTCCTGCGAGAGCATTCCGTAGTTGATGAAGATCTTCAGGTCGTCCCATTTTTCCTCGTACTCCTTGCGGTTCTCCTTGAAGATGGAGCTGAGTCGGTCGGCCACTTTCTTGGTGATGTAGGTGGCGATTTTCTTCACGTTGCTGTCGCTCTGCAGATAGCTTCGGCTCACGTTGAGCGGGATGTCTGGCGAGTCGATGACGCCATGCAGCAGGGTGAGGAACTCAGGCACGATGCCTTCCACCTGGTCGGTAACGAACACCTGGTTGCAGTAGAGCTGTATCTTGTTGCGCTGCATGTCGATGTTGTTCTTGATGCGTGGGAAGTAGAGGATACCTGTCAGATTGAATGGGAAGTCCACGTTGAGGTGAATCCAGAAGAGGGGCTCGTCCTGCATGGGGTAGAGGGTGCGGTAGAAGTTCTTGTAGTCCTCGTCCTTGAGTGTGCTTGGCGTCTTGGTCCAGAGGGGCTCTACGCCGTTGATGATGTTGTCCTCATCGGTCTCTACGTTCTTGCCGTCCTTCCATTCTGTCTTCTTGCCGAAAGCCACGGGCACAGCCATGAACTTGCAGTACTTGTTGAGCAGCTCCTCTATCTTGTTCTTCTCGAGGAACTCCTTGCAGTCGTCAGCTATGTGGAGCACGATGTCGCTACCACGCTCCGCCTTGTCGGCGTCCTCTATTTCGAAGGCTGGTGATCCGTCGCAGCTCCATTTCACGGCCTTGCTTCCCTCGCGATAGCTCTTGGTGATGATCTCCACCTTGCTTGCTACCATGAATGAAGAGTAGAAACCGAGTCCGAAGTGTCCGATGATGGCATTGGCGTTCTCCTTGTATTTGTCGAGGAAGTCGGTCACTCCCGAGAAAGCTATCTGGTTGATATATTTGTCTATCTCCTCCTCGGTCATTCCGATGCCGTGGTCGCTGATGGTCAGGGTTCCGGCCTCCTTGTCGAGGGTGACGCGCACAGTGGTGTCGCCTATCTCGCCCTTGAAGTCGCCCTGGGCAGCCAGAGTCTTGAGCTTCTGTGTGGCGTCTACGGCGTTGGATACCATCTCGCGCAGGAAGATGTCGTGGTCTGAATATAAGAATTTCTTGATGACAGGGAAGATGTTCTCTGTCGTTACTCCGATATTACCTTTTTGTGCCATAATATTGATATGTTTATTTAGTTGTTTTTATTATTGTTCGATTCATTCGATTGACCATGTCCTCGCAAAATGTGTGCCAAAAAGGAGGGGCATCTGTCATGTTTGGATTTATTTTTAGCTTTTTGTTCTCTTTTGTTTGGTCGTAGCAACTATTTTTCTTACCTTTGCAACCATCTTTCAAGAAGTGGATGAGTCTTCGACTAATCCCACTGAATTTTGACCATCATGGACTATACAATAACAAAACAAGCTATTATTGCTGATTACTATACATTTCACTACGAGGAGCTTCTTGCCTTCGTGGCATCTCGCCTTCATATTTATTCTGATGAGGCTGAAGACATTGTCCAGAATGTCTTCCTGCGCCTACTGCAAACCGACAAGATGATTACTCCCATTACGCTTCCCTGCCTGGTCTACACCATGGCTCGCCATCTGATATGTGATTTTTGGCGGCACAGGAAGCGGGTAGAAGAGCATGAGCATTTCATACAGGGCAGCATGGGTACGGCAGGTTGTGGCGAGTCGGTCGAGATGGTTTATTCGGTTGTGGAGATTACCGAACTCATGGAGCGAGGCATTGCCCGTCTTAGCGAGAAGCAGCGCAAGGTGTACCGTCTTAACGTGTGCGACGGCATGAAGGTGGGAGAGATTAGCCGTGAACTGGGGCTCAACTACAAGTGTGTGGAAAACCGACTGGGTGCAGCACGAAAGGAAGTGCGGGGCTATATGAAGCGCATGTTGGCATAATCTCCTCTCACACCGAATGCTGCGTTTCTCACGCTCGCTCAGAGAAATCTCACACCGAACGCCATGTTTCTCACGCTCGCTTTGAGAAATCTCACACCGAATGACATGTTTCTCACGCTCGCTTTGAGAAATCTCACACCGAATGCCATGAAATTATCTCCGAATGCTATGTGGAGCAAAGGGCTTGTTTTCTCTTACTCCTTACCGCCTCTAATATTCTGATTCTCCGACCTTTAAGGCTGTTGTCTTAACTCCTTAATTCCATTAACTCCTTAACTTCTGAAAACTCCTCTTTTAACTCTCTAACTACACGATTGTTTGTTTTTTACAAATAATCGTTCTCTTTTTATAAAGACGATGTGGAAAGAAAGCAGTACTTTTGCAGCGAGAAAAAAATAAAAATATTAACGCTTAATATAATAGTATTATGGTTGAAGAAAAGAAATACAGAGTAGAGTCCGACCTTCTGGGTGAACTCAAGGTTCCAGCAGAAGCTCTTTATGGTGTGCAGACACAGCGTGGTATCAACAACTACCACATTTCTCGCAAGACTATGGTCGACAACCCTGACTTCATTATCGCTATCGCTTTCGTGAAGCTGGCTGCCATTGAGACCAATCATTCCTTGGGCGTGATCAACGATGAGATCTCGGGTGCCATCGCTCAGGCCTGCCGAGAAATCATTGAGGGCAAATGGCATGAGAACTTCCCTATAGATATGGTACAGGGTGGTGCAGGTACATCGGTCAACATGAATGCCAACGAGGTGATCGCCAACCGTGCACTCGAAATCATGGGTCACGAGAAGGGCGACTACCAGTATTGCTCACCCAACGACCATTGTAACTGCGGACAGAGTACCAACGATGTTTATCCTACCAGTATCCGTCTGGCGCTCATCCGTATGAACACGCATCTCGTGGGTGCCCTTACAGGATTGATAAGCGCCTTCCGTTATAAGGCTGATGAGTATTCCGACGTCATCAAGATGGGACGCACACAGTTGCAGGACGCTGTGCCTATGTCGTTCGGACAGGAGTTCAATGCCTATGCCAACAATCTGGAGGAGGAAATCCTCAATCTGGAGCGCAACGTGAAATTGCTGCACGAAATCAATATGGGTGGTACAGCCATCGGTACAGGTATTAACGCTGTTCCTGGTTTCGCCAAGCTTTGTGCTGCCAACCTGAGCAAGTTGACGGGCGAGAACTTCGAGACTGCTACCGACCTTGTTGAGGCTACTCCCGACACGGGTGCCTACGTGAGCTATTCGTCAGCTCTGAAGCGTCTGGCTGTTAAGTTGTCTAAGATATGCAACGACTTGCGACTCATGGCTTCTGGTCCTCGCTGCGGTCTCAACGAGATTAATCTGCCTCCTAAGGCTCCTGGATCTTCTATCATGCCAGGCAAGGTGAACCCAGTCATCCCTGAGGTGACCAATCAGGTTTGCTTCAAGGTAATCGGCAACGACACCACTATCAGCTTCGCAGCAGAGGCTGGTCAGCTGGAGTTGAACGTGATGGAGCCTATCATCACAGAGAGCCTCTTCGAGAGCCTTACATGGATGAAGAATGCCATAGAGACCCTTACCTCGGAGTGCATCCTCGGCATTACTGTGAACAAGGAGCGTTGCTACGAAATGGTAAAGAACAGCATCGGTATCGTGACTGCCCTCAATCCCATCATTGGCTACAAGAAAAGTACCAAAGTGGCTAAGGAGGCTCATGAAACAGGCCGCTCAGTCTACGACATCGTGATAGAGCAGGGCATCATGAGCAAGGAGGAACTCGACAAGGCGCTCGATCCTAACGAGATGCTGCAGTCGCATAAGTTCACTTTGAAATAATGAACGTTTCGCGTTTGTATTAAAGGTTTAAGTAAAAAGCTACGTTGAAGCCTGCTGCTCCTGCGGCTTTGGTTGGCAGGGGCGGGCTTAAGTTTTTCTGAATTAAGGTTGATAATCTTGGGCTGGAGGCATTTTGCTTCCAGCCATTTGGGGTTGAATACTTAGCCATAAAACATTTGGCTTTAACTTCTCTAATTTCTTTGAGTTCTCTATTTGCGAAAGTTGAGTTAATGATAGAAGTTTCGGATAGTGTTAGTCTCTTTACTCATAAGTAGGTATTTAATCGGAATACCTATTTTTAATGACGTACGAAATTTGGAGATATCTCAGATTATATCTATTTTTGCACTCAGAAACAGAAATCGTATAGAGGCGATAAGTATCGTGCTTCAAGCGGTTTTGTTAAAGTTTTATGTAATTAAAAATATTAAAGTATTATGATTATTGAAAATGTTCATGCAAGAGAAATCTTGGATTCCCGCGGCAACCCTACAGTAGAGGTTGAGGTTACATTAAAGTCGGGTATTGTGGGTCGTGCTTCTGTTCCATCAGGTGCGTCGACAGGCGAAAACGAGGCTTTGGAACTTCGTGATGGTGATAAGAACCGCTATGGTGGTAAGGGCGTCTTGAAGGCTGTGGAGAATGTGAACAAGGTGATTGCGCCTGCCTTGGTGGGCTTCTCTGCCTTGGAACAGCGCACCATTGACTACAAGATGTTGGAACTCGACGGTACCAAGACCAAGTCGAACCTGGGTGCAAATGCTATTCTCGGTGTGTCTCTGGCTGTGGCACATGCTGCTGCCGAGTATCTGCACATTCCCTTGTATCGCTACATCGGCGGTTGCAATACCTACACCCTTCCTGTTCCTATGATGAACATCATTAATGGTGGTGCTCACTCTGATGCACCTATCGCTTTCCAGGAGTTCATGATCCGTCCTGTGGGTGCTCCTTCCGAGAAGGAGGCCATCCGCATGGGTGCCGAGGTGTTCCATGCATTGGCTAAACTGCTGAAGAGCCGCGGCCTTTCTACTGCCGTAGGTGATGAGGGCGGTTTTGCTCCTGCACTCGATGGTATCGAGGATGCACTCGAGAGCATCTGTCAGGCCATTAAGGATGCTGGCTATGAGCCAGGAAAGGATGTGAAGATAGCCATGGACTGTGCTGCCAGTGAGTTTGCCGTTCAGGAGAATGGTGAGTGGTATTATGATTACCGCCAGTTGAAGGATGGTAAGAAGAAGGATCCTAATGGCAAGAAACTGACTGCTGAAGAGCAGATCAAATTCCTGGAAGATCTGATTACCAAGTATCCTATCGATTCTATTGAGGATGGTCTTGATGAGAACGATTGGGACAACTGGGTGAAGTTGACTGCTGCCATTGGCGACCGTTGCCAGTTGGTAGGTGACGACCTCTTTGTTACAAATGTGAAGTTCCTGGAAAAGGGTATCAAGATGGGTGCTGCCAACTCTATCCTTATCAAGGTAAACCAGATCGGTTCTCTTACTGAGACCCTGGATGCTATTGAGATGGCTCATCGTCATGGTTACACCACGGTTACTTCCCATCGCTCGGGTGAAACCGAGGATACTACAATAGCTGATATTGCTGTGGCTACCAACTCGGGGCAGATCAAGACGGGTTCAATGAGTCGTACCGACCGTATGGCTAAGTACAACCAGCTTATCCGCATCGAAGAGCAGTTGGGTAATCGCGCAGCCTATGGCTATAAGAAGTTAAAATAATTGTGGTAGTTTTTTTAAAATTTAGCGTAATCCTTTCACCATGACAATACACGATTAGAATAGATCAGATATACGAGAATACATGGGCATGGATGGCTGAGAGAGTTGTCCATGCTTTTTTTCGGTTTTGATGTCACTAATGTAATTTCCCGAAACCCATGCTCATGGCTATCAGAAGCAAGCTACTTATGCCCTTCTCTTAGGTTTCATCACCTTTCATCGTCTTTCTCTGCCTTTGTTTCTGTAGGCGAGGGGAGTCATGCCGGCACGCATCTTGAAGAAGTTGGTGAGGGCGCTCTGGTCGCTGAAACTCAGGGCGTCGGCTATTTCGCCAATCGACATGTTGGAATGGGAGAGGAGGTTGCAGGCTTCCTTGTAGACGAGCGAGGTAACGTGCTCGTTGATGGTAGAGCCGCTTATCTCCTTGACTAAGCGTGACAGGTATGCTGTAGAAACATTCATCTTGCCCGCATAAAAGCGTATCTGGCGTTCCTGTCGGAAGTTACGGTATAGATGGTGAAGGAATATTTCATATACCTCTTTCTTGTGTTTGAAGTCGTGAGAGATGGAGCATTGCTCATAGGGCAATTCTTCGAGGATGAGACGTAGCACATTAAACATTGATTCGATCATCTCAATCTTATTGATGTGTTGATGTTTTACGATGTTGTGTATCATGCTGAAAATGTCACTAACACTCTTGTGCTTTTCTGCATGAAGGCGATAGATGGTGTTGTCGCTCACCATCTCGGAGTCTACCAGAAGGCACTCTGCCGCGAAGTCGGGTGAGAACTCTGCCTCTGTGATGATATGCTTAGACGTCATTGCCAGAAGACAGTCGGGAGTAAGTGTCTTTGGGGTATCGTGCTCACTGATATGCACTTTCGCTGTTCCTTGTTTGACAAGCAACATTTTGGTGAAGAGAGTACGCTGCAGCATCATCTCTTTGAAGTGTTGTGCGACATCGGTTTCTTCAGTGAGAATTATTCCGACAGAAAAGTAGGCGGCGTAGGCGCCAAAAGTATTTGTCAACTGATATTTGTTGGCAAACTCTTCCAGGTTGTATATCTGCTGTTGTTTCACGGTTCGTTTTTTTTATTGGGTTCTTAGATATGATTATTTTGCTGGATTGGAGCGTAAGCTCAGGCTTGAGTTCCTGTAGCTTGCTGCTCCATCTTGCGTAGTTCTTTTTCAAATCGATGCCAGTACATAGTGCCTGCAATAGTGAGTCCGAATGGGAAGGCTATCCAAATGCCTAAGATGCCCATTCCTAAAGGAAAGCCGAGTGTATAACCCATAGGCAGTGAGATGACGAAGTAGGCGATGAAGGCGTAAAGCACCATCGGACGCACGCAGGCGATGCCGCGAAGGGCGTTGGCAAAGCTGTATTGCAGTCCGTCGCCAAACTGATAGACCATCATCATGATGATGAGCAGCGCCACGTATTGCTGCACCTCCACGTTGTCGTTGAACCAGCCTCCTATCTGATGGCGCAGGAGCAGTACGGGCAGACCCATGCAGATGGAGAACATCAGGTTGAGTCGCCAGCCGTCGTAGGCATTTTGTCGAACCGCCTGATAGTCTTTCTGACCAACGAAGTGGCTTACACGGATGGCCATGGCGGCTGCCATACCCGAGAGTACGAGATAGAAGAGCTGGGAGAGGGTGATCATCACCTGGTGGGCTGCCAAGGGTATGGTGCCGAGCCATCCCACCATCACACAACTGAGGGTGAAAGCCGACGACTCCATGCCCAACTGCAGGGCTACAGGCCATCCTAAGCGGTTCATCTCGCGGAAGTCGGCCTTGGTGATGCTGCTATGCAAAATGTCGTGACGGTACTGGGCGAACTTCTTCCTGCCTATCACGATTCCCACCATGGCTGCTGCCATAAGCACACGGCTCAGCAAGGTAGAGATTCCGGCTCCGAGAAGTCCCAGTTCGGGGAATCCTGCCACACCATAGATGAGCAGCCAGTTGCCGAAGATATTGACTACATTACCGCCTATCATCACCCACATCGCCACACGCGTCTCTGCCACGCCATCAAGAAATTGCTTCATGGTGTAGAATATGCCCATGAAGAGTACCGAGATGAGGTTGACGATGAAGTAGGGACGGATGAGGGCGAGCAGCTCTTCGGGTTGTCCGATGTGCGAGAGGTTGAGGTAGAGCACCACAAGCGCTATGGAGAGAAGGGCGCCCGTAAGCATATTGGCAAAGAGCGAGTTGCGCACCTTCTGTCCGATGCTGTCGGTACGTTCCTCGCCATAGAGTCGGCCGATGATAGGAGTCAGACCATAGGTGAAGCCCATGTACATGACGAACACCAGGGTATAGATGTTGTTGACAAGTCCTGCCGCAGCCAGTTCTTCCGTGCTGTGGTGACCTATCATGATGGTGTCGGCAAAACCTAAGATGATGGTTCCTAACTGTCCTATGACGATAGGTATGCCAATGCTTAATAGATTCTTATAGTAATGTCTTTGTGTTCCTGTATTTTTTTTGCTCATATATAACATCTTGTCTTACTTATGCAAAGATACAACGTTTTCTTGTAACATACAAAAAAAATGCAGAAAATGTGCAGTCTCTTAGTTTCTTTATGAAAGTCTGTAGAATAGAAAGCTATTGAGTTGTCGCTGGGTTCAGAAGGTTAAGATGAGTATAAACGAAAAACAGGACAGTGTGTCGGTCGTGACACCTGTCCTGTTGTATGATGTACTGAGGCTCTGTTGCCTTAAAAATCTTTATCGGCAGTAAGATTCAGTTTTACTTTTTTACCTTTTTACTTTTTTACTTTTTTACTTTTTTACCTTTTTACCTTTATTACAATCCTCTTGCTTTGAGCAGGCCAGAAGCATCAGGTTGCTTCATGCCAGTGAAGTCGGTAAACATTTCGAGCTGATCCTTGGTATTGCCGCGGCTGAGAATCTTGGTGCGGAAAGCCTGACCAACAGCAGGGTCGAGTGCACCATGCTGAGCGAAGTAGTCGGCTACGTTGACAGCGAGAACCTCTGTCCACAGATAGCTGTAATAGCCTGCTGCATAGCCACCTCCCCATACGTGGTTAAAGTAAGTGGTAGAGTATCGTGGAGGTATCTGAGTATTGAGAACTCCTGCCTTGAAGAGAGCTTCTTTCTCGAAGGCTCCAGCCATGTAGGCAGAAGGAACCTGTTCGGGAGTCAGTTCGTGCCAAGCCAGGTCGAGACAGGTGGCAGCCAAGTTCTCGCCCAAGGAATAGGCTGTCTGGAAGTTGATGCTCTTGAGCATGCGTTCCTTCAGGGCTGCTGGCATAGGAGCGCCTGTTTCGGTATGACGGGCAAAGTGGTCGAACACCTCAGGAATGGATGCAAACGACTCATTAAACTGCGAAGGCATTTCTACGAAGTCTCGTGCTACGGCTGTACCTGAAAGGGTGTTGTACTGGCAGTCGGAGAGCATGCCGTGCAGGGCGTGACCGAACTCATGGAACATGGTGCAAACCTCGTCCCAGGTGATGAGTGAAGGCTGTCCTTCGGGAGCCTTGGCGTTGTTGCATACATTATATATGATAGGCAACTGACCGCGCTGCCTGCTCTGCTTGGCAAAAGCGCTCATCCATGCGCCACCTCGCTTGGTAGGACGACGGAAGAAGTCGCTATAGAAGAGAGCTAATGGCTTACCGTTCTTGTCGCTCACCTCAAACACCTTCATGTCGGGATGATAGGTTGGGATGTCCTTGCGCTGTTTGAAGTTAAGACCATATACCTTGTGGGCAGCATAGAACACACCGTTGATCTGTACGCTGTCGATATTGAAATAAGGTTTTATCTCGTCGTCTGTAATGTTGAGGAGTTCCTTCTTCATCTTTGCGGAATAGTAGAATCGGTCGTAGGGCTGCAGCTTGAAGTCATTACCCTCCAGTTTCTGAGCGTATTCTTCGATAGCCTTGGTCTCTGCCTCAGCCTTGGGAGTGTATTCCTTGATGAGCTGTCCCAGGAAGCTGTTCACGTTCTGACTGTTCTTCGCCATGGTCTTCTCGAGCGAGTAGTCGGCATAGTTGTTGTAGCCCATGAGCTGTCCCTTCTCGGCACGCAACTTGGCTATTTCGGTAACGATAGGGAAGGTGTTGAACTCTGGATTGGTGGCATCGGCACGATGGATACTTGCCTCGTACACACGGCGGCGAAGGTCGTGGTTGGCAAGCGAGGCGAGGATAGGCTGCTGGGTGGTGTTGATGATTACCACGCAGTAAGGAGCCTTACCGCCACGGCTCTCTGCGTCTTTCTTGCACTGAGCTATATCAGCATCGCTCAGGCCAGCCAACTCGTCCTTGCTCTGTACCCATACCACAGCATTGTTGGTGGCTGCAGGCAAGAGGTTGTCCCATTGCTCCTGCAGTTGCGAGATGCGGGTGTTGATCTGCTTCATGCGCTCCATCTTCTCTGCCGACAGCAAGGCGCCAGAGCGAACAAAACGCTTGTAGGTCTGCTCGGTCAGGCGAAGATCTTCGCCCTTGAGTTTCTTCAGTTCGTTGTCGTAAACGAACTTGATGCGGTTGAAGAGTTGCTTGTTGAAAGAAATCTCGTTGTCCAGATCGGTAAGCAAAGGCATCACCTTCTTCTGAGTTTCGGCAATGCCGGGAGTTTTGTGGGCGCTGGTGAGTCCGAAGAAGACGTTGCTCACACGGTCGAGCAGGAGTCCGCTCTCTTCGAAAGCGAGGATGGTGTTCAGGAAGGTTGGTTTCTTCTTGTTGTTAACAATCTTCTGGATGTTCTCACGCTGGCTCTTGATGGCTATCTCGAAGGCAGGAAGATAGTCGCTCTCCTGAATCTTGCTGAAATCGGGAGCGCCGAAAGGCAGAGTGCTCTTTACGAGAAGCGGATTATGGGTGGAAGAACTGGCACCAGCGGATTGGGCAAACGTAGTGGCTGGCATCTGCAGGAGGGCAGTGGCCAGGCCGAAGGTAAGTAATGTTTTGTTTAGTCTCATGTTGGTCTTTTCTTGCAAAGTTACGACTTTTTTTCGATAAACATGCTAAAACGCATAATAGAGTAGATGTGGGGAGTTACCCCCAGCACCTCTCATTGCACCGTACGTACA
>NZ_VZAD01000019.1 GCF_009495355.1 Segatella copri
AGCTGATGCCGTTCTATGACAGAATGATGCTGCGCAAGAGATACATTATCGAAACAATTAACGACATGCTGAAGAATACGGCACAGATTGTACATTCGCGTCATAGGTCTGTGAACAACTTTGTCATGAACCTCATCTCAGCATTGGGAGCATATTGTTTCTTTGACAACAAGCCAATGGCATTGCAAGGATACTGCATCGAAGACACGAAGCAACTTTCATTGTTCTAAAGACAGAATAATCTCTTTCGATTCTTTATATACAGCCCATGTCTGATGGCATGGGAAGAGAACTCGCGTATCTGTCTTCACATGCAACTAATCGCTATTTTATCCCGAATTGGGGTATATCATTGCCATTCATATCCCGAAATCGGGCAAGCACATGATAACCGACCATCCTCAAATATGGTTTGAGAAATTCTTCAAAGATGCTTTCGATAAACTTATTTGAACCTTTGAGTCAAAGGAGTTAGGGAGTTAAGGGAGTTAAGGGAGTTAAGGGAGTTAAGGAGTTAAGACAACAGTCTTATTGCTTGAAATCAAACATTAAAACATTGCCCACAAAGGCATTTGTCTTAACTCCTCAGCGACCGAAGGGAGCGATAACTCCTTAACTCCCTTAACTCCTGAAAAATAACTCCTGAAAAAGCTCCCGAGAATTCTCCTCAGAGCATCATGGGAACTGTGGATAGTCGTCGAAGCGGGGCTTGCGCTTCTCGAGGAAGGCCTTGCCGCCCTCCTGCGCCTCGTCCATGGTGTAATAGAGCATGGTGGCATCGCCTGCCAGCTCCTGGATGCCCGCCTGTCCGTCGAGCTCGGCATTGAGTCCTGCCTTGATCATGCGCAGTGCCAAGGGCGAGCGTTCCATCATGATCTCTGCCCACTCCACACAGGTATCCTCCAGCTCGGCGAGGGGCACCACCTTGTTGACCATGCCCATTTCCTCGGCCTCACGGGCGCTGTACTGTCGGCACAGGAACCATATCTCGCGGGCCTTCTTCTGTCCCACCATGCGTGCCAGGTAAGAGGCTCCGAAGCCTGCGTCGAAGCTTCCCACCTTGGGACCCGTCTGTCCGAAGATGGCATTCTCGGAGGCGATGGTGAGGTCGCACATCACGTGGAGCACATGGCCGCCACCGATGGCATAGCCGTTCACCATGGCGATGACGGGCTTGGGCAGACGGCGTATCTGCATCTGCACGTCGAGCACATTGAGGCGTGGCACTCCGTCGGTTCCCACGTATCCTCCGCGCCCCTTGACGTGCATGTCGCCTCCGGCACAGAAGGCCTTGTCGCCGGCACCGGTGAGGATGACTACTCGTATGTTCTGACTCTCACGGCAATAGCTGAAGGCCTGCGACATCTCCCATGTGGTGAGGGGTGTGAAGGCATTGCGATAACGCTCTCGGTTGATGGTTATCTTGGCTATGTGATGATACTCTTCGAAGATGATTTCCTTGAAATCAAATCCTTCTATTTTTTTCCATTCTCTCATATCGTTGTATTTATGTATTATGTTTATCTCCCGAAAAATCCCTCCACGGCCTCGTTGTCGGCATCGATGTCGGTGAATACCTCCATGAGCATGGGGCGGTCGGACTCGGTATGGATGAGCCAGTCGATGCCCTCACGCAACGACGCCATGTCGTCGGCATTCTGATAAGCCACTCCGTGAGCCTGACAGAGGTGACAGGCCGAGGTGACGTGCTCTGCCATCACCAAGCGCTCGCGGGCGGCACTCTCCTTCAGTCCCTCAAACTTGCCGAAGATGGCACCTCCGCCATTGTTGAGCAGGAGGATGCGCAGACTGCCGTTGATATTGCGGTTCCAGAGGGCGTTCTGGTCGTAGAAGAAGCTCAGGTCGCCCAGCACGCAGAACACCTTCTGCTGGCTCTTGGCGTCGGGATGATGCTGTTCGGAGAGCACCACCGACAGGCCTGCTGCTGCAGAGAGCGTGCCCTCGATGCCATTGACGCCACGACAGCAATGCACATACTGGCAGGCGTAGATGCCCGCCAGGCGGATGGGCATGCTGTTGCCATAGAAGATACGGCACTCGCTCGTGTCGCCCAGCACGGAGTGGGCAAGATACTCCTGCTGGAAGTATTTCACTGCCGCCATGCTGCTGTAGGGCGGCTCATAGTCGTAGGCGTGCCGCTTGGCCGCACGCAGAGCCCAGAACCACCGGTCCTTGAAGTCGCTCACATCGGCATCGTAGGCCTGGTCGTAATCGGTCATGGCAGAGGCCAGCTGGTCGGGGTCGCACTGGAAGATGCGGTCTATGTGCATGAAGGTGTCCACCATCTCGCCGTCCTTGCTCACCCGCCACACCTTGGCTCCGCCTCCGCCCTGCTCCCTGCTGCGGGCTGCCCGTCGCAGGAACTGCTTGAGGCGCTTGCTCACCAGCGTGCCGCCCACATAGAGGATGAAATCGGGCATGAGGTCCTCGACATCGTAGGTCACCATGCGTCGCCGCATCACGGGCACCTCTATCTCTCCTTTCTCCAACCGGGCGAGCACCTCCTCGAAACTGCTTGCCAAGAGGTTGCTGGAGTAGTCGTGCGAGGCGGGATCCTTGCTCGACGTGCCGAGAGCGGTGGGCTCGATGAGCGTCACTGCCCACGAGCTGATGTTCTTGATGCCATGGAGCGAGGTCGAGGGATAGTCCTGTCCCACGACGATCATCGGCCTGCGGGCGTTCAGGAAGTCGAGCAGGTCGCCATAGTGGAATCCGCCTCCGTAGAGACCGGTCCTCACATAGTCTACCCAGTGGGTATGGGGGAGCTCCTCCTGGGTGAACTCGTAGAGGGGTTCGGCGATGTGTATGTTGATGTGCACGGGGCCCGACTTGCGGTGCACGCAGTCGATGACGGCCTCGTGGGCCTGTCGCTCGCAATACCATGCCTGCTCGTCGTGCATCTGGGCAGAGGCAGGATGGTCTATTATATAAGGTGTAATCATCGGCAGGTCGACACTCCTGTTCACCATCTGTCCGAAGACGTGGGCTTGCGGAAGGGTCTGCCCGTCCTGCTGACCTATCCACGCCTCGGGGCGGTCGGCAGAGATGACGATGATGGGCAACTTCTGATAGTAGGCTTCGGCGACGGCGGGATAGACATTGAGCAGGGCTGAGCCCGAGGTGACGCACACCGCCACGGGGTCGGGACTATAGCCCAGCGAGCCTGCCATCGACATGCCCAAGGCCATGAAACCGGCACTGCGCTCGTCGGTGACGGGATAGCACGTGATGCCCTCCGCCTCGTTGAAATTGTGAACCAAGGGGGCGTTCCTGCTTCCGGGACACACCACCACTCGCCTTACTCCGTGACTCTTGAGTACACTGGTCAGGATATTGACATTCTCGATATTGCTATACATTTTTTTATGAATGTTGAATGTTTAATTTCAGGAGTTAAAGGAGTTAAGGAGTTATCGCTCCCTGCGGTCGCTGAGGAGTTAAGACAAATGTCTTGAAGGAATGGGGAAAGGTCAAGTCCACTCCACACGTCCATAAGCAGCACGCCCTGAAAAACCCAGAAGCTCCTATAAGTAGCACGCCCTGAAGGGGCAGAAGCTCATAGCCCAGGGCAACGCCCTGGGGGTTATCATGGTAGCAAACTTGTCGCCCTGTAAGGGCAAAAGCTTTGAAACTCCAGGGACAATTTGTAAAGCTTTTGCCCTTACAGGGCGCCTTGCTGATTGCCTTTATACCCAGGGCGTTGCCCTGGGCTAAGAGCTTCTGCCCCTTCAGGGCGTGCTGCTTAATGAATACACCCACAAAGCTGTTGTCTTAACTCCTTTAACTCCTTAACTCCTTTAACTCCTTTAACTCCTTAACTCCTTTAACTCCTGAGTATTCTCCTTTAACTCAAACCAGCTCCATCATGGTCTGCATCTTGGCCTCGGTCTCCCTCCACTCCTTCTCCATCTCGCTCTCCTTCAGGAGGCCGCCACCGGCATAGAGCTCGCAGATGCCACCAGGCAGAAGACGCATACAGCGGAGCGACACGAAGAGATGGGTATCGGCACGGGGCGACAGCATGCCCACGAAACCACTGTAGTACCGACGGGGCTCGTGCTCATGACGCAGGATAAACCTGCGGGCAGGCTCCTTGGGAATGCCACACACGGCTGGCGTGGGATAGAGCGCTTCGAGCACATCGCCCAGCACGTCGGCACAGGGCAGACGGAAATGGATGTCGGTACGCAGATGACACAGATGGGCCGCCGTCATCGTGTAGGGACCCTGCAGACGATAGTCGTCGGAGAAGGTCCTGATGCACGCCTCGATGTAATCGGTGACGTACTGCTGCTCCTCCTGGTCCTTCTGCGGCCACTCAAAGCCCTCAGTCGCCTCGTGAGGGATGGGGCACAAGGATGTCATGGGCGCTTTCTGAGTGCCGGCAAGCGACATGGTGTGGTACTCGCCCGCACGCCCATTGAGCAGCACCTCGGGCGTCGCCATGAGCCACATGCCCGAAGCCTCGGAACACACTAATGCCACGAAGAGACGCGGATACATGCGGCAAGCCTTGGCGAAGAGCGCCTCGGCCGACAGGCGGGTTGTCTGCACCGACCTGCGTGCCAGCACGATCTTGCGGAACACTCCCCTCTGCAACTGCCCGTGAAAGCATCCGAAGTCGCGGACATAGCCGTCCTTCTCCTCTGATTTCCCGTTTCCCTTCAAGCCTCCATTCTCGTCCTTCAAGCCTCCATCCGAGTTTTTCTCGTCCTGGCCTCCCTCGAAGTTCTCGCCAGTCAAGTGAATCACCCTTTTCTCGTCGGGATGAATCAGCACCACGGGGCATTCGGCCGAAGGCTGGAAAGGCACTATCACGAAGCCTTCCCTGCCATTGAGCTGAGCCACAGAGGAGAGGATTTCGGGCTCTCCCACGTGCTGCGCCACATAGGTGGCATGCTGCTCGCAGGGCAAACGATAATACGCAAAAGCCGTCATCTTCTTATTCTGCCTGTTTCTTGGGTTGGTCTTTCTTCGGAGTGATCACATAGTTGGTCACCTGCACGGTGCACACGGTCTCGCCCTGCGAGTTGCGTATGTCCACCTGCCATGTGTGCAGCACTCTTCCCTTGTGCACCAACTTGGCGTAAGCGGTAACGGTGTCGCCCTCGGATACGGCGATGACATGGGTGCCGCTCACGTTGATGCCCACGGCAATGCGTCCCGGACAGAGTGCCAGCGAGCCTATGCCCGCCACATTCTCGGCCAGCGCCAGCGAGGCGCCACCACTCAGGAATCCAAAGGGCTGGCGATTGCGCTCGTCGACCTTCATCGTCGCCATGATGGTATCGGGCTCGGGGGTAGAGATGAATTTCATACCCAGCGTCTTCGACAGTCCGTCGGTCTTACTTATCCTCTTTACTATTTCATCTATGTTCATTGTGCTGTTTTTTTAAGTATAATGCAAAATTAATAGAAATAAGAGATAAAACAAAATAAATAAGGTAATTTTATACTTTTATCGAGAAAAAACAAATTTGGAAGAATAAATTTGGAGTTTACAAAGAAAACTCGTACTTTTGCAAAAGAGTATACTTAAAAAAGTTAGCAAAATGGAAGACAAATATAAGATTCCTTTTATAAATGCGTGCATTCGATGTATGGGGAGTAGATATAATCTTCCCATCAAGAACGCATACCAATACTTGAAACATTTTCAAGGCATCCACTTTTTAATACAATTCTATAATACCCTTCATCTTCAGTCTATCGAAGATACTGTAGACGATTTAGTTGTTATATGTCAAAAAAATGGAGGAACTTTAGCATGATACTCTACCACGGTACTAATGTTGATTTCGATGAAATAGAAATCAAAAAAACAAGGAATTACAAAGATTTCGGACAAGGTTTTTACCTTACTGACATAAAAAGCCAGGCCGAAGAATTGGCTACCAAAAGAGCACTCATGTTTGGAGGCACCCCTATTGTACAAAAATACGAGTTCGACGAACAGCTCTTAGAATCCCCTGATATTAAAGTCCTCCAGTTCGATTTCGTTTGCGCAGAATGGGCGGAGTTTATCTACAAGAACCGAAGTAGGACAACCCCACCTTACAAGCACAATTATGATATTGTCATCGGTCCAATAGCTGACGACGGCGTTGCCTACTTACTTGGACGATACGAAGAAGGCACCTATACGATAGAAGAACTGGCCGAAGAATTGAAATTCAAACATCTCAATAACCAATACTTCTTTGGAACAAGCAAAGCTATTCTCTTACTCAAAAGATTGAAAAAATGACAAAAGAACAGATAAACAAATACTTGACAAACAGAGCTGTTGATAAAATGACAGAATACTTGATGCAGGATTACAACATATCCATAGAGCAAGCTTTAGATTTCATTTACAATTCAGATACATATCAAAAGCTCAATGACAAAGAAACCGGTCTTTACGTCGAAAGCCCTGCTTATATATATCAGTTGCTTGACAGAGAATACAAGACTGGCGTTTTTGCATAACACTCAATATCTGACTCAACTTCCGCACATGAGGAAGTTCCTGTCTTTTTCAGACTTAACGAAGGGAAAACTCATCTATTTTGCATCGTTTGCACATTATTAATATATTAAAAAGCATAAAATACTACGTCAGTTAAAATTTTATTCGTATTTTTGCACCACGAATAATAAGATATATCTCAATAGAATATGAACATTTTAGAGTTGAGCGAACAGGAAATAGTTCGCAGACAGTGTCTTCAGACATTGCGAGAGATGGGCATCGACCCATACCCAGCAGCAGAGTTTCCAACCAATGCATTCAGCACAGACATCAAGGCTGAGTTCAAAGACGAGGACGAGCCACGCCAGGTAGTGATCGCAGGCCGTATGATGGGCCGACGCGTGATGGGCAAGGCAAGCTTCGCCGAGTTGCAGGATTCTAAGGGAAGAATACAGGTCTATATCGCCCGCGACGAAATCTGTCCCGACGAGAACAAGGACCTTTACAATACGGTATTCAAAAAATTGCTCGACATCGGTGACTTCATCGGTGTCAAGGGATTCGTCTTCCGCACACAGACAGGCGAGATCTCCGTTCACGCCAAGGAGCTGTGCCTGCTCTCCAAGAGCCTCAAGCCACTCCCTATCGTGAAGTACAAAGACGGCGTGGCATACGACAAGTTCGACGACCCAGAGCTGCGCTATCGCCAGCGCTATGTCGACCTCATCGTCAACGACGGCGTGAAGGACACCTTCCTGCAGCGTGCCACAGTATTGCGCACCCTGCGCAGTGTGCTTGACAACGCTGGTTATACAGAGGTGGAGACTCCTACCCTGCAGAGCATCGCAGGTGGTGCTTCGGCCCGCCCATTCATCACTCACTTCAATGCGCTCGACCAGGATATGTACATGCGTATCGCCACCGAGCTCTATCTGAAGCGACTCATCGTAGGCGGCTTCGAGGGCGTCTATGAGATCGGAAAGAACTTCCGCAACGAGGGTATGGACCGCAACCACAACCCTGAGTTCACCTGCATGGAGCTCTACGTACAGTACAAGGACTACAACTGGATGATGTCATTCACCGAGAAGTTGCTCGAGACCATTTGTATCGCCGTCAACGGCAAGCCAGAGCGCGAGATCGACGGCAACATCGTAAGCTTCAAGGCACCTTACCGCCGTCTGCCTATCCTCGACGCCATCAAGGAGAAGACCGGCTTCGACTGCAACGGAAAGACCGAGGAGGAAATACGCAACTTCTGCAAGGAGAAGGGCATGGACGTAGACGAGACCATGGGCAAGGGCAAGCTCATCGACGAGCTCTTCGGAGAGTTCTGCGAGGGAACCTTCATCCAGCCTACCTTTATCACCGACTACCCTGTGGAGATGTCGCCACTCACCAAGATGCACCGCTCTAAGCCAGGACTCACCGAGCGCTTTGAACTCATGGTCAACGGCAAGGAGCTGGCCAACGCATACTCTGAGCTCAACGACCCTATCGACCAGGAAGAGCGCTTCATCGACCAGATGAAACTGGCCGACAAGGGCGACGACGAGGCGATGATCATCGACCAGGACTTCCTGCGCGCTCTGCAGTATGGTATGCCTCCTACATCGGGCATCGGCATCGGTATCGACCGTCTCGTCATGCTCATGACGGGCAAGACATTCATCCAGGAGGTGCTCTTCTTCCCACAGATGAAACCCGAGAAGAAGATGCCTCAGAGCTCTATCAAGGAATGGGAAGAGATCGGCGTGCCAGAAGACTGGGCATACGTGCTCCGCAAGGCTGGCTTCAACCTCATCTCCGACATCCGCGACGAGAAGGCTCAGGGATTACAGCAGAAGATCGGCGAAATCAACAAGAAGTACAAACTCGGATACGAGAAGCCTTCTGTTGATGATATCCAAGGCTGGATTGATGCAGCAAACAAATAAAATTCAAGTTTTTGGGTTTCAAGAATTAGGGAATTGGAGATAATTCTGAAATTCTCTAATTCTTGAAAAAAACTTGAGAACATTAAACATTAAATAAAAAGGTGTATAATTGCGGTAAAATTGCGATAATTGGCGGAGGAAGCTGGGCAACAGCTATAGCCAAGATTGTGGTGGGACATACTCATCACATAGGTTGGTATATGCGTCGCGACGACCGCATCGAGGACTTCAAGCGACTGGGACACAACCCTGCCTATCTCATAGCAGCACGGTTCAATGTCGAAGAGATATTCTTCTCCTCAGACATCAACAAGATAGTGCAGAACTACGACACACTCGTGTTCGTAACACCATCGCCCTACCTGAAGAATCATCTCAAGAAACTCAAAACCCGGATTGACGACAAGTTCATCATCACGGCCATTAAGGGTATCGTGCCCGACGAAAACCTCGTATGCTCGGAATATTTCCATCAGGTGTACGACGTGCCCTATGAGAACCTCGCCTGCATCGGCGGACCGTCACATGCCGAGGAAGTGGCGCTCGAAAGACTCAGCTACCTCACCGTGGGATGCAGCGACACCGAGAAAGCCAAGGCCTTTGCCAACGACTGCCTGGCAAGCGAGTTTATCAAGACCAAGACCTCGAGCGACGTAATCGGCATCGAGTACTCTTCCGTGCTCAAAAACGTTTACGCCATTGCTGCCGGTATCTGTGGAGGACTGAAGTATGGCGACAACTTCCAGGCGGTGCTCATGTCGAACGCCGTGCAGGAGATGCACCGCTTCCTCACTTCCGTGCACCCCATCGAGCGAAGCATGTACGACTCGGTCTACCTCGGCGACCTGCTCGTGACGGGATACAGCAACTTCTCGCGCAACCGCACCTTCGGAACCATGATAGGCAAGGGTTACAGCGTGAAGAGTGCACAGGTAGAGATGGAGATGATTGCAGAGGGATATTTCGGCACCAAGTGCATGAAGGAAATCAATCGCCACATGCACGTCAACATGCCGATTCTCGATGCCGTATATAATATATTGTACGAGCGCATCAGCCCGCAAATCGAAATCAAACTATTAACAGATTCATTCAGATAAAAAAAATAAAATGAAAAGTATCAGCTTAAACATTACAAAGGCTGCTTCCTTCCTCGCAGAAGGTGCAGTAAAGGCTTACGAGCCTAAGGTAAAGGCCGCTCAGGAAGCTCTTGAGAACGGCACTTGTGAAGGTAACGACTTCTTGGGATGGTTGCATCTGCCATCTTCTATCACTCCTGAGTTCCTCGACGAGATTCAGGCTGTGGCCAACACTTTGCGTGAGAAGTGCGAGGTGGTTGTTGTAGCAGGTATCGGTGGTAGCTACCTCGGTGCACGCGCCGTCATCGAAGGCCTCGGAAACTCTTTCGCATGGCTCGTAGCAGACAAGAAGAACCCTACCATCCTCTTCGCAGGAAACAACATCGGTGAGGACTACCTCTACGAGTTGACTACATACTTGAAGGACAAGAAATTTGGTGTCATCAACATCTCTAAGTCGGGTACCACTACCGAGACTGCCCTGGCTTTCCGCCTCTTGAAGAAGCAGTGCGAGGACCAGCGTGGCAAGGACGAGGCCAAGGATGTCATCGTGGCCGTTACCGACGCCAAGAAGGGTGCTGCACGCACTTGCGCTGACAAGGAGGGCTACAAGAGCTTCATCATCCCTGACAATGTGGGTGGTCGCTTCTCAGTATTGACTCCAGTAGGTTTGTTGCCTATCGCTGTGGCTGGTTTCGATGTAAAGCAGCTCGTTGCAGGTGCTGTCGACATGGAGAAGGCTTGCGGCAAGGACGTGGCTTTCGACGAGAACCCTGCTGCCATCTATGCTGCCACACGTCAGGCACTCTACACACAGGCTGGCAAGAAGATCGAGATCGTATGCAACTTCCAGCCTAAGCTGCACTACTTCGCTGAGTGGTGGAAGCAGCTCTATGGCGAGAGCGAGGGCAAGGACCAGAAGGGTATCTTCCCTGCTGCCTGCGACTTCACTACCGACCTCCACTCTATGGGTCAGTGGATTCAGCAGGGCGAGCGCTCTATCTTCGAGACCGTCATCAGCGTTGAGACTCCTAACGAGAAGCTGCTCTTCCCTCACGACGATGAGAACCTCGACGGCTTGAACTTCCTCGAGGGCAAGCGTGTGGACGAGGTGAACAAGATGGCTGAACTCGGTACCCGTCTGGCTCACGTAGACGGTGGTGTGCCTAACATCTTGGTTAACGTACCTGAGTTGAACGCCTACTACCTCGGCCAGCTCATCTATTTCTTCGAGAAGGCTTGCGGCATCAGCGGTCTCCTGGAAGAGGTGAACCCATTCAACCAGCCTGGTGTTGAGGCATACAAGAAGAATATGTTCGCATTGCTCAACAAGCCTGGCTATGAGGCAGAGAGCAAAGCCATCCAGGAGCGTCTGGCTAACGAAAAATAATAGATGAAAGAAGCTATTTCAAAATACTTAAAAGACCACGGCTTTGGGGAGTTCAACCCTAAAGCCGTTCTTTTTGATATGGACGGTGTGCTGTACGACAGCATGCCCAATCATGCCGTGGCATGGCAGGAATCCATGAAGCAGTTCGACATCCACATGACGGCATCCGACGCCTATGCCACAGAGGGCGCTCGAGGCATAGACACCATTCAGATGATGGTGAAGAAGCAGAAAGGCATCGACATCTCGCTCGACGAGGCACAGAAGATGTACGACGTGAAGACCGAAATCTTCCACACCATGCCTACTGCACAGATCTTCCCCGGGGTAAAGGACATCATGCAGAAAATCAAGAATGCCGGTATGCAGGTGGGCGTGGTGACGGGAAGCGGACAACGACCGCTCATCCTGAGATTGCTCGACGACTTCGGCGACTTCCTCGACGAGTCGCACATCGTTACGGCATACGACGTGAAACGGGGCAAACCCAATCCCGACCCTTATCTCATGGGACTTCAGAAGGCAGGAAACCTGAAGCCCTGGCAGGGCATCGTGGTGGAGAATGCGCCCTTAGGCGTTCGTGCAGGTGTTGCTGCCAATATCTTCACCGTGGCCATCAACTCGGGACCTCTTCCCGACGAAGAGCTCTCCCATCAAGGTTGCAACCTGCTCTATCACAAGATGACCGAGTTCTGCAATGACTTCGAATCACTGATTTCAATCCTATAGCGACAAAGTCCCCTTCGCTATAGGATTTTTTCTATCCGTCAAACCAAGAACAAGCGGTCTCTAAACATCTATTTCGGTTTCTTGCAGAACGTGGAGCAACTTAGAATAATCGGCTTTTGAGATGCGTCGCCCTCTGAGGCTTCTCACCTGAGGATAATCTTCAAAATAAGACTCCTGGGTGGTATACCACTGATGATGTCTCACCTCTCGAAGTGCCCGGACCTTTCGCTCTATCCCCATGGCAAAACTCGGATTGACACGCGACAGGTAATATTTACCATCGTGCATTTCGATGGCCAACATCAAGTATGTCTGCGGACCTCGCAAAGTCTTTTTAGCCTTTACCTGCTCACTCACCTTCCACCCCTTGGTAGAGGTCATGACCCTGATATCCCAACCATACTTCCGGTTCAGGTTGTCCATCAGCCCACGAAACACGACACCATGCGAAGAGGTATCGCGAAGCCCCGTATAGGCTATGGCGTAATGTATCATCTCATGAAGCAACACACTCTTGGCCTGACGATCGGTCATGTCGTAATAGGTTGTCATCGATATCTTGAAATCGTAAAGACGCACCTTGCCCCACCTCGACACACGCTTAAACGCCATTTGTCCCAAACGGGTTCTGGCACGACTCAAAGCCATAACTGGCAATGGCAGTTGGGCGTCGAAATAGGAGATGTTGAATGTTTCAAACCATCTCTCCATCCATTCCACGGTTACTATCATGATTCTTTATTACTTTATTCAAGTTTCGCAAGTAAGCAGCACGCCCTGAAAGGGCAGAAGCTCTTAGCCCAGGGCAGCGCCCTGGGTAATTACGTCAGCAAACCTGTCGCCCTGTAAGGGCAAAAGCTTTAAAACTCCAGGCAATTTACAAAGCTTTTGCCCTTACAGGTAGGGTGTTCAAAATTCGTTTAAAATCCGACGCATTTTTTACCTATGGTATTGATGCGTTTCACTGCCAAA
>NZ_VZAD01000001.1 GCF_009495355.1 Segatella copri
GTTTGCAGATATAAAGATTTTTATCTCTTTATTTTTCCAAGTGCAAATATAATAGAAGGGGCAGAAGCTCTTAGCCCAGGGCAACGCCCTGGGTATAATAGCAATCAGCAAGGCGCCCTGTAAGGGCAAAAGCTTTAAAACTCCTGGCAATAATATAAAGCTTTTGCCCTTACAGGGCGACAGGTTTGCGTCCAAAACAACCCAGGGCGCTGCCCTGGGCTAAGAGCTTCTGCCCCTTCAGGACGTGCCAACCGTACAGGTCAAAAGTGTTTTGAAATTCTGTACTAAAACATCTGTGCCACACGCTTCACTCCTGCTACCAAGGCGTCAACCTCTTCCTTGGTATTATAGAGCGCAAAGCTGGCTCGAACGGTTCCTAAGATGCCATAACGGTCCATCAGAGGCTGAGCACAATGATGACCTGTACGAACTGCAATGCCAAGACGGTCGAGAAGTGTGCCCATATCCATGTGATGAATATCGCCTACAAGGAAACTTACCACAGCATCCTTGCCTTCTTGCTCTCCAAAAAGTCTGATTCCATCGATGGTTCGCATCTGTTCCATACAGTAGCGTGTAAGTTCTTTCTCGTGCTGGGCAATATTGTCCATACCAAGAGCCGACACATAATCGATGGCTTTGGCCAAACCATGAGTAGCCACATAATCGGGAGTTCCTGCCTCAAACTTGAAGGGCAACTTCTCGAAAGTGGTCTTTTCGAAGCTCACACTCTCTATCATCTCGCCACCTCCCTGGTAAGGAGGCATACGGTCAAGCCACTCTTCCTTGCCGTAGAGCACGCCGATACCTGTAGGTCCATATATCTTATGACCACTGAAAGCAAAGAACTCGCAATCCAAATCCTGTACATCGACCTTGAAATGAGGTGTGCTCTGAGCTCCATCCACCATCACGGGCACATCATGCTCATGAGCTATCTTGATCATCTCTTTCACAGGATTCACCGTACCGAGCACATTGCTTACCTGGGTAATGCTGACTATCTTGGTACGTTCGTTGAACAAACTGGCGAATTCATCGATGTTTATCTCTCCTTTTTCGTTAATAGGGATAACACGGATGGCAATGCCTTTCTTGGCTGCCTGCAACTGCCAAGGCACAATATTGGAATGGTGCTCCATAGTAGAGATGATGACCTCGTCGCCCTCGCTCATAAACTCATCACAGAAAGAGGAGACAACGAGATTCAGACTCTCGGTAGTACCACGGGTAAAGATGATTTCCTCTACTTTGGGAGCATTGATAAACTTGCGTACTGTCTCGCGGGCAGCCTCATGAAGATCTGTAGCCTGCTGAGAAAGGTAATGCACACCTCTATGCACATTGGCATTGACGTTAAGATATTCGTCACGCATAGCATCAAGCACACATAAAGGCTTCTGTGTAGTAGCAGCATTATCGAGATAAACCAAAGGCTTGTCGTACACCGTTCTCGAAAGTATCGGGAAATCGGCTCTTACTTTGTTAATATCATACATATTTTTAAGAAGTTAGCTCCTTTAACTACATATTATTACTTGCAAAGCTTGCATCCCTCACACTTGTTGAGTTCACCACGGAAACGTTTTTCTACAAGATGATGAAGGCGATCACGAAGAGGCTCCAATTCCATCTTGTCAATAACTTCGTTGATAAATGCAAACTGAAGGAGTAACTTAGCCTCCTCACGGCTCACACCACGCTGCTGCATATAGAACAAGGCAGCATCGTTGAGCTGACCAACAGTACTACCGTGTGCACACTTCACATCGTCGGCATAAATCTCCAGCATCGGCTGAGTGAACATACGGGCAGTCTTCGTAGCACAGAGGTTCTGGTTGGTTTCCTGAGAAGTAGTCTTCTGGGCACCATGACGAACCAGCACTCTACCGGCAAAAGCACCACGTGCCTCACCATCAAGCACATACTTATAAAGCTCGTTGCTGGTACAATGTCCCACCTGATGATCAATGAGTGTATTGTTATCCACCACCTGATTCTTATCGGCAATGACACAACCATTGCAGAAACATTCTGCTCCCTCGCCCTTGAACACCAAGTCGAGACGGTTGCGGGTGATACCATTATGAAGGGTAATCACATTATGGTTCACACGGCTGTTGGCCTGCTGCTCTATATAAACATTGCTGACACGACGGTTCTTGTAATGAGTCTCCTCAAGACAATAAAGATCAAGACTCGCATTCTCGCCTACAAAAGCCTCAATAACCTGTGTAGCAAGGAAATTCTTGTCGTCAGCTGCATGGTCGCAGAAAAGGAACTTTGCCTCAGCGCCCTGCTCCAAGACGATGAGAACACGACGATTCACCATCAGGTCGACATCCGAGCGAAGAATATTGATGACCTGCACAGTACGCTCCACCTTTACATTCTTGGGCACATAGATGAACAAGCCATCCTGAGCCAAGACTGTATTCAGGGCAGTAATGCCATCCTCGTCTGTTTTGGCAATCTTAGCATAGTATTTCCCGATGAATTCAGGGCTTTCTGCAGCAATCTTGCTCAAAGAATCCACGATAACGCCCTCTGGAAGTTCTACCTTTGGAAGAGCTTTGTTATAGAAAGCATCATTAACCACGAAGTATAGCGAAGTACTGAGATTGGGCACATCACAACGGAAAGCCTGATAAGGGTCTACAGGAATCTCCAGTCGATTCAGGTTCAAACCATAGTCGGGCTCGAAGATGGCACTCATATCTGTGTACTTGTATCTCTCTACCTTTCGGGAAGGAAAGCCCAGGCGACGGAAGTCCTCAAAAGCTGCATCGCGCACAGCATTGAGCACCTCGGCACTGTTCTTCTTGATCATTCTCGACGAAGACTGATACAAGTCTAAATATTGTTTTTCTGAATGCATAATATTCAATTTATAATTAATAAACAACAATGAATAAACAGAGGCTTGCCTTTCATGGCAAAGCCTGTTATGATTGAGACATTATCATTTATTCTTTTTCATCTACCTCAGCCTTGATCCAGTCGTAGCCACGAGCCTCAATCTCCTTGGCAAGTTCAGGACCGGCAGTCTTCACGATTCTACCTTTATAGAGTACGTGAACCACACTTGGCTTAATCATATCGAGCAGACGCTCATAGTGAGTGATGACGATGACAGAAGTCTTGTCGGTATGCATCTTGTTCACACCATCAGCCACGATACGCATCGCATCTACATCGAGACCAGAGTCTGTCTCATCAAGGATAGAGAGCTTTGGCTCCAACATAGCCATCTGGAAAATCTCATTGCGCTTCTTCTCTCCACCAGAGAAACCTTCGTTTACAGAACGGCGAGCCAACTTGCTGTCAAGTTCAACCAACTCACGCTTCTCGCGCATCAGTTTCATAAACTCACTTGTATTCAAAGGCTCCAAACCCTGATACTCGCGCTTGGCATTGATGGCAGCACGCATGAAGTTGGTCATAGATACGCCAGGAATCTCTACTGGATATTGGAAAGAAAGGAACAAACCTTCGCGGGCACGGTCCTCTGGCTTCATATCCAGCAGGTTCTTGCCGTTGAAGATAGCCTCGCCCTCAGTTACTGTATAGAGAGGGTTGCCTGTGAGCACAGCACTCAAGGTTGACTTACCAGAACCGTTAGGTCCCATAATCGCATGTATCTCGCCGTCATTAACAGTCAGGTTGATACCTTTCAATATTTCTTTGCCTGCAATAGTTGCATGCAGATTCTTTACCTCTAACATAATTTTAGTCAATTTTTATCGATTTCATCGAGAATTATGATGATTATCCTACGGTTCCTTCGAGTGAAACACTCAGGAGTTTCTGTGCCTCAACGGCAAACTCCATAGGCAACTTGTTGAGCACATCCTTGGCATAACCATTTACGATCAGGCCGACTGCCTCCTCAGTTGGAATGCCTCGCTGATTGCAATAGAAGAGCTGGTCTTCCGAAATCTTCGAGGTGGTTGCCTCATGCTCGAACACGGCGGTATCGTTTTGCGCATCCATATATGGGAAAGTATGTGCTCCACAATCACTGCCCAACAACAATGAGTCGCAAGAACTGTAGTTACGGGCATTGTCGGCATTAGCTGTGGCACGTACCAGACCTCGATAAGAGTTCTGGCTATGTCCTGCCGAGATACCTTTCGATATAATGGTACTCTTGGTATTCTTACCCATATGAATCATCTTGGTACCTGTATCGGCCTCCTGATAATTGTTGGTAACAGCCACACTGTAAAACTCAGCTACAGAGTTGTCGCCACGCAGGACACAGGAAGGATACTTCCAGGTAATGGCGGAGCCCGTCTCTACCTGAGTCCAACTCAACTTCGAGTTGACACCACGCAAGTCGCCTCGCTTGGTCACGAGATTCAAGACTCCACCCTTTCCATGTTCATCACCAGGATACCAGTTCTGAACGGTAGAATACTTCACCTCGGCATTGTCCTTAACGATAATCTCGACAATAGCTGCATGGAGCTGGTTCTCATCACGCATAGGTGCTGTACATCCCTCTAAGTAAGAAACGTAGGCATCGTCGTCGGCAATAATCAACGTACGCTCAAACTGACCTGTATTGCGGGCATTAATGCGGAAATAGCTGCTCAACTCCATAGGACAGCGAACACCCTTTGGAATATAGACAAAGGAACCGTCACTGAACACACAGCTGTTCAAGGCTGCATAGAAGTTGTCGCGATATGGCACTACTGTTCCCAAATACTCTTTCACCAAATCGGGATGTTCCTTGATGGCCTCACCAATACTGCAGAAAATAACGCCCTTCTCTCGAAGCTTCTCCTTGAAAGTTGTCTTCACCGACACGGAGTCCATGATGGCGTCTACTGCGGTTCCACTCAGAGCCAAGCGCTCCTCCAGAGGAATGCCAAGCTTGTCGAATGTCTTCTCCAACTCAGGGTCTATCTCCTTGTTCTTAGGCTTCTTAGCCAATGGGTCGGCATAGTAAGATATCTCCTGATAGTTGACAGGTGGCACATGTACATGTCCCCACTTTGGTTCCCTAAGTGTCTTCCAGTAATGGTAGGCTTTCAGACGAAATTCGAGCATCCATTCGGGCTCTCCTTTCTTCTGAGAGATAAGGCGCACAACATCCTCGTTGAGTCCTTTCTCTATGATTTCAGTATGCACGTCGGTGGTAAAGCCATACTCATATTTCTGGTCTATCACGTCCTTGACAACCTGATTTTGTTCTTTCTCTTTCTCTGCCATTGTTATTCAGAATAACCTTTCGTTATTTTAACCATAAATAGGGATAAACCTCTTGAGGCTCATCCCTACCTTATTATATTATATATATGATAGAGCGAAAGGAAAGGTGATTTGACCGAAACTACGTTTCTTACTCCTCATTTCCAATTCTTCGCTCCTCATTCACTCTTCACTTTATTAAAGTTTCTGCTCTACCTCGATCTCTGTGAAGGTCTCGATAACGTCACCTTCCTGAATATCGTTGTAGTTGACAAGGCTCAAACCGCACTCCATACCGGTAACCACCTCCTTCACATCATCCTTATAACGCTTCAAGGCTCCGATATCTGCTGTACGAATCACGATACCGTCGCGGATAACACGGGCTTTATCCTTGGCATGTACCTTACCCTCGACAACAAGACCACCGGCAATAGTACCCACCTTACTGATCTTGAAGGTCTGCTTCACCTCTACCTGACCAGTAACAATCTCCTTCTTCACCTTGTCGAGCATACCGACCATAGCGCTCTTGATATCGTCGATAGCATCGTAGATGATGGAGTAAGTGTTGATTTCCACGCCCTCACGGTCGGCAGCCTTGCGAGCATCGGCAGATGGACGAACCTGGAAACCAACGATGACAGCATCTGAAGCAGAAGCCAGCATGACGTCGTTCTCAGAAATCTGACCCACAGCCTTGTTGACTACGTTCACCTGAACCTTCTCGGTAGAAAGTTTGATGAATGAGTCGCTCAAAGCCTCAACAGAACCGTCGGTATCACCCTTAACGATAACATTCAACTCATGGAATTCACCACGTGCGATACGGTGAGAGATATCACCAAGAGTCAAGCGCTTCTGAGTACGCAAGCCCTGTTCACGCTGCAACTGCTCACGCTTATTGGCTATCTCGCGAGCCTCCTGTTCAGTCTCGATAACATGGAACTGATCACCGGCTGTAGGAGCACCATTCAAACCAAGGATAATGGCAGGCTCTGCAGGAGCAGCCGACTTGATGTTGGCATTACGCTCATTGAACATCGCCTTCACACGACCCCAAGAAGTACCGGCAAGTACGATATCGCCTACCTTCAGAGTACCGTTGGCAACCAATACGGTAGATACATATCCACGTCCCTTGTCAAGAGAAGACTCGATGATGGTACCTGTGGCACGACGGTTAGGGTTAGCCTTCAAGTCGAGCATATCAGCCTCGAGGAGTACCTTGTCGAGCAAATCGTGAACACCGATACCCTTCTTGGCACTGATTTCCTGACACTGGTACTTACCACCCCACTCCTCAACGAGCAGGTTCATGTTAGCCAAGTCCTCACGAATACGGTCTGGGTTGGCACCTGGCTTATCAATCTTGTTGATGGCAAATACCATTGGCACACCTGCAGCCTGAGCATGGGCGATAGCCTCCTTGGTAGTAGGCATCACAGAGTCGTCGGCTGCGATGATGATGATGGCGATATCGGTGGCCTGAGCACCACGGGCACGCATGGCGGTGAACGCCTCGTGACCTGGAGTATCAAGGAATGTCACCTTGCGACCGCTTTTCAGGGTCACACTGTAAGCACCGATATGCTGGGTAATACCACCCGCCTCACCGGCAATCACATTGGTATTGCGGATGTAGTCGAGCAAAGAAGTCTTACCATGGTCTACGTGACCCATCACAGTTACGATTGGAGCACGTGGAACCAAATCGTTCTCATCATCCACTTCCTCGCTGACAGCTTCCTGAACCTCAGCGCTGACATATTCGGTCTTGAAGCCGAACTCCTCAGCCACCATATTGATGGTCTCTGCATCCAGACGCTGGTTGATAGATACCATGATTCCAACACCCATCAAGGTAGAGATAACCTGAGTAACGCTGATATCCATCATCGTAGCCAATTCGCTTACGGTAACGAACTCTGTGAGTTTCAGTATCTTACTCTCCTTCTGCTCCTGACGAACCTGGTCCTGAAGTTTCTCCTGCACAGCCTCGCGCTTTTCCTTACGGTACTTAGCACCCTTCTTGTTCTGGCTCTTGCTTGTAAGACGGGCAAGGGTTTCCTTTACCTGGCGTGCTACAGCCTCGTCGTCGACCTCTATCTGACGCTGGTTATTGCCCTTGTTGTTATTGTTCTTATTCTTGTTTTTATTCTTTTTCTTGCCGCCACCATTATTGTTATTGTTCTGGTTGCCGCCATTATTATTGTTATTCTTGCCGTTATTGCCCTGCGAAGACTCGGCATTGATGTCTACACGCTCCTTATTGATGCGCACACGCTTCTTACGCTCGCTATGCTGCTGGGCAAACTTGTCCTCACGCTCCTTACGGCGCTCCTCCTTGGTCTTTTTCTTAGGACGAGTGCTCTGATTAAGGGTAGAAAGGTCTATCTTTCCGAGCACCTTAGGCTCATTGGCAGCAAACTTCTGCTCGCTCTTCAGTGTGAAGACCGTATTGGTTGCAGCTGGCTGAGCTGCTACAGGCTGACTGGCAGCCTTTTCTTCCTTAGCTTCAGGCTTGCTTTCCTTCACCTCAGGCTTACTTTCCTTAGCTCCTGGCTTGTTGACAGGCTTGACTTCCACCTTTTCAGACTTATTTTCCGCCTTAACTTCTGGCTGCTTGGCAACAGACTCTACATCAGACTTCTGAGTTTTTTCTACTACAGGAGCTGTCTCAACAGGCTTTTCCTCCTTCTTAGGAGCATTGTTTACTGGCGCAGGACTGACGGCAGCAGTCTCTGTTTCCTTCGCCTCTGTCTTTTTAGGAGCAGCAGACTGAGCAGCATTTGCCTTGCCGATTTGGTCCAGGTCAATCTTGCCCAGCGGCTTAAACTGCTGCTGGCGGCTTGACTCGAGGATGCTTTCGGCGCGGTTGTCCTTAGGCTCTGGTGCACGCTTCTTCTCTTTGGTCTTCTTAGTGAAGAGCTTTTCTGCCTGATTACGAACTTCCTTATCCTGACTGAAGGCATCATTGAGCGCCTTATATTGTTCGTCGCTCAACTTGAAGTTCAGTTCGGCTTTCACCTCCCCTAATTCGTTTCTTTTTTCCAGGAATTCAACTGCCGTCTGAAGTCCTATGTTCAATTCACGTAGTGCTTTGTTTAATCTGATGCTCATATTTATACTTTCTATCTCCTTCTTTTTAATTTATTAATTTTCGAACTCGGCACGCAATACTTTCAAGACACTGTCAACAGTTTCCTCTTCGAGGTCTGCCTTCTCAATCAGCATGTTGCGTGGAGCCTTCAGCACCTGCTTGGCGGTATCAAGACCAATACCCTTGATGGCATCAATCACCCACTGGTCAATTTCGTCAGAGAACTCGTCCAGATAGATATCCTCATCAGCATCTGCCTCATTGATTTCACGGAACACATCGATGGTGTACTCGGTGAGCATGGAAGCCAACTTGATGTTCATACCACCACGACCAATAGCCAAACTAACCTCCTCTGGCTGCAAATACACCTCTGCCTTGTGATTTTCCTCGTCGATATTGACAGAGGTAATCTGGGCAGGAGCCAACGCACGCTGGATGAAGAGCTTGATGTTGCTTGAGTAATTGATAACGTCGAGGTTCTCGTTGCAAAGCTCGCGCACGATACCATGTACACGGCTTCCCTTTACACCGACACAGGCTCCTACTGGGTCTATGCGCTCATCAAAAGACTCTACTGCTATCTTGGCACGCTCGCCAGGCATACGTGCTATGCGACGGATGGCAATAAGACCATCATTGATCTCAGGCACTTCGGCCTCGAGGAGTCGCTGCAAGAAGATGGGAGCTGTACGGCTGAGGATAATCTTTGGATTGTTGTTCTCGTTGTCCACTCTCAGGATGACGGCACGCACGGTCTCACCTTTACGATATACGTCGGCAGGAATCTGCTCTGACTTAGGCAGGATCAACTCATTGTTCTCATCGTCTACAATGAGTACTTCGCGCTTCCATACTTGATATACCTCACCAGAGATAACCTGACCCACACGGTCCTTGTACTTGTTGTACAATGAGTCATGCTCCAGCTCGAGAATCTTGGACGCCAATGTCTGACGAAGGTTCAGGATGGCACGACGGCCAAACTTATTGAAATCAACCTTCTCGCTCACATCCTCGCCAACCTCGTAGTCAGCCTGAATCTTGCGTGCCTCAGCCAATGGGATCTCTTTGTTCTCATCCTCCACCTCGCCATCTGCTACAACCACACGGTTGCGGTAGATTTCGAAGTCACCCTTGTCTGGGTTTACGATGACGTCGAAGTTTTCATCACTACCGAAAATCTTGGCAAGCACATTGCGGAAGCTTTCCTCCAACACGCTCACCAATGTAGTACGGTCGATATTCTTGGTTTCTTTAAACTCGCGGAATGTATCAATCATACTCGCAGTTTCTTCTTGCATTTTCTTTACTGCCATAGCTTATTTGAAACTTATTACGTATTTTGTATATTTTACCTTATCCATCTGATAGGTATGCAGCACGTCCTGCTTCACAGGGCGCTTCTTGCCTTCTACCTTTACTTTCTCCTCAACACTCACACTGAAGTCGTTGCCATCTACAGAATTCAGAATGCCCTTCACCTTCTTGCCATCAGCATCGAGCACCTCCACCTCCTTACCGATGAAGTTGACGTACTGCTGTGGTACCTTGAAAGGCTGTCCAAGTCCTGCTGAACCAACTTCCAGCTCATAGTCCTCCTCATCACGATTCAAGTGGTCCTCTATAAATCTGCTCAGGGCCACACAGTCCTCTATCCACACACCATCGGCATGATCTATTTCAACGACAATCTTGTCGTCAGGACTGATTTCAATGCTTACCAAGAAATATTCCTTGTCTTGGAGCCATTCGTCAACTAATTTTTTTACGACGTTTTTATCTATCATATATTTCTTATTAAAATAAAATGAGGAACTCTTTGTGAGCCCCTCATTCCACTGAACGTTGCAAAATTACGATTTTTTTTGGTTCTGACCAAAGTTTTTTTAATATTTTATTCTACAACATGCACATTTTTAATCATTTGTGTACCTTTTCGCCCTCTTTTTCGCTGGGCCTCAGGAGTTTTTTATATTCTTCGGGTGTATTGAGCAATCTGACAGCTTCCTTCACCTGCTTGTCATAACGTAAGGAATTTCTGATAGCTCCACCCTGATAATAGTAGGCTGCCACAATATCATTTTCGAGCAAGCGCTTGATGTACTGCTTGTTATAGTCGAGATCCTTGGCCACATTGTGACTCAGTTTCTTGGCAAGGGCATCGAATTCTGGCTTCGCATCATCATAATAACCTTCAAAACGGGCCAGTTTCATCAGGTCTTTCAGATACTTCTCCGTCTCTCTGTCATACTTGAAGTCGGCTTTCAGTACACGAGCCTTAAACTCCTCGTAATCAGCATCGGTAAGAGCAAAATCCTTGGCCGGAGCTATCGTAGGATGCTTGGCTATATAATCCACCTCGTAGTTGAGCATCAGCTCGTTACTGTCGCGTGCTCCTGCCAGATAGTAAGCGATATTGGGCAGCGAGTCGGGCTTCACCTCTACATCCGGCTTCACGCCACCACCATCACGTACCTCACGTCCTCCTGCTGTATAGAACACCTTGGTAAGCGAATCGGGCACATGCTCCACATATCCACCCTTGGCATGCTTATAGTTGAGAGCCTGCACGCATCGCCCGCTGGGAATGTAATACTTGCTCGTGGTAAGTTTCATCTGTCCATTGTAAGGCAAGTCCATCGTAGCCTGAACAAGTCCCTTTCCATACGTGCGCGTACCTAATATAATAGCACGGTCATAATCCTGCAGGCTTCCACTCAATATCTCGGCTGCGCTGGCAGTATTTCCGCTCACAAGCACCACGATAGGCATCAGCGTATCAATAGGCTCCACCGTGGTTTTGTATTCATTGTTGGCACGCTGCAGCTTACCCTTCATCGTTAGCACGACCTTATCCTTGGGCAAGAACATATTCACAATGCTCACCGCCTCGCTTACAGAGCCTCCGCCATTGTTACGCAAGTCGAAGACAAGTTTCTTGGCTCCCTGCTTCTTCAAGTCGATAAAAGCACGGCGCACATCCTTGGCACACTGGTCGGTAAAGGAGTTGAAATTAATATAACCTATTCCACCGTCCAACAACCCATAATAAGGAAGAAATGGCATCTGTATGGTGCGTCGGGTGAGCTTCACCTTCATCACCTTGCCCGTACTTGGGCGCTTCACCTTAAGAATAAACGACGTGCCGGGCTCTCCGCGAAGGCGGTCGCTCACATAGCTCACCTCCTTGCCCTTCATCGTAGAGTCGTTAATACTCAGAATGATGTCACCCTTCTTAAGTCCAGCCTCCTGGGCTGGCATTCCCTCGTAAGGCTCGTTGATAACAGTATAACCCAACTGATAGTTGTATCTCACTACCGAACCTATACCAGCATACTTGCCCGTAAGCATATTCTTGAGTTCCTTCACTTCCGACTCTGGATAATACTCCGTGTACGGATCAAGGCTTCGCAACATGGCATTGATGCCGTTGCCTATCACCTCATCAGCATCGAGTGTATCCACATACATCATATCCAAATTCTTATAGATAGACGTAAAGACATCCATATTCTTAGCTACCACAAAGTCGTGATTTTTCTCCTTTTGTGCCCATGCAGGCATGGCGAGCACCATGGCGAGCACCATTACATATAATTTATTTATCATCTCGTTTATTTATTTCTAAAAACTACACTATGCGTTGAAGTACGCCTTTCGCCTACAAAAATACTCATTTATATCCTAAAAAGAAGCCTAAATCACAAAAAAATGATGTTTTTTTACTGAAAATTCATTTTTTTCTAAAAAAAATTTGGTGGAATAAAAAAAAGTCACTACCTTTGCAACCGCAAATGAGAAATCATTTACCTCTAATGCTTCAATAGCTCAGTTGGTTAGAGCACCTGACTGTTAATCAGGGGGTCGTTGGTTCAAGCCCATCTTGAAGCGCATCAAGCAAAGCCTCGCAAGTCATAAACTTGCGAGGCTTTATTGTTTTTATACATTTCTAAGTTGCGCCCTACTTTGGGCTCACCCGATAAACCAGGGGGGATTAAGCATATAGCTTTGTAAGTCTGAAAAG
>NZ_VZAD01000047.1 GCF_009495355.1 Segatella copri
TCATGCAGTAATTGCCGAAAAACGAGATCCCAACTGGAAAACCATATCGCCCCAATTGGAAAAATATTTTTTCCCAACTGGGAAATTATTTTCTCACAGTTAAGCACAGCTTGCTGGCGAATAAATATACAGAAGCTTTCCTGCCACTGTTTTCTGGATATTATTGCTGCCTTTTTCTGATTGTATTGCGAGATAATGAGACTTCCTGTCAAACAAAATCCACAAGGCAAAAACTTGCCTCGCCTATTATGACCTAACCCTGTCGTCTATTATGACCAACGCCAGCCATCTATTAAGACCAAGCCCGGTCGTCTATTATGACCGATACAAGCCGGTCGTCTATTATGACCGATACAAGCCGCCAACGAAGTCCGCCTCAATCTTCAATAGCTCCCAAAATTGACAGGTGCTAAGATAACAGGTCAGCACTACAAAAAAGGCCAAAATGACAGATAAAAGAAAAATGACGTAACAAATGTTAATAATGCAGTCAAAGAGAAGTAATTACAAAAAATGGCATTATCTTTGTATTTACATTATCAAGATGACAAAGACTATTCGCAAAAGGCGATTAGCAAAACAAGAATATAAACAAAAAAAGAATAACTATGACAGAAAAAGAAATGTACGACCGTATTAACGGCGCAAGCCAAGACACAGGCTTCAGTATTAACGAGAAAGCCCGCGGACTCGACGGCACCTTTGCTGCTCTCATGCGAAAGGTTTACGTTTGGATGACACTGGCTTTGGTCATCACGGGCTTTACCGCTTACAGTGTAGCCAACAGTCCAGCCCTGCTGAACACCATTTACACAAATTCCGCATTGATGTGGGGACTTATCATTGGCGAACTCGCACTCGTGTTCATCATCAGTGGCGCCATCAATCGCCTATCGTTGACCACAGCAACACTGCTGTTCATTATCTATTCTGTACTTAATGGCGCTATGCTCTCTTCGATTTTTATCATTTACGAGCCAATGGTAATAGCAAAAGTATTCTTCATAACAGCAGGCACCTTCGGAGCCATGGCATTCTATGGCTATTCCACCAAGCGCGACCTCAGCTCTATCGGAAAGATTCTGTTCATGGCTTTGATCGGCCTCATCATCGCTACCGTCGTGAATATGTTCTTGAAGAGCCCTGGCTTCGACTACATTCTTAGCTACATCGGTGTTGCCATCTTCATTGGCCTCACAGCCTGGGATTCACAGAAAATCAAGCAGATGCTCTTGATGCAGCCCGACATGAGCGAAGGTGCACAAAAACTGGCCCTTCTTGGTTCGCTCACTCTGTATCTCGACTTTATCAACCTCTTCCTCTATCTGCTCCGCATCTTCGGCAGCAACAGAGACTAAAATTTACAGAAGACTTCTTACAACAAAATTACAATTATCATAAAAAAGCTGGTTTCGGATTTGAAGCCAGCTTTTTGTGTTTTTACAAATTCCCTCCGACATCCTCCAGCCTATCATCAACAAGCAATCTGCAGCACGCCAAACCCTGCCATTTCGTAAATACGGGAGCATACGGTAAAATAAAAGGAGCAAAACATCAATAATCACCACTCCGACTTTTTGCCAAAGAAAACTTTTTATATCTTTGCAAAAGGAAAGCCCTATCTATCGGCAACAAAAAACACTCACACAATCTATCGACAAATAAACGATTATACAATCTATCAACAAATAAAAAAGAAATTATTATGAGAACAAAGAAAACATTTTGGATCATTATCGCAGCATTTGCATTGTGCGCCACCCCTATTCAAGCCCAAGGCTTTGGAGGCATTCTTAAAAAAGCCAAGAAAGTTCTGACTCCTTCCAGTGAGCCTGCTAAAACCGAGACTCCCCAAGCGAAGCCAGCAGCCAGCAATGCCACAGAAGAGCCTATCGCAACTGGAGGAACCCTCATCAATCCTTTAAAAGACAAAGTAGACGTACAGTTAGTAGGAGCATACGGCAAAAGCACATCCGAAAACTACGGCGAGGTAAGCCTGGTGTTGAAGGTAAAGATGATTGCCAACAAGAACGAAATCAGCATTGGCGGCAACAGCAATTGGCCAGTCATGCTCATCGACGAAGAAGGCAACGTGAGCGAGCCACGTTATTTAGGATGGACTCCCTACTCCGTCTCGGAAGGCATCTATATGAAAATCGCCCTTAAAGACAGCAGCACCTTCACAAACGTGAAGAAGTCAGCCAAAATAATACAGAAAGCCCAGATTGCCCTCTCGCTCAGTTATGACGAGAAAGGTCTGCTGATTATGAAGAACGTGCCTATCCAGTGGGATGTACAGCCCTAAGGCAGCACGAGTTTACATATAACAGGACTTTGCATCTTTATCTGGAGATGCGTTTACGATATTCAGAAGGGGTACATTGTTGCTTAGCGGCAAAAACCCTTCTGAAGGTTGATATTGAATTAAATCCCGACTGTTCGGCAATGACGTTCAGTCGGAGGTTTGACTTTTGGAGCAAGCCCACAGCATGTTCCACACGTAGATTATTGACATAATCAAAGAACGTCATCTGCTTCTCCTGATTAAAAAATCGGCTCAGATAAGTGCGATTCGTACCCACTTGTCTTGCCACATCAGAAAGTTTGAGTTGCGGATTAAGATAAAGTTTTTCTTCTACAAACAATTTGTTTATCTCTTTTTCCAGTCCACTGAGACTTATTTCCTCAGAACCAACCGCCACTTCGTCTTCATCCATATCTCCCAATTCCTCGATAACCGATTCGTGCTTATAAAGGAAATAACAGACGAACATCCATGCGCCCAAAGAAAACAGCATATAGATGTTGTCGAATTGAGCATCCACCATATAACAACTGAATACCCAAACCAACAATATCACGAAGAAGCACGACAAAATACCCCTCAACCAGTTGAGATTAATATTATCCTGATAGGAGAACCGCTCCTTCAGTTGCCGATGGTAACGGCTAATAAGATAGAACATCAGGAAATAGGTCACTGTGCCATACACAAAGCACCATGCAGTCAGCACATCAAACCAAAGCAATTTGTCAGTAATCCCATATAAGACCAGAGGCATAAGAAAAGAAGCCTCATGAAGCGCTGCCTTTCTCCAGGAAAGCCAACCGGGCTTCACCAGTTCCATAAGCACAAAAGTATAGACAGGCACAACGACCATATCGGTAGCATTCACCCAATGCCACATCGACTTATGGAGTTCAAAGTCAGAAAGATAGAGTGCCAAATCCTTCAGGCACTCCAGATCAAGCACTACCATCAAGAGCATTATCAGCCTCGACAGTTTGTCATTACCCTTGCGCCAGAACATCCACACCATCATGGAGTAGAACATGACACACATACCATATATAAAAAAGGTAAGGCACTCTATCTTCATGTACTTATCTTATATTTCGATTAGTCAATTTCCTCATCAGCCTCATAACCACCCATCTCACGAACAGCATTCTTCAGCATGGTATACTGCTGGTAGAGATGATTGACTGCCTCCTCGCCCTTGGTATAATCATGCATAGGCGCCTTGAGGAAGAAACTCAGGAAACGCTGGATACCATAACGGCCAGCACGGGCAGCCAAATCGCTCAGCAAGGTGAGGTCGAGCAACAGTGGAGCTGCCAGGATAGAGTCACGACAGAGGAAATTAATCTTGATCTGCATAGGATAACCCATCCAGCCAAAGATATCGATATTATCCCAGCCCTCCTTGTTGTCATTGCGAGGAGGATAATAGTTGATGCGAACCTTGTGATAGTACTGCGTATCCTCATCATTGCCGTGACCATAGAGGTCGGGCTGTACATCTGGCTTCAAAATTGTTTCAAGAGTAGAAAGCTTGCTGACCTCCTTGGTATGGAAGTTTGCAGGCTCATCGAGCACCAGACCGTCACGATTGCCCAAGATATTGGTAGAGAACCATCCATTCAGTCCGAGGCATCGGGTACCGATAATAGGAGCAAAACCGCTCTTTACAAGAGTCTGTCCCGTCTTGAAGTCCTTGCCGGCAATAGGCATCTTGGTCTTCTCTGCGAGTTCCCACATAGCAGGAATATCTACAGTAGTATTAGGAGCACCCATAATAAAAGGAGCACCCTCGGTCAATGCAGCATAAGCGTAGCACATAGAAGGAGCGATGTGCTCACGGTCGTCTGCCTTCATTGCAGCCTCAAGAGCAGCCAACGTGCCATGGATTTCCATATCTACAGGCACATAAATCTCAGTAGAAGCAGCCCAGATAACAACGATACGTGCACATCCGTTCTTTTCCTTGAAGTCACGAATATCCTGACGCAAAGCCTCTACCATTTCCCAACGGGTCTTGCAGTCCTTCACATTGTCACCATCAAGGCGCTTTGCATAATTCTTATCGAAAGCCGCCTTCATAGGAACCACCTTTTCCAGTTCCTCACGAACCGGATTTATATCCTTCTCCTTCAACACTTCTGCATACATAGCAGCCTGATATGCATTCTGAGGATAAACATCCCAGGTTCCAAACATGATATCATCAAGACTTGCCAAAGGAACAATATCCTTATAATGCAGATACTTCTTGTCAGCACCACGGCCCACACGAATCTTATCATATTGGGTCATTGAGCCTACTGGCTTGGCCAAGCCCTTACGAGCCATAAACACACCTGTCATAAAAGTTGTGGCAACTGCGCCACAACCTACGACCATAATACCCAACTTGCCATCTGCAGGCTTCACATTTGTCTGTTTCATCGTTACGGTTTTTATAATGTTTAGTTATTAAAAGTATGATTTAGATTGCAAATATACGTAAAACTTTCAATAAAAAGAAAGTTTTTACAAACTTTATATTTCCCCATGCTCCACAGAAGGCTTTTCAAGCTACCCTAACTCGCATATTTATACCAACTATACACATACAAAACTACAAAATGTTAGCTTATTCATCATTTTTATACGATTTTATTTGGCAGTAACAATAAAAAACTGTAATTTTGCAGTCGAATAATGTATAAAAATTCAAAGCATGAAGATTAAGACGAGCAGAATGGAAGCCCTAAAGATGCTTATCTCAAGCCAGGAGTTAGGCTCTCAGGAAGAAGTTTTACAGGCATTGGCCAAGGAAGGTTATACCGTAACCCAGGCCACACTGAGTCGCGACCTCAAACAGTTGAAGGTTGCAAAAGCTGCATCAATGAACGGAAGATATGTATACGTATTGCCCAACGAGACAATGTACAAACGTGTCCCCAATCCACGTTCAGCCCGCGAGATGCTAATGACTTCAGGATTTACCTCTATCAACTTCTCCGGCAACATGATTGTTATCAAAACACGACCAGGTTATGCAAGCAGTATAGCCTACAATATCGACAACAGCGACATTCCGCAGATCTTAGGAACTATAGCTGGCGACGACACCATTTTTCTTGTTAAGAAAGAAGGTACGCGCGAGAAAGACATCATCGACCTGCTGGCAGAAATCATCCCCGACATTTATGGTTAAGCTATCAGCAGGCAAAAACTATTAGACAATAATAAAAACTTAGATATTAAATAAAAAGAGAAAAATGGAAGAAGTAAAAGTAATGGTGGCAGACGAAAGTCACATCAAGTACATCGACACCATTCTGACAACCATCGCCGAAGCTGCTAAGAAGCGTGGCTCCGGCATCGCCAAGCGCTCTACAGAATACGTAGCGACCAAGATGCGTGAGGCAAAGGCTGTCATCGCTCTCCAGGGAGAGAAATTCGCAGGTTTCAGCTACATCGAGACATGGGGCAACAAGCACTACGTCACCACATCAGGCTTGATTGTTCATCCTGACTTCCGAGGCATCGGACTGGCCAAGCGCATCAAGAACCTGACTTTCACACTTGCCCGACAGCGATGGCCTCATGCCAAGATTTTCTCTTTGACATCCGGGTCTGCCGTGATGAAGATGAATACTCAGTTGGGCTATCTGCCTGTTACCTTTGCCGACTTGACAGACGACGAGTCATTCTGGCGTGGCTGCGAGGGCTGCATCAACGTTGACGTGCTGCATCGTACCAATCGCAAATACTGCATATGCACCGCCATGCTCTTCGACCCAGAGGAACATCTGCCTATCAAACTTCCACAGGATGTGATAGAGAGAATCCGAAAGATAGACGGTCCCAACTCAGAGCTTTAACTCTATAATATAATAAGGTGTTGGCAAGAATGCCAACAAAATATTAAACACAACACATTAAACATCAAACAAAATGGCAAATAAGAAAGTAGTAGTCGCCTTTAGTGGCGGTCTCGACACATCATATACAGTAATGAAGTTGACCCAGGACGGCTGGGATGTTTATGCTGCATGCGCCAACACGGGCGGTTTCTCTGCCGAGCAGTTGAAAACCAACGAGGAGAATGCGTACAAGCTTGGAGCCAAAGCATACGTTACCCTCGACGTTACCCACGAGTATTACGAGAAATCATTGAAATACATGATCTTCGGCAATGTACTCCGCAACAACTGCTACCCTATCTCTGTATCTTCCGAGCGTATCTTCCAGGCTATCGCCATCGCACGCTACGCCAAGGAGATTGGTGCAGATGCTATCGCTCACGGAAGTACTGGTGCCGGCAACGACCAGATTCGTTTCGACATGACCTTCCTGGTGATGGCTCCTGGCATTGAAATCATCACACTGACCCGCGACAAGGCGCTCTCACGCAAGGAAGAAGTTGACTACCTGAACGAGCATGGATTCTATGCCGACTTCACCAAGTTGAAGTATTCTTATAACGTAGGTATCTGGGGAACCAGTATCTGCGGTGGCGAGATTCTCGACCCAACACAGGGTCTTCCTGAAGAGGCTTACCTGAAGCACGTTACTGCCAAGGAAGAAGAGGCTGAACTGAAGATTACCTTCGAGAAGGGTGAGATTGTAGCTGTCAACGACGAGAAATTCGACGACAAAATTGTTGCCATCCAGAAGATAGAAGAAATAGGAGCCTCTTATGCCATCGGCCGCGACTGCAACGTGGGCGACACCATTATCGGCATCAAGGGCCGTGTAGGTTTCGAGGCTGCCGCTCCTAAGCTTATCATCGAGGCACACCGCCTGTTGGAGAAAAGCACATTGAGCAAGTGGCAGCAGTACTGGAAGGACCAGGTAGGCAACTGGTACGGAATGTTCCTCCACGAGAGCCAGTACCTGGAGCCAGTGATGCCGGATATCGAGGCTATGCTGACTTCTTCTCAGCGCAACGTAAACGGAACTGCCATCCTGAAGCTCCGTCCATATAGTTTCCAGACTGTAGGTATCGATTCACCAGACGATTTGACCAAGTCTAAGCTTGGTGAGTATGGCGAGATGCAGCATGGTTGGACAGCCGAGGATGCAAAGGGCTTCATCAAGGTAAGCTCTACCCCACTCCGTGTTTATTATGGTATGCATCCTGACGAGCAGCGTTAATATTAAAAACGAGGAACAATGAAAAAGCTTTATCTTTCCGACCACGACAAAAAGATTGGTGGCGTATGTGGAGGGCTTGCTGACTATTTCGACATCGACCCTATTATCCTGCGCATCATTTGGTTCGTAGCCATCTGCTGCTATGGGACTGGTCTTCTCCTATATTTAGGGTTTTGGATATGCCTTCCTCGTGAGAACAACGTTAGATACTAATTCTAACGGTATTAGAAAGATACAATAAACAAAACAGAAGGACAAGAGAATTCTTCACTCTTCGTTCTTCACTCTTCACTTAGATTATGATTAGAGTAGGAATTTTAGGAGCAGCAGGTTATACAGGAGGTGAGTTGATTCGCCTCCTTATCAACCATCCTGAGGCAGAGATTGTATTCGCCAACAGCGAGAGTAACGCCGGCAACCTGGTGGCTGAGGTTCACGAGGGATTGTATGGCGAGACTGACTTGAAATTTACAGCCGAAATGCCTTTCGACCAGGTGGATGTCATCTTCTTCTGCTTCGGTCACGGCAAGAGCGAGGCGTTCCTTAAGGAGCACAATGTTCCGGAGAACGTGAAGATTATCGACCTGGCACAGGACTTCCGTCTTGCCCCTGAGACTGTGGTTGCTACTCAGCAGCCAACCCCAGCCGCTCACGATTTTGTATATGGTCTTCCAGAAATAAATGAATCAAAAATAGCCGTAGCTCAGCACGTAGCAAACCCAGGTTGTTTTGCAACTTGCATTCAACTTGGTTTGTTGCCTGCTGCTAAGATGGGCCTCATCAACAGCGATGTTTCTGTTAATGCCATTACCGGTAGCACCGGCGCTGGTCAGAAGCCAGGCGCCACTACCCATTTCTCATGGCGCAACAACAACATGAGCATCTACAAGGCATTCAACCATCAGCACGTGCCAGAGATTCGTGAGAGTCTGAAGCAGACACAGGGTTATCTCGATGCTGCCATCGACTTCATCCCTTACCGTGGCGACTTCGCCCGTGGTATCTTTGCAACAGAAGTAGTGAAGACCGATAAGCCTATAGAGGAAATCGTGGCAGGTTACAAGGAGTTCTACAAGGATGCCAAGTTTACTCACTATGTGGATAAAGCTATCGACCTGAAGCAGGTGGTGAACACCAACAAATGCCTGGTTCATGTGGATAAGTATGGTGATAAGCTCCTCATCACTTCCTGCATCGACAATCTTCTGAAGGGTGCCGTAGGTCAGGCTGTTCAGAACATGAACATCATGTTTGGTCTCGACCAGACAGCAGGTTTGAAGCTCAAGCCATCAGCATTTTAGATAAAAGAATTCGGAAGAACGGATGAAATATCATTCGTTCTTCTATCATAAAAAATAGTTTGTAATAAGATAACTCTATGAGTTGTCTTTCTTAAAACATAGATTTAACATGAAACTTTACGACGTATATCCTCTTTTCGATATTAATATTGTAAAAGGACAGGGCTGCAAGGTATGGGACGATAAGGGTCAGGAATACCTCGACCTCTATGGCGGTCATGCCGTTATCAGCATCGGTCATTGCCATCCTCACTATGTGGAGATGCTCACCAACCAGTTGAACAACCTGGGTTTCTATTCCAACTCTGTCATCAACAAGTTGCAGGTGAAACTCGCTGAGCGTCTGGGCAAGATAAGCGGTTATGAAGATTATCAGTTCTTCCTCATCAACTCTGGTGCCGAGGCTAACGAGAATGCCTTGAAGCTGGCTTCTTTCACCAACGGCAGAACTCGCGTGCTTTCTATAGAGAAGGCTTTCCACGGCAGAACATCCCTTGCCGTAGAGGTAACCAATAATCCTAAGATCATCGCACCAATCAATGACAATGGTCACGTAACCTATCTTCCTATCAACGATTTGGAGGCTTGGGAAAAGGAACTTGCCAAGGGCGATGTATGTGCTTGTATCATCGAGGCTATTCAGGGCGTAGGTGGCTGCAACATGGTAACTCCTGAGTTTGCTCAGGGCTTGCAGGCTGCCTGCAAGAAATACGGCACTTTCCTCATCTGCGATGAAATCCAGTGCGGTTATGGTAGAAGCGGTAAGTTCTTTGCCCACCAGTGGTTGGGCATCAAGCCAGATCTCATCACCGTAGCCAAGGGTATCGGCAATGGTTTCCCTATGGGTGGTGTATTGATTTCTCCTGAGTTTACACCTGTATATGGTCAGTTGGGAACTACCTTCGGTGGCAACCACCTGGCATGTACTGCCGCTCTCGCTGTTCTCGATGTTTTCGAGAAGGAGAACCTGGTACAGAATGCGCATGAAGTTGGCGAATATCTCATTGCCCAGCTGAAGGAATTGCAGAAACGCAACAGTCATATCACAGAGGTTCGTGGTCGTGGCTTGATGGTAGGCGCCGTACTCGACATTCCTCACAAGGAAGTGCGCAGCAAGCTCATCCACGAGCAGCACTGCTTCACCGGTTGTGCCGGCACCAACATCCTCCGTATCCTCCCTCCGTTGGTATTGACCAAGAAGAATGTGGATGACTTCATCGGAAGATTGGAAACCGTATTGAAGGAAGTATAAACCCATTGAGATAAGGATATAAAGATATGTACGTGCAAAGTTAAAGGGAAGCCTTAGGGCGGACGCATCAAAATGCGTTCGCCCTGCTAATATTTTACGCCATAAGATACAAGTTATCACATTATTATATATATTTGTAAGATGCAAGATCTTAGGTGAGTCGGTCTTGACATTTTAACTCAAGCAGCGAGCACTCGGAGATATTCATTTCTGTTTTTTATCCCAACTGGCTTATAATTCGGAAATTTATCAAAATTTGTATCAAAACTAAATAAGCATAACAATGGAACAATCTATATACAGTTTTTCACTTTGTACCGCACTGCCGTTGATGTTATTCTTCGGCTTTTATTTTTTGTTTGCAAAGACTCCTGAAAAGAAGATTTTCAAGAACTATCTACGCTCCCGACAGATTATGGGTATAGCTATGTTGCTGCTTTCGGCAAACTATTCGGTACATTTTTTCTTTGGTATCCGATTTAAAAATGCGGATTCAGCCATATTGATGAACATGTCCACATACTTTCTGTGCTATTCTCTGTTCAGTTCGGCATTGATAATGTTGCTTGATCGTTTTTACATTACCAAACGGCGTGTGTGGACACATATCATTTTATGGATTATATTTTCAACTCTTTCCGGAGTTGTGTTGTTCCTGTTGCCAAGCGGAATCATGCAAAAATTCTCTTTATTTGCTTTAGCTGCCTGGTTAGTCGTTTTTGGAGTCGTTTTAGCTCGCAGAGTCATAATTGCATATCGTAGAGCCATTCGGATTTTCAATGAAACTCAGGCGGATGATATAGGCGCATATATCGAATGGCTTTCCATATTCACTTATTGGGCACTTATCTTCGGTGTCGGATGCGGATTGCTGACATTTCTGCCAGACGAATATGTTTTTATCTGGATTTTGTCGTCAATACCGTTCTACAGCTATCTTTTCTACAGCTATCAGAACTACCTGCTGTTCTATGAACAGGTAGAAAATGCGTTTGAGCAGGATATACAATCTGAAGAAGAACTTCTGACAAATTCGGAAACTGAACATGAAATAGTTTCTGAGAAAGAAGTTCCTAAGTCCTATACAGAATTTATAGAGAGGGTTGACAACTGGATAAAGACAGACGGCTATGTCCAGCAGGGACTTACCATAAAAGAACTGTCCGAAATACTTTATACGAACCGTACCTATCTTTCCGCTTATATCAAGACTACATATAAAATGACATTCCGCGAATGGATAACCTGTCTCCGGTTGGAGTATGCGAAAAACATACTGAAGGAGCATCCAGAAATCAATATACAGAAGCTGGCTGAGTCTTCTGGTTTTCTTTCCCAAAGTAACTTTATCAAATTATTTTCCGAGAAAGAAGGATGTACGCCTGCCAAATGGAAAAAATCAAATCGGGAATAATTTGTGTAGTAAAAAAAATCGGAAAAGGTCACAGAAACCCATTTCCAAAAAGTGCTCAAACGACAAAAAAGTGCTAATTCGACAATTCAAAAAGTGCTAATTCGACAAAAAGATGCTCAAACGACATTATTTATAAAATTTTATAGCAAAAGTTTTTCTAATCTTTTGGGCATAGAATGAAATTTATTATCTTTGGAGAGGACAAAGATAATAAATGCAAGTTTATATGAGCAGAAAAATCACTTTTCTTACCTTGTTTCTGTGGCTGATGACGGTAACTTTTCCTGTCATTGCGCAGCAGAAAACAGACACAACCTACACCTTCCGCTTCGTTCCGCAGAAGGACATGTTCTACGTTCCTTGGAATGGCAATGACACTGAACTTGCCCGCCTGTTGGAATGTATTGAAAACAACAAAGCAACAATTCTTGACGGCAAGTTGCCGCTACTGGTTGACGG
>NZ_VZAD01000087.1 GCF_009495355.1 Segatella copri
TACGTACGGTGCAATGAGAGGTGCTGGGGGTAACTCCCCACATCTACTCTATTTTCTGCGGTATGCTCCGCCTTCAGCACCGCCTTTCCTGCACTTTGTGCATCATTCCTTTGCTGTTATCTTGGTAGCTTGCTCCACCGTCTGATTTTTCCTTTGCAAAGTTAGCGCAAGCGGCATTCTGAAAGGGTCGCGCTCCACGCTTATCCTAAGATTTTTTCAAAAGTTTTTGGGGCAGGTTTGCCTCATTCCAAATCCTGTTAAGAGTGCTAAATTACATATTTATCTTAAAATTTAAAATTCTTCGGTTCCTTTTGTTTAGAAAATCATATTCCTTCCCAATAAAAGTAAGATATTCATCTGCATTTTGTGGCACTGGATTTTTCTCAAAGAAATCATTACCGAGCCACAAGTTCACCTTTCTGTAGTCTTCTGACACGCAGTCTTGCAAAAAGAAGAAATCAACATATCCTTTGAAATCAACAAACAAATCAAAAAAGGCCTTGTCTTTCAATAGTGATTTAAATATCGGACTGTCCTCACCTTGATAGTACCGCCTTATACATTCAAGTGTTAAGTCCCATCTGTCACGTATTCGCTGATGGCATCCACGGGCACAGTTAAGACTGAACCGCCGCTGTGGAAAGATAATCATTCCGCCTATTGTATAAAAATCACGGACATACTTCTCTACAAATGATTTATAGTCAGACACCTTTTCTTTTACTTCATCAAGCAACGGTTTTTTGTCGCTATGGCGGAAACTCACCAAAATGGAATCACTCCCAAAATAGAAGTCTTTCCATTTCAGATAATATCTGCTTTTCCCATCGGTCAACTCCATTTTCTCACCGCACGGCAATTCTCTACTCCAAAGTATCTGATGATATTTCCTTAGCATTGGACTTTTCGAGTCTGGATCTCTCTTTGAATAGCCAAGTTCATTATTCCAAAATCCATCCCAATAATTAGGTGTGTCTGAAGTAAAGTCAAATGTTACATCAATATTTTCCATATCAAAATTATTATTTCTTTTCCACATCTGGCTCTGCCGCCATTATGCTTTCTTCTTCATGCATCTCATACCTCTTCTGAATCTCTTCTTTATCTACTACTGTAGAATTAGTATGTATTGTCTTAACAATTCAATTGAACGTTTCCTCTGAAACAACAGTATCATGATATGGAAGAATGGCATTATTGAGTGAATATCAGTTTATAACAATATGTGCAAGACTTGGTTTTGTTACAGGAGCCTTGCGAATCAATAATCTACATCTCCGCTTTCAGCTGCTGTATCATTTCTGCCGACAGCCCCGTTATTTCCATCACAGTCGTTTCATCCATGCCCTTTGTCAGCATCTTCTTGGCAATCTCAAGACTTTTCTTTTCCATTCCTTCAGCAATACCTTCACGCTTGGCGGTGTCTACGGAATTCTTGATGTCGCGATATGCAATCTTGCTGGCCTCGTACTCCCTCAATTCCTGCGGAGTATATCTTTCTTCTACCTGTCTCATACGCATTTCTTTTTATTCCTTTGCAGGGATACGTTTTGATTCCTTTGTCTTTATACGTTTTATTCTTTTGCAAAGATACTCTGAAATTTAGTAACTTCCAAATATTTAGGCTGTTTTTTAGCTAAAATGAGTAAGCGTGCGGGGTGATTAAAAGTTCATATAAGCAACACACCCTGAAGGCCAAGAAGCCCATATAAGCAGCACGCCCTGAAAGGGCAGAAGCTCCTAGCCCAGGGCAGCGCCCTGGGCTATTTTTTGTGTCGCAAACCTGGCGCCCTGTAAGGGCAAAAGCTTTACATATCGCAACGGATTATCCATTTTTATTCGGTGTATTTTAAAGCTTTTGCCCTTACAGGGCGCATTGCTGATTGCCTTTATACCCAGGGCGTTGCCCTGGGCTAAGAGCTTCTGCCCTTTCAGGGCGTGCTGGGTAATATCAACCATACAGGAGGGCGTGCTGGGTAATATCAACCATACAGGAGGGCGTGCTGGGTAATATCAATCATACAGGAGGGCGTGCTGGGTGATATCAATCGTACAGGAGGGCGTACTGCTTGAGTCATTTGCCCTGGGCTAAGGGAAGCTCTGAGGAACCAAAAAGAGAGACTACCCGGCTATAGAAACAGCTTCGGATGATAAAAAAGCGGAAATTACTGATTTTTGAAAAACACCAGAGAAAAGAGACATTTTTATCGGAAAAACCCCTTTTAGGTGTCGCATTCCCTACCAATGCGACACCTAAATGATAGGAATGCGACACATAGACAGGGGAATGCGACACCTTTTCCCAAATTATTTTGGTATATTTGCTCCATGATTGCGAAACAGGAGCCATGACAGGCTGCAAGGTCGGCATACCTATTCATCATGCAGACAAGCCACTTATATTTCTATGAGTGTTCTTCGTCCTGACAATTCAGTGGGCTTGACGGTGCAGTCTTTCCCATCATAGAGGAAAGCGCCCTACCCTCTTGATAAATTCACAAACAGAAATACAAGACAAAATATTTACATTAATTATTAATAACAAAACGTGTATGAAAAAGAAACAATTACACAAACCGAAATGGCTCGTCATGATGCTGCTGCTCGTGATGGCTATCCTCATGCCTTATGAGGGGGCATGGGCACAGACGAAGCCTACCAGAGGTAATGGCTCAGTAGACAATCCTTATGAGATATCTACAGCTGCCGAACTGGCGTGGTTCCGCGACTATGTGAATAATGAATCTCAATATGCTTCAGCCACGCTGATTGCTGATATCGACTTGTCAGAGTTCTGCCATGCGGCTGATGCCGCCACAAACACAGAAGAGCTCAGTTGGGATCCTATCGGTAATGGCAGGATGTATTGTGGAACGTTCGACGGCAACGGGAAGACGATTCGCAATCTATACATCAATAGCACCATTATGAATAAAGGTTTCTTCGGCTATGCTAATAGTGGCAGTATTAAGAACATCACTTTCGACAATGCGAAGGTGAAGAACACTCATTATAATGGTACAGGAATATTGACAGGAGTTTTTGAGAAATGTACTATTGAAAACATCAAGACCTTGGCAAACTGTTCGGTAGAAGGAACTTACAATACAGGCGGAATTGCAGGAATAGGAACGGGCAACATCAGCAACTGCGAAAACCGTGCAATGGTGAATGGTACAAATAATGTAGGAGGTATTGTAGGCAACTCTTCCGACAATACCATCTCTTCATGCGCCAATTACGGTGCTGTAACAGGAACGGAATCCAATGTTGGAGGCATGGTCGGATTTTTTATCTCAGGAACCATTCAGAACTGCGCCAACTATGGCGATATATCGGGGGCTGACTGTGTCGGAAACCAGATAGGATATGCTAGTATTTGCAATCTGAACAATGTGCTTGGCATTGGAAATGTTACTGCGACAACTTCTCAATCAGGTCTCCTTGCTGGAGTAATCTGGGATTCCTCCAGCACCGCCGCTGGCATCTTGGCATACAACAGCAGTGCAAAACTTACGATTAATGGAATTGAGCAGACTGGTGATGCCGTCAAGGCTATCGGAATAAGTTCATTATCATCTACAGGAAGGATAAAGGCATTTACTGCAGAACAATTGAAGAGTGGATTGGTTGCTTTTTTACTCCAGGGAAATGGCTCTGAAAGTGCAAAATGGGGACAAAAACTGAACACAGACGATTATCCTATACTTGGCTCTACGAATAAGGTGTATTCGGATCGTCCTATGATAATGAAATGCTCAGGCGAGTTGGAAGGCACAGGTACATTTACCAATACAAAGCCAGCACAGGAGGGCACATTCACGATGCAGCATAGCAATAGTATCATACATCACGAATCAGTGGATGTTACCTGCACAGTAGATGGCACAATTGAATATTGGGAATGTGATGTTTGCAATGAGACTTACTTAGATGAAAAATTGACACAACCAGTAGGTAACATTATCAAGGAGGCTGCCACTGGTCACAACTATGATGAGAACGACAAATGCACGAAGTGCCAGAAAGAAATTCAGTTCGTTAAATTGGGCAACAATAACATAACGATCGAAAAGGTATTTGGTAAGAAGTCGAAAATCAGCGGTTACAATCTTTATAAATTTACAGCCCCAGAAGATGGCATGTTGGAGGTAACGGCAGACAGCCACGGCGAAGACACCTATGGCACCCTATGGGACAGCCGCACGGCTGCTAAATACTTGATTAAAAAAGGTAGTGGTAATGGCTGGGACTTCAAAATCACCTACGAAGTAAAGAAAGGCACCACTTATTATATCGGTGCCAGAGAGGATGATGGCGATGCCATCGAAGGCGAGGTCACGCTCAATGTAAAACTGATAAGTAATCAACCACCTACAGGCGTGACTGGTAATGGAACCGAGGCTGAACCTTTCATACTGAAGACGGCAGATCATCTGGCGTGGATCCGTGACTACGTGAATGCAGGTAAGACAAGTGCCTGCGCAAAGATTGCCGATGATGTGGAAGTTATTGATATGAGCAGTGTGTGCCATAAGGCTGATGCCGAAAAGCAGGTAGCAGAGCTCAGTTGGACTCCTATCGGTTCTAAGAAGTATCAAGGAACGTTCGACGGCAACGGGAAGACGATCCGTAATCTTTTCATCAGCTCCACCTCTAATGAAATTGGTTTCTTTGGCTGTGCTGCTGATTGCCGCATCAAGAACATCACTTTCGACAATGCGAAGGTGAAGGGCAATGATAATAGTAGTACTGGTATTTTGGCAGGATATGCAGGTTCTTGTGTGATTGAAAAAATCAAGACCACTGGTAACTGTTCGGTAGAAGGAAACTATGATACTGGCGGAATAGCAGGAAGAGCTAATGGCAACATCAGCAACTGCGAAAACCATGCAATAGTGAAGGGTTTACATTCTGTTGGTGGTATTGTAGGCATCTGCTTCGATTCAGGAAATTCCATCACTTCATGCGCCAATTATGGTGAGATAACAGGCACGGAGGATTTCGTTGGAGGTATAATTGGATATTTTGGTGAAGGAAGCCTCCAGAACAGTGCCAATAATGGCAATATTTCGGGAAATGCTCGCGTCGGAAACTTGATAGGATATGCTAATATATGCAATATTAACAATGTGTTGGGTATTGGCAATATTACTGCTAACTATGCAGATTGTAATGGTCTCATTGTCGGATACATTGTAGATGCTTCCAGCTCTGCTTCTGGCATCTTGGCATACAACAGCAGTGCTAAGATGACCATCGGTGGAACGGAACTGACGGGTGATGCAGTCGTGGCTATCGGAAGTGGCTCATTGACCTATCCTGAAGGTAAGAATGAAGTTGACGTGGTCAAGGCATTCACCCCTGAACAGCTGAAGAGCGGTGAAGTGGCTTACCTGCTCAATGGAAACAAATCAGAAGGCGAACTGGCGTGGTACCAGAAACTCGGCACAGATGCTTATCCTGTACTGACAGCTGCAGAGGGCAATACAGTATATCATGGTTCATACCGTTACTGCGACAATACGACTGCATCTTATAGCAACAGTTCTTCTGAGAATGAATTGGTTCACGTAGCATCTGCCACCTTGGCCAGTCCTGAGCATGATGCCAACGAGCATATCTACAACATGGGCTGTCGCAACGAGAAATGCGCAGCGCATAAGTATGTAGCCGACAAGGCTGGAAACATCGTGGTGACAAAGGATGCAAACAACAAGTTTGTGGCTGCCGAAGACCTGACACTCGTCGACGGCGAGGACTTCAAGGACTATGAGGCGTTCACCTCTAAGACCATCTCTTACAGCCGAAATATCCCTGAGGGCGCAGCCTGGGGAACACTCTGCTTGCCATTCGCCATCGACCTGAGCCAGGAAGCAGAATGTGACTTCTATCGTCTCACAGGCATTGATGCTTCTAAGGAATGCATCACCATAGAGAGTTATGAAGAGGGCGTAATCCCTGCCGGCACTCCGGTGCTCTTCAAGATGAAGGAGGGCGAGACGGTGCTCAGCCTCTCTGCTGTCGGTGCCGACATCGTTACTGCCCCACTGTCAGGAAACCGCTCCGATGTCAACCTCGTAGGTTCGTTCGTTCAGATCAGTGGTGAGAATCTTGCGGCAAGCGACTACGTCATTGGCGAGGACCAGTTCTGCCGCGTCAGCGACTTGCACGATGCCGCCACTATCCTACCGATGCGTGCATACCTCCATCCATCCGACGCATCACTTACGTCAGTTGCTAAACTGAGCATCGGAAAGAACGATGGCAGCACCGCCATTGACCACCTCAACGCCATCAGCCGTGATGCCGATGCAGAATACTACGATGCAAGTGGTCGTCGCACCCATGGTCTGCAGAAGGGTCTGAACATCGTGAAGCACGACGGCAAGACGTATAAGATCATGGTTAAGTAAGTTTCGCAAAGGCGAAAGCTGAGCCTGATATATCAAAAAAGGTCTATATGCCACGATGAAAAGTGGTGTATAGACCTTTTATTATATGCGAAAGTTGAGTAAATTACGTTTATTACTGTCTTGAAGTGTACTCAGTTAATAATTCATTCCGAAGTACCAGAGAGGGATGATGATTCCATGCCCCGTCTCGATATCGTCTTTTACGATACGTCCGTTTTTTACATCCTCTATCTGCTTCTTACCTTTCTTCCTTCCGCCAATCTCAAAGGTATAGTCACCAATGGTAAAGTCGGAAATCCTGGAGGAAATAACATCCTGTTTTTCTCTCATCTGATTGTAGAAGAAAGTTTCCCTTATGTTTCCAATATTGGGATTAGGGTTGAGTACAGACATCAGGCTTGGGTTATCGACATAGACTTTTTCTACCTTTCCAAGATTGCGCATTCCCGAAGTATCATCTCTGAGCAGACCTATCATTCCTGCACGTTCCAGGTAGACCAGATAATCAGGAACGTTGTTCTTGCTCACCCCGATTTCTGTGGCAAGGTTCTCTAAGCTTGGCTTGTAGGGAGCCAACCCGGAAAGAATAACGAGCATGCGCTTTAGCTTGCGTGCTGTTGAGGCTCTCATATCGGCATATTGCGGAATGTCAACTTCTACCGTCTGGTCTATCACCTGCAGCATTCTTTGCGTAAAATCTCCCTCTATGGCAAATGGGTAATAGCCATGGTCGAGGTACGCTCTGAAAATTGGCAATGGATGTTCCACTCCCGGAATCTCTACCTGTTGATTGAGTATTTCGTCGAGACTGAAAACTCTGGTCTTGATTCCTTCAAAAAGTTGCAGGTATTCCCTGAACGACAAGCCTTGCATCATATACATCAGTGCCCGACGGCTCAGATCTGCTTCTCCCTTCTTGATGTCCAATACCGATGAACCGGTAAAGATAAGGTTCAGGGATGGGTGCATGTCGTAAATTTGCTTCAGTTCATTGCTCCATCCGGCATACTTGTGAATTTCATCTATATAAAGATGTGTACCACCCTCCTTGATAAACTCGTCGGCGAAGTCAACCAAGGAATGATTTGAAAAATAGATATTGTCGGCCGACACATACAGGTGATGGCCTTCCTTGGATAGCTTGATGCGCTGAAGTATCATGGTGGATTTTCCAACGCCTCTCGGCCCCACAATACCTATTAATCGTCCATTCCAGTTGATTTCATCATATTTATATCTGATGAAATCAAGCGGAGTACGTTTCAGCAGCTCCGCCATGTATTCATATAGTTTATTGTCTATCATATCTTTCTTTTAGATGAATATCATTTAAAACTGCAGCAAAGATACAAATAATCCCTCAATGAGGGACGAATTCTTCAGAAAAGTTCCCTCAATGAGGGATGAATTTAATCATTTTTATCCCTCATTGAGGGATTTTTACGCATATTATGGCGAAATTTGCATGGGATGTTCATCGGAAAACACAGCAAATTACTCCCGAAATCTGCCAATTTGCGTTTGCGCAAGCAGAAAATTTGACAAAAAAATGGGAAAATATGCAAAAATCATGAAGAAAAACACAAAATCGATGTAAAAGAAAACGAAAAAAGTGGAGCAATGAGGGGATTTGCCACCCCAAAACAGGGGATGCGGGGCTAAAAAAAGGGGATTTGGGCACCCCAAAAAAGGGCGCATCCCCTGTGGATGCACTTCGCCAAACCCGACCAAATCCACAACTAAAAAAGTGGATGAAAACAGAATTTACTACCCTTTTTGAACAGTTATTACTACCAAAACTGTTGCCGTGCCGATTCATTTCAACATTTATATATACACAACGCGAGAAAAATGGTATAAAGTATTAATAATAAGGGGGATGCAAGAAAAATGGATTAGAAAAAGTGCTTCTAATCCTCAAAGTTGTTTTTTGCCCGGCATTTTGGCATGATGGAAAAAAGACGCTCCGATAGTTAAGAGATACTAAACTTTCGTAACAAAATTAACGTTGTTGACTCATATAGGAGATAACATCGGTTACAAAAAAAATGCCGAACTTTGCAAATGAAAAAATAAACAATAAAAATATGGCCAAAGATGCAGAAATAGAACAAGTGCTTTCACTGCCCGAAGGCAAGAAGCAGAAACTGAGATGCATCTACAGATTTTGCCGTAGAATTCAAGACTTTTTGGCTAAACAAATGAGAATATACAAAATAAAGTTTCGCAACATCATGGATGAAGGTCATTTCAACTATAACGCACTGAGGCACTTGGACGAAGGTATCCTCGCCCCGGAACAGTTATTTCGCATAAAGCTGAGCATCATCAGCATCCTGAGAAAAAGGGATGCAGAGGAGCGTATGAAACATTCATCCCGCGAAAGCGTGAAGAGCCTGGAAAATGAGTTCAAAGAAAGTTGCGGCAAGTTCATATTTAAAACGACCCATGGTGACATCGTCCCGCTCATAGAAGCCTACACAGCATTCAGTAGGGAACAACAAAAAGGCACCCTCTACCGCAAGGCCGAAATACTGTACCAATACGAAATGAATACGAAATAATAAATCCTAAGAATCATATAAAACTTGTAAAAAACCAAAACAATGGAAACAACCAACAACCTACCGTCGTTTTTTGCCTCGTTAAGGGTTACCAAGCACAGTCCGCTCATCAGTACCGCAGAATTGGAAAGACTCATCCTACACGACAAGGCTCTGGAAGAAAGCACAAAGAGCTATCGCAAGGCGCAGGATGTGGACAAAAATTTAGCCAGTAACACCAAGCGCCTTCAACCCGCCATTTGCCCCTCCATCCAGTTCAGGCGGACAGGACGAAAGCTCGAGGACTTCGGATGCGCCACGGGATGGCTCATGCTCGACTACGACCACGTCGCAGAAATCGTGCTCGACGAGAAAGTGGAGCTCGCCTCCAAATCGCCCTACTCCATGGTGGTGTACCGCACCATCAGCGGAAAGGGACTACGCATCCTCCTACGCTACGAACGCCCTAAGGGATGCACCCTCACCGTCACCGAACTGCACCATCTCGCCGTCGACAAAGCCATCTCCATCTACGACGACCTGCTGCACATCTCTGCCGACCAGCAGTGCAAGGACATGGTGAGGCTCTGCGGACTCGCCCACGACGCGAAAGCCTACTTCTGCTGGGACTCCAAGCCCCTCACCTTCACCCCCGACGAGGTGAACTGGTTCTATCAACACGTGGTGCTGAAGGAACAGGAGAAAGAGGAGGCAGCCGACAAAGCCGTCAGGAAAAATGCCGAGAAGAACCGCGCCAAGAGTAACGCCACCAAGGGAGGCACCCCCACCTTCGAAGCCATCATACAGCGGGTGGAGGACCATGCCAGGAACTGGCGGGTGCAGTTTCAGCCCGGCAGCCACCACGAATACTGCATGCGGTTTGCTGGATTCTGCCACAGCTACGGTGCCGACAAGGAGCAGCTGCTCAACTGGATGCTGCAGCAGTATGGCAGCCAGTACGACGGCATCAAGAGCATCGTAGACTGGATGTACAAGCACCCCGCCAACTTCGGCTGCTGGCACCTCTATGCCCCCGGCGAACGATACAAGCGCACCCCCGACGTCAAGGACGTGAGGCAGTGGCTCAGCACCCGACTCGAACTGCGCCGAAACACCATCACCGACAAGACAGAGATGCGAGGACTCGACATCCAGAACACCAGCTACTTCCGCTGGACCATCGTCGACGACCCCATCGAAAACTCCATCTTCTCGTGGATGGATCTCGACGGACTGAAGATCCCCATCAACCTGCTGAACATCGTGCTGAACAGCGACTTCGTGAGACGATACAATCCACTGACCGAATTTCTCGAGAGCCTGCCCGAATGGAAGGAGGGCGACCCCGACTACATCGGTGAGCTGAGCCGGCGCGTGGTGGTGAAGAACTACCCCACCCACTTCCACACCCAGCAGGAGTTCACCGAGATGTTCCGCAAGTGGATCGTAGGCATGGTGGCGTGCTGGGTATCCCCGAGGGTGGTCAACGAGATGGTGCTCATCCTCGTGGGCAAGGGCGGACTCTACAAGACCTCCTTCTTCCAGTACCTGCTGCCTCCCGAGCTGCGCCAGTATTACGCCAACGACTCCACCGCCGACTACAACAACAAGGACTTCCTGGAGCTGTGTGCCAGCAAGGCGCTCATCTGTCTCGACGAGTTCGAGACACCCATGGGCAAGAACCTCAGCGCCTTCAAGAGCATCGTCACCAAGCCCACCATCACCCTGCGACGTCCCTATGCCCGCTACAGCTCTCAGCTGCTCCACAACGCCTCGCTCTGCGGCACGAGCAACAACATCCACATCATCAGCGAACAGGAGACCCGCCGCTACCTCGTATGGGAGGTGGAACGCATTCAGAGTCCTCGCGAGACACCCATCGACTACCGCCATCTCTATGCCCAGGCCCTGGCGCTGGGACAGAAGGTGATGAAAGAGAAAACGCTCTCTGCCGCATCCGATGGCGAGGAGGAGCCTTGGGTGTACTGGCTCACGCCGAAGGACATCAGTCACCTGGAGGTGCACAACCGCCTCTTCATCGTGAACAACTACATGGAGGAGCTGATCCTGAAATACTACCGTGTCCCCAACCCCGACTCCGACCTCCACTCCCCCAACCTGAAGTTCGTGACGAGTGCCGAGATCCTCGAACACATCGCCTTCAACCCGGTGTTCCGTCCCTCCTTCTCTACCCGCAACGTGGGCGACGTGATGGCCCACCTGGGGTACAGCAAGACGCGGCGCAACAACTCTCATGGGTGGTGGGTGGTGGAGAAAGAGGGAGTCACCATTGCTGCTGACTCCCGCTTCATTGAGAATAAAGATGAATTGTGATTCTCCCTCCGCTTCTCTCTGATGGTGAAGCGGAGATTCCTCTGCTCTCTGCTGTGCTGCTCCCCCTGCTGTGTGGTTTTGGCGCTCGTGGGAGCGAATACCAGATTCGTGGGAGCGAATGCGACGTTCGCAACGTTCGCTTCCACGATTCTCTGATTCGCTCAGAGAAATCTCTGATTCGCTCCCACGAATGCTGGTTTCGCTCTGTGGATTTTTTCGAAAACCACCAGTCCTCCTTTAGCATTAATGGAGGGATCTTTTCTAAAATCACCCCGTCCCTCTTTACCATTAAAGAGGGCTCCACCTCTCATCTCGGTCTTCTCCCCTCAGGGAAGAAGAGGAAACCGCTCCTCCTCGTCGCTCGTAACCATTTCATTCTATGGTTGGCGGACCATCAGAGGTCTTCGT
>NZ_VZAD01000070.1 GCF_009495355.1 Segatella copri
TTGGGGTATAGGTTACGGATAGGTAACGTTCCTCTGTCTCATCTTGTCGTATTCCTGTCTTCGTCTGTCCTCGCTACTTTTAACCAAAATGAGGAAAGTAACTGATAACCAGCAAACTTTCCTCATTCTTCTCTCAAACACTTTTTATATGTACTTTCCATAAGTGAAAGTGGCCAAACGTGAATTTCATCACCTCGACCTCTAAATTCCGTTACAACATCAGAAGAGAGAAAACGAGAATTAGAGCCAGTTACATAAACATCTGTGCCTTCAGTGACAGATAAAGTAGAAAGAACTTCCACAAAATCATTTACTTCTTGCACCTCATCAATGATAATGTAGTATGTATTATCGTCCTTCATTACATTATCAATATAATCAAGTAAATAGTCAGGATCTTTGAAAGCTTTGTTTTTACGACTTTCCATATCTATTATAATGATATGGTCATCTTGAACGCCATCATCCAACAGATGCTGACGAAACAGTTTCTTCAGTAAGAAAGATTTTCCAGAGCGTCTAATGCCTGTGACGATCTTGATAAGTCCATTACCCCTGGAACGGACCAATTGATCAATATAAGTTGTTCTGTTTACTATCATTTAGTTCGCGATTTTGTCACATGTGACAGTTTTGCGAAGGCAAAGATAATACTTTTATTTGTAACATAACTAATAATCAACTAATTATTTGTTACGATTACATAAAAATTTCGAAACTATAGAGCAAGGAACTTTTCCTGTAGGGATCAATTCTTAGTCATAAGTTATGTCCAATTGATAGGTCGTGACTGTTTTCAACAGCAAACCCGACGATTTCTAAACGGGACAGCAGTGATTGTATCCACGAAATAATTTTTTAGGCATTCTTCTTTGACTTGACGCCGCTACCCTTGGTCAAGGTCAAGGTGGAGCGTTGAAGTTTCTTGCTGCCATGGTCGAAAACTACAGCGGGATTCATGCGGCGGCCATGGAAGGAGATTTCGAAATGAAGATGTTCTGTCGTTGCCCTACCTGTACGACCCGTGAGACCGATGACCTGACCAGCCTTCACCTTTTCACCTTTCCTGACTAAGTTCTTGGACTGATGACTGTAGAGAGTCTCAAAACCATAGGCATGCTTGATGCGAATGCAATTACCATAACCATAGAAAGGACCTGATGCTATCACCACTCCATCAAAGGCTGCTACTATCTTATCGTTGGGACGCGTCTTGAGGTCGACACCTGAATGACGTCGCTTACCACCATAAGGGCTGATAACCTTACTGCCAGGCAGAGGATAAGCCCAATGGGATGCTGAGATTTTCTCTAAATCAAGTTTAAAGGTGGTTGACTTCAGGAAGGGGTCTGACGCCTCATCAGGATCGAGGGTAAACTCCTTGTCTTTCTTTTCTGAAGAAGAAGATGCTACCTTACCACCTACAACAGACACACTGATGCGATTTCCTGTCTTGCGAAACTGCATCGTCTGACGGCGTAGCTTATGACTTTTCAGTTCTATCAATGTCGCAGGATTGATGCGAGCGCCATTGATCATGACAGAGACTTCGCTAAAAACCTCCGCATCCTTACCTCCTACAATAGCTATCGTTTGACCAGCCTCAACGCTCTGCCCTACTTTCACCAAATTCTCGGCATTGAAAGCATAAACTGTCTCTAAGCCATTATCGTGACGGATCACAATGACATTGCCATATTTTTCCGTCTTACGGGAAAGACGCACATAACCATCAAACATCGCCTTGACGGCATCGCCCTTCTTGGTCTCTATATGCAGGATGCTATTATTCTCCAACGTAGCCTTACCGACAGGAAGAGGGAAAGAATATTCCTTCTCCCGAAAGTTCTCAAAGTCTACATTGAAAGCATTGCTCCGTTCAAAAAGTCCTGGGGTGGCAATACTTATCTGTTGCTGTTCGGCTGCAGTAAACTGATTTTTACCTGGCATGAAAGACGAAACGATGATGAAGCCACAGCATAACAAAGCCGCAACCATCGTTGCCGCATAAATATGGTTAAGTTTGTTGATTAGGTTCTTGTACATTTTTATATAAAGAGAAATTAGAAAAGTATGATTCCGGTGAAGATTCTTCCAGACAGAATGCCCAACCGACGGGCAGAGAAGAATTCATCGCTGTGCTGATAGGTGCAAATGCCTGACTGATGAATATGGACAGCAGGAATGCCCGACTCTTGTAATAAAAGGGAATTGCAAAGAGGCAAATCGATGTGCCACTTCATGGGCTGATCCACGTTTCCCTCTTTCTTCATGTTGGGACGCAGGTCGGCAATAGCAGGCATATCAAAACCGCCCTGCACGAACTCCTCATAAACCTCATCGCCTACCTCAAAGGCTTCTTTGGATATACCTGGACCAATGACAGCCTTCAATTCAGAGGGACGTGTATGAAAAGAGGTGCACATCATCTCAATGGTTTTCTGCACGATACGCTGTACGGTGCCTCGCCATCCGGCATGAATGGCAGCCATGGCATGATGAGCCTCATCATAAAGAAGCACAGGAATGCAGTCGGCTGTAGAAACACCTATGCACACACCCCGCAGGTCGGTAATCAGCGCATCGACTCCTTCGAGAATCATCTTGCGAACAGTCTCAGGTTTCGAAAAAAACTCCCCGTCAACTCTTCGCACTTCTATGCCATGCACCTGGTGGGGCATAACGATATGGTCGGCAGACACACCTAAGCGTTCTGCCAAAAGGCGACGGTTCTCCAAAATATGTTCGGCAGAATCGCCACAATACTCATTGATATTGAATTCGCTATAGTTGCCCTGGCTCACTCCACCTTTTCGCATGGTAGAGAAAGCCAAGACTCCTTCTGCTACTGTATATTCTTTCAGCATCTGCAGAGAAATTTTACTCGTATTCAAAGTCGTCGAGGTCATCGACATCCTCTATCTCCGACTCATCGATATACTCTACTATATCCTCACCCTCATCAGCCAACTCCTGCTGGAATCGACTCATATCCTTGTCGCGATGTACCAGGGTGTCTTCTGATGTAATTTCCTGCAACTTGTTGCTCTCAGAATTAAGCTCACGCCACAGCACATCCTTCAGTTCTTGGATGCCTTGACCTGTTACAGAAGAGATAAAGACAACAGGCAAATCGGTGGGCAACGTTTCCTTCAGCATCTCGATAAGCTCTTCGTCGAGCAGATCGCATTTGGTAACAGCCAGCACGCGGTGTTTGTCGAGCATCTCTGGATTGAAGTTTCTCAACTCACCCAAGAGTACTTCGTATTCTTTCTTAATATCGTCGGTATCGCCTGGCACCATGAAAAGTAACAGTGAGTTGCGCTCAATATGACGCAGAAATCGCAATCCTAAGCCCTTACCCTCACTGGCACCTTCGATGATACCAGGAATATCAGCCATCACAAATGACTGGTGATCGCGATAATCGACAATACCCAAAGAGGGTTCGAGAGTGGTGAAAGGATAATTGGCTATCTTAGGACGAGCACTCGAAACAGAAGACAACAAGGTAGACTTGCCCGCATTGGGGAATCCCACCAATCCGACATCTGCCAAGAGTTTCAGCTCCATGATAATGGTCATCTCCTGCATAGGCTCGCCTGGTTGTGCATAACGGGGAGCCTGATTGGTAGAGGTGCGGAACTGGAAGTTGCCAAGTCCGCCACGACCGCCCTTGAGGAGAAGTACCTCTTGTCCATCGTATGTAACGTCGCACACGTACTTACCTGTCTCGGCGTTATATACGACCGTTCCACAAGGCACATCGATATAGATGTCCTTGCCGTCGGTACCATGACACTTATCACGACCTCCGTTGCCACCATGTTCGGCAAAGAAGTGACGCTGGTACTTTAAGTGCAATAAAGTCCAGTAATTATGATTTCCACGCAGATAAATGCTTCCTCCGCGTCCGCCGTCACCACCGTCAGGACCACCATTGGGTTGGTACTTTACGTGGCGCAGGTGCATGGAGCCCTTGCCACCCTTACCAGAGCGGCAGTTTATCTTTACGTAGTCTACGAAATTGGAATCAGCCATTTATTTGATGTTTAATAGAACTTTCAACGGGTTTAGAAGTTATAGAATTCAAAGAAGTTGTCACACCCTTCGGTCGTTAGAAATTATAGTCAAAGTCTTTTGGGAATGCACATTTTAAAAGGAAAACTTGCGGCTTTAACTTCTCTTACTTCTTTCACATCTTAAACTTCCCTGTTTGAGAAAGTTGAGTTGTTAAATATTTGGTGTTTATGTTCAATATCCGCCCTTTCTTCATCAGTTTGACGGAAAGGAAGCAATGTGTAATGCCTAATCTTTATTAGACAGCCCCAGAAGCGCAAGCCCAACAAAACATTAAACATTACACATTTTAAACATGATTAGATGTTGTCGATAACCTGGCAAACACGAGCGAAAATCTCGTCTACAGTACCCAAGCCCTCGATGTGGTGATGGATACCTTCCTTCTCATACCAGTCGATGAGTGGAGAAGTCTGTGTGTGGTAAACATTCAAGCGCTTCTTGATAGTTTCCTCATTGTCGTCAGAACGACCACTCTCCTTACCACGGTTGATAAGACGTGCCATCAACTCATCCTCAGGAACAGAAAGTTCAATCATGGCAGCCACCTTATGACCACGCTCTGCCAACATCTTCTTCAAAGCCTCAGCTTGTGGAATAGTACGTGGGAAACCATCAAAGATGACACCCTTGTGCTCCTTACCGAAGCTGTCGTACACACTTGCCAGGATATCAATCATCAACTCATCAGGAATCAACTGACCATTGTCGATGAAGCCCTTGGCAGTCTTGCCGAGTTCTGTACCGTTTTTGATTTCGCTACGAAGTACATCACCTGTTGAGATATGACCCAATCCGTACTTCTCAATCAGCTTGTCGCTCTGAGTGCCTTTACCTGCACCTGGCGCACCGAAAATTACAATATTCTTCATTACTATTTTATGTTGTTGAAATAATTATCCTTAAACTAATCTTCTACTATCGTATAGATGTCGCGCAGGTTACGGCCCTGCTGGTCGTAGTCAAGTCCATAGCCCACAATAAAATCATTAGGAATTTCCATCACCGCATACTTGATATCGAGAGGCACACGAAGATTGCCTGGCTTCACAAGCAAAGAGCAGACATTGATCGAAGCAGGATTCTTCTCCTTCAGACTGTCGATCATCTTCTGCATGGTGAATCCGGTATCTACGATATCTTCAACGATGATGATATGACGGCCCTCCACTTCCTGATTGATTCCCAACAGTTGTTTCAGATTGCCCGTGGAACTGGTACCCTCGTAAGAAGCATACTTCACAAAGGATATCTCGCTGGGGATTGTCACCATACGCATCAGATCGGCAGCAAATATAAATGCGCCATTCAACACAGCCAAAAACAAAGGATTCTTACCATCCATGTCCTGGTTAATACGGTCGGCAACAACTTGCACTTTCTTCAAAATTTCCTCTTCTGGAATAGAGGTTTTAAAAGTCTTGTCCTTGATTTTAACTATACTCATAGTTCCAAAAATAATATTTTCTGCAAAATTACTAAAAAAATACGGAATATCTTATAGTTATCGAGCATTTTTTCGTATTTTTGCAGAAGTATGAAGATTTTTACGAGTACTCAGATACATGAGCTGGATAAATATACCATCGACCATGAGCCTGTATCCTCTATCAATCTGATGGAGAGAGCTGCCAAGGCCATCACCCACTGCATAGAAGCAGAATGGTCGAACAGGACACCTATTGTGGTCTTCGCCGGACCAGGAAACAATGGAGGTGACGCACTTGCCGTGGCCAGACTGCTGGCAGACGACGGCTATCAAGTTTCCGCATTCTTATTCAACATTCACAACAAACTCTCCAACGACTGCGCCCTGAACAAGAAGCGTCTCATTGAGAGTAAACGCATCAAACAATTTACAGAAGTCTCGGTCAACTTCGAGCCTCCCACACTGACACCTGACACCGTGGTCGTGGACGGACTCTTTGGCAGCGGACTGAACAAGCCGCTGACGGGAGGATTTGCCGCCATGGTGAAATATCTGAACTCATCGCCAGCCAAAGTGGTCAGCATCGACATTCCATCGGGACTGATATGCGAGGACAACACCTATAACATATCTGCCAATATCCTGAAAGCCGACCTCACGCTGACACTGCAACAAAAGAAGTTGTCGATGCTGATGGCGGACAACCAGAAATATTTGGGAAGGCTCAAGGTGCTGGACATCCGCCTGTCTCCCGAATACATACAAAACACCGACTGCAGGTATCGCATCCTGGAGGAAAACGACATACGGGGCATCATGCAACCCCGTGACGACTTTGCTCATAAAGGAAGCATGGGGCACGCACTCCTCATAGCCGGCTCTTACGGAATGGCGGGAGCTTCTATCCTTGCCACCAAAGCCTGCCTGAGAGCAGGAGCAGGAAAAGTCACCGTGCATTCACCCAAGCGCAATTACGACATCATGCAGATAAGTGTGCCTGAGGCCATACAGCAGATGGACCCTGAAGAAACCCTGTTCAGTCATCCTGTAGATACCGAACCTTACAATGCGCTCGGAATAGGTCCGGGGTTAGGCTCCAACGAGACAACAGCCATCGCCCTGATAGCACAGATCAGACGAAGCACCTGCCCCTTGGTCATCGATGCCGATGCCATTAACATCCTTTCAAGTCACCGGGCATGGATGCAACAGTTGCCCAAGGACATCATCCTCACTCCCCATCCTAAAGAGCTCGACCGTCTGGCGGGCACCACAAGTTCCTGCTGCTACGAAAGACTAATGAAGGCAAGCGAACTGGCAGAAAGGCTGCAGGCTTACATTCTGCTGAAAGGACATTATTCTGCCCTGTGTCTGCCCAACGGACACATAGACTTCAACTCCACTGGCAATAGTGGCATGGCGACAGCAGGAAGCGGAGATGTACTGACCGGAATCATCACAGCCCTGCTGGCACGAGGTTACGACGCACCTTCTGCCTGCAGGATAGGAATGTACCTGCACGGACTGGCCGGCGACTTGGCTGCCAAAGACTTAGGAAAGGAAAGTCTCATTGCCGGCGACATCATCAATTATCTGCCCAAAGCTTTCCTGAGAATGGAAGACTGAGGAGAAAAATAAGTTTTTTTGAACATATTAGAAAAATAAATGAACATTTTTGTTGTTCATTTATTTTTTTTTAGTATATTTGCCACATGAAGGGGGAAATTATAACCTAATCACAAATTTATAAACTACTCAAAGTATGTTAAATCACAATCTAAAACACCATCTGTTACCATCAGCATTGTTGGTGGCAGGTTTCTTGACCTTAACAGGATGCACGAACAACGACTATGACCTAAACAACGTTGACGCTACTATGGGATTCGGAAGTGAGTCTTTGGTAATTCCCAACAGTTCAACCAAAGAAATTCAGCTGAAAGATGTTCTCGACCTCAAGGAAGGCGGTTGCGTAGTGACAGATGCTGCAGGCAACTACCTGTTCCAGCTGGCTGGAGGAGATGTAGAGGCAGCCTATCCAAACATTTCGCCTATCATCCTCGACGTTACCAACGTGTTCGATGGCGATATTTCACTGAGCAACGCAGCTTCTACGGGTGCCAAGGCAAGACGCGCTCCCGGCAGCAGCCTCCATCTTGCTTCACCCAAGGTCATGATGTTCGAATATCATGGCAACGACAAGGCTGTGAAAAGTCTTAATGAGGCTAAGATTAACGAGAACGAGAACGGGACCGAAATCAGTATCAGACTCGACTTCAGCAACATCTCGACAGCTGTCTCCAACATTGAGTCGGCTACACTCACCTTGCCTGCATACCTCAGCATCAGTCAGGTGAACGGCAATAGCAACGGAGTTCCCACACACAATGGTTCGAAAGTTACCATCACAAACATCTCTACCGCACGTCCCCTTGAGCTGAGCCTCAAGACACAGAAACTGGACTTCACCAATAATCAGAACGACCACGGACGCCTCAGCATCAACAACGGAGCGATAGACCTGACGGGATACTTCAGCATAGCAATGCTATGCAATGTGACAGGTGCAATGCCCGACAATCCTACTATCAAGGCCAAAATAGGCGTAGCCGACAGAACCATCACGATGAATAGTGCCACAGGTATCTTCGACCCGAAGATCAATCTGAATTCCTTGGGAGAAGTTGACGTGACGGGGCTTCCTGACTTCCTGGATGACGACGACGTTGTGGCCGATCTCGACAATCCTCAGATATTGCTGACCGTAAACAACGACATGGATGTGGCTGCTACCGTTAGTGCGACAGTCATCTCGACAAAGGAAGGCAGAGAACTGGCACGCGTCACTCTGCCGGAGATGAGTGTCGCGAAGAACGGACTAAGCAAGATCTGCATCTGCCGACAGAAGACAAGCGAACTGACCCAGCAGTACGGCGAAGCCAACGTGTATGCCGTGAGCAACCTGTCGACACTCATCAACCGCATACCCGACCACATCAAAATCGTAGACGTGAACGCTCATGCTAAGGCAGAGGTGGCTACCATAGTATTTGGAAAAGAATACCATGTGAAGCCAAGTTATAAGGTCAATGCCCCATTGGCTTTTGGCGAAAAGGCAAATATCGTATACGAAGACTCTTTTACTGGATGGAACGACGATATCGACGAACTCGACCTGGCCGAGGGAACCTACATCGAGGTGACAGCCAACGTAGAGAACAAAATTCCAGCCTACCTCACCGTAAAAGCATATCCGGTAGACGCACAGGGCAACAAGATAGAAGACAAACTGCTCATCGAGATTCCCGACGAGGTGGCTGCATCGACAGACGGAACAACAGCCGTGACAACACCTATCACCATGAAGATTACACCAAAGGTAAAGAACTCGCTCAAGCAGTTGGACGGACTCGTATTCCGACTGGAAGGCTCCGCCAAGTCTGCCAATGGCAACAAGGTGACGGGCATCAGCCTCAACGAGAGAGAGCATACCCTGAAACTGAACGACATCAAGGTGAAGATTGTCGGAAAGATTATCGGCGACTTCAACTAATGAGAGTGTCAGACCAAACATACCTATTTTATATATAATAAATAAGAAAGCCCTATGAAATTACAACATATCAAGAAACAATTGCTCACAGTGGCACTGACTACTGTTGCAATGGGTGCCATGGCACAGAGCCTCAACTCGGCATATTACACTGAAGACTATAAGTTCCGTCACGATCTGAACCCTGCCTATGGAAACGACCAGAACTACATATCCATTCCAGCTCTGGGCAATGTGAGTGTAAACACACATGGTAACTTCGGATACCAGGATGTGGTGATGAACAATCCTATGTATGGCGTGGAAAACGGAGCCAAAAAAATGACCACCTTCATGAACCCCTACATCTCAACAAGTGATGCTCTCGACGGATTCAGTACAGGCAACAACCGCATCACGGGTGACGTGAACATAGCCCTGCTGTCGGCTGGCTTCAAGGGCTTCGGCGGATACAACACCATCGAAGTCAACGCCAAGACCTCTTTCGGCATCGCCCTGCCCTACGAGCTCTTTGAGTTTGCCAAGAACACAGGCAATAACTCTTACGACATCGGCGACATCAGAGCACACGCCATGTCGTATGGCGAACTGGCTTTGGGTCACTCCCGCCAGATCAACAAGAAACTGCGACTCGGTGCCAAACTGAAATTCCTCTTCGGTATTGCCCGTGCTGACGTAGAGATGAATGACGTAAAGGCAGACCTGACAGCCAACGACAAATGGCTGATAAGCGCAAAGGCCAAGGCCAACATGTCGATGAAGGGATTCTGCTACAAGCAGGAAACCAAGGAATACAACGACCCATCAAAGGGAGAATATGAATATGTGAACGATGTGGACGTAGACGGCGCCGGACTGAGCGGCTTTGGTATGGCGATAGACCTCGGTGGAGAATATAAAATCAACGACAGCTGGACAGTGAACGCCTCGGTTCTCGACTTGGGCTTCATGCACTGGAGCAACAACATGCAGGCTGCCAACCGACAGGACATTTTCGTCTTTGACGGTTTCACCGACATGGATGTAAAACAAGGCAATGGAAACGAAGTCTTCGATGACAAGGCTGATAAATATGGAGACCAGCTGGCCGATTTTGCCAACCTTACCGACGAGGGTGACCAGGGCAGCAGAACAACAGGCATAGGTGCCACCATCAACGTGGGTGCAAGCTACAAGCTTCCATGCTACAAGAAAATGACCTTCGGCTTACTGAGCTCTACACGCATCAAGGGTGCCTACTCATGGACAGAAGGCAGACTGAGTGCCAACTGGGCTCCTCTGAAATGGCTTGACGGTGGTGTCAACTTTGCTGTCAACAGCTTCACAGCCAGCATGGGCTGGGTGCTCAACATCCATCCTAAGGGATATAATTTATTCATCGGCATGGACCACTTGCTGGGCAAGATGAGTAAGGAATGCATCCCACTGAGCTCGAACGCCAGTGTGGCTGTCGGTATGAACATCACTTGGTAATCAGCCAACGAACCTATGCTCATTTTTCAAGTCATTTAGGGACAAAATAGAGTAGATGTGGGGAGTTACCCCCAGCACCTCTCATTGCACCGTACGTA
>NZ_VZAD01000014.1 GCF_009495355.1 Segatella copri
TTATACCCAGGGCGCTGCCCTGGGCTAAGAGCTTCTGCCCCTTCAGGGCGTGCTGCTCCTATGACCTTTTGCCTCGCACCTTCGCCAATACGCATTAGGTATCAAAGTACCGCATGGTAAGAGCTTGGAGAAGATACGAAAAGGCATTGCAAAAGTAAAAGGAGATATTGATGCTGGTATGTTGATAGATAGACCAGTTCTACAATATGTATAAGTCAGTCGGCTTCCATGTCGGTTGTACTTCATGTGAAGTGGCATTGGAGATTGGTAAATATGAAAGTAGGAGGTAAATGTCTTTTATGTATAACATTTACCTCCTACCCAATTTATTCTCTTCGAAAAGAGAAAAATTACTTCTGTACGAACTTCTTGCCAGCCTTAATGACTACACCCTTGTATGCCTTACCAACCTTCTGACCTGCGAGGTTGAATGCAGGAGCATTCTCCAGTGTTGCATCGGTTGTGATGTTGTTGATGCCTGTTGGTATAGGAGCAGAAATAGGAGCAAATTCTTTAATGATGTTACCGCTCAACTTAGCTGTGACTAAGATACCAGTTACGTCAAGACCTTCACCGTCAGTGATGCTTGTCTTGGTTTTAAACTTGTCGTAAATCATAACTTTATCAGTACCATTTGTGAGATATTGATTGGTATAAGTTCCTGAAGTTTCAGATATTATATTTGCATTCTCTACTGTTACAAGATCGCAAAGATATTTATTTGATGTGAGGTCTGCTACAGTAACCTTTGTAGGAACTGCGGTTTCTCCGTCTGTAATAGTTAACTTTTCTGCAGATGTATTTGCGGTTTTTGTAGCCTGAGGCAACTCGTTGAAAGAAGAGTATGTAACCTCTACTGTACCATTGATTACCTGATTTACATTTAATTCCAAATCTGTATTGAAGAACAGAATAGCACCTGATGCATCGCGAACATAGTACTCTGTGTTTGTTGCACCTGATTTTGTTGTGTAAACGTTCTTGTAAACTACTTGCGCATTCTTGAGAGTTAAAGTAGCAGTTGTTTCACTTGCCAAAGCCTTGAATGCAGCTATGTTTGCTGCTGTTGGTGTTTCTGTAGGTTTAGTAGTGCCTTTTTTCCAGATTAAGATCTTCTGGATTTGGTCGTTATTAGCATTTGTCACCTTTATGATATACTTAGTATTTGCAGCTTGATTGTCTGCTTTGATTTCATATTCGTGGGTTCCTTTGGCGCTTTTTGTTTCTGTGCTTACAGCAGTATTGCCAACAAAAATGTTTCTTGTAGTTTTTCCCGATGCTCCAGCTGCTCCAATAATGTCAATTCGCTCTACGTCAAAATTAAATTTTGGCAGGGTAATAGTTGCATCTTTTTTGCCATATAAAAGAGCACTGTTAGAAGGAAACCAGTAATAAGCTGTTGGGGCTTCTACAGTAATGGTGTATGTGCCATTAGAAAACTGTGCAGCTTCTGTTGCTCCATTTGTATTTCCTTCAGGAAATTTCCAGGTTGTGTTGTTAGTAAAGTCCAAAGTTACTTCCTGTCCAAAGCTGAAATTAGCAATTAATGCCAATACAGCGATCATTGAAATGCGTAAAATTTTATTCATAAACGTAAGATTTAAAAGATTAATTAATGTTTTATTTAACTCTTATGTGAAGAAAGTGCAAACGAGCGCAATGAAAGACAACTTTCAGATTGCCGAGTGCTCTTATCTTCTTTTGCAAAGTTAGTAAAAAATTAGATAGGTTGTTCTAAAAAAGGCATTAAATTTCGATTAAAATGCAAAAAGGTCGAAAAAAGGACATAAAACATCCCTTTTTCGACCATGAACGATAGGCTTTTCTTTATTTAATTACTTTGTCTGTTGCGGTTTTGCCATTGCTGTAGGTTATCTTTCTGATACTGATACCCTTGGCAGGGGCATTGAGACGAGAGCCGTTGAGGGCATAATACGTGATGGAAGTCACTTCGCCTTTGTCGACAACCGTCTGGCTGATGCCTGTAGAGGTAGAAGTTGGATAATACTCATCAACTGCGTCAATGGCATCAGCATTTTCTGACTTCATGATGTTCTCTACCAGTGAGTTGGCATAGACTTCGATGTTGGTATAATAACCCTTCTTGTCGAGCGAGTAGGTGAGGGCATCACTTGCATCGTTAGGATCCAGACCGTTGGCTTTTTCCCATTCATCAGGAATACCATCCTTGTCGGTGTCGAATCCAGCAGGACGAGAGCCTGTGCCGAAGTTGGCTTCCGTATAACCTTTCACGTCTGACACCTTATCTATAATATCAGGCGAGTTGGTGATGCTTCCCTTGTAGGTGGCTGTACCCGTCTTGGCTTCTTCCATGTATCGGGCATCTATTTCGTCGCGATAGAGTGAGGCGCCAGCATAGGCGAGAACCTTTTCGTAAGCTTCGGCAGCAGAGTGGGTGGTTACTTGTCCTGTAGGAGCTGGATTGTCCATCTTAATCTTGACGCACGACTTGCCGCTGACAGTGGTATGAGCCACAGCATCGCCATAGAAGTTCTTGGCATCGGGACTGTAATATTCTCCGTTCAGGCTTGGAATACCCTTGTCGTAGCTTATGCCCTTCCAGTCTTTGTTCTCCGTCTTCTGACCTTTCGTGGTTTCTGTCGTATTACCATTGATATAGTAACGGCTGGTCATGTCGTATAATTCTGGATGATTTTTGTCGGAGTTACCACTGTTAGAAAGTGTGACAAGGGTGATACGGTCTTGGCTTCCTCGCTCTTTACCTGTGCTCACATCCACCTTGAGTCCATTGAGAGTTGTACCTCTCAAACTATGGCTTGGACCAGCCTTGTAGTAGTTGTTGACGATATTGATCTGTCCACCACCAGGACCACCATAGCAGGTGCCTTGAGCGTTATACATCACGCAGTTGCGGAAATCAACGTTCTCTGCCTGTACGGTGTTCTGCCACTTATAGGTGCTGTATTCCTTGTTGCTGGTATAGCCCGTCCAACCATATCGTGCACCATTGAATCGGGGACCACGGTTCATGAGATGAGCCACGAAGTTGTGATGGAAGCTTGCCAACTTACCGCCCCAGATACCGCCATAGCCATGAGCACCCTTGGAGTGACCGGGATTGGTAAGGCTCTCTGCCACGGTGCACCACTGCATGGTGAAGTTGTTGTTGTCGTAGAACGAAGCCACCTCGTCGATGCTCCAGCTGAAGGAGCAGTGGTCGAAGATTATACCCGTCTTGTTGCGCTGCCATGAGGCATCAGCACCGTCGTTGATGCTCTTCTCCTGTCCACGTCGGATGCGAATGAAACGGATGATATTGTTGCTACCCGGTTGAACCGTATAATAGCGCAGTGTGATGCCTGGCGAAGGGGCTGTCTGTCCGAGGATGGTGATGTTGTCTGCTATCTTCAAGTCCGACTTCAGGGCGATGACGCCAGCCACATCGAAGACGATGATTCTTTTGCCCGATTTGACAGCCTCTCTGAAAGAGCCTGTTCCGCTGTCGTTGAGATTCGTTACGTGATAGATTTTACCGCCTCTTCCTCCAGTAACAAATCTACCATGACCTTCGGCTCCGGGGAAAGCAGGAGCCTGTGCCATGGTAGATATGCTGATGAGTGAGGCCGCAATGATAGATAATGATTTCTTCATTTGTTAGCCTGATTGTTTTTATAGAGTTACTTGATAAGTCCTTGCTGTTCCATTTCGAGACTTGCCCAGATGAAAGGACCTACGCCCTTTGCATCGTTGTCGCGGATAGGCTCGCTCATATAGTATTCGAAGCTGCCGTCGCGCTTGTAGTTGGGCTTCTTGACGTATGGGCCAGGGCCAGGGCCCAAGCCGCTTACTGCACAGCAGCGTGTCAGGCTGATGGTCTTGTCGGCGTTTACCTTGATAAACTGTTTCAAGATACCATTGTATGCCTTCACGCCTGCCTTGAGATATTCCTCAGAGAGGTAGCCCTTGCGGTAGCCCTTGAGCAGCACATAGGCAAACATCGAAGAGGCTGTGCTCTCCAGATAGTTCTTGTCGCTCTTCACGTCGAGCACGTCGTACCATACACCCGTCTTCTTGTCCTGGTACTTCACCACACTCTTCATCGCCTTGTTCAGCAGGTCGATCACCTCCTGGCGGCGTGCGTAGTTCTCGGGCATGGCGTCGAGGCACTCGGTCATAGCCATCACATACCATCCCAAGGCTCTTGCCCAGCAGTGCTGGCTCTTGCCGTCTTCCTTGTTTGCCCAGAACTGCTGATGGGTCTCGTCCCATGCGTGCTTCCAGAGTTGCGTCTTCTCATCGTAGGTGCGATAGTCGGTCTTCACCATCTGGTCTACCGCATCGTTGAGATACTTCTCTGCCTTCTTGGGCTTCATGGTCTGTACGGCATAGTTGCAGTAGAAAGGCAGTCCCATGAAGATACCGTCGAGCCATACCTGGTTGGCGTAGATAGCCTTGTGCCAGTAAACTCCCTCCTTGGTGCGAGGCTGGTTCTGCAACTGCTTGAAGAGTGTCTTCAGTGCTTTCTCTGTTCCCTTAGAGGGGAAGAGGTTGTGCATGCGCAGGATGAACTTGGCAGTACGCACATTGTCGAGGTTGAAGTCTGCGTATTTGTAGCCAGTGATGTTGCCTTTCTCGTCGATCATCTTGGCAGGATATTCCTTCAGGTAGTCGAGGATGGCATTGTTGCCTTCCTTGTAGTGCTCGTAGGTGTCGAGCATTCCCTCCATCTCGATACCCATCACATAGCTCCACTTGGGCTTACTGCTGAAGTCGAGCAGGTAAGAGTGGGGCACACGTTTCATCTCGCTGTAGGTGAGCCATTCGCTATAGTTCTTGTAGGGCTGGTCTTCCTTGTTGAGAACGAGGGAGCCGTTGATGACGAGGTTGTCGAACTTCACGTTGCGGGTCTTGCCGGTGATCTTGACAGGCTCTTTCACCACACCGTCGAACTTACAGTTCTTGATATTGATGTCGTAGACATTCTCCAAAGAGTCACGGCCGATAATCAGCACGCCGTAGTCGCTCTTCTGGCAGGTGACGTTCTCTACATTCACATTGTTCACGATAGGTTCGAAACCACGATAGCATATCTCTTTTCTCTCGTAGTCGAGGTTGATCTTCACCACAGCCTCCTTGCACTGACCCACGACGACGTTGCGCATATTGATGTTCTGCACTTGACCGCCACGGCAGTTGTTGGTCTTGATACGCAGGATGCGCTCCAAGTGTGGAGAGTCCATCACGCAGTTTTCGGCATATACGTTCTCGCAGCCACCCGAGATCTCACTTCCTATCACCACACCGCCATGGCCGTCTTCCATCTTGCAGTTGCGGATGATGATGTTCTTGGAAGGCTGGTTCCAAAGACGACCATCGTTGTTGCGACCGCTCTTGATAGCGATGCAGTCGTCGCCGGTATGGAACACGCAGTTCTGGATGAGTACATTCTCGCAAGCCTCAGGGTCGCAACCGTCACCGTTAGGTCCTTCGTTCCATACATACACACCGTCTACCGTGATGTTCTTGGAGAGCAGTGGATGGATGACCCAGAAAGGCGAGTTGATCATCTTGACATCCTTGATAAGGATACGCTCGCAGTGTACCATGTTGACCAACTGTGGACGCAAGCCATAGCCCATACCGAACTTACGCTCGTCGAAAGGCACACCGTCCTCTGCCATCTTCAGCAGTTTGCTGCGTGAGCCCAACTTCTGGCTCTCTTTGGTCACACCCTCCTTGTAACCGAAACGAGGGCTGCCATTCCACTGCCAGAAGGTGTCGTTGTTGCCACCTCCATCGATGGTTCCCTTACCGGTAATGGCAATGTCGGTAGCCTTGTAGGCATAGATGCAGGGAGAGTAGTTCCAGCAAGCCAGACCTTCCCAAGAGGTACGTACCAGGGGATAGAGCTTAGGCTCGAAGGCAAAGTGAAGGGTGGCGCCTTCCTCAAGAACGAGGTTGACATGGCTCTTCAACTCAATGGCTCCTGTGTTCCAGGTACCCTTAGGGATGATTACCTTTCCGCCTCCCTTCTTGGAGACAAGAGAGATGACTCTGTTGATGGCCTTTTGGTTTTGTGCCGCCGTAGCTGTAGTCTTGGCACCAAAAGATGTGATAAGGAACTGGCGTTCGGCAATTTTGGGCAATTGGATGCTCTGCTCGATACGCTTGTACTCATTGTCGTCCCATCCTGCTGCAAAGGCGCAAACTGGCAATAGGAGAGCGAGCAATAGTGTCTTTAAGTATCTCATAATTTGCTTTAAAATAGATAATGATTAATACTGTAGTTGTTATTTTCGCCACAAAGATAATGAATTTATTTGGTAATGGTTGCGTACACAATGTTAAAAAACTCATTTTCCTTCAAAAAAGCTTGGAGTTCTCAATAATAAAGTTTATATTTGCAGCATCTTTTATAAGATTTCAATTTTCTTTATTGAAATCATTATCACGAGGTTGGTGCATCCTGCACCAACCTCTTTTTGGTATATGTATAATAGAACTTTAGCAAGTTCAGAAGTTAAAGAAGTTATCACTCCCTTCGGTCGTTAGAAGTTATAGCCAATAGCCTTTGGGGTGAATATCTATCTATAAAGCATATGGCTTTAACTTCTCTAACTTCTTTAACTTCCCCATTTGCGAAAGTTGAATTCTATATATAAAGGTGTTTTCGGAAAAACTCAAGGAAGTTAAGAAACAACAAGCTGATGTTTGTATCTGAAAAAGGTTATTCCGTCTTTTAAAATTATGCAAGGTATAAACGTGAAGCCGCTTACGAATGGTTTCTTAATAATGACAAAGCGTAGAGAGGCAGTATGGTAACATGTCTTGTAGCATTGTTGTCTTGATTGTCAATGTAATCGAAAGCTCCAAAATTCTCAAGAGAACAACGGAAGGCTTCTGTGAGTTTTTTCTCTCTCATGAATAGCCAGAGACTCTTCATGCCGCCTTGCGTACCTGATTTGATTTCGATAGGGGTAATCTTCATGTTGTGAATTTCGAGATAGTCAATCTCTGCAACACTCTTACCCTTTTTTTCCCAATAGAACATTTTTTGTCGCTGGATGCATGGTTTGTTGCGCATAATCTCAAGTCCTGCAACCATTTCTGTAAGACCGCCTTTATTGACAAGCTCCTGGGGAGTGCCAGCTAATATAAGTTCTATGAGCTGTTGAGATAAGTCGCCTTCCAGCTGAAGTACCGCTAATAGCAGTCCTGGGTCCAGGAATAGAATCTTCATACTCTTTTCGTCTGCTTCCGCATCCAGAGGAATGCCATTGCCTGAGGTTGCAACGACAGGAGTTACGATTCCAGATAGCGTCAACAGGCGGATGGCTTCTCTAATTTGTGAACTCTGATAGTCTGCTGATATTTGTTTGTAGGTCAACTTTTCTCCAGCCTGGTGGCAGATGCCACGCATCGTTGTTCGCAGTAAGTCTGGATTGACTCTCTTTTTATACTTACTGAAATCATCTTCGTATGTCAGTATGATGTCTTCCTGGATGTTTCTGCATCGGTTGAAATCGTGTGTCTTAATCCATGCAAGTACAGATTCCGGCATGCCTCCAACAAGCAGATAGGTACGAAAGTATTCCACGAGTTTGTCATGGAAAGCTTGTTCTATAGATAGGTTCCCGTATGCTTCATTTCGGAGTTGGATGAGGGCTTCTTCGTGGTTGGCATGCAGGAATTCATCGAAGGTCATTGGATACATGAAGAGAGAATGTATTCTTCCTACTCCGAAAGTTGGGAGTTCCTGAAGTGTAAATTCAAGAAGTGAACCAGCGGCAATGACATGTAGCTCTGGATAATCTTCCTTGAAAAAGCGCAGTGCCATGATAGCTTCTGGGCATTCTTGTATTTCGTCCAGGAAGAGGAGCGTTTTGCCAGCTTCTATTGGAACATTGATATAACTGCTGATTTTTTTAGCAATCAATCGTACGTCAATATCACCTTGGAAGAAGGTTTTTATTGCCTTGTTGCGTTCAAAGTTTACTTCTGCGAAATACCTGAATTGTGTCCCGAAATTTTTGACAGCTGATGATTTCCCCACCTGTCGGGCACCACGAAGCAACAGTGGTTTCCGCATGGAATCTTCTTTCCATGCGGTGAGTTCTGAGTCTATATTTCTTGATATGTATTCTGTCATAATCGTAATCAATTGAATAACAGCCGCAAATATAATGAAAATATTTAAATCCGAGAAATAATTTGTGATAAAATATTTAAATCCGAGAAATAATTTATGGTAAAATACTCAAATCCGAGAAATAATCAGATAATGACGCTGCTAACATTCATGATTACTTCATCATAACTCCTTAATAGAACCCTTCCTCTCCTCAGCCACTAATTGTTAAAAAATAGTGTGAAAGATAATAAAAAAGTCTTCTTGTTTGGTGGTTTTTGATAAAAGTACTATCTTTGCAGTGATTTTTAACATTCCTAACACAATAAAAACAAATAGCCTATAGATTAAGATTTCTACTTGAAGAAACTAAAGAGGTTAGAAAAATGAGAAAACTCGAAGAAATGACCGATGAGCAACTCGCCTTGGCTTATGTCGAGGGCGACAATCGGGCATTCGATTTGTTATTGTCTCGCAACGAGGTGAAACTGTTCGGCTACATCATGTTTGTGGTTCACGACCAGGAAAAGGCGAATGATGTCTTTCAGGAGACATTCGTCAAGGTGGTTACCAAACTGCAGCAGCGCCAGTATGTGCCCAATGGCAAGTTCTTAGCATGGTGCATGCGCATAGCCCACAATGTGATGATGGACATGTATCGCGACAACAGATTGCAGAACATCGTGGAGACTCCCGATGACAACGATATGTCGAAGATAAGAGACGAATACGTGGTCTTCGATAATGCGGAGAACACTATCGTGCGGGGACAGGTGATGTCGGATGTTAAGAAGATGGTCAACCTGCTGCCACCTACCCAGAGGGAGGTGGTGTATATGCGTTATTACCAGCAGTTGTCCTTCAAGGAAATCGCCGAACTTACGAATGTAAGCATCAACACCAGTCTTGGCAGAATGCGTTACGCACTCCTTAACCTACGTCGTATGGCTAAGGAGCACGATGTCTTCTCGAATATTACAATGTTTTAAGACCGTGGATGGTGGCAAGAGGGTCTTTGCTCTTGAACACATAACTGCCACTCACTAAGATATCGGCACCAGCCTCTATCAGGCGGGGAGCCGTTTCTGCCTGCACGCCACCATCGATCTCTATCAGTGCTTTCGAGCCGGATGACTTGATGAGTTGGCGCAGTCGTGCCAGCTTGCCTATGGTGTTCTCAATGAACTGCTGTCCGCCGAAGCCTGGATTCACACTCATCAGCAGCACCATGTCCACATCGCAGATAATGTCTTCGAGCACGCAGACAGGTGTGGATGGGTTCAGCGTTACACCGGCTTTCATTCCTGCGGCATGAATCTGCTGTATGGTACGGTGAAGGTGGGTGCATGCCTCGTAGTGCACATTCATCATCATTGCGCCCGCCTTGGCAGTCTGCTCTATGTACTGCTCTGGGTGGACAATCATGAAATGCACGTCGAGAGGCTTGGTGCATACCTTTGACACCGCCTCGATGACAGGAAATCCAAAAGAGATATTGGGCACGAAAACTCCGTCCATTACGTCGAGATGAAGCCAGTCGGCTTCGCTCTTGTTGATCATCTCTATGTCGCTTCTCAGGTCGATAAAGTTGGCTGACAACAGAGATGGGGATATGATTGGTTTCATTCTTTGTTCTTATTTTAGTTGAGGCAGAACGCCTCATAACGTCCATTCATTTTGATAGCGCGATAAGTGTAGGCTATCTGTTTGATCATATTGATAGTCTTTCTCGACGGTCTCATTTCATCAGAAGTAGAATATTGCTTCATAGGCGTTTTATTATATGTTAAGTTCTTGCTTTTGTTAATATAACGACGCCTTTGCCACTTTATTATATTTCAGCAGAAGAATATTCTAAAAAAATGCAAGCGGCTTCGATGCCCAACCCGAAGCTCGATTTGGTTTTCCTCAAAAAATGGAAGACAAGACTATCAGTTATCTGCTGAATAACATGAAAGATGTATTGAAAATAATTGCTTGCGCATAAATGTTTTTTGCGGAAAAAAGTATCATAGTATCATTATTTAGTTCGATACCATTATAAATATCTGATACACTGTACAATACAAGAATGATACTTTTTCGTTTATTTTACAAGAAGTATCATAGAAGTATCATA